>CP104974.1:0-1042500 GCA_025452255.1 Devosia sp. A8/3-2
ACGACGATTTCGATATCGCGATCGGGCATTATGCCGCTGGCGGCCAGCCAATAGCGCAGTTCGTAATTGTGCGAAGAGGTTTGATGCACGACGCCGAAGCGCAGCTTGCGCGGCGACGCCTTGACCACTTTGGCCGGGGCCGCGCCGGTCAGGCCCGGGTCGAGATTGCCCGGGGCACCCTGCCCTGCCATGGCCTGCCACAAAGCGTCACTAACGGTGATGGCATTATTGCCCGTGCCCAGCACGACAGGCGCGATCATGGGCATGGCCAGCGGCGTCAGTCCGAGGCTGGCGGCCAGCGGCATGGGCGCCAGCATCTGGGCAATATCGAAATGGCCAAGCGCCGCGCGGTCGTGGATATTGGCCCAACTGGTTTCGCGCACCAGAGTGAGGTCCAGCCCCTCGTCCTCGGCAAAGCCTTTCTCGCGCGCCAGCACCAGAAGAATGCTGTCGAGCAGAGGCAGGAAGCCGGCGGTGAGTTGGGTGGTGGACATTATATCTCCTACGGCCCCAAAAGGCTCGCGGCAGTCACAAGGCTTTGGGCGATATCAACCGAGCGCCGGTTCTGATTCATGGCGGTGGAGCGGAGCAGGCTGTAGGCATCGGCTTCGCTCAGGCCCCGCGTCTTCATCAAAATACCCTTGGCTCGGTCGATGATCTTGCGATCTTCGAGCTCGCTGCGCGCCTGTTCGAGTTCGCGCGTCAGCCGGGAAAAGGCATTGAAGCGAGAAATGGCCATATCGAGGATGGGCTTGACCCGCTCCTTCTTGAGGCCATCCACCACATAGGCGGAAACCCCGGCCTCAACGGCCTTTTCAATCATGGCGCCATCGGAGCGATCGACGAACATGGCGATGGGCCGCTGGATGGCGCGGGACAGCGAAAAGAAATGTTCGAGCGTGTCGCGCTGGGGATTTTCGAGATCGATAACGATGACGTCGGGGGCCGAGGCCGCGATGGTGCGGGCCACTTCGTTGACGTCGTGGATCACGGTGACGCGCTCGTGCCCCGCCTCGCGCAAGCCGCTCTCGATGATGGCGGCGCGAATGCGGTTCTCGTCGATAATCAGGATGGAGAGGGCGGAATTTGGCATCGGCGCTAGTTATCCCCGTGCCTAAAACAAGCGCAATAGCCCTATTTTGCATAGGAACTAGTCATTTTTGCCGGATCGGCGGCGATCAAATCAGCTGTTATCCACCGTTTGTGATGGGCGGCGCTGGATCGAAAGCCGGCCACGCCCGTTGGTCCGGCGCAAGTCACAGGCTGGCTCGCCTAATTGGGAGCCTGAGGTATGACCTCGGCGAACGTCACTATATTGGTTGTCGAAGACGAACCCTTGGTCAGCATGAGCATAGTCGCCCATTTGCGGGACGACGGATTTCGGGTGCTGGAGGCCGCCAATGCCGACAGAAGCCATCGCCATCCTCGAGCAGGATGAAGGCGTAAGGCTGATTTTTACCGATATCGACATGCCCGGCAGCATGGACGGGCTCAAGCTCGCCGCTGCGGTGCGCTGCCGCTGGCCGCCGGTGCATATCATCGTGACATCGGGGCAGCGCTCGGTCGCGGCCGACGATCTGCCCGATGGCAGCCTGTTCTTTGCCAAGCCCTATCATCATGCCGAGATCACGAATTCGGTGCGACAGATGCTGGGCTGATCGCGGCGATTGGAACAAAAAGGGAAAGATGGCATCGTGCGGCCATGCTTGCTTTGCGCGATTCTGACAGCCCCCGCCACCTATCTTGACGCCCTCAATGCCGAACAGCGCCGGGCGGTGGAGCATGGCGTGGGGCAGGTCAATCCCGGCCCGCTGCTGGTGATTGCGGGCGCAGGATCGGGCAAGACCAATACGCTGGCCCATCGCGTGGCCCATCTGGTGGTCAATGGGGCCGATCCGCGCCGCATATTGCTGATGACATTTTCGCGCCGGGCGGCTGGCGAAATGAGCCGGCGGGTGGAGCGAATTGCCGGCAAGGTATTGGGCACATCCTCGGGCGCGCTCACCGATGCCTTGACTCGGGCGGGGACGTTTCATGGCATTGGGGCGCGGCTCTTGCGCGAGCATGCCAGCCAATTGGGGCTCGATCCGGCGTTCACCATTCATGATCGCGAAGACTCTGCTGACCTGATGAATCTGGTGCGGCATGAACTGGGGCTGTCCGATGCCAAGAGCCGGTTTCCGACCAAAGGGACGTGTCTTGCCATCTATTCGCGCGTGGTCAATGCGCAGGGTGATCTCGACGAGGTGCTGAAAACCGTATTCCCCGGTGCGCCATGTGGGGCGAGCAATTGCGCACGCTGTTCCAAGCCTATGTCGAGGCCAAGCAGGCCCAGAACGTGCTCGATTACGATGATCTGCTGCTCTATTGGGCCGGGATAATGGCCGAGCCGGCGATTGCCGCCGAGGTATCGGGACGGTTCGATCATGTGCTGGTCGATGAATATCAGGACACCAACAAGCTGCAGTCATCAGTACTGCTGGCGCTCAAGCCTGAGGGCCATGGGCTGACCGTGGTGGGCGACGACGCGCAATCGATCTATTCGTTCCGCGCGGCGACGGTGCGCAATATTCTGGACTTTCCGGCGGCGTTTACCCCGCCCGCCGATATCGTGACGCTGGACCGCAATTATCGCTCGACTCAGCCAATCCTGACCGCAGCCAATGCGGTGATCGGATTGGCCAGCGAGCGCTTCACCAAGAATTTGTGGACCGAGCGGCAATCGGACGCCAAGCCGCAATTGGTGACGGTCAAGGACGAGGCCGATCAGGCCCGCTATGTGGTGCACAAGATTTTGGAGGCGCGCGAGGGCGGTACGGCGCTGACCCAGCAGGCGGTGTTGTTCCGCACCTCGAGCCATTCCGGCCCGCTCGAAATCGAGCTGACGCGGCGCAATATTCCCTTCGTCAAATTCGGCGGGCTCAAATTTTTGGATGCCGCCCATATCAAGGACCTGCTGGCCATTCTGCGCTGGGTGGAAAATCCGCGCGACCGGGTGGCAGGGTTCCGCGTACTGCAATTGCTGCCGGGAATCGGGCCGGCTTCGGCGGGCAAGGTGCTGGACGCGATGACTGCGTCGCCGCAACCGGTCAAGGTATTGGCCGAATTGCCCGTGCCCTTGCGGGCAGCCGAGGGCTGGGCGGGGCTGGTGGACCTCGTGGGCCGATTGGCGCGGCGGGAGGCCAGCTGGCCGTTGGAGCTGGGCTATGCGCGGCTGTGGTATGAGCCACTGATGGAGCAGACCTATGAAGACGCCCAGTGCGGGTGGCCGATATCATCCAGCTCGAACAGATCGCCGCTGGTTATCCGAGCCGCGAGCGGTTTTTGACCGAATTGACGCTTGATCCGCCCGATGCGACGTCGGACCAGTCGGGTGTGCCCAGCCGCGACGAGGATTATCTGATCTTGTCGACCATCCATTCCTCCAAGGGGCAGGAATGGAAATCGGTCCATGTGCTCAATGTGGTGGATGGCTGCATTCCCTCCGACACGGGGACCGGCTCGACCCATGAGCTGGAGGAGGAGCGGCGGCTGCTTTATGTGGCCATGACCCGCGCCAAGGACGAGCTGCATGTGATCACACCGCAGCGCTTCTACGTGACCCAGCAGAGCCAGTATGGCGACCGCCATATCTATGCGCAGCGCAGCCGGTTCATTCCCCGCTCGATGAGCGTGCTGTTCGATGACGTGCTGTGGCCAGCGGTGAAACCGGCCCATATCGAGGGGCTATCGCCCGGCCCGGCGCGGATCGATATCGGCGCACAGATGCGGGGGATGTGGCAGAAGTAGGGGCTCGATAAGCCCCTTGCCGGGTCATCCGAATTCCAGCTAGATGCGGCAGCTTCGAGCCCCAGAGTTCACCCCCGTGTCCGCCCAATCCATGCCCCGTGTTGCCGACGTCACCTCGCTCAAGGGCATGGCGTTGGGGACCTTTGCCTATTCGCTATTTGCCGTGCATGACGCGCTGGTCAAGGGCGTCATCTATGACCTGCCGGTGATGCAAATTCTGTTCACCCGCAGTGTGGTGATCGTGGTGCTGTGCCTCATATTCGGGCGGGGCAAACTGGTGCGCGGGCTGATCACTTCGCCCAATAAATCCATGATGCTGCTGCGGGCCGTGCTGACGCTGGCGGCGTGGTGCATGTATTATTCGGCCGGGCGCGAGCTGCAGCTGGCCGAGATGACGACGCTGTATTATTTCGCCCCCGTGCTGACCACGATCCTGGCGGTAATCTTCCTCAAGGAGCAGTTGACGCTGGCCCGGGTTGGGGCGGCGGGTATCGGGTTTTTCGGGGTGATCGTGGCGTGCAATCCGGCCGGGTTTGGCTTCAGCCTGCCCGCCATTCTGGTGCTGGCGGCGGCACTCTGCTGGGCCGTGGCGATGATCCTGATGCGCACGATCTCCAAGACGGAGAGCTCGCTGGTGCAGATCTTTTCGCTCAATCTGTTCTATGTGCTGGTGATGGGCGCGGTATCGCTGCCCTTCTGGCAGGGCATGAGCACGCCGCAGATCGTGATGGTCGTGGCGACGGGGCTGGTGGGCGGCACGGCGCAATATCTGCTGGTCGATGCCGCGCGGCTGGTGCCGGCCAGCGTGCTGGGGACGGTCGAATATTCGGCGCTGATCTGGAGCTTTGTATTCGGCTATCTGTTCTGGCGCGAGGAGCCGGCGCAGATGGTTTATTGTGGTGCGCTGCTGGTGGTGGCAGCCGGATTGATGCTGGCGTGGAATGAGCGGCGTCCGCGGCGGGTGGCGGCGGTCCCTATTCTGTAAACCGCACCGCCCCGATATGGGGCAGGTTGCGGTTGCGTTGGGCGTAGTCGATGCCGTAGCCGACCACAAAGCGGTCGGGGATGTCGAAGCCGACCCAGCGGGCTTTCACATCGGTTTCGCGGCGCGAGGGCTTGTTGAGCAGGGCGCAGACTTCGATGCGGCGGGGGTGGCGCGTACCCGGGATGTCGAGGACGTGGCGCAACGTGTAGCCGGTGTCGACAATGTCCTCGACCACCAGCACGTCGCGGCCTTCGATCTCGCCGCGCAGATCCTTGAGGATACGCACTTCGCGGCTGGATTCGGTGGAATTGCCATAGGAGGAGGCCTCCATGAAATCCACCTCGACGGGCAGGTCCAGCTCGCGCACCAGATCGGCGATGAAGATGAAGGAGCCGCGCAGCAAGCCAACGACGACGAGCTTGTCGGTATCGGCGTAATGGGCCGAGATTTCGCGCGCCAGCCCTTCAACGCGAGCGGCAATGGCCTTGGCGGAGATCAGTTCATCGACGACGTAAGCTTTGCCGGTCATGGTGCGAGAATCCCGGTTTGCGGAAGGCCCACCTTTAGGGAAAGGCCGCGGCTAGGGCAATGATTTTCAGTCGTGGGCCCATTGCGCCGCAAAGGCGGCGGCGTCGAGGCGGGGATAGAGCAGGGTTTCATCCGGCAGGGAGGCGGCAAGGCTCTCGCGGATGGCGGGGTGCAGATCGATAATGCCGCCGACATAGCCGATGGGCAGACGCCCGGCCCGCTGCACCAGCGCGCGGCCGAGGCGGGCCAGTTCGGCGCCGGCTCGGATGAGGATGTCGAGCGCGAGGGCATCGCCATTTGTGGCGGCGCGGGCGACGGCTTGGGCCAAGGCGCCGATGCGGCCGCGATCGCTGCCATAGATATAGGCGCGGGTGCTGTCCCAATCGCTGCCGCCGATGGCGGTGAAGAGTTCGTCGGCGAGGATTTGGGCTTGGGCCGTGGAGCCTGTTTCGTCGATTCCACGATAGAGGCGGTCCAGCGCGGTGAGGACAATCCAGGTCCCCGAGCCGCCATCATCGATGAGTAGCCCCCTGCCCCCGACGCGGATAATCTCGCCACCGGCTGTGACGTGCAGGCCAATGGAGCCGGTGCCAGCGGAGATCAGATGGCCCGCGCCCGGCGCGAAGGCGGCGCGGTAGGCCAGTTCCATATCGTCGGTGAGGCGGACTGATTTGGCGGGCAGCGAAAGGTGGGCGCCGATCAGGGCGGCGGCTTCGTCGTGGACCTTGTCGCCCGAGCCGGTAATGCCGAAACAGGCGGCGGAGAGGCTGGTTCCCGTGGGCAAGGCGGCTTTGATGGCGGTCAGCACCGCTTCAAGCTTTTGCCGTTCGAGGGGATTGAAGATGTGCCCGGTGGCGCCGCCGGCGGAGCCGCGCGATCAGGGTTCCGGCCGCATCGGCCAACACGTAGCGCGAGGCCGTGCCACCGATATCGACGCCGAGATAGCTCATGGAGCAGCCGCAATGGCTTTGGCGAAACCCTTGGTGATTTCGCGCGGATTGGTGATCATTGTGCCCACGACCACGGCATAGGCGCCGGCATCGAGCGCACGGCGCGCCAGTTCGGGCGTGTTGAAACGGCCCTCGGCGACTATGGGCACGCTGACGCGGCTGGCCAGCGCTTCGATTAGCGCGAAATCGGGCAGGTCCGGCTTGGGCTCGGTATATTCGGTATAGCCAGACAGGGTGGTCGAAATATAGGTCGCGCCCAGTTCGGCGGCGAGCAGACCTTCTTCCAACGTCGAGATGTCAGCGAAGGCTTCTAGGCCCAGCGTGTCGCTTATGTGGCGGATGATATCGAGCGGGGTGTCGCCATTGCAGGGGCGCTGCGTGCAATCGAAGGCGATGATATCGGCGCCTGCCGCAGCGAGCCGGTCGACACTGGCGATGGAGGGGGTGATGTAGACCGGCACGTCCTCGGAAAACACCTTGTCGATGCCGATGACCGGCAGGCCGGCGGCCTTGACCGCGGCCACATCGGTCGCGCCATTGGCGCGAATGCCCGGGGCGCCACCATCGCGGGCGGCCAGAGCCATGGCGGCCATGAATTGCGGGCCGTGCAGTGGATTATCCTCGCGCTCGGCAGGAGACGACCAGCGAGCCCTTGACCAGCTTGAGGCTCATTTGACGGCTCCCGAGGTCATGCCGGAGATGAACTGCTTGGAGAGCACAATATAGATGATGATGATCGGTGCCGCCGAGAGGGTCAGGCCCGAGAAGAGCACGCCCCAATCGGTGGTGTATTCCCCCATAAAGGTGGTGAGGCCCTGAGGCAGGGTTTTGAGATTATCGCGCTGGATGAAGACCAGCGGGAAGAAGAAATCGTTCCAGATCGGCACCACATTCTGAATGCCGGCGATGACCATGGCGGGCCGCACCAAAGGCAGCATGATGGACCACATGATGCGCGCTTCGCTGGCGCCATCCATGCGGGCGGCATCTTCGAGTTCATTGGGCAGGGTGCGGATGAAGCCGGTGAGGATGAAGACCGTCGTGGGCAGGCCCATGGCGGTGTAGACGAAGATCAGCGAGAGCTGATTATTGAGAACGCCGAGATCGCGCATCAGCATGAAGAGCGGAATGATGGCCAGCTTGAGCGGCAGGGTGAGACCCGCCGGGAAGAACATCAGGATGAAGCCGGCGCCCCAGAATTCATAGCGGGCAATGGCATAAGCGGCCATGGTGCCCAGCGTCAGGATCAGCGCCATGGAGGCGCCCGTGACGATGAAGGAATTGAGCAGGTAGCGCAGGAAATTGGTTTCGTTCCAGATTTTGACGAAGTTCACCACATTGGTGAAATCGGGAATGCCGAAGGGCGACTGGAAAATCTGAGGCGTGGTCTTAAAGGCCGAAAACACCATGATGATGATGGGCATCAGCATGATCACGGTGTTGGCGATCAGGATGATCTGGAGCAGACCATCGTGGCCCAGCGTGCCGAGCAGGCCACGGCGGTCGTAATTGATGGTGGTGGCGGCGTTCAAATCTGGATCTCCCGGGCCCGCAACCGGACGGTGATGACGCTGGCAATGGCCGCGATGAAGACAAAGATCAGCACGGCAAGCGCGCTACCGAGGCCAAAATCCTGCTGGCCGGAGGAGACATTGCCGAAGGCGGTGCGATAGAAATAAAGCCCCAATACGTCGGTCGAGCCATAGGGCGAGCCATCGAGCCCGGCCATGATATAGGGCAGCTCGAACCAGTTGAAGGCGCCCACAAACAGCAGGGTGAAAACGATGGTGGCGCTGGGGGCGACGAGCGGCCAGACGATCTTGGTGATCTTGACCCATTCGCTCTGCGTTTCCATACGCACGGCATCGAGCATTTCGGTGGGAATGCGCTGCATACCGGCAAGGAAGACCGGGGTGGGGAAGCCCACCATGTGCCGGGCATTGGCGACGATCAGCGCCCAGAGCGCGGTCGAGATCCTGCCCCAGCCGGGGCTGGGCGATAAAGCCCGAGCCCATGCCGCGCAGGCTGATATTGACCACGCCGAAGAGCGGGTGGAGGAACAGCTTGAACAGATAGCCCACGATAATGGTGGAGAGCACGACCGGCAGGAAGACAGCGACGCGGTGGAAGCGGGCGCCGGGCAATTCGCGCCACAGCGCATAGGCGAGGATGAAGCCCAGCCCGTTCTGCAGCACCATCAGGGCGAAAAACACGATGACGTTGTGGGTAAAGGCGTTGCGCGTCCAGCTGGCATAGGGCTCGACGAAAAGCACGGTGTGGAAATTGGCGAGGCCGCTGAATTCACCGCGCAGCAGGCCATTCCAGTCGAAAAAGGCATAAGCGAAAGCCGCCACGATCGGATAGACGATGAACAAAGCAACAAAGGCCAGCGGCGGCACCAGCAGCGCCGTGATCCAAAGGCCACGTCCAGTCATCCGTAATTGGGGCATTGAATTCTCGCAGTTCGGATGGCGGCTGGCCAAACCTGAAATATTGGCCCCTCCCCACAGGGGAGAGGCCGGATCAATTACTTCTTGAACGGCTCGTACCGGGCGGCCGGGCCATCGGTGATTGCCTTGCCGGCAGCTTCTGGGGTGGTCTGGTCGGCCAGCAGTTTCTGGACTTCGGTCTGCAGCAGGACCGAGCCGGAGGGCTCGCCGTAGCGGAAGTGGACCAGCATCAGATAGGGGATGGAGGATTTGTTCAGCTCGGCGACTTCAGCCAGTAGCGGATTGTCGAATGTGACGCCCGGAATGGTCGAAATGTTGTTGAGCGTGTTGGCGAAGGCTCGGCCAAATTCTGGCTCGACACGAAGTTGAGGAACTTCAGCGCGGCTTCCTTATTGGCGCCATTGGCATTGGCCGCATAGCCGCCATCGTAGTAGAGACCGACCAGCTTTTCGTCCTCGGCCGTCTTGCCGGGAGCGGCGAAGACGCCCAGTTCGATATCGGGGTTCTGCGTGGCGAAGGTTGCCAGTTCATAAGAGCCACCGGCGAACATTGCGGCCATGCCCGAGCTGAACAGCTGCTGGGCGGAGGGGTAGTCGAGGCCAATAAAACCATCGGGGAAATACTGGGTGATGTCCTTGAGCGCGGTCAGGGCTTCGACAAACCGGGCATCGGTGAAATCAGCTTTGCCGGCCATCAGGTCATCGTAAAAGCCCTTGCCCATGATGGACGCGGTCAGGTCGAAGACGATGGTTTCATTCTGCCGGGCGGTTGCCGTGCCGTTGGCAAAGGGCATGATGCCGGCGTCCTTGAGCTTTTTCGAGGCGGCAAGCAGCTCATCCCGAGTCTGGGGTTCGGTGATGCCATTGGCGTCGAAAATGCCCTTGTTGTAGATGACCAGCTGGGTCTGGCTGGCAAAGGGCACGGCATAAAGCGTCTGGTCGGAGCGCATGGTTTCGGCGGCCAGAGCCGTATCAGCGAAATCGGCCAGAGCCGGAATGGTTTCGGTCGAGAGCGGCTCGAGATAGCCGGCCGAGGCGACGTTTTCCATGCCGCCATAGGCGCGCACCATCATCAGGTCGGGGCCCGTGCCACCGGCCAGAGCCGTGGACAGAATGGTGTTGTAATTGGCCGCTTCGAAGGTTTCGAAGGTGACGGTGATGCCCGGATTGGCAGCCTCGAATGTATCGATGAACTGCTCATATTGAGCGCGGTCTTCTGGCGCCAGCTCCAGAATGTCAGGTCTCGGGCCATGGCGGGCAGCGCGATCAGCAGTGCTCCCGGGCCCGCGCTGATGCGGATTGCAGTCTTGTTCATAGTTTCCTCCTTGAATGTCGAAAAACGTCGTTCCCTAAACTGTCAGCCGCCGTCCATCCCCGGCGGAAAAGAAGTGCACCTGAGCCGGATCGACCGAAATGGTCACCGCCTCGTCGGGCACGTAGAGATCGTTGGGTTCGGTCCGCACGCTGACCAGCGTGCCATCGGCGAGGCGCGCATAGACATAGGCGTTGTCGCCCAGATATTCGGCATAAACGACGCTGGCAGCAAAGCCCTCGCCTGCCCCGCGCATGAGCTTGAGCGCGTCGGGCCGCACGCCGAGTTTGAAGGCGGTTTCGCCCGCGGGCGCGGCCATGGACACCGCGCCGCCATCGGCAATGCCGACCTTGCCGCCCTGCGCGGTAACATCGATCAGCGCCATTTTGGGCGAGCCGATAAAGGTGGCAACGAAGGTATTGGCCGGGGTTTCAGAACAATTGGCGCGGGCTGCCGACCTGTTCGATGCGGCCCAGATTCATCACCACGATCTTGTCGGCCAGCGTCATGGCCTCGACACAGTCGTGAGTGACGTAAATGGTGGTGCCGCCGATATCGCGATGCAGCTTGGCGATTTCGAGCCGCACTTCGGAGCGGAGGGCCGCGTCGAGATTGCTCAGCGGCTCATCGAGCAGGAAGACTTCGGGCTTGCGCACCAGAGCCCTGCCAATGGCGACGCGCTGGCGCTGGCCGCCCGAGAGTTCGCGCGGTTTGCGCTGCAAAAGTTCATTGAGGCGCAGCATACGGGCGGCTTCGGCAATGCGCGCTTCGACTTCGGGCTTATCGAGGCCCATGAGGCGGGCGCCGAAGGCCATGTTCTCATAGACATCCATATGCGGATAAAGTGCGTAGGACTGGAACACCATGGCAATGCCGCGCTTGGAGGGCGGCACGTCGTTCATGCGCTTTTCATTGAGGGTGAATTCGCCATCGCTGATCGGATCGAGCCCGGCGATCAGGCGCAGCAGAGTGGACTTGCCGCAGCCGGAGGGGCCGACAAAGACGACGAATTCGCGGTCGCCAATATCGAGATCAATGCCATGCAAGACCTCGGTTGCCTTGAAGCGCTTTTTGATGCCGCGCAGCTACAACCGTGCCATATATCCTCACCCGGCCCCTACAAGACCACTTGAAAGCCAATTCAATACCAATATCATTCACCAGCCGGTGAAATGTGTAAAGCAAAAATCGCCGGCCCATGCACAGCCAAACGGCGTTCCGACAAAAAGGTTATTCCATGAGCACCACAGAATCCGCCTCCCCGCGCTTTGCCGGTATCGAGGATTGGGGCAGCAGCGACTCGGTGCTGGGCATCCTTGAGGGGCAATTTGCTGCTATCGCCGCCGTGCAGGCCGCAGCGCCCGCTTTGGCCGAGGCGATCGACCGGGGCGCCGAGCGCTTGGCCAAGGGCGGGCGGCTGATCTATATGGGCGCGGGCACTTCGGGCCGGATCGCGACGCAAGACGCGGCCGAATTGCCGCCAACCTTCAACTGGCCCTATGAGCGAGCTTTGTCGCTGATGGCGGGCGGCTCGACCGCGCTGACACTGGCGGCCGAAGGCGCCGAGGACAGTGAAGAGCTGGCGCAAGCCGATCTCGACAAGGTGCAGGTGGGGCCCAATGACGTGGTGATTGGCCTCGCCGCCAGCGGGCGCACGCCTTACGCCATTGCAGGGCTGGTGCATGCGCGCAAGGCGGGGGCGCTGACCATCGGCATTTTCAACAATCCGGGCGGGAAGCTGGGCGAAGTGGCCGACATTGCCGTGTTGCTGGAGACGGGCAGCGAGTTCCTTGCCGGTTCTGACGCGCATGAAGGCGGGCACGGCGCAGAAGGCGGCGCTCAACTGCATCTCGACCGGCGTGATGATCAAGCTGGGCTTTGTCTATCGCGGCATGATGGTGGAGATGAAGCCCACCAATGTGAAGCTGGTAGACCGCGCCGCCAAGATGGTCGCGGCGCTGACCGGGGCGGACTACGACACCGCGCGGCAGACGCTGGATATTGCCGATGGCAGCATCAAGCTGGCGACAGTGATGCTGGAAAAGGGTGTCGATGTGCTGGCGGCGGGCAAGGCGCTTGAGGCGGCCGGGGGAATTTGCGGAAGGCGTTGGCGTAGGGGTTGGTTGCGGAGGCACCGCACCCCTAACCCTGCAATTTCTTCTGAACGAAGAAATTGCTGTCCCTCTCCAACAAGGGGCGAGGGTTGGCTCCGTGTTTGAGCCGGCACTGAATTCCCTTCTCCCCCTCGTGGGAGAAGGTGCCCTGCAGGGCGGATGAGAGGACCAGTAGGATAGCGCTGCATCAGTCCCACCACAGTGTCATTCCACGAAAGCGGGAACCTCTGTTGGCGATGCAAGGAAGTAAACGGAGGTTCTCGCTTTCGCGGGAATGACATCGTGGGTAGCGGGACAAATTGAGGCTGGGGGGCCGGTGCAATGAATTTTCATATCACCGATGACACCACCGATCCGGCAATAGCCCGCATCGGCGACGAGCTCACCGCATTCAACCGCACCGATGTCGGCCCATCCGACCGCCGAGCCCTCGCCGTCCTGCTCCACGATGGCGACACCGTGACCGCCGGCCTATCCGGCTACACCGCCCGGGGCTGGCTCTATATCCAATGGCTGTGGATCGACGAAGCCCAGCGCGGCAAGGGCATAGCCGGGCAATTGCTGGCGGCGGCCGAGGCCGAGGCGATCAGCCGGGGCTGCCATGGCGCCTATATCGACACGTTCAGCCCGGTGGCGTTGCGGACCTATCGCAAAGCGGGCTATGCCGTATTCGGCGCGCTCGAAGACTTCCCCGGGGCCGCACCCGTAGTTTCCTCATGAAAGCATTGCAGGCATGAACACTCCCCTGAGCGGCATCAGGCTTGGCGCCGCTGGTATTGTCGTGCTGTGCGCCATGGATGCGGTGGCCAAGGCGCTGGGCGCGCATTTGCCGACATTTGAAGTGGTGTTCGTGCGCTTTGCCGGGGCGGCGGTGTGGCTGGTATTGTGGATCTGGTTGAGCCGCGGGGCTCGGCCCAAGCGGAGTAATCTGGGCCGACACATCATGCGCGGGCGCTGTTTTCGGTCACCGCCTTCATGTTCTTTTATGCGGTGAGCCATTTGCCGCTGGCGATTGCGGCGGCCTTGGCCATGACGGCGCCGGTCTATGTGACAGGGCTGGGCATGCTGGCGCTGCGCGAGCCGGTGCGATTGCAGCCGGTGATTGCGCTGGTGCTGGGCGGGATCGGCTCGGCCATTATCGTCTTTGGTGGCGGCGATGCGATGACGGGTGGGTCGGCCGATATCCCGGCTCGGGGCGCGGCGATCCCGGCGCCGCTCTGCTATGCGCTGACGCTGGTGCTGCTCAAGCACCATTCGGGCGATGAAAGTGCGGCGGCGATCACGCTGGCGCAGTCGGTCGTGGCGGCGGCGTTCACCCTGCCCTTGGCGGCGAGCAATTTCGTTATTCCCACCGGGATTGTGGCGGCCCAAGCGGTGTTGATCGGGATTTTGGGAGCCGGCGGCTTCCTGCTGCTGATCAACGGGCTCAAGCGTGTGCCGGTCTCGGTGTTTGCCGTGCTCGATTATACCGGGCTGATCTGGGCGGCGGTGTTTGGCTGGCTGTTTTTCGCCGAAGTGCCGGGGCTGGAGCTGTATCTCGGCGGCGCACTGATCATTGCGGCTTGCGCAGTGGGGGCGCGGACGTCGCAGAAGCCGGTGGTGGCCTGACTACCCAGCCAGCCGCCCGCCCGTCATCGGCGCTGGCACACCCGTCGTCGTCGGGAAGCTGATCGGCAGACCACGCAAAACCCGCACGGCCAAAAACGCAAAGCATTCAGCTTCGATGGCGTCACCGCGCCAGCCGACGGTTTCGGCGGGGATCACCTCCACACCCGCCCGCTGGGGCAGCATGGCCATGATAGCCAGATTGCGCCGACCGCCGCCGCAGACAATGATCCGCTTGGGGCGGCGGGGCAGCAGGTCTAGCCCCTTGCCGACGGCCGAGGTGGTGAAGGCGGTGAGCAGGGCTGCGCCGTTTTCAGCGCTCTCGCCCTTGGCCATATCAGCGGTGAAATCAGAAGCGATCGAGCGACTTGGGATAGGCCGCACGCAGATAGGGGTGTTCGAGCAGCTTGGCGAGGCGGGCTTCGTCGACGGTGCCGGCCAGTGCCAATTTGCCATCGCGGTCCATATCGCCCGAGCCGAGCGCGCCGACGAAATCGTTGATCGGGGCATTGGCAGGGCCAGTGTCGAAAGCGATGACGAGGTCCTCGCCATCCCACCGAGTGATATTGGCGACGCCGCCCAGATTGAGCACGGCCGTATCGCCATTGGCTTTGAGGCCGCGCAAAAGTGCCGCGTGATAGATGGCCGAGAGCGGAGCCCCCTGCCCGCCGGCGGCCACATCGGCGCTGCGGAAATCATAGGCGACTTTGGTGCCCAGCATATCCGCCATCAACGCGCCATCGCCGAGTTGGCGGGTGGCGCCGATGCGGCCGGGCTGGGGCGCACGATGCAGCACGCTTTGGCCGTGAAAGCCGACAATGCCGATATCGGCCATGCTCAGGCCCCGGGCGATGACGAAGTCACGCACGGCATTGGACTGGGCTTCGGTCAGGGCCTTTTCCGCCTTGGCGAAGATGGCGGGGTCCTCAGCGGCAAAGTTCCATTTGCGGGCGGTGTCGAGGGTTTCGACCAATAGCGCGCAGGTCCGCGCCATAAGGGGCCGGGGTATAGGCGCCGAATTCGGAAATGGTCTCGCCGTCAGTCCGCAGCAGGGCAATGTCGATATTGCCGTCCAGCACAGTGCCGGTCATCAGCCCGATGGCCCAGATGGGTTGCATGTCTCTAGTTCCCGTTGATGGCGTCGCCGACAGCATGGCGGAGAGCGACAATACCGCTATCGAAATGGCGGGTGGGGTGGACGCGATTGGTCAGCAGAGTCCGAGGCGCGGCCAGCGGCAAAATCCACCCAGAGGCCGGTGCCGGTAAAGCCGGTATGGCCGATGGTTTGGGGGCTGCAGAGATCGCCGCCAGACCAGCCGGCATAGGACTTTTCCCAGCCATGGGTGCGGTTGCCATGGATGGGTTGGCGCATCAGCGCGATGGCTTGGGGTGAAGCGCCGGTGCCGTCAGAGCAGGCCGCGGGCGTGGTCGAGCACGGAATGGACAGTGCCGAAGAGGCCCGCATGGCCGGCGCCCTCAAGCGCCGAGCAATTGTCGTCATGCACTTCGCCCACCAGCACGCGGTGGCGCCAATAGCAGTCTTCGGTGGCGGCTGATTCTTGCGGATTGGCCGACCAGGCAGAAACCAGGGCCGGCGTCGAGCTCGCGGATCCACTTCTTGTTCAGCCGTTCGAGGACGAAGCCGAGCAGGATGAAATTGATGTCGGAATAGACCGCAGGCCCAGCGCGCCATTCGCGTTGCAGGATGAAGGTGCGCAGCAGGTCCGGGTCACGGCCATAGGTGTAGATGGGCTCGACCGCCGGGAACGGCGTCTGGTGGCCCGAGCATTGGCGGAAGGTGACTTGGCGCTCCCGGGCGTCGGCTTTGTAGTGCCGAAAATCGGGCAGAATAGTCGTCAGCGGCGCGTCGAGATCGATGGTTCCGGCATCAGCCAGCGCCAGAATGGCGGGAGTGGTGAACAGCACTTTGGTCAGCGAAGCCAGATCGAACCAAGTGTCCTCGGTCATCGGACGCTCAGTGGGGATCGTCTGGGCCTTGCCGATATGGCGCACTTGCCGCGTGCCATCGGCCTCGATGACGCCAAGCACACCGCCGGGAATGCGGCCGGCAGCCACAGCGGCCCCAAGCGGGGCGAAGGCGCGCTCGAATGTCAGGGATAGAGGTGGCATGCGACGTCTCCGGCAAGCGTTCCGCCCGGCGCGGCCAGTACGGGTCGCTTGGTGTGGCAGATATCCATGACCTTGGGGCAGCGAGTGTGAAAGGCGCAGCCGGCGGACGGATTGGCCGGGTCCGGCAATTCGCCCTTGAGTATGACGCGATCGGCCCGCGTCACGCCCGGGCGCGGCACGGCGGAGAGCAGCGCCTGCGTATAGGGATGCTTGGGCGCCGTCATGATCGCTTCGGTCGGTCCGATCTCGACAATGCGGCCCAGATACATGACGGCGATCCGGTCGCTGACATGGCGGATGACCGACAGATCATGGCTGATGAACAGAATGGCCGAGTTCATCTTCTGGCGCAGCTCGGCAATCAGATTGATGATCTGGCTCTGGATCGAGACATCGAGCGCCGAGACGGCTTCGTCGGCCACCAGCAGTTTTGGCTCAAGCGCCAAGGCGCGGGCAATGGCGATGCGCTGGCGCTGGCCGCCGGAAAATTCATGCGGATAGCGGCCGGCGGCGTCTTCGGGCAGGCCGACAATATTGAGCAATTCGGCGACGCGCTTGGCACGGGCACGGCGGTCGCCGACGTGATGCACCACCAGCGGTTCGGCAATGATATAGCCCACAGTGTGGCGCGGATTGAGCGAGCCGAAGGGGTCCTGAAAGATCACCTGCAGGTCGCGGCGCACCGCTTTCATATCGTGGCGGCTCAGCTTGATGAGATCGCGCCCCTCGAAATGGATCGAGCCGCCGCTGGGCTCGATCAGCCGCAACAGGGTACGGCCGAGTGTGGATTTGCCGCAGCCGGATTCCCCCACCACCCCCAGCACTTCGCCGGCCTCGATGGTGAGCGAGACTTCGGAGACAGCGCGAACCACGGCGCCATTGGCGCCGGGATAGGTCTTGGAGAGATTGTCGAGTTCGAGCAGGCTCATGAGGCCGGGTTCCAGCAACGGATCAGGTGAGCTGATCCCACCAGGTCCGGCATGTCCACCGAGCAGCGCGAGACACTGGCGTGGCAGCGCGGATGGAAGGTGCAGCCATTGGGCCGCTTGCCGGGCGGCGGCACGGTGCCCGAAATGGCGGGGAGCCGCGTGCCGGGCGGATTGGAGGCCGGAATGGTACGGAGCAGGGCCTCGGTATAGCGATGGCGCGGATGGGCGAAGAGTTCGGCCGAGGGGGCCTGTTCGACCACGCGCCCGCCATACATGACGGCGACGCGGTCGCAATATTGTGAGACGACGCCCAGATCATGGGTGATCAGCAACACGGCCATGCCGGTCTCGCGGCGCAGGTCATCGATGAGATCGAGAATTTGCGCCTGCACGGTGACGTCGAGCGCGGTGGTCGGTTCGTCCGCAACCAGCAGGCTCGGGTCGCAGGCGAGCGCCATGGCGATCATGACGCGCTGGCGCTGGCCGCCGGACAGCTGATGGGGATAGCGACCCATAGCGGCGGCGGGCGCGGGAATGCCGACACGGGTCAAGAGCTCCACAGCGCGGGCATCGGCCACCTGCCGCGACACATCGCGATGCAGCAGCACGACTTCGGAAATCTGGTCGCCCACGGTAAAGACCGGATTGAGCGAGGTCATCGGCTCCTGAAAGATCATGGCGATGCGGTCGCCGCGCAAGCGTTCGAGCGCGTGTTCATCCAGCGCCAGAATGTCCTGCCCATCATAGCGGATGGAGCCGCCATCGATGCGCATCGGCGGCTCGGCCAATAGCCGCATGATGGAGAGCGCGGTCACCGATTTACCGCAGCCCGATTCCCCCACCGGGCCCAGCATTTCGCCGGCCTTGATCTCAAGCGACACTCCCTCGATGACCGGACGGCCACCAGCGGAAATCCGCAAATCCTCAATAGTCAGCAGTGCCTCTGCCGGCATGGCCACTCCGCCGAAAGTCATATGCAAATCTGCCGGAAAGACAGGGATTTACGCCGTTTCGCGCTTACTAGCGCTTGACGAGTTAGTACCATAGCGTCACAAAAGTCCAGACTGGTTTTATATTGGACTTAGATTTTAAGTACCAATCGCGTCACTCATCGCTCTGGAGGGAACAATGTCGTTGAGAAAGACCACGGCCGCTCTTTTGGCCACTACGCTGCTGACGGGGATGGCGTCGGCGGCGACCCTGAATGTGGCGATCGATTCATCGCCGGCGGGGCTCGATCCGCATTTGATCACCGCGTTCAATTCGGTGGTGATCGTGCAGTCCAATATCTATGAGGGGCTTACCGCCATCGACAAGGATCTGGCCGTGGTGCCGGGTCTGGCGGAAAGCTGGGAGATTTCGCCTGACGGGCTGAACTATACGTTCAAGCTGCGTGCCGGCGTCAAATTCCACGATGGTTCGGCCATGGATGCCGACGACGTGGCCGCCTCGATCCGCCGCGTGCAATCGGCCGCCGTCGCCTCCCCGCTCGCCAGCCGCGTGACCCCGATCACCGGCATTGAAGTGGTCGATCCGACGACGATCAAATTCACGCTGGACGCGCCCTTTGCGCCGATCCTGACCTCGCTGTCGGGCATTGCCATCGTGCCGGCTGAAGTCGAAACCAATGTCGAGGGCCTGCAGCAGACCCCGATCGGCACCGGGCCGTTCAAGTTTGCCGAATGGCAGCCCAATGGCTTTATCAGCCTCGCGAAGAACGAAGACTATTACCGCGATGGGCTGCCCAAGCTCGATGGTGTGAAGTTCAATTTCGTGCCGGAATCGGCGACCCGCCAGTCGGCGTCACCAGCAGGGAATATGACCTGCTGCCCGGCATCGATCCGGCAACGGCGCTGCAATTGCAGGGCCAACCCAATGTCACGCTGCAGGAAACCCACGACATCGCCTATACGCTGCTGGGTATGAATGCGAGCCGCGAACCCTTCACCAATCCCAAGGTGCGCACCGCGATCAATATGCTGCTCAACCGGCAGGAAATCATCGATGCGGCTCTGTTCGGCTCGGGCGTTCCAGCCGGTCCCCTCTCGCCGGCTCTGGTCAATTGGGCTGTCGATCCGTCCACATTCGCCTGCTACACGCAGGACGTGGAAGGCGCCAAGGCATTGCTGGCCGAGGCCGGTGTAACCACCCCGCTCAAACTCACGATGAACGTGCTGCCGCGCCAGGATACCCGCGACATCGCCCGGGTGGTGCAGCAGCAGCTGGCGGCCGGCGGCATCGAAGTGAGCCTCGTCACCCAGGAAATCGGCGATTTCGTGCAGTCCTGGAAGAATTCGGACTTCGACACCTTCATCTCGGCCAATGGCGGCAGCCCCGATCCGGACGAATATTTCTACCGCACCTTCCGCGGTGGTGGCTCGACCAACGTCTTTAAGTATGAAGACCCCGAAATCGACACTGGCTCGATGAAGGCCGCGCCGAGACCGATCCGGCCGCCCGCAAGGCGATCTATGATCAGGTGCAGACCAAGCTGGCCTGTGACGGCCCTGCCGCGCATATCGCCTATGGCACGCTCTACACGGCCGTCGCCAATGGCGTGGACGGGTTTGAAATCTTCCCGAATGGGCGGCTGACCAGCTTGGTCAATACGACCAAGGCGGAATAGTCCCTCAGGCTGGCGCTTCAGCAGCGCCGGCCTTCTTTCACTAGGTCTAAAAATATGGCGCAGCGTTTCTGGATCGGCCGGCTGATCGACCTTGCGGTCGTATTGTTCGGCATTTCGATCGTCGTTTTCCTGATGATCCGGCTGATCCCGGGCGATGCCGTGACCATCATGCTGGGCGCCAATACCGAGGTGACGCCCGAGCGCGTCGAGGCCTTGCGTAGCCGGCTTGGCCTCGATCTGCCGCTGCCCATTCAATATGGGCAATGGATCTGGGGCATTGTGCGGGGCGATTTCGGCACTTCGATCTGGACCGGTCGGCCGGTGCTGGACGAAATCGCCGCCAATATGTGGCCGACGATTGAACTGACGCTGCTGTCCATCTCGGTCGGCGCGGGCCTGTCCATTCCGTTGGGCGCTTTCATGGCGCAGGCGCGCGGCAATGCCTCCGAAGTTGCGGTGCGCATCAGGGCGATTGCGGGGCTGACCATTCCGTCCTTCTGGCTGGGAATCGTGTCGATTTTTCTCGTGTCAAAACTGCTGCCGGGCGTGCAGGCGCTGGGCTATGTGCCGTTCACGCAGGACCCCTTGGGCAATTTGCAGCGCATGGTGCTGCCGGTGATCGCGCTGTCGCTGCCCATGCTGGCCAACCTGTCGCGGCTGGTGCGTTCGGCCATGCTCGATGCCTTGAGCCGGGACTATATCCGCACCGCCAAGGCCAAGGGGGCAGATCGGCGGCGCATCATCTATAAGCATGCTTTGCGCAATGCGCTGATCCCTTTCATCACCAGTGTCGGCGTTTCCGCCGGGTATCTGCTGGGCAGGGCCATTGTCATCGAGCAGGTGTTTGCCATTCCGGGGCTGGGAAGACTGGTGCTGGGGGCGATTTCCGAGCGCAATTATCCGCTGGTGCAGGCCTCCATTCTGGTGCTCACCGCCAGCTTCGTCATCGTCAATTTCTGGTCGATCTGCTCTATGCAGTGATCGATCCCCGGGTGTCGAAATGATCATCCGTCGCAACAAGCTCTTGTCCTTTGCCGTGGCGCTGGTGGCGCTCCGGGTGCTGGGCGCTATTTTCGCGCCCGTTCTGGGCCTGCAGGACCCTTATGCCCGAGTCATCGTGCAGCGCATGAAGGGGCCGAACTGGCTCAATTTCCGGGTACCGACCAATTGGGCCGCGATGTGCTGTCGCGCATCGTCTATGGCTATCGCGCTTCGCTTTTAACCTGCGTGACCGCCGTGCTGCTGGCGCTGGTGCTTGGCGGCACGCTGGGCATGCTGGCGGCCTATTATCGCGGCTGGTTCGAGCGCATCGTCATGCGGCTGATGGATATCCTGTTCGCCTTTCCCATCATGCTCTTGGCCATTGGCGTCATCGCCATTTTGGGGCCGAGCGCACGGAGCGCGGCGCTTGCCATTGCCATTGTCTATGCGCCGATCTTTGCGCGGCTGCTGCGTGGGCCGGCTCTGGTCATTTGCGAGAGCGAATATGTCAACGGCGCCAAGGCCATCGGCGCCTCGGATTTCCGCATCATCTTTTTGCACCTGCTACCCAACTTTGGCCTCGGTCGTGCTGGTGCAAACGAGCCTGTTGCTCAGCGCCGCCATTCTGGTGGAAGCCTCGCTGTCGTTCACGGGGCTGGGCTCGCAACCACCGATCCCCTCGCTGGGACTGATGCTGTCGGAAGGCCGCAATTTCCTGCTGCTTGCGCCACGGCCGGCGGTGTTTGCAGGCTTTGCGATCCTGTTCCTGTCGTTTGGCTTTAACCTACTGGGTGATGCGCTGCACGACACGCTTGATCCGCGGCTACGCAAGGCGAGTTGAAATGACCAAGCTGGACGTCTTTGCCGAGCAGTTTGCCATTGCTGGCACCTTCACTATTTCGCGCGGCTCCAAAACGGTGGCCGAGGTGGTGCAGGTGACGCTGACGCAGGACGGACACGTCGGCCAAGGCGAATGCGTACCTTATGCCCGCTATGGCGAGAGCGTGGTGCAGACTGTTGCGGCCATCGAAGCGCTGGCGCCTTCCATCCCCAATGGGCTGGACCGGGCGGGTTTGCAGAATGCACTACCGCACGGAGCGGCGCACAATGCGATGGATTGTGCGTTCTGGGAGCTCGAGGCCAAGCTGGCTGGAGTCAGCGTTGCAGAACTGGCTGGCGTGAGCGTGCCCGAGAGCATCGTCACCGCCTATACGATCAGCCTTGGGACGCCCGAGGTGATGGCGGCAGCAGCGCGGGCGGCGCGTGATTATCCACTGCTCAAGCTCAAGCTGGGTGGTGCGGGCGACCGGGAGCGGCTGGCGGCGGTGCGCGAAGCCGTGCCGCAGACACGGCTGGTGGTAGATGCCAATGAGGCACGGGTGCCGGGCGATCTGGCGGCCAATTTGCTTGCCTGTCGCGAGGTGGGGATTGAGCTCGTAGAACAGCCCCTGCCTGCTGGTGACGATGCGGCACTAGCAGATGTCGAGCATCTGGTGCCGATCTGTGCCGATGAGAGCGCGCATGGGCTGGCCACTTTGGGCACGCTGGTGGGCCGCTACGACGCGGTCAATGTGAAGCTGGACAAGACCGGCGGGCTGACCGAGGCGCTTGACCTGATGCGGGCGGCCGGGGCCAAAAATCTCAAGATCATGGTGGGATGCATGGTGGCGACGTCGCTCTCCATGGCCCCGGCGGCGCTATTGGCCGGGCAGGCGGATTGGTGCGATCTCGATGGCGCACTGCTGCTGGCGGCAGATCGGCCGGGCGGGTTCCGGTTTGGCGATGGGGTGATGCGGGCTGGGGAGATTTGGGGCCGATAAGGCGGGCACCAACCTGTTTACCCACCGGGTCATTCCGGCGCAGGCCGGAATCCCAGTCCGTGGCGACCCGCAGACATCCAGCTTACGGATGACCTTCAGCATGGATTCCGGCCTGCGCCGGAATGACCCTGTGGTTGTTAGGGGCTCACTAAAGCCCGTGCTTCTCCAACGTCGCCTCATACTCGTCCCGCACTTCTTCCGGGTCGCGGCCGGAGTGCCGGGCAGCGTCGATGCGGGCTTTTAGTGCCGGGTCGAGGGCGGCGAATTTGGCTTCCCAGTCTTCGCCTTCATTGATCCAATAGGCGACCAACTCGTAGCGTTCGGGCGGCAGGCCCAATTCCTTGCGGACATATTTGCGGATGGCGCGGACGGCCTTTTGTTCGCCCGCCACCCACAGATAACCGAGCGCCTTGGGCATGGGCACGGCGCGCACCACGTCTTCGAGGCGGCTCGGCGCCACGCCATTGCCGCTGCCATGCAGCCGAGTCACCGTCGCCTTGGGATGGCGCGGCAGCTCGAGTTCATGATTGGCATCGGCCACTTCGATGAAGGCGCGGGTTTCGATATGGGCGGGTGTCTGCGCCAAAAGCCGCGACAAAGCCGGCAGGCCTGTAGCATCAGCGACCAGCAATTGCCAATTGGTGTCGGCGGGCGGGGTATAAAGCCCGCGCGGATTGTTGATGGTGATCACCTCGCCTACCTGCGCCCGCTGCGCCCATTCGCTGGCGAGCCCGCCTTCGTGGATGACGAAATCGATATCGACTGGCCTTTGGCCGCGTCGTGGCGGCGGATGGTGTAGGTCGAGCAGCGGATGGCGTCCTGCCCATCGGGATAGGTCCAGCGCCCCTGCTCGTCGATATGGGGCAGATGCAGCTTGCCGGTTTGCTCATTGGGGAAGAACAGGCGCAGATATTCGTCGCCAATGCCGGTGGTTTTCCAATCGGCCAGACCCGGCCCGCCAAAGGTCAGCCGTAACATGCCCGGCGAGAGCACTGGCGGCCGACAAGCGTAGCCTCATGAAACATCTCGGTCATCGCGCACCCCTTCGGCAGACAAAGGGGTGCTACATATTATGATTGCAAGCGTCAAGTTATCAGTGTTGTGCCAATATCTGTTTGGCGATGCCCGCGCATTGTACGCGAATGTCCGGCACGGCCTCGATTTCAAAGAACCGGCCGCGCGTCAGTGGCCCCACGGCCAGCAGATGGCGCGATGGCTTGCCATCAGCATCGACCACGGCGCAGTGCTCATCTACATCGAGCCCAATATGCAGCACATCGGGCCGGGCCGAGCCATTGGCCACCAATTCGCGCACGACGGGATTGGAGCTGGCCGAGACATCAACGCTGACGCCGCCGCAATCGTAGACGCGCGCCACATCCATAATACGGCGTTCCCGAGTGCCACGCGGGCGGACAGCGCGCACGCCGCTGCCGTGCCGCTCCAGATCGAGAAATTCGCCGGCCACCAATTGCACTCGGCCACGCGCCACGGCGCAGTCCATGCGCTCATGCAATTCGGGCGGCAGGCGGTGACGGTGGATATTCCACCGGGGGCGCAGATGGCGCAGGAATTGGCGGCGCGTATGGGTGGACCAGCTTTGCCAGATGCGCTGGTTATAGGGCCGCAACCCATCGACGAGGCTCCGCCAATCGCCGCCATCGCGCTCGATATCGTCGGCCAGATCGTGGAACCAGCGCAGGAAATAGGGCAGGCTGCTGCCAAAGGGCACGTCGGCCGCGTCCATGCTGGTGGGGGCGAGTTCGCGATGGCCCTTGGGCAGGAGGCCATTGCGCGAAACGACGGTGATCGTGCCACGGTGGTCGGCATCAGCCAGCGAGAGCCGGGCATCCACCATGCTGAGCCCCGAGCCCGGGATGATGACCTCGGCGTCAGGGTCGAGCGGAGTATCGCGCTCCGAACCCACGCGTGCACGGCAATGCCCTTGCCGCGCGCCGGCTGGGTTTCATGGCCCACCGCCCGGGACTGCCGTGCGGCTGATCAGGCTCGTGCCATTGGCGAGCACGGTTTCGACGCCGTTCTTGCCCTCATGCACGGCAATGACTTCCTCCGACAGCACGATCAGCCGGCCCAGCTTGGATTGCCCGGCTCTGGCGCAAGACATCTTCGAGATAGGCGCCATAGAGCCGGCGCGGCACAAAGACCCGGAGCCGCGCGCCGCCGGATAGCCGCGGGTTTGCAGCCAGCGCCAGAAATGTTCGGGATCATCGGCGAACGCACTCATGCCGCGCGCAGGCACATTGACCTTGTGGTCGCGCTGGCTGGCCGAATAGGCCACGCCCTGCCCAGATTCGCCGCGCCGCTCCACCAGCGTCACGCGGATATCGGTCTCCGGGTCGCGCAGCAAATGGGCGGCCAGCAACACGCCGCTGGCGCCGCCCCCGATAATGGTCACCGATGGCCGGCCGTTCTGATGATTGCTCATTCGCCCCCTCCCGCGAAAATTCAGGCTGTTGCCGGGCTTCGGCAATCAGCCAATCGGGCCGCCGGGGCATAGCCCGCCGGCCAGCGGCCATAGCCGCTCGCAATATTGATGTGACCGGCATAGCCCAGATCGTGCAGCGGGCTGCCCCGGGCCGTGGCGAGGTCACGCGCCTTGTCAGAACGGCATATAGATATCATCCCGGCTCGCCACCACGAGCGCAGGGAAATGGCAAAACATCCTGCGGCATATTGCCGAATTCATAAGAACGTTTGTGCAGGCCCGCCGTGCAGTTGATATCGGCCGGGGCCACTAGCAAGGCGCCTGTAACGAGCGACGCAACCTTACTGCGCGCCAGCCGTGCCGTCAGCACAGAACCCGGGCTATGGGCCACGATCAGCGCCTGCGGATGGGCGATGACGGCCGCTTCGAGCGCGGAGAGCCAGCGATCTGCCTGCGGATTGGACCAGTCAGATTGCTCGACCAGTATCGCACCGGGATGATCGCGCCGCCAATGGGCCTGCCAATGCTCGCCCTCCGAGCCATGCAGGCCCGGCACGATCAGGGTGGTCGTGGACATGATCGCCGCCTCAAAGATGGGGCGGCAGGCAGAAGCGCACGAAGCGCAATGCGTCGTCCTCGGCCTCCTCGGCCGGTTCGGGCCGCTTGCCGGCGAGGAAATCGGCATCCATCTCGGCCCGGCTGGGCCGGATGGCCGAGGCGCGCCGCCGAAGAACCCGGCCTTGAGCGGGGCATCAGCCGTGGCGACGCGGGGACCGAAATCGGGATTCAAAATGCCGAAGAAATGCACCATCGTTCTTCACTCCTGAGTTGCGGTCCATAGCGGCGGACCTGTGGCTTGGTCGGTGGTCTCGATTGGGCAGAAAGGCCGGCCCGCCTGACGCGGGCCGGATTGGTTGGTTACTGGGTGGGACCGGAATAGATCTGGTCAGAACACACCGCCGTCGCCGAAGAATTCGGGTTGGGCGTTGCGCCAGCCGCCAAAGTCTTCGATGGTGACCAGATTCACTTCGCCAAAGCGGGCAATGTCCTCAGGGGCAGCGGCTTCGGGCTTGAACGGGCGGTAGTAATTGGCGGCCGCGATCGCTCGGCCTTCGTCGGAATAGAGATATTCCAGATAGGCCGTGGCCAGTCGGTATTGCCCTTCTTTTCGGCATTGCCGACGACCAGCGCCACCGGCGGTTCGGCCGAGATGGAGACCGAGGGCGTGACGATGTCGAAGGCGTCCGGGCCCAGTTCTTCGAGCGCCAGATAGGCTTCGTTTTCCCGGGCGAGCAACACGTCGCCAATGCCGCGCTGCACGAAAGTGGTGGTGGAGCCACGGGCACCGGTATCGAGCACGGGGACGTGCTTGTAGAGATCAGTGATGTAGGCCTTGGCGGTCTCGTCGCTGCCACCGGGCTGCGCCTTGGCCCGAGCCCAACCGGCCAGCAGGTTCCAGCGGGCACCACCTGAAGTCTTGGGATTGGGCGTGATGACCTCAACGCCATCCTTGGTCAGATCGCCCCAGTCATTGAGACCCTTGGGATTTCCCTTACGAACCGGGAAGACGATGGTCGAGGTGTAAGGTGCGTTGTTGTTTTCAAACGTGCCGCGCCAGTTTTCAGGATCAGGGCCGGATCAGCGTCCGCAATGGCATTGATGTCGCTTTCAAGCGCCGGGGTGACCACATCGGCCTCGAGGCCATCGATGACGGTGCGGGCACGGGCGCCGGAGCCGCCATGGGTGGTCTGGACAGCCACGGTCTCGCCCTTGGTCTCCTGCCAATGGGCAATAAAGGCTCGGTTGAACTGCTGGTACAGCTCACGCGTCGGATCGTAGCTCACATTGATGATCGTGCGATCTCGGGCATGCGCAGTGACCGCGAAGCCCAGCGTGAGTGAAGCCGCCAGCGCGGCATAGGCCAGAAGTTTGGTCGCCTTGAATGTGGTGGCCTGCATGGGGCCCTCCCTGAGTTAAGTTCCCATATAAACCCTATCAGCTCAGTCGTGTTTTGCGAGGGCTGGGCTTTTCTCAGCGGCAGCAAACAGGAAAAATTATCGTGCCGCGAGCCGTGTTGGTGAAATATGCAGCGTCCGAAGCCTCATTCCCCAACCGCCGGCACGTCGCTGCCCAGCGGCGCGCGATTGACGCCGCGATGGGTGGTCTTGGCCCATTCGAACGGGCTTTTGGCCAAGGCATAAAGCGCCCGTATGGTCGCCCGGGCCACGAGCAGCCAATAAAGCGGCAAGCTCAATTGAATCGGTAGCAAGGCAAACCGGCGCTGGCGGACGAGGCCCGCCATGTTGACAATGACGGCTGAGCCCGAGCCGATGCCCAGTGCAATCAGGCAGGCCCGGGACCATAGCCCATCGCTATCCAGCAGCGGTTCGCCCAAGACCAGCCGCGCCAGCAGCAGCAGGATCAGCGCGCTATGCAGCAGCGGCGCCAAGATCATGCCGAGCACCAGCACCTCAAAGGCCAGCATGCGGCGCCAGCCGATATCGGCGAGCAATTGCAGCGGGCGGCGATTATGCACGATCAGGGTCTGCATCCAGCCCTTGATCCAGCGGGTGCGCTGCCCCATCCAGGTTGCCAGCGCGACCGGCGCTTCCTCCAGCGTAGCCAAGGCGATCACGTCGACGCGGTGACCGCGCCGGGCCAGCCGCACGCCCAGATCGGCATCTTCGGTGACGTTGAACGCGTCCCAGCCGCCCGGGGCACGCAAGGTGGCCAGCCGGAAGTGGTTGGAGGTGCCGCCCAGCGGCATGACCAGCTCCCATTTGGCCAAGGCGGGCAGCATGACAGTGAACAGGCCGGCATATTCGGCGGCGAACATGCCGGCCAGCCAATTCTCCCCGCCATTATCGATCACCAATTGGGCTCGGATGCATTCGATATCCGGCGCGTCGGCAAAGCGCTGGGCCACCAGCCAGAGCTGGTCGGGCTCGGGTGTGTCCTCGGCATCATAGACCACGACCAGTTCGCCCCGGCACAGCGGCAGGGCGAAATCGAGCGCCTTGGGCTTGGTGCGCGGCAAGGCATCGGGCACGGCCAGCAGTGAGAAGCGTGGATCGCCCAATTGTTGGCGGACCGCCTCGAGCGTTGCCACCGAGCAATCCTCGACCACGAATTTGATGTCGAGCTTTTCCGGCGGATAGCGCAAGGCGCCCAAAGCGCGGAACAATTGGGGCACCATATGGGCTTCGTCGCGCAGCGGCACCAGCACGCTATAGATGGGCAATTCGGCCGGATCGGGCGGATCGTTGGCGGATGGCCGGGGCGGATTGGGCACAGCGAGCGCGGCCGGGCGAATAAAAGCCGGGCCCAGCAGCAGCAGCGCCCAGACCGGCAGGAGCCAGACTTCGTCGGTATGCGGCGCCAGCAATATCAGGCAGAACAAGGCCAGCGCCAGCCCGACAAAGATATTGCGCGCCGGCACGGTCAGTTCCAGTTGCGCAGCGGCATAGGGCCAGCGCCGGGTCAGGGTTTGCCGGGCTCCATCGACCAAAGCGGGCGCCGCCGCCCGCACCAGATAATCGCGCAGCGCCTTTCGGGCACGAGGCAGAGCCGCCGGGCCAGATCGGGATTGTCGAGCCGGCGAGCCTGCAGGCGCAGCAGGCCAAAAAAATCCGGGGCACTGAAGGCTATTTCCGTATCGAACAGGGTCACGCGGAACAATCGGACCTCGCTCAAGGCTTCGAGCCGGGTCGGGGTCGTCTGGCCGCGCAAATGGCTGGGCACCGTGTCGTAAAAGGCAAAGCCGGCCCAGCGCGCCGCGCTCCATGGCGAGGGTTTCGCCAATGCCCGAGCTGGCGGCGCAATAGCGCAGCGGATCGACCTCGCGTTCCAGCGCTGCCTCGAGTACGCGCTGCGCAGCGGCGGCATCGGGACAATGCTCGGCCAGAACGGCTCGGATCAGGCTTTGGGCGGGCGACATCAGCTCAGATCATCTGAGCTGCCACCCATGATCAAAGCGTCTTCGTCGCGCACTTCATGCTTGTCGCATTCACTGGCACAGCCCCCTTTGCCCGGTATATCCGCATAAATACTGACCAAAATTTAGCGACTGCGCAAGCCACTTGCTGAGCTAAGTTATTGTCAGCGCAAAGAAACGGCCGCCAAGTGGCGACCGTTCGAGTAAAGCGATTTACACGTATGGTTTAACCGTAATGCGGCTCAGTGCTTGGTCCCGAACTGGTTCGGGTTGAAGTGATAAGCGGTCGAGCAGAATTCGCAGACCACTTCGATTTCGCCATCGACCGCCATGGCTTCGCGGTCCTCATCGGTGAAGTTGGTGGCCAGCATATCCTCGATGCGGTCGGCCGAGCAGGTGCAGCGCTCGACCATGGGCAAAGGCGAGAACACGCGTACGCCCGTCTCGTGGTAGAGCCGGAACAGCAGCCGCTCAGGCGACAGGTCGGGGTCGGCCAGTTCCACATCTTCGAGCGTGGTCAGCAGCGCTTTGGCCTCGCTCCAGCCATCGGCTTCCTCGAAATCGGGATTGGTGTCCGGATTGTCGAAATTGCCGTCGCCGGGCAGGTCCGCCATGGTGTGCAGGCCATGCTCGGGCAGGTGCTGGATCAGCACGCCGCCGGCGCGCCAATGGGGGCGGTGGTCGCCCTTCTGCTGGAATTCGGCCACCGCGATCCGCACCATGGTGGGGATCTGCTCGGACTGCATGAAATAGGTATGCGCCACTTCCTCAAGCGAATTGCCCTCGAGTGCGACAATGCCCTGATAGCGCTCGGTGTTTGGCCCCTGATCGATAGTCATGGCCAGATGCCCCTTGCCGAGCAGGTCGGCGGGGCGGGTCTTGCCCTCCTCGGCGGCCTTGAGCAGCGCATCATGATCGAAGCGGGCATAGCCGCGCAGCCCGTCGGGCGCGTCAGAAATCGACCACGATCAGGTTGACCGGTCCATCGGTCTGGGTCTGCATGATGAAACGACCCTCGAATTTGAGGGACGAGCCGATCAGCCCGGCCAGCACCACGGCTTCGCCCAGCAGGCGAGCCACGGGAGCAGGATAATTGTGGCGCGACAAAATGGTGTCGAGCGCGTCGCCCGAGCGGACGGCGCGGCCTCTGGTGTCGAGCTTGTCGAGGGTGAACGGCACGACGGCATCATCGCCAGTTTCCGGCCGGTCGAGCCCCGGGGCAGTCATCAGGTTCTCGGTCATTGCAGTCGAGATCCGTCGTCATTCTTTTGGCTTTCTTGAGGCTAAACCCTCAAGGCGAAACGTTCTAGCGCATCACGCAAAATCCCACCGTGTCAGTCCCGCGCAAGCGGAACCGCTATTCCGTTCAAAAAACGGAGGTCCCCGCTTGCGCGGGGATGACACGGTGGTTGATGGCACCGCAACTGCGATGAGCTTCTGGTTGGGACGAGCCGAAAATGGTGGTCTTCGAGAACCGGAGCGCAGCGTACATAGGTACGTGAGCACCGGAAGCGCAGAAGACCGCCATTTGCAGGCCGTCCCGATCAGAAGATCGAAGCAGTTTAGTTGGTTTCGACCCCGAAGGCCCAGCACAGTATGGCTTTTTGGGCGTGCAGGCGGTTTTCGGCTTCGTCCCACACGACCGATTGGGGACCATCGATCACCTCGTCGGTCACCTCGTCCCCGCGGTGGGCGGGCAGGTCGTGCATGAAAAGAGCGTTCTTGTCCGCCAGCGCCATCAAATTGGTGTTGACTGGTACGGTTTCAAGACCCGGCGGCGTTCGGCCACGTCCACGTCGCCCATCGACACCCGTGTATCGGTGATGACGAGGTCAGCGCCTTCGACGGCCTCGCGCGGGTCTTCGATCAGCTTCACATAGTCGCCGGCCCGGCGGATATCCTGCATCAGGTCCTTTTCCGGGCTGTATTCATCCGGCACGGCAATGGTCAAATGACACTGGAACAGCTCGGCCGCGTTGACCCGGGAATGCAGCACATTGTTACTGTCACCCACCCGGGCGACCTTGGCGCCCTTGATCGGCCCACGATGCTCTTCAAAGGTCATCAAATCGGCCATGATCTGGCACGGATGGGCGCGACGCGTCAGGCCATTGATCACCGGCACGGTGGCGGCTTCGGCCGAGTCGAGCAGATCGGCATGCGAAAGAATGCGGATCATGATGGCATCGACATAGCGGCTGAGCACTTTGGCGGTATCGGACAGGGTTTCTTCGCGGCTGAGCTGCATTTCCGGCCGGAGAGCATGATGGTCTCCCCGCCCAGCTGACGCATGCCGACATCGAAGGAGACGCGGGTGCGGGTCGACTGGCGCTCGAAAATCATCGCCGAGGACCTTGTCCTTGAGCAATTGCGGCCGGTCGCCTTCCTTGAGACGCCCCTTCAGGGAGGTGGCGACGTCGAGCATGCCGCGCAGTTCGGGATAGGTGAAATCGTCGATCGAGAGAAAATGGTTTGGTGTGCCGGTCGTCATGGGCCGGAGTTCCTTATGTACGCTCTTGTCCTGTCGGCAAAGTGCCGCGTGTCTGCTCCGCCTCCACTCAGGGAGGAGGGAACAAGCCGCGTCGTCGGCGTCCATAATGCCACACGGTGGAAGCCATATTAGCCAACCGCCGGAACCGACGCCGTTTCGGCCTCGATGGCATCGAAAGCGGCGGCGATGTTCTCCACCGCTTCGATAATGTCGGCCTCGGTAACGATGAGCGGGGGCAGCAGCCGCAGCACATTGTCGCCGGCGCCGATGGTGAGCATCTGGTGATCGTCGCGCAGCCGGGAGACGAAATCGCGCACCGGCAGGGTGATCTTGATGCCGGCGAGCAGGCCCTTGCCGCGCAATTCGAGCACGTAGTCAGGATACCGCTGGGCCAATTGCTGCAAATGCCGGGCCAGCTTCTGGCCCATCTGGTTGACGTGATCGATAAAGCCGGGCGCCAGCACGCGGTCGAGCACGGCATTGCCGATGGCCGAGGCCAGCGGATTGCCGCCATAGGTCGAGCCATGCGTGCCGGGCACCATGGACGCCGCGACGTCGCCCTTGGCAAGGCAGGCGCCGAGCGGGAAGCCGCCGCCAATGGCCTTGGCCACCGCCACGATATCGGGAGTGATGCCGCTCCATTCATAGGCAAAGAAGCGCCCGGTGCGGCCATAGCCGCATTGGACTTCGTCGAGCACGAGCAACATATCGTGCTCGTCGCAGAGTTTGCGCAGGCCCTGCATGAATTCGGGCGTCATGGCGGTAACGCCGCCCTCGCCCTGCACCGGCTCGATGAGAATGGCGCAGGTTTGCGGGGTGATCAGCGCCTTGACGCTATCGAGATCTCCCGGCTTGGCATGCTTGAAGCCGGGCGCCGCAGGACCAAAGCCCTCCAGATAGTCGGGATTGCCGCCGGCCACGATGGTGCCCGAGGTACGGCCATGGAAAGAGCCGCTAAAGGCGATGATCTCGTAGCGATCGACCTGCCCCTTGGCCCAGAAATAATGCCGCGCCGTCTTGATGGCGCATTCGATGGCCTCGGCGCCCGAAGTGGTGAAAAACACCGAGTCGGCAAAGGTCGCCTCAACCAGCCGCTGGCCCAGCCGTTCCTGCTCGGGAATGGTGAAGGTATTGGCCGTGTGCCACACCTTGTCGGCGGCCGCCTTGAGCGCGCTGACCAGATGAGCATCGCCATGGCCCAAGGCATTGACGGCCACGCCGGAATGGAAATCGAGATAGGATCGGCCATGCTGGTCATACAGGCGCATGCCTTCGCCCCGCTCGAAAGCGAGTTCGGACCGGGCATAGGTGCCGTAGAGCGCAGACATATGGTCATTCCTTCTGGTGCAAGCGCAATTAAGAGGGCCGTGGCATTAGCGCCACAAAAATCAAAAACGCGCTCGTTGCGCAGCGTTTGCGGGTCAGAGTTAGGCCATTTTTGCCAGATAAGTCAATGTTCCGAGCCCAAGTGGCTGATTTGACTCAATGATCGTTAAGGCAATTTTAACCAGTGAATATTCGGGGATATCCTTCCCTGACTCTTGATCCTGATTCCGCCGATAGCGTAGTCTCCCACTCGTTGGGGACACGATATCTCGTGTGGCGGACCCGCCTAACATACGACCGCTAGAGTTTAAGGCTGCCAAGGTCCAATTTGGCAGCACAATGAAGGATTCTGTTTTGACGATGGATTCAGGAGCACAAGCGGCGGGCTGGACTGACGAGCGCGTCGAAACTTTGAAGAAGCTCTGGATGGAAGGCCTGTCGGCCAGCCAGATTGCCGGGGAACTGGGCCGGGGCGTTACCCGCAATGCGGTAATCGGGAAGGTGCATCGCCTCAAGCTTTCGGCCCGCGCCAAGCCCACCAATACCGCGCCGCGCGCCCGTCCGGCGCCGCGCCCGGCTCCGCGCCGGGTGGCCAGTCCCTCGGCCAGCCTCTCCTCCGGTGGTGGTGGCAGCATGATGGGTGGCGCAGCCAAGGCGCGCATGAGCATGCCGCGCCCGCAGACCATGGGCGCCACCGCGCTCGCGGCCAGCCCCGAGATCGAGACCAATCTTTATGTCGCGCCGGCAGCGGCCGAGCTGTTCATTCCCGAAGACAAGCGCCTGAACCTGCTGCAGCTCACCGAGAGCACCTGCAAGTGGCCGATCGGCGATCCGCTGACCAAGGATTTCTACTTCTGCGGCCAGCATAGCACGGAAAGCGGCCCTTATTGCGAATTCCACTCGCGCCGCGCCTATCACCGAGTCGACAAGAAGCGGCGCTAAGCGCTGCAATAGCCGGACATGACAAGAGGGCGCCGAGGGGCGCCCTTTTTGTTTGGTTTTTGCGAGGGGTACTCCGAGGCACCACTTTCCACGGTGTCATCCCGGCGCAGGCCGGGGATCCAGTCCGTGGTGCGCCATACACATCCAGCGCCGGGATAGCCTTCAGCATGGATTCCGGCCTACGCCGGAATGACACTGTGGTTGATGCAGTTCTTCTGCTCAGTGTTGTGCCCCTAAGGCAGCAACACATCCACCCGCATCCCCTCACCCACCTTGCTGCGGATGACCAGCTGCCCGCGGTGGCGGTTGACGATGTGCTTGACGATGGCAAGGCCTAGGCCCGTGCCCTTTTTCTTGCGGCTGATATCGGCGTCCATGCGGTAGAAGCGCTCGGTGAGGCAGGGCACATATTCCGGCGCCACGCCCGGCCCGTGATCGACCACGGTGACCATGTGCTGAAAGCCCGCACGGCCCGCAGGGGCAAGGGTGACTTCGATGGTTTTGCCGTCGGCGCCATATTTGATGGCATTGTCGAGCAGGTTTTCGAACACTTCATAAAGCTGGGAGCGGTCGCCCGTGGTCATGGCAGTGCCGGCCGGCAGGCTGAGCACGATATCGAGTTCGGCCGCCTTGGCACGGGTCATCAGCCCTTCGCGCACTTCGCGCAATAGCCCGGCCAGATCGATGGAACCGGTGGGGCGGACATGCTGGTGCATTTCGATGCGCGACAGGCTCAGCAAATCATCGATCAGCTTGCTCATGCGCTCGGCCCTGGCCGCGCATGATGCCGAGGAATTTTTCGCGCGCCGCCGCATCCTTGGCGGCGGGGCCGAGCAGGGTATCGATAAAGCCCAGCAGCGAGGCCAAGGGCGTGCGCAATTCGTGGCTGGCATTGGCGATGAAATCGCTGCGCAGCGCATCGACCCGCTTGAGTTCGGTCAGGCTCTGCATGGTCACCACCAATTGGCGGCCCTCATCGGCAAACCATTCGGCGCCCTCGCGGCGCAGGGGAGCAACGATCACCCTGTCCCGGGTTTCGGACGGCAGGGTTTCATGCAGCTCGATAGTGCGCGTGGTGCCGCTGCGGATCACCGCATCGATGGCCTGCACCAGTTCGGGATTGCGCAGCGAGAAGGTAATCGGATTGCCCGGCAGCACATTGGTATATTGGCGCCGCGCAGCCTGCATTGGCGTGCACCACTACGGCGCGCCGGTCGAGCACGAAGCAGGGATCGGTCAGCGCATCGGCAAAGGCGGTGATGGGGATCTGCGCATTTGCCACCACCGAGGGCATGGCCGGCGCCGGCACGGTCTTGGTTACCGTCACGGTGCCAACGGGCAGCAAGGCCATACCAACCACGATGGCGAGGAAAGCGATAATGGCGGGCAATACAGGCAGCCAGCCGAACAGCACCAGCGCAAAAAATACCCCGAAAATTCCGGCCAGCAGGCTCGATTGGGCGGCAAGCCGCACCGGGATCTGGTTCAGGGCAGAAGCAGGCGGCGATGCGGTCGGTTCGTCCATGTTGCGCCAATGCAGAATCAAGGGTTTCCATCGTGGCCCTTGCACTCAAGGGCGGCTTCATAGCACGTTCAGGATGACAAAGGAGCGACAACCATGAGCGATCCCTTCGAGGGCTTCGATATTGAAGACCCAAACCTGCCCAAGGCCATTGAGAAACACGCCATGAGTTCGGGGGGCTATCCCTATGAGGATAAGCTCGACAGCAAGATTTATGAAACCGAGATGTATGCGCTGCAAAAGCAGCTGGTGCTGCTGCAGGCCCATCTGCTCGCCAGCGGCGAACGTGTGATGCTGATCTTCGAAGGGCGCGACGCGGCCGGCAAGGGCGGCACGATCAAGACCTATCTCGAAAATCTCAACCCGCGCAACACTCTCATCGCGGCGCTGCCCAAGCCCAATGATCGGGAGCGCACGCAATGGTATTTCCAGCGCTATGTCGACTGGCTCCCGGCGGCGGGCGAGACCGTGCTGTTCGACCGTTCTCGGTACAATAGAGCCGGGGTGGAGCCGGTAATGGGGTTCTGCACGCCAGAGCAGACCGAGGCATTTCTGGATGAGGCGCCCGAATTTGAAAAGCGCATCACCAAGGATGGCATTCATCTGTTCAAGTTCTGGCTGTCGATCGGCCGGGAAATGCAGCTCAAGCGGTTCCATGACCGCCGGCACGATCCGCTCAAGGTGTGGAAGCTGTCGCCCATCGATCTGGAGGCCCCGGGCAAGTGGGATGCTTATACGGCGGCCCGCGACGTGATGCTCAAGCGCACCGACAGCAAGCACGCCCCCCGGACCGTGATCCGCGCCAATGACAAGCGGCGGGGACGGATCAATGTGATCCGCACCGTGCTCGATAGCCTCGATTATCAGGGCAAAAATGGCAAGGCAATCGGGGAGATCGATCCCAAGATCAGGCTGAGCGCAGAGGCGTTTTTGAAATTGAAGAAGAGCGAGTAGGGCTACCTCCTCCTACCCTCCCCCTGAGAGGGGGCAGTGTTACTCTGAATGCATTCAAGAACACGGTATCATTCCGGCGCAGGCCGGAATCCGAGCTGAAGGCCATCCCGGCGCTGGATGTATGCGGATCGCCACGGACATGGATTCCGGCCTGCGCCGGAATGACACCGTGGGTGGAGTAGCCTCGGTGACAAGCCCGCCTACGGCACCCCGCCCGGCTCGATCGAGCCAATCCGCTTGCTCGCAATCGGCCGGGCCAATTCCTGTCACCCGCGCTATAATCGCCTCCACCGGGGTGAACAGCGAGCCATTGGCGTCCCGGGTGCGATCCAGCGCCGTGCGGCAGGGCAGTACCAGCTTGGCATAGCGCGACACCGGGCTCATCCACTCATCGGTGATAAGGATGATTTGCGCCCGCCGCGCAGTGAGGTCGGTAGCAACCTCGAGCAGGCTCGGATCGTAGCGCCGTACGTCGAACAGGATGGCGGTATCACCGGGGCGCACATCGATCATCTGGTCGGCGCGGGTGGCGGGGCGGCCGTCGAAACGGCGCATGCCGGGGCGGATCAGCCGCAAATGGGCTTCCATATAGCCGGCCGAGGAAATCAGTGAAGCGGCCGCCGCCCAGATAGCATTGCCCCTTGGCCTCGGCGATGCGCTGGCAGACCGCTTCAAATTCGGAGGGTGGGATCAGCCCGGCCGTGCCGCGCAGATTGTCGGCGGCCCGGGTGACGAAGCGGTCGAGGAAATTATCGTCGCTGGCGCTGGCACTAGCCGATTGACCGCGCTGCAGTGGGGACTTTGCCCGCTCTTCCAGCTCGTCGCGCAAGGCGCGCTGGAAATCGGGATAGGATTTGTAGCCCAATTGCGAGACGAAACGCAGCACAGTTGCCGAACTGGCGCCGGCCTGCTGGCCGAATTCGGCGACGGGGGCCGAGCCCAGCGTAGGGTAGGCGCCGAGCAGGCCACGGGCAGCGCGCTTTTCGGCCGGGGTCAGCCGGTGAATGGCGTCGTGAATGCGCGCCGCGACGCTCTTTCCCTCCAAGATCGTCTCCCCCTTTTCTGAAATTCAGATTTCAGTATTGACAGATTTTGCAATTACGGAACACTTGATACAGAAGTTAATTGGCCACGCGTAGAGGGAAAGTGGACGTTAGCGCAGAAAAATCGGTGCAGGTGCTCAATGCGCAGGGACAATCGCCCTTCGTCATCGTATGCGACCATGCCTCCAACCGGCTACCGGCCAAATATGGCGATCTGGGCCTCAGCCAGACCGAGCGGGTCAGCCACATTGCACGGGACCCCGGCGCGCTGGCAGTCAGCCGCGAACTCTCGCAGATGCTCGATGCCCCCTTGGTGCAATCGACCGTGTCCCGGCTGATCATCGACTGCAATCGCGACCTCGACGCCCCGGACCTGATCTGGACGCTGTCGGAGGCGACGCGGATCGCTGCCAATGAGGCTATCGACGCCCAAGAACGCCAATACCGCATCACCCATTTCCACCAGCCCTACCACGCTTCGATTGAAACGCTGCTCGAAGCGCGCCGCCATGCGGGGCAGGAAACCGTGCTGGTCTGCATGCATTCCTTTACGCCCGTCTATCATGGCGTGGCCCGGCCACGGCCGATCCATGGGGGGCTGATCCATGGCGCGGATACAAGCTACACAAAAGGGCTGTTCGAGGCGCTCCAGAACGAGGCGCCCGACATGAATATCGGCTGGAACGAGCCCTATGCCGCGCTCAATGGCGTGACGCTGACGCTGGAAAAACATGGCGACGGGCGTGGGCTCGACGCCACCATGATCGAAATCCGCAATGACGAAATTCTCGAACCTGCCGGCGTGTCCCTGTGGGCTGACCGGCTGGCCCGTTGTCTTGAGGCCGCACGATTGGCGCGGAAAGAGGCGATGGCAATCTAGACTCTACCGGGGCTAACAATCAGGGGACGTGGTTATGGCTGAGACAAGGAAGGTCGGCAGTGTCGCCTATGCGACACGCGACAAGGACTATTTCGAAAAACGCGGGCTGCAACGCTATGCGGGCATCTGGTCACTGTGGGCGCTGGGCGTTGGCGCAGTGATTTCCGGCCACTTTTCGGGCTGGAATTTCGGCTTCATGACTGGCGGCTGGGGCGGCATGGTCGTGGCCGCCGGCATTATCGCCATCATGTATCTGGGCTCGGTCTCCTCCATCGCCGAAATGAGCCCGGCTTTGCCTCATACCGGGGCAGCTTATTCCTTTGCGCGCACCTCGATGGGGCCCCGGGGCGGCTTCATCACGGGCCTGTTTGAAAACGTCGAATATGTGCTGACACCGGCGGTGATCTGCACCTTCATCTCGGGCTATTTCGGCTCGATTACCGGGCTCGACACGGCCTATTATCCCATATTGTGGGTGGTGTTCTTCGCCATATTCCCGGCGCTCAACATCTATGGCGTGGCGCTCAGCTACAAGGTCACGCTGGTGGTGACGCTGATCTCGCTGGCGGGCTCGGTCTTCTTCTGGTTCAGCGCCTTCCCAAATATCGATTTCTCGCGCTGGGCGCTCAATATCGGCGTCGGCCCGGATGGCGCCGCGGTCGAATTGCCCGAGGGCAATGGCTCGTGGTTCCCCTTCGGCTGGCAAGGCGTGCTCGCCACCCTGCCCTTCGCGGTCTGGCTGTTCCCGGCCATCGAGCAAGTGCCGCTGGCGGCCGAGGAATCGGTCGATCCCAAGCGTGATATGCCCAAGGGCATTCTGCTCGGCTTCTGCACCCTGCTGCTCAGCGCCTTCATGATTGTGCTGCTCAATCCCTCCATTGCCGGGGTTGGCTCGTTCAGCCTGGGTTCTTCGCTCGAACCAGCATTGCAGGGCATCCGCGCCATTTATGGTGACGCTGCCGCACCCGTCTTCGGCATTGTCGCCCTGATCGGGCTGATCGCTTCGTTCCACACCATCCTTTATGCGCAGGGCCGTCAGGTCTATTCGCTGAGCCGGGCGGGCTATTTCCCCTCCGCTTTGTCGGTGACCCATCCCAAATACAAGACGCCGCACGTCGCCATGGTCTCAGGCGCCCTGCTGGGGCTGGCCGTGATGCTGGTGATCTGGTTCGTCAATGGTGGTGGCGGGGCTGGCGAAACCCAGCTGGGCGATGACATTATCGGCTCGGTGCTGCTCAACATGGCCGTGTTCGGCGCGATGCTGAGCTACATCATGCAGGCGCTCAGCTTCATCATCCTGCGCCGCAACCTGCCCAATATCGAGCGGCCATTTAGGTCGCCGGTGGGTATCCCCGGAGCCGTGCTGACTATCATCATCGCGGCGGTCACTCTGTTCTACCAGCTGCAGGACCCCAACTTCTACAAGGGCGTGATCTGGGTGGTGCTGTGGTGCGCGGTGGGCATTGCCTATTTCGCGGTAATCGGCCGGCACAAGCTGATCATGTCGCCCGAAGAAGAGTTCGCGCTGGAACATAAAGCGCCCGCGTAAGCGCCACGTTCTACTCCCGCTCGCGGTGCCGGAGGGGCATTGCGGGCGGGCAAGCCACATAACAGAAGAGGGAAATATGGCCTATTCATTGGAAGAGCTGCGTGGGGATGTCGCTGCCGGCAGGATCGATACCGTGCTCGTGGCCTTCCCCGACATGCAAGGCCGCATGATCGGCAAGCGCTTCCAGAGCCGAATATTTTCTCGAAACCGCCCATGACGAAACCCATGGCTGCGATTACCTGCTGGCCGACGATATCGATATGGAACCGGTGCCCGGCTACGAGGCGGCCAATTGGGCCAAAGGCTATGGCGATTTCGTCATGAAACCCGATCTCTCGACGCTGATGAAGGCCAGCTGGCTCGAAGGCACGGCCATCGTGCTGTGCGATCTCAGCGATCACCACCATCACGAACCCATTCCGCATTCGCCACGCGCCATTCTGAAGGCCCAGATCGAGCGGCTATCGGCCATGGGCTATACCGCCAATGCGGCGACCGAGCTCGAATTTTACCTCTTCGACGACGATTATCGCACGATCAGCCAGAAGGGCTATCGTAGCGCCCAGACGGCGGGCGATTACATTCAGGATTACCACATCTTCCAGACCACCAAGGAAGAAGGCGTGATGCGCGCCCTGCGCAAGCATTTGCAGGCCTCAGGCATTCCGGTGGAATCGTCCAAGGGCGAATGGGGCCCGGGCCGAGAAGAAATCAACGTCAAATATGCTGACGCACTGACCATGGCCGACCGCCATGTCGTGCTCAAAAATGCCACCAAGGAAATCGCCTATGCCCGGGGCAAGGCCGTGACCTTCATGGCCAAGTGGGATTATGCGCTGGCCGGATCATCGAGCCATATCCACATGTCGCTGGCCGACAAATCGGGCAAGCCGCTCTTTGTCGATGGCAAGGACAGAGCGCGGCATGAGCGATCTGATGAAGCATTTCATGGCCGGACAATTGGCCTATGCCCACGACATCACCTATTTCCTCGCGCCCTATATCAATAGCTACAAGCGCTTCCAGGGCCGGCACCTTCGCGCCCACCAAGGCGATCTGGAGCCCGGATAATCGCACCGCTGGCTTCCGGCTGTGTGGCGAGCATTCCAAGGCCATTCGCGTGGAATGCCGCATGGGCAGGGCTGACCTCAATCCCTATCTCGCCATCGCCGCGCTGATTGCCGCCGGAATCAAGGGCATCGAGGACAAGCTGGAGCTTGAGCCGGTCTTTGTCGGCGACGCTTATGTGACCAAGAACCTGCGCTGAAATTCCCAAGACCCTGCGCGAAGCTATCGAAACATTGCGTAAGTCGAGCATGCTCAAAGAGGCGCTTGGCGAGCAAGTGATCGGCCATTACGTGCATACGGCGGAATGGGAACAGGCAGAATATGATCGCCGCGTGACCGATTGGGAACTCAAACGCGGGTTTGAGCGGAGCTAGCACGATCCGCCCACCCCACCGGCGTCTTCCTCGGGCTTGACCCGAGGACCACTCTGACCGCTCACCAGATGGCGAGTGACCCTCGGGTCGAGCCCGAGGGCGATGCGGTGATGGGGTGGAGCCAGTGCCACAAGTCTAAAAGGCAAAAGCATGACCGAAACGATCAAAATCATTTCTCCCATCGACGGCAGCATCTATGCCGAACGCCCGCTCGCTAGTGACACCGAGATCGCGGCATCCGTCACCCGCGCCAAGGCGGCACGGCTCGGTTGGGGAGAGCTCACCATTGCCGAGCGCGGCAAGATCGTGGCGCATTTTGTCGATGCGCTCTTGTCCATGAATGACGAGATCGTGCCCGAACTGGCACGGCAGATGGGCCGCCCGATCCGCTTTGGCGGGGAAAAGCGAGGCGTCGAGGAACGCGCCCGCTATATGATTGATCTGGCCGCCGAGGCGCTCGCGCCCGCCGAAAAGACCGGCAAGGAAGGCTTTACCCGCTACATCACTCGCGAAGCACTCGGCACGGTGATGGTCATTGCGCCTCGGAATTATCCCTTCCTCACCGCGGTCAATTCCATCATTCCCGGGCTGATGGCGGGCAATGCTATCATTCTCAAACATGCGAGCCAGACCTTGCTGGCCGGCGAGCGCTTTGCTGCTGCGGCGCGCCGAGCCGGCCTGCCCGAAGGCATTTTCCAGAACCCGGTGCTGGGCCATGCCGATACGGAAAAGCTGATCGCCTCGGGCGCCATCGACCACATCAATTTCACCGGCTCGGTCGAGGGCGGACGCCGCATCGAACAGGCCGCTGCCGGCACTTTCGCGACCACCGGGCCTTGAGCTGGGCGGCAAGGATCCGGCCTATGTGCGCGAAGATGCCGATGTGGCCAATGCGGTCGAGAACCCGGTTGATGGCTCGTTCTTCAATTCCGGGCAGAGCTGCTGCGGGGTCGAGCGCATCTATGTGCATGCCTCGATCCATGACGATTTCGTTGCCCGCTTCATCGACAATGCTCGGGGCTGGACGCTGGGCAATCCGCTCGACGGCGATACGATTGTGGGGCCGATGGCGCGCGGCAGCTTTGCCGACCATGTCCGCCAGCAGACCGAAGAGGCCGTGCGCGGCGGGGCGACGCGACACCTTAATTCCAAGCATGCGCTCGACGCGGCCGGCTCGCCCTATCTGGCGCCCGAAGTGCTCACCGGCGTCAATCACCAGATGAGTGTGATGCGCGAGGAGAGCTTCGGCCCGGTCGTCGGCATCATGAAAGTGGCTGATGATGCCGAGGCCGTGACGCTCATGAATGACAGCCCCTATGGCCTGACCGCCTCGATTTGGACGCAGGACCTCGACATTGCCGCCAAGCTGGGCGCCAAGATCGAGACCGGCACCGTCTTTGCCAATCGCTGCGATTATCTCGATCCGGCACTGGTCTGGACCGGGGTGAAAGACACCGGCAAGGGCGGCGGCCTCAGCGAAATCGGCTACGCGAACCTTAGCCAGCCCAAGTCGTTTCATTTGAAGCGGGTTTAGGCACCCAGACCCACCCCATCCACGATGTCATCCCGGCGCAGGCCGGGATCCACGCTGAAGGCCAAAAGACGCCATCCAGCTCGCGAGCATTGCACAGCATGGATTCCGGCCTGCGCCGGAATGACCCGGTGGGAAACACAACAAACGAGGCCCAAAATGACCAAAGCCAACTGGAACTACCCCACCGCCATCAAGTTTGGCCCCGGCCGTATCGCAGAACTGCCCGAAGTGCTCAAATCCACCGGCATCACCGTGCCCCTATTCGTCACCGATGCCGGCCTCGTCAATCTGCCCGTGACGCAAAAGACCATCCAGCTGCTCAAGGATGCGGGCATTCCTGTTGGCGTGTTTGCCGAGGTCAAACCCAATCCGATCTCCGCCAATGTGGAAGCCGGCATCAAGGTGTTGCGCGAAGGCGGGCATGATGGCGTGATCGCCTTTGGCGGCGGCTCGGGGCTCGATGTGGGCAAGGTCATCGCCTTCATGGCCGGCCAGACCCGCCCGATGTGGGACTTTGAAGACATTGGCGATTGGTGGACCCGCGCCGATCCCAAGGGCATTTTCCCCATCATCGCCGTGCCGACCACGGCGGGCACGGGCTCGGAAGTCGGCCGCGCCGGCGTCATTACCGACGAGACGACCCATACCAAAAAGGTCATCTTCCACCCCCTGATGATGCCCAAAGTGGTGATCGCCGACCCCGAACTGACCGTGGGCATGCCCCGCTTCATCACCGTGGGCACCGGCATGGATGCGCTGGCCCATTGCCTTGAAGCCTATTGCGCGCTCGGCTATCACCCGCTGGCCGATGGCATTGCGGTGGAAGGCATACGCCTCGTGTTCGAAAACCTGCCCAAGGTCGTAGCCGACCCCAATGATGTGGAAGCGCGGCCATATGATGAGCGCGGCGGCCATGGGCGCCACCGCATTCCAGAAGGGCACGGGCGCCATCCACGCGCTGAGCCATCCGGTCGGCGCGCTCTATGACACCCATCACGGCATGACCAATGCGGTGTTCATGCCCTATGTGCTGATGGTCAATAAATCAGCCGTGGAAGCCAAGATCGCTCGGCTCGCGGCGTATCTGGGCCTGTCGCCGACCTTTGAGGCGTTCCTGCATGCCGTGATCGGCCTGCGCCTGCGGCTCGACGTGCCGCATACCCCGGCCGAGTTCAAGGTGGATGGCAGCAAACGTGAGCTGATCGGGGATATGGCGATTGTCGACCCCACGGCGGGGGCAATCCAGTGGAACTGACCAAGGCGCGGGCGCTGGAGATTTTCGATCGGGCGATGGAGGGGCGGGTTTAACCCCGAGCCCGCTCCACGAGTGGAGAGGTCCCTCCCCCTATCAGGGGAGGCTAGGAGGGGTATCCCCTACCCCACAATCTCCCGCACCGTCTCCGCCGCCCCCACATCGAACAGGCTATCGAGGTGTTCCACCACATCGGCGCCGAACACTTCATTGTCGGCCAGATCGTCGCCAAACACTTCGGTCAGGCCCACCAGCCCCTCATACAACTCCTCCGGATCGCCTCCGGCCCCAGCAGCTATCGCCATCATCCGCATAGCGAGCGGGTCGCGCACGTCGATATTGCCGCCCTTTTCGTCAATGCCCATGACATAGCGCATCCGAGGCGGCGACGCCGAGCGACAGCCGCTCGATGCTCTGCCCGGCAGCCAGCCGGTCGCGGACAGTGCCCAATAGCCGCTGCGGCAGTTTCTGGCTGCCATCCATGGCGATCTGCCAGGTGCGATGCTTGAGCGCGGGATTGGCAAAGCGCTCCAGCAATTGGTCGCGATAGGCGCCCAGATCCGTGCCGGGCATGTCAAGCGTGGGCATGACTTCTTCAGTCATCAGTCCATGGATCAGCGCCACAAAGGCGGGGTCGCCCATGGCGTCGGACACGTATTCGTGGCCCGCCAGATAGCCCAGATAGGCCATAGTGGAATGGCTGCCATTGAGCATGCGCAGCTTCATGCGCTCGAAGGGCTCCACATCCTCCACCAGCTGCGCGCCGGCCTTTTCGAAAGCCGGGCGGCCATCGGGGAAATTGTCCTCGATGACCCATTGGGTAAAAGGCTCAGTCATGATCGGCCGGGCATCGTCCGCCCCGATCAGCTCGGCCACGGTCGCGCGATCGGCATCGGTGGTCGAGGGCACGATGCGATCGACCATGGTGCCGGGGAAGGCCACCTTGTCGGCGACCCAGGCGCCCAGCGCTGCGTCGCGCAGGCTGGCGAGTTTGGCCACGATGCGCTTCACCGTCGCCCCATTGGAGGGCAGATTATCGCAGCTCATCACGGCAAAGGGGTAATGCCCGCCGCATGCCGCCGCGCCAAAGCTTCCACCAGCATGCCCGGTGCCGATTTCGGCGCGGTCGGATTGGCCGAGTCATGCACGATATCGGGATGGCGCTGATCGAGTCTCGCCCGTTGCCGGATCGTGGCAATAGCCTTTTTCGGTCACCGTCAGCGAAACGATGCGGATTTGCGGGCTGGCCATCAGCGCCAGCAAGTCCTCGCGCTCGCTATTGGCGTCGAGCACTTTAAGGATCGAGCCGATAACGCGGGGATGCGTGCCGGCCGCGTCGCGCACGGCAATGGTATAAAGCCCGTCCTGCGGCTCCAGCGCCTCCTTGGTATCGGGGCGGCGCAGGCTGGCGCCCACAATAGCCCAATCGGGCTGATCCTTGAGCAGATCGTCGACATAAACCGCCATATGCGCGCGATGAAAAGCGCCGATGCCCAGATGGACGATGCCCGGGGTGATCGAAGCGCGATCGTAATCGGGAACGGCAACGCCCTGCGGAACGGCGGCAAGGCTGGTGGCGCTAAGGCGCGTCATGAAAGTCTCCGGCTCAAAATTTGTCGCACCATAGCGGCATTCATTCTTGTATGGAAGATCGCCGCCACACTTGCGAGGCACCTGTCTTTACCGGCATAAGCCTTGGGCAAACAACCGGGAGGCTTTGGTTTGGCACAGCAGCGTTTCGTCAGCATCGGGGAATGCATGATCGAGATGAGCGGGGGCGAAGATCGCCAATACCGGCTCGGCTATGCGGGCGATACGCTCAATACCGCTCGGTATATGCGGGCCCTGCTGGGCAAGGATTGGTCGGTCGATTATTTCACCGGCCTCGGGCGAAGACCGCTATTCCGACGATATCCGCGCCTTCCTCAACGAGCACGATATCGGCACCAGCCATATCCGCACCGTGCCCGGTCGGCGCCCCGGGCTCTATATGATCCACCGGGACAAGGGCGACCGGCACTTCACCTATTGGCGCGACACCTCGGCGGCTAAGCTTCTCGCCGACGACAAGGAGGCGCTGCACAAGCAGCTGGACGGCGCCAGCATGGTCTATTTCTCGGGCATTACCCCGGCCATCCTCGCCCCCTGCGCCCGTGGCCGGCTGCTCGGCGCCGTGGTCAAGGCGCGCGATGCCGGGGCGAAAATCGTCTTCGACACCAATCTGCGTCCGGCGCTGTGGACCAGCCCCCGCGTCATGGCCTCGGTGCTGACCGCGGCGGCAACGCTGTGCGATATCGTGCTGCCCACCCACACCGACGAGGCCCCGCTGTTCGGCGACAAATCCGTGGAGGAAACCGCCGAGCGCTATCTCGAACTGGGCGTCGAAGAAGTCGTGGTCAAGGACGGGGCTGGCGAGGCACTGATTGCGACGGCGAGCGAGCGGGTCAAGGTGGCGCCCAAGCCCGGTGCCAAGGTGGTGGATGCGACGGGCGCCGGCGACAGCTTCAACGGCGCCTATCTCAGCGCGGATTGCCGGGAAGTCATTGCAAGAAGCCGCCGAAGCCGCGCATCGCGTGGCCGGCGTGGTGATCGGGCAGAAGGGGGCTTTGGTTGATCCGAAACTGGTGCGGTAGGGCTTAAAACGCCCGATCCCCCTGCTCCTTCATATAAGCCACCTCCCCCTCCGTACTCTCCCGCCCCAGCGCCTTGTTGCGGAACGGAAACCGGCCGAAGCGGGCGATGCAGTCGCGGTGAGCTGTCATGAAAGCGAGCTGTTCGTCATTGCCCAAAGCGGTGAAGAGCCGCACGCCCTCTTCTCGGATCACCAGCGCCTCGGCATGCATGAAGGGCATGTAGAAAAAGCTGCGCCACTCCGGCTGCACCGCCTGATCGGCTCCCGCGGCGATGGCTTCCTGCGCCAGCACCGGGGCCATCTTGTCCTGCGCGAAAGCCTGCGCCGAGCCGCGATGCAATTGCCGCGAGAACTGGTCGAGCACGATGATTTCGGCCAGCCGTCCCTCCGATGTCCTGCGCCGAGTCCGAGCTTCGCCCCGCGCCACCGCGGCATGGGTTTGGGCAAAAGCCTCTGCCAGTGCCGCATCGAATTCGGGCTTGCCGCCGAACCAATCGTCCTTGCCATGGTCGATGAACCAGAAGCGGATGACTTCGTGACTGCTGCGCATAGCCTGCTCCCCTAAACCGTGATGATCGCCTTGATCAGCCCCTCGCGTTCATGCGCCCATTTGGGCAGATTTTTGGGCACATCGTCCGGGCTCGTGGCGTGGGTGGCCAGCCGATCGGTGGGCACCTCGCCCCGGCGGATGGCGGTCATGACATGCTCGGAAATCCTCGCGCGTGGCATTGCGCGAGGCGCGGATGGTCAGCTCGCGCCGATGGATTTCGGGGTCTTCCCAAGCCAGCGTGCCCTTGACCACGCCAACCGTGGTCAGCGCCCCGCCATTGCGGCAATAATGGATGGCCCGGTTCATGGCAGGGATGGCGCCCGTGGCGTCGAACACCGCGTCAAAGCCGGTCGCCATCTTGGCCTTGAACGCCTCGCCATCGCGATCCCCGAGCGAGGCGGCGCCAAAGCCGAAGCCACGGGCCGCTTCTGAGCTTGTCGGCAGCGGCATCGAGAATGGTGACATCGGCGCCGGCAATGCGGGCGAAGAAGGCAGCGCCCAGCCCGATCGGCCCGCCGCCCACCACCAGCACCCGCCAGCCCGGCTTGAGTTCGGTGCGGCGCACGGCATGGGCACCAATGGCCAAAAATTCCACCATGGCCGCGTCGCGCAGCGACAGATCGCCGGCCGGGTAGAGATTGGCCTCGGGCATGACGATCTCTTCGGTCATGCCGCCATCGCCATGCACGCCGATTACCGTCAGCGTTTCTGCAGCAATTGGTCTTGCCCTCGCGACAGGCGGGGCAGTGACCGCAGGGCAGATAGGGGTTGATCACCACTGCGTCGCCCTCGCGCAGGCTCGTCGCACCATTGGCGTCGAGCACTACCCCGCTCAATTCGTGCCCCATGATGCGGGGATATTGCAGGAAGGGATGCTTGCCTTCGTAGATGTGATAATCGGTGCCGCAAATGCCGATATGGCGGATGCCAACCCGCACCCAGCCGGGCTTGAGCGCGGGCTGCTCGATCTCGATCAATGCCAGTTCGCCCGGCGCGGCGCAGGAAATGGCTCGCATGTCTGGTTCTCCCACCTCATTTGGCGGGAGAACTAACATGTTAGGCTAGGCTTCGACCACAATTTTCAGCCGATTGCCGAACGGGTCCTGCGTTTCGATGCCGCCAGCAATGGATGTGACCGCGGCATTGGCGGCAGCCAGCCGGCTCCTGACGCCATCGAGCGTCGTCCCATCCGGCACGACAATGGTGAACCAGCGCAACCCGGCTGAGCCAGCCTGCGGCAGGGCTGCATTGGGCCCCGACCAGATATTGAACGCGATGGTATGGGGCATGTAATCGAGCCCCACATCACCCATGCCGAAGGAGTGGATCAGCAGGAACCCGGCAAAGCCGATAACGTCGCGATAAAAATCCATCGCCTGATGCAGATCATTGACATGGACATGCACATGCCCAATCCGCGTGCCGGCCGGCATGCGGGGCTCGAGCACCGGGTTCGGCCCCATTTCCGCCAGCAGGCCATCGAGATCGATGGGGTCGCGGCCCGAATGGGGCTTGCCTTCCTTGGTCACAGCATAATGGCCCGTTTCCGGGTCGCTCAGCGTGCCGCGCCGTGGCGTCTCGAAGGTGATTTCGATGCCATTGCCATCGAGGTCCCACAGATAAATCGCCTCGGACACCAGATGGTCGGTGGGCGAAATGCGCACATTGCGCTGCAAGGCGCGCATAGCCATCTGCGCCGAGTCGACCCGATGGGGCACATGGATGGCGACGTGATAGAGCCCGATCGTATGGCGCTGGCTGGGGCGGACGGCGCCGGTTTGCAGCACGATCAGCGGCTTGCCGCTGGCGCCTGTGGTCAGCGCATTGCCCTGTTCGGCGATGAGATCGAGGCCCACCACATCCTGCCAGATGGCAAGGGCGCGGGCCCGGTCGGTAACGGCGATATGGACCGGCCCGAGCCGCGTGGTGAGCGGCAGGACAGGCTGGGACCGAACATCGGTCTGGATGCTGGCATCGATCATGATGGCCTCCTTGATTGCCCTGAAGATAGGCGCATATGGCCCGGCGAGCATCCCTGCTTCATCGAACAGTGTGATCGCCTTGGCCCATGGGCAGGCAACAATCAGGGCACAGCCACCTCGTCCGCCAGCTTGATCAGCTCGAACCGGCTGGCGCGGATATCCAGCTCAATGCGCCAGTGCCCGCCACGGGGATGATCAGGCCCTCGACAGACCAGGCGCCGTCCCGCTCGGTAGCGGCCTGCTTGAACGGCTCGATGCCCAAAGCGGGTGCCGAGAGCGTCACCGAGACATCGAGCGGCGCGATCGGCATGCCCTCAAGGTCGGTCAGCCAGATGTCCAGTTTCACCGGCCCCGCCTGCCCCGGCGCCATGCCGACCATGGCCATGGTCTTCGTGTCCATCAGATGAAGCATCAGCGGCTCGGCTTGAATGCTCGCCTCGACCGTGGCGAGCGCACGCGGCGGCAGGGTAAAACGCCAGCCGGCCACCAGACCAAGGATGATCAGGACCAGCAGGGCTTCGAGAATGATCGATTGCCGCAGCCTCTGCCGGGCGCTGGTGTCCCCGGCCAGAGCCGGCTTGGTCAGCCAGAGCCGGTTCCACAGCGCCAGCCCGAACAGCACGGCAAGCAGGCAGAGTTTTGTGCCGAGAATCAGGCCATAGGGCGCCAGCCAGTGCGGGCCGGGCCCGCCCATCTGGATCACCGCCAGAGTGACGCCGGAAATGACGATGGGCGCCACCGCAAGGGGCACGAAACGGGAAAATTGCGCCAGCGCTCGGTCGCCTGCCGCACTGCGCTCATGCAGCAGCAGAAAGAGCGGCAGCAGCGCGCCGACCCAGAAGATGATGCCTGCAATGTGCAGGAACACGGCAGGCCGGGTAAGCCATTGCGGGCTGGCGGCGCTGGCATGGCCGCTCAGCGCCAGCGCAAGGGCGCCAGTGATCAGTGCGAGCCAGAGCGAAAACAGCCGATGCCTTGCCACGAGACAGGCAGAGCGCCGCCAGCGCCAGAAGAAAGCCGATGCCGATGGCGAGAACTGTCGCGCCATAGCTGGTGGCAAAACCGGTATCCAATATGTGCTGATTGGTCGACAGCAGCGGCAGCCCAAGCGCGTCCAGCCCTTGCAGCCACAAGCTGAGCACGGCAGCCGGCAGGCCGATAATGACCAAGCCAATGGCAGCCTTTTGCGCCCCCAGCGGCAGGCCCCCCACCGATCCGAACACCGCCCCGCCAATGCCGGCAAACAAGGCGATGAACAAAACCGCCTTGCTGCCCCACAGGATTATCGCGACGGCGGGATCACTAGCTTCCGCCACGGCCGCCCCAGTGACCGTGCCGATGGAAAACACCAGTGAGCCACCAATGGGATGGCCATCGGTAGAGACGACGCGCCAGCTCAACACATGGGTGCCCCGGGGCAGATCGGCCGGCAGCGTCACTGCCACACTCTCGCCGCCGGTCGTGGCGGCAAGCAGGTCAGTCTTGCCGCCGTCGCTGCCGATCAGACTGATGGCCAGCGGACTAACCGGCTCGTTGAACTGCAGCTGCACTGCCTGTGGCAATGTGTCGAGCACGGCGTTTTCCGCCGGATCGGTCGACAACAATTGCGCATGCGCCCGAGCGGCCTGCATGGGCGCAAGCAAAGCCAGCAATAGGGTCAGGGTAAGGATGATCCGAGAATGGCGCATGGCACGCTCCATAGGCAGGCTCTGACTTCTGGGAGCCGATCGACGTCAGGCTCCCCGCTCTTTCCCACCCCCAATGTCATCCCGGCGCAGGCCGGGATCCAGTCCGTGGCGATCCGCAGGCATCCAGCGCGGGATGGCCTTCAGCATGGATTCCGGCCTGCGCCGGCATGACACCGTGGGTGGTTCCAAATTTCAGGAAGCCACGGGTCCTAATGCCCCTTCGCATCCGCCGGCAGCAGTTCCAAACTCGGCGCTGGCATTTCTGCATCCTCAGCCCCGGTCACGTCGATCCGAGCTTCCTCGCCATTGGCGCATTCTCGGACCACGGGGAAGTAGAACTGGCCCGGCTCGAGCGTGCCGGCAAAGGTGCCGCGGAATACGAATTCGTCGTAGAATTCATTGGGCAGGCTGCCGCCCGACCAGACGATTTCCTTGACCCCTTCGGTGACGGTCGTGCCGTGATTGTCATAGCTGCCCGCATAGGCGCCGGTGACGGTTTCCAGCGTCCAGCCGGCATGGGGCATCGGCTTCACATTGTAGAAGCCCTCGGGGATCTGGATGCGGACCACATTGGTCGCCTCGGTGCCGCAGCCATGGGGCACGCGGACCACGGCCTTATAGGTGGAGCCGATTTTGGCCTGCTGCACTTCGAGCGTGACATGGGCAAAGGTGGGCGCGGACAGGGCAGCAAGGGTTGCGACGGCGAGCGCTGCGCGAGCAAAAATACGGATCATGATGATTTCCAGCAAATGAATGGGTCTGATTGGCAGCAAAGCTGCCGCTTGGATCAGGCCGCTGCTGGCGGCGCGCTTGCCCGATATGGGCGGGCATGGCGAACGCATCAGGAGCGGGATGCGGCGCATAGGCAATCGCTTCGCCAATGCGGATGATCCCGACATGCAGCACTGCCGGCTCCACCGCCGCCAGTTCATTTTTGGCAATGCCGGAGGCGGCGCATTTGACGGCGACAATGGTCTTGTTGCCGTCCTTATCCTCGGCCAGCGGCGCACAGATCGACCAGCCGGCAGCGGTTTCAAAACCGATGCTGGCCAGATCGCGTTGCAGGCCGGCAGCCTGATGCAGCGGCGCCAGGAGCGTCAGCACATAGATGGCCAGCACCGCAAAAGCGGCGCCCATCTCTCGTGCTATTGTCCTGTTCCGAAACGGCATGCAAACCTTCCCCAGTGGTAAGGCTGTAGCGCAGGGCTCGCCGTGCCACAAGGGAAGCAGATGTCGCAGGTCAGCTCAGTCTGCCATCGGCCAAAGCCTGCATGATCCAGTCGCGATAGGACTGATCCTTATCGTTGATCTCGGGGATCACCTTGGACGCCTCGGACATGAAGAAATAATAGTCCCGGCCCATCTCCCGGCCGCGCCTCGTATGCATATCGAGCGCCACATCGGGGATTTCCGGCAGCCGCTCGCCCAGCTCCGTCACCCGCCGCGCCCAATTGACCATGTCGTCGCTGGTGCGGTCCTTCTTGGACGTCGAGAGCACCCGAATGGCGTGGGCGGCGAACAAGAACCGATCGCCGGATGGCCGCGGATAGCGCTTATGCTGCTGATAGAGCGTTTCGACCAGCACCGGGGCATCGGCATTGCCCAGCCCGATATCCTCCACGGCGATCACGCAGAGCCGCGACCATAGCATTTCTTCCATTTCGGGGCTGGTGATGAACATTTCCCAGCCCAGCAGCAGCACATTCTCGGTCATGCCGCGGCGCAGGCATTTCTGCAGCGCCGAGATCACCTCATCGGCCGGCAGGCCATGTTCGGTGGTGGTTCGCTGCCGTGGATCGGGCGGCTGCTGCACTTTGACCATTGGCATGGCTCCTTCAAAAGAATCATCGCGACGTCAGCTGAGGATATCACGGGCCATTGGGTGTCATCCCCCGAGCAAGCCCGATATGGTCGCGCCTCGATTTGGAGCATCCGACAGACCTATGGCCGACCTCGAAACCCGTATCGCCACCCAGATTGCCGCCGAAATTGCTGCCCGCCCCGCGCAGGCCCCGGCGGCCATCGAATTGCTGGATGGCGGGGCCACGGTGCCCTTCATCGCCCGCTATCGCAAGGAAGTGACGGGTGGGCTGGACGATACGCAATTGCGCCTCTTGGCCGAGCGGCTGTCCTATCTGCGCGAGCTGGAAGCGCGACGGGCGACGATTCTGAAATCCATCGAGGAGCAGGGCAAACTGACGCCTCTGCTGACCGCCGCCATCGTCGGGGCCGCGACCAAGGCGGAGCTGGAAGACCTCTATCTGCCCTTCAAGCCCAAACGCCGTACCAAGGCCGAAATCGCGCGAGCGCGGTCTTGGCCCGCTGGCCGAGGCGATCTCGGCTGATCGGAAGGCCGATCCAGTCGTGCTGGCCGGCGCCTATATCACCCCCGACGTACCCGGCACCAAGGAGGCGCTGGAGGGCGCGCGCGACATCGTCATCGAGGGCCTGTCGGAAAATGCCGCCCTGCTCGGCCGCCTGCGCCAGCATATGCGCGACAAGGCCATGCTGCGTGCGCGCGTCGTGACCGGCAAGGAAGAGGCCGGCGCCAAATTCTCGGACTATTTCGACCATTCCGAGCGCTGGACCAAGGTGGCCGGGCACCGCGCCATGGCCATGATGCGCAGGCGCGACGAGGATATGCTCAGCCTTGAAATCGAGGTGGACGCGGATGTTACCGACCCGGTCAAGCCGGTGGAACGGCTGGTCATCGGTGCCCTTGAAGCGCAGGGCCCCGGCGCCTGCGATGCTCGGCTGCGCGAGGTCGCCAGCTGGGCCCGGCGCACGCGGCTGCGCGTATCGCTCTCGGTCGATCTGATGGTGGAATTGCGCAGAGCGGGCCGAGGTGGAAGCCATTGCGGTGTTTGCCCGCAACCTCAAAGACCTGCTGCTGGCCGCCCCGGCGGGTGCCCGCGCCACAATGGGGCTCGACCCCGGCATTCGCACCGGGGTGAAGGTCGCGGTGATCGACGCCACCGGCAAGGTGCTCGATACCGACACGGTCTATCCCTTCCAGCCGCGCAATGATGTGATGGGCGCCCGGGCCAGCCTCAAGCATCTGATCGCCAAGCATGGCATCGAGCTGATCGCCATCGGCAATGGCACGGGCAGCCGGGAAACCGAAAAGCTCGTGCTGGACCTGATCGAGCGCCTGCCCGCCCCCAAGCCGACCAAGGTGATCGTGTCCGAAGCCGGAGCTTCGGTCTATTCGGCCTCCGAACTAGCAGCGGCCGAATTCCCCAATCTCGACGTCTCGCTGCGCGGGGCGGTGTCCATCGCCCGGCGTCTGCAGGACCCGCTGGCGGAACTCGTCAAGATCGAGCCCAAGGCGATTGGCGTCGGCCAATACCAGCACGATGTCGATCAATACCGGCTGAGCCGCTCGCTCGATGGCGTGGTGGAAGATGCGGTGAACGCGGTGGGCGTCGATCTCAACACCGCCTCGGCGCCCCTCCTCGCCCGCATTTCGGGGCTGGGCTCGTCGGTGGCTGAAGCCATTGTCAGCCACCGCGACGCCAATGGCCCCTTCCCCACCCGCAAGGCCCTGCTCGAAGTCCCGCGCCCGGGCCAGCGCACCTTCGAGCAATGCGCCGGCTTCCTGCGCATCAGCAATGGCGCCGAACCGCTCGACGCCTCCTCGGTCCATCCCGAAGCCTATGGCGTCGCCCGCAAGATCGTCGCCGCCTGCGGCCGCGATTTACGGAGCCTGATGGGTGACAAATCGGCCCCGGCCGGGCTCGATCCCGCCCGCTTTGTCGATGACCGGTTCGGCCTGCCCACCGTGCGCGACATCTTCCTCGAGCTCGAAAAGCCCGGTCGCGATCCCCGCCCCGCCTTCAAGACCGCAACCTTTGCCGAGGGCGTCGACGATATCAAGCACCTCAAACCCGGCATGCAGCTCGAAGGCACGGTGACCAATGTCGCCGCCTTCGGCGCCTTCGTCGATATTGGCGTGCATCAGGATGGGCTGGTGCATGTGTCCCAATTGGCCGACAGCTTCGTCAAAGACCCCCACGCCGTGGTCAAAGCCGGCGACGTGGTCAAGGTGCGCGTCGTCGAAGTCGATGTCGCCCGCAAGCGCATTGGCCTCACCATGCGCCGCGAGATCGACGCCAACGCACCGCGCGATATGCCCCGCGACAAGCCGGTGCGCCCATCGCAGCGGCCGCCGCAGCAGCCATCGAGTTCCCTCGGTCTCGCTCGGCGACCGGCTGAACGAGGCGATGCGGAAACGCGAGCGCTAGCGCAAAAAACCGCCGGGGCTCTCACCCCGGCGCTTCCGTATCAGGCCACATTGAGCCCCTTGGTCAGTTCCAGCGCCTGCCGCTCGAACAGCCGGCGATAGATGCCGCCCTTGAGCGTGATCAGCTTGGCATGATCGCCTTCCTCGACGATTTTGCCCTTGTCGAACACCAGCAGGCGATCGAGCGCGCGGACCGTGGACAGCCGGTGCGCAATCACCAGCGTAGTGCGGCCGACCATCAGCCGTTCCATCGCCTCCCGGATCTGCACTTCGCTTTCGCTGTCCGGGCTCGATGTGGCCTCGTCCAGGATCAGCACCGGTGCATCGGCCGAGAACGCCCGGGCAATGGCGACACGCTGCCGCTCGCCACCCGAGAGTTTGACGCCACGCTCGCCCACCATCGTCTCGTAGCCCTTGGGCAGATCGAGGATGAAGTCATGCGCATTGGCCTGCAACGCCGCTTCCTCGATCTCGGCGCGAAGCGCCGGGGCGGGCATAGGCGATGTTCTCGGCCAGCGTGCGATGGAACAGAATAGGTTCCTGCTGCACGATGGCGAGCTGGCTGCGCAGGCTCGATTGCTGCACATCGGCAATATTGACGCCATCGATGGTGATGGCGCCGCCATTGACGTCATAAAGGCGCTGGATGAGCTTGACGAAAGTCGTCTTGCCCGAGCCCGAATGACCCACCAGCCCCACGCGTTCTGCCCGGCGCAATCTTCACCGAGAAATCGCGATAGAGCGGGGTGGCGTGCGACCCATATTGGAAGGTCACATGGTCGAAGGCGATGGCGCCGTCCCCGATCTTGATCTTGCCCGAGCCCGGCTTGTCGGCAATGCCATAGGGTTGCTTGTCGAGCGCGACGAGCTCTTCCATGTCGTTGACCGAGCGCTGCAGATTGCGGATATGCTGACCCACATCACGCAGATGGCCCTGCAGCACGAAGAACATGGTGAGCACGAACGTGATGTCACCCGGGCTCGCCACGCCCTGCTGCCACAGCCACAGCGCGGTGCCCAGAATAGCGGTCTGCATCACGGCCATCATCAGGCCCTGCGCGCCGCCATTGAGCGTGCCACGCTGCCACACGCGGCGCGTGCGCTTGCGCCACTTGCTCACCACCCGGCCCAGAATGCCCTCTTCGCGCTGTTCGGCGCCAAAGGCCTTGACCACGGCGTTGCAGCTCACCGCATCGGCCAAAGCGCCGCCCATCCCGGTGTCCCGGGCATTGGCCAAGGCACCGGCAGGGGCGACAAAGCCCATGGACAGCCACACCGTGACGGTCACATAGATCAGCGAGCCCGGGCCCACGACCAAGCCCATGACAGGCCAGACCGCACCCAAAATGACCGTGGCGCCGATCAGCATGACCAGCGATGGCCACAGCGCCACCAGCAGCACGTCATTGAGCAGGTCGAGCGCGCCCGAGCCACGGGTGATCTTGCGCACCGTCGAGCCGGCAAAGCTATTGGCATGCCAATCGGAGGAGAAGCGCTGCACCCGATGGAAGGCATTGGTGATGACGTCATTCATCATCTGCAGCGTGAAGGCGATCAGGCTGAAGAACACGAATTGGCGCAATATGACCGAGGCCGAGTAAAGCGACGCCATGATCCAGAACGCGCTCAGCGCCCGGGCCCAGAAGGCTCGGTCCTGCCCGCTGCCGGAAGCGACGGCGTCCACCAGCCGTCCGGCAAAAACCGGGCTGAAGGCTTCCGCCAGCGTGGCCGCCAGCACCAGCAGGGCAATGCCAGCCACCCGCAGGGGCTGCTTGGCCCAATGATGGAACGTGAAGCCGAGCACATTGCGGAATGCGTCGGCGCGGAAATCGAGTTTCTTGCGACTCATGGTGGTGACCCGGACGCCAAATGCGCCGGCCCTTATGTGAAAGTCATGAAAGGCACAGCCGGGAACGGGACAAATATCCCGTCAGATCAGAAATGGCTGCGATGGAAAAACCGCGGGCGGCTGGCCTTGTCGGCGGGCCGCGGATGGCAGGGACCTAACGGTGCATGCCGGGATTAGGGGAAGCGGTAAACGGTGCTGTCATACTACGCCTCCCTTGGTTGTGATCTGAAGCGGTAGACGATTACTAGCCAAAGCGTTCGGCTTTGCCAACCCGGTTTTTCACGCCATTGTGACGGCCCGCCAAAAGCCGTTGCAAAGATGCCGCAGTCGGACATCTGGCAATTGCCCGTCCACGTGAGCCAGCGATCACCGCACTCGCCCCCACCCCGATTCTCTCTCGGGCCTGACCCGAGGGCCGTTCCCCGCTTGCACCAGACGACGGTTTGCCTTCGCGTCCTACCAGTAGACCTCATGGTGAGCCTGTCGAACCACGAGGTCGTGGCAACAAGCCCTAAGGCGCAAAAACCGTAATCGCGCCGGGCCGGATAATGAAATGCGCCGGCGTCTGCGTGACGATATCGCCATCGGTATTGATCTCGCGCGGCTCGCGCGTGCTGATGTCGAATTCGGTGCTCTTGGAGGTCCGCACCTCGTCCCGAGCGCCATGTTGGCCGCGCCGGAAAGCGCCCAGCATCAGCCCGAACTTCCACACATTGCCGAGTTCGAGACTATAGAGATCGAGATGCCCATCCTCGATGGTGGCGTCTTCGTGGATCACCGTGCCGCCGCCATAATGGACACCATTGCCCACCGCGATCTGCAGCGTCTTGACCGTCACCGCCGCGCCATCATCGCCGATGATCTGCGCCCGGAACAGGCGCGCCGAGGCCAGCACACGAATGGCCGCCAGCCCATAGCCCAGCTTCCCCCAGCGTTTCTTGGCCTCCGGCGTCAGCCCCCGCGCCAGATCGGCACTCAGGCCAAGGCTGGCAACATTGAAAAAGGGATGGCCATTGACCTCCCCCGGGTCGATCCAGCGCTGATTGCCCGCCACGATGATATCGGCGGCCTTGAGCAGATCGTCGGGAATGGCCAGCGTCCGCGCCAGATCGTTGGCCGTGCCCATGGGTAGAATTCCCATGGGGAGCCCCGTGGCGAGCACGCCCTTGGCCGCTGAATTGATCGTGCCATCGCCGCCGCAGACGATGACCGAGTCCGCCTCGTGGCGGCGCTCGGCGATATCGGCGGATACCTCCTCAGGCGTCTCGAAGCGCTCCACCACCACGTCAATGCCGCCCGCTTCGAGCCGGGCAATCACCGGCTCCAGCGCCGCCCCGCCGCGGCGGGACTTGGGATTGACCAGCATCAGGCCGCGACGGCGGGAAGGCATGGCGGCTGTCATCAGGGAGAAGTCCGATCGCTTGTGGGCAGGTGCTCTAGATGGTCGACCCGGCGAAATGTCACAAGAGCCGCCACATTACCATTTGGTCATGCGAACGGTGCCCGGGGCCGAATGATACCTCACGCAACATTTTTTCCTATATGGCTGACATTGCCCATAAAGCGGCGCTAGGCTCACCATCCAGCGATTCAAAACCAAGAGGCTGACGCCCAATGACTTCCGCTCCCATCGATCCCGTCAAACTGGACAAGCTGGCCCGAGTGGCCATCAAGGTCGGGCTGCAATTGGCCGAGGGCCGGGATCTGTTGATGACAGCCCCGATGAGCGCAGCGCCGCTGGTGCGCCGCATCACCGAGCATGCCTATAAGGCTGGGGCGGGCTTGGTCACCACCATCTATTCGGATGAGGAAGCGACCCTCGCCCGCTACAAATATGCCAATGACAAGAGCTTCGACAAAGGCGCCGCCCGGCTCTATTCGGGCATGGCCGAGGCCTTCAAGGCCAACACCGCGCGCCTCGCCATTTCCGGCGACAATCCGATGATGCTGGCCGGCCGGGACCCCGACAAGGTCAGCCGCGCCAATCGCGCCAATTCGGCCGCCTATAAACCCGCGCTGCAGCTGATCACCGGCTTCGATATCAACTGGAATATCGTCTCCTATCCCAATGCGGCCCGGGCCAAGCTGATGTTCCCCAATGACAGCGAAGAGATTGCCGTCGGCAAGCTGGCCGACGCCATCTTCAAGGCCTCGCGCGTCGATGTGGACGATCCGATCGCCGCCCGGAAGGAGCACAATGCCAATCTGAAGAAGCGCTGGAGCTGGCTCAACGGCAAGAATTTCGCCTCGCTCAAATATTCCGGCCCCGGCACCGATCTGACCATTGGCTCGGCCGATGGCCACCGCTGGAAGGGCGGCGCCTCCGAAGCCAAGAACGGCATTACCTGCAATCCCAATATCCCGACCGAGGAAGTGTTCACCACCCCGCACCGCTTGCGGGTGGAAGGGACCGTCAGCTCCACCAAACCGCTCAGCCATAATGGCACGCTGATCGAGGATATGCAGGCGCGCTTTGAGGGCGGTCGCTTGGTCCAGCTCAAGGCTTCCAAGGGCCGGGACATTTTCAATCGCGTGCTGGATACCGATGAAGGCGCGCGGCACTGGGCGAAGTGGCGCTGGTACCCCATTCCTCCCCGATTTCGGCCTCGGGTCTGCTCTTCTACAACACCCTCTACGACGAAAATGCCTCCAGCCACATCGCCATGGGCCAGTGCTATGCCGATTGCTTCGTGGGCGGGAAGGACCTCACCCAGGACCAGATCTTCGCCAAGGGCGGCAACACCTCCAATATCCATATCGACTGGATGATCGGCTCGAACAAGATCGACATCGACGGCGTCCACGCCGATGGCAGCAGCGAGCCAGTCATGCGCAAAGGTGAGTGGGCTTAGGCTGAACCAAACCCGGTGCGTGGCGCATAATCTGGTCCTCCACCGGGCTCGCCCTCGCCATGATGGGGAGGGCTTACTCTGGACGCATCCAAGAACGCGGTGTCATTCCGGCGAAGGCCGGAATGACACCGCAGCTGGGTTGGATGCGGCTTCCATCATTCCGCCCCGTTCTCGTGGCGGGTGGCACCAGAATGTGCCAAACCGGGCCGGAGACACCAACCAGAGAACCGGCAAGCATGCGCCTCGTCCACCGCATCTATCGCGCGATCTTTGCCCTCTCGCTGCTCATCGTGGTGGTGGCCGGTGGGCTGGCGCTCGATATCTGGCGCTATGCCGGGCAATCCTCGACCCAGCCGGCAGATGCCGCGCTGGTGCTGGGCGCGGCGGTATTGTGGGATCGCCCCAGCCCCGTACTGGCCGAGCGCCTGCGTCATGCCAAGGCGCTGTATGACGCCGGCCGGGTCGGTCATATCGTCGTCACCGGCGGACGCAGTCCCGAGGACAAGCTGAGCGAGGCCGAAGCCAGCCGCAATTGGCTGGTGGCCAATGGCGTGCCGGCCGCGGCCATCATCGAGGAAAACCAGTCGCGCACCACGATCGAAAATTTCGCCCTTGCCGCCCCGGTGCTGGCCGAGGCGGGGCTTGCCAGCGTCTTGATCGTGTCCGATCCGCTGCATATGCGCCGCGCCATGCTGATCGCCGGCCGGGCCGGTCTGAACGCCCATCCCTCCCCCACCCCCACCAGCCGTTACCTCAGTTGGGAAACCACCATGCCGTTTCTCGCCCGCGAAGTGTGGTTCATGGGGCAATATCTGGTGGCGGGGCTGTGAGTGAGTCTCAATGCTAACAGTCTGTTAACGCAAACGGGCCTGATGTGACAGCGAAGCGGCGGTAGAGGAGACCCCAATGCGCATTCTCGATACCCATCTGCACTCGGTTTATCCCCACCGGTTTTCCTACCCCCGGCTCGCCAACCAACCGGCGCTCAACCGGGCTCGGAGCCTCGAGGATTACTTTGCCGAGGCAGTCCCGCTGGGCATCGAATCGGCGCTGCATATGGAGGTCGATGTCGCCGAAAAGGACATGCTGGCCGAGACCGAATTCGTGCTCGCTCTGCCCCGCATTATCGGCGCCATCGCCGCGTGCCGCCCGGAAAACCCGGCCTTTGTCGACCAGATCGAGCGGTTGTCCGAACATCCCCATGTCAAGGGCGTCCGCCGGATCCTGCACGAGGCGCCCGATGATCTCAGCCAATCGGATCTGTTCGTCGAAAACATCCGCCACCTGCCCGATTATGATCTGAGCTTTGATCTCTGTGTGCGGGCCGACCAGCTGGGCATCGGCAAAATGCTGGTGGAGCGGGCTCCGGACGTCTCGTTCATCCTCGATCATTGCGGGGTGCCGGACGTGACCGGCGCCGGGCTCGATCCACGGCGCGCCGACATCAAGGCAATTGCCAAACTGCCGAACCTGAATGCCAAAGTGTCTGGAATCATTGCCTATTCCGGCCCCGACTGGACCCTCGATACGCTACGGCCCTATGTCGAACACATTATCGAATGCTTCGGCTGGGACCGGGTCGTGTGGGGATCAGACCATCCGGTGGTGACCAAGACGGGGTCGCTGACCCGATGGGTCGAAGCCAGCCGTGAGATCGTCAAAGGCGCCAGTGAAGACGAGCAGGCGCGCCTGTTCCATCGCAATGCCGAACGCATCTACAAAGTCTGAACACGCGAATTTGGCGTCAGCCGCCTTGATGGCGTCACCAGAGCGTTGCAGTCTGGTTGGTAACAAGAACAGGGATCACACCCATGACGTCCATCGCCGACCGAATCGCCGTTTCCACTCGGTCGCTGCATCGCATTCTGGGCAGCATTTATCCCCATGACCTGACCACAAACGCCATCGGCCCCGAAGATCAGCGCTACGGCGACGGCGAAGAATCGCTCCTCGGCCTCCCATCGGTGCTGAGCAACCACGGCTATCACCGGCTCGAACTGGTCTCGTTCCACCTGCGCAGCCGCGACCCGGTCTATCTGGGGGAATTGCGCGACCAGCTCAAGGTGTCGGGCGTAACGCTGCAGACGCTGCTGATCGATGCCGGCGACATCAGCCATCCCGAACATGGCGCGCGTGACACCAAATGGATCGCCGGCTGGATCGAGGTGGCCAACGAATTGGGCGCCGAGAATGCGCGGGTGATCGCGGGCAAGCAGAAGCCGACGCGCGACGCGCTCGACCGCTCGGTCAAGGCGCTGACTACGCTGGCTGATGGCAATGCGGGTTCGAAGATGCGGCTGGTGACGGAGAACTGGTTCGACCTGCTGGCCGAGCCGGCCCATGTGCATTACCTGCTCTGACAAGCTCGACGGGCGGATTGGACTATTGGCCGATATGGGCAATTGGACCGGGCCGGAGAAATATGCCGACCTGCAATCGATTTTCGGCCGGGCCGAATTGTGCCATGCCAAGGCCAGCTTCATCGATGGAGACTCGGACGAGGCGGATTATGGGCTCTGCATCGCGGCCGCGGAAGAGGCGGGCTACAAAGGGCCTTATACGCTGATTTTCGACAGCGAGATTCCGGGCGAGTGGCACGGGCTAGCGACGGAGCGGGATTTTGTGACGACGCGGCTGGAGGGGTAGAACGGGAGGCGACGGAGCCGAGCGCTCCATGCTCGTTCAAAAATACGGAGTCATTCCCACGCAGGCGGGAACCTCTGTTTCCTTCCTTTACATCCCGAAACGGAGGTTCCCGCTTTCGCGGGAATGACACTGTGGGGTGGGCGAGGTCGCCCCTATTCCAACGGCTTCAAATCCGCCAACAGCGTCGGGATCAGCTCGGTCACCGTGGGATGGATATGCACGGTTTCCATCATCGTCTTATAGCTGAGGCCCCCGCCATCAATTGCAGCAGCGAATGCACAATCTCGTCGCCGCCAATGCCCGGGATCGAGGCCCCGAGGACTTGTTCGCTCTCCGCATCGACCAGCACTTTCATCAGACCACGGGTTTCTCCGCGCTCCTTGGCGCGGCTGACGCGTGACATCGGCATAGTGCCCATCAGCACCTTGCGACCCAGCTTGCGAGCTTCGGCCTCGGTGATGCCGATGCGGCCCAAAGGCGGGTCGATGAAGAGGCCATAGACCGGGATGCGGTTGGCGATTGAGCGGGTGCCGCCATCGATCACATTGTCGGCGACGATCTCGAAATCATTATAGGACGTGTGCGTGAAGGCGCCGCGGCCATTGATGTCGCCCATGGCCCAGATGCCTTTGACCTTGGTGCGCAGGTGATCGTCGACCGGGATATAGCCGCGCTTGTCGGTTTCTGATGCCGGCCGCGGCAAGGTTGAGATCGGCAGAATTGGGCGTGCGGCCCAACGCGATCAGCAAATGGCTGGCTTCGACCGAGGAGAGCCGCCCGCCAGTATCGAGCGAGAGCAGCACGCCATTGCCGGCCCGGGCCACCGCCTGCACATTGGTGTTGAACAGGAAGGTGACGCCATCGGCCTCGACGATCTGCCGGATCGAAGCCGAGATATCCTCGTCCTCGCGTGCGGCGGGGCGCGGACCGCGCTCGATGACCGTGACCTTGGCGCCAAAGCGGGCATACATCTGCGCGAATTCGAGCCCGATATAGCTGGCCCCGGCGATGAACAGATGGCTCGGCAGGGTGTCGAGATCCATTATGGTCGTATTGGTGAGATAGGGGACTTTGTCGAGGCCGAGCCAATCAGGGAATGCTCGCCTTGGCACCGGTATTGATGAAAATCTGCGGCGCGGTCAGCGTGCGGCCATTGACCGACACCTCATTGGGCGAGACGAAGCTGCCCGAGCCCTTGATATATTCGAGCGTTTCCGGGCTCCCCAGCCAATCGGTGAGGCTTTTAACCGAGGCGCCCACCACCTTGTCCTTGCGTGCCTTGACCGCCTTCATGTCCACAGTGACGGGGCCTTTCACCACGACGCCGAAATCCTTGGCGTGGCGCGCTCCGGGCGGCGCGGGCGCTGGCGACCGGGGTCTTGGTAGGCGTGCAGCCATCGTTGACGCAGGTGCCGCCCAGATGTTCGCGCTCGATCAGCGCGGTCTTGAGCCCCGTGCCGGCAAGCCTTGCGGCGAGGAAGGGGCCGGACTGACCGGCGCCGATAATGATGGCATCGAATTGTTCGGACATGGCCGCATCCCCCACAGTCGGGCCAAGCTTATGGCGGAGTTGTCGACTGCGCCAGTGGGCGAACGCGCCGGCAATCGTCGCTCGTGTTCGCTCAACGCTTGACGAACCGCCCCCAAACCGGCGAACACCGCCACATGAGCTTGCTTTCCCTCAAAGACGTGACCAAGGCCTATAGCGGCGTACCAGCGCTCAAGGGCGTGGACCTCGACATTGCGCCGGGTGAAATTCACGCGCTTATGGGCGAAAACAGGGCGGGCAAATCCACGCTCATCAAAATCTCGGCCGGTGTCGTTGCCCCCGACCGCGCCGCTATAAGCCTCGACGGCAATCCGGTCCATATCGATAGCGCCAATCAGGCTCATCGCTCGGGCCTGCGCTTCATCCACCGAGAATTCAACGTCGTCCCGGCCCTTTCGGTGGCCGAAAACATATTCATGGGCCGCGCCTATCCCCGCCGCGCCGGCCTCTTCGTCGATTGGAAAAAGCTCAACACCGCCGCCCGGGAAACCCTGCTCAAGCTGGGCATTACCCATATCGATCCGCGCCAGAAGCTGGGCACGCTGACGTTGGGCGATCAGATGCTGGTCCGCATTTCCAGCGCCTTTGTCGGCGAAGCCGGCGCCCCTGCCCGCCTTTATGTGCTGGACGAGCCCACCGCCGCCCTCACCGCAGAGGAATCCGAGCGCCTCTTTACCGTGTTGCGCGAATTGCGCGGCCGGGGCGCTTCGGTGCTCTACGTCTCCCATCGCCTCGACGAGATCATGGCCATTTGCGACAAGGCCACCGTCATCCGCGATGGAACCAGTATCGACACCGGCAAAATAGGCGACATCACCCATGACGATCTGGTCGCCCTGATGATCGGTCGCCGCGTCGAGGAAGCCTATCCAAGCCAGCTCACCCCGCCACAAGATCACATCGCCTTCACCGCCACCAACCTCACCATTCGCGGCCGCGCGCCACTCACCCTCTCCATCCGCGCCGGTGAAATCTCGGGCCTCGCCGGCATCGCCAATGCCGGCCAGCGCGAATTGCTGCGCACCCTGTTCGGTGACCTCGCCCCCGCCAGCGGCGCCATGACCCTTGCCGATCACCCCTATCGCCCGCGCAGCCCTGCCGATGCACGGCGCGCCGGCATTGCCTATATTCCGCGCGAGCGGCGCTCGGAGGGGCTGATCCTCTCCCGCCCCATCTTCGAAAACACCACCCTGCCCCACCTGAGGGCGCAAAGCCGTTGGGGCACCTTCCTCACGCCCCGAAGCGAACGCCGCCTCACAGCAGAACGCGGCCAGCTCGTCCGCCTCAAATCCGCCGGCCCCAATCAGCGCGCCCGTGAACTGAGCGGCGGCAATCAGCAGAAGGTGGTCTTCGCCAAGGCTCTGGTCGGCAATCCGCGCCTGCTGCTGCTGGACGAACCCACCCGCGGCGTCGATGTCGGCGCCAAATTCGATATCTACACAGTGATCCACGAAATGGCCGCCCGTGGCATGGCGGTCATTCTGGTCTCGTCCGACCTGCCCGAATTGCTCGGCATGGCCGACCGCATCGCCGTCATGCGCGACGGGGCCATTACCGATATTGTCGCGGCTTCAGCACTCGGCGAAGAAACGCTCATCAATCTCACCTATGGTCGCGCTCAAGGGTAACAGTGTGTTAACATTCCTTCGCCGTTACGGCACTCTTATCGGCTGCGCAGCGATCCTGATTTTCTTCTGGATCAGCCTGCCCGATACCTTCATGACCGCCCGCAACTGGCTCAATATCTCCCAGCAATTGTCCATGCTCATCGTGGTCGCCGCCGGCATGACCATCGTCATGGTGATGGGCGATTTCGACCTCAGCGTCGGCTCCATGGCCAGCCTTGCCGGCATAGTCGTCGCCATCCTGTTCACCCTCGGAATCCCCGTCTGGGCCGCGGTTTCCCCGGCTTTATTGGTGGGTCTGGTGGGCGGCGCCATCAATGGCGCGCTGATCAGTTTCATCGGCATCCTGCCGTTCGTTGCCACCCCTGGCCACCCTCACCATGTTCTCCGGCGCCGCCTTCGTCGTCAGTGGCGGCAAGACCATTTCGGGCCGCGCCATCCCCGAGGATTTCTCCCAATTTGCCCGTGGTGGCATACCTTTAGGCGATTGGGGCGGCGTCGCCGTCAGCATCCCCAACCTCACCCTTTTGGCCCTCGGAATTGTCGTGCTGGTCTGGGTATTGCTCGAGGCAAACCACGTTCGGCCGCCGCCTCTATGCCATTGGCGGCAATAGCGAAGCGGCACATTTGAGCGGCGTTGCCGTGCGCAAACTCAAGCTCATCGCCTTCGCTCTCACCGGCAGCACGGCGGCCCTCGCCGGCATCATGTATGCCAGCCGCGTCGCCTCGGCCAACCCCACCCGGGGCTCCAGCCTCATGCTCAACGCCATTGCCGGCGTGTTCCTCGGCTCGACCCTCAGCGAACACGGCGAACCCCGTATTCTTTACACCATTGTCGGCGTCCTCATCCCGGGCGTACTCGACAATGGCCTGACCCAAATGAGCGTCGACAGCTATATCAGGCAAATCTGGTCGGCGGCATCATCATCCTCGCCGTCTCCGCCAGCTCCCTCACCAAGCGCCTGCGCACACGATGAGCCTTTCCCCAAACGAAGCGGCCCTCCGCCTGCTCGAAACCCGCCGCTCGGTGCCCACCAGCCAATTGACCGAACCCGCTCCGAGCGAGGCGGAACTGGCCCGCATCCTCACCATCGCCACCCGGGTGCCTGATCACGGCTCCCTCACCCCCGGCGCTTCATCGTCTTTTCCGGCGAGGCGCGGCATCAGGTCGGACAGCGCCTCTCCGCCGTCTATCGCCTTGAAAAACAAGACATGCCGCCCGAGCGCCTCGAAAAATTCGCTGGCATCATGACCCGCGTTTTCACCTATGCGCCGCTGGTCGTTCTCATCGTCTCCAGCCCCGCTCCCGACGCCAAGATCGCCCTGCGCGAACAGGAATTATCCGCCGGCGCAGTCGCCATGAACCTGCTCAACGCCAGTCATGCCAGTGGCTATGGCGCGATCCTGCTCACCGGCTGGGCCGCCGAAAGCCGTGGCGCCGCAGACATTTATGGCCTCGCCCCGCACGAGCACATTGCCGGCATCGTCCATATCGGCACGCCCACCGATATCCCCGCCGACCGCCCTCGGCCCGATCTGGCAAATCTGGTCACCCATTGGATCGCCCTGGAATGACACCGCGCGGTGGTTCAGATAAAGGAACCTCACCCGCGAACCACCCCAACGCGAAAGTGCCTGCCATGATCCCCGCCGCCGTCACTGTCGAAGATGTGCGCGCCACCTATGGCAGCAAGGCCGCGCTTGATGGCGTCAGCCTCACCATTCCGCGCGGCTCCAGCTTTGCCCTGCTCGGCCCCAATGGCGCGGGCAAGACCACATTGGTCAATATCCTATGCACCCTGCGCCGCCCCGATGGTGGTCGTGCCGTGGTCGCCGGGGCCGATGTCGTCCGCCAGCCCACCAAGGCCCGCCGCTCCATCGGCGTGGTCTTCCGAGATTCAAGCTCGGATGACCGCCTCAGCGCTCGGGAAAATCTCGAATTCCACGGCTTGGTCTATGGCCTTGCGCCAAAAGTCCGCCGCGAACGCAGCGCTGCCGTATTGGCTCTGGTCGAGCTCGAAGACTGGCGCGACGAGATCGTACGCAGCTTTTCCGGCGGCATGCGCCGTCGCCTCGAGATCGCCCGCGCTCTGCTGCACGAACCTGAAATCCTCTTCCTCGACGAGCCCACGGTCGGCCTCGACGCCCAGACCCGCCAGCGCATCTGGCAGTATCTGGACCAGCTCCGCCGCGAGCGCGAACTGACCGTGCTCACCACCACCCATTACATCGAAGAAGTCGAAAGCGCCGACATGGTCTGCATCATCGACCACGGCAAGATCATTGCCCGAGCGCCACCCGAAGAGCTCAAGGCCCAATATGGCACGCGCTGGCTGCATATCCTGCCCCGCGACGCCGCCGCCACGCAGGCAATCCTCGCCCGCTATCCCAATGCCCAGCCGCTGGGCAGCCATAGCCCGGCCCTCCCCGCCGGCGAGAATGCGGTGACCGAAGCCTTCCTCGCCGAATTCCACGATAGTCTGTCCGAAGTCCGCTTCCAGGAACCGACGCTCGAAAGCGTCTTCCTCTCCCTCACCGGCCGCGAATTGCGCGACCGGGCCGATGGCCAGCGCGATGCCGAAAAGGCCGCCGGCAAGCGCGGAGGCCGCCGATGACCAGCCCCATCATTCTCATGCGCGGCGTCTATGGCGTGTGGCTACGCGAAATCATGCGCGCCACCCACGACCGCGGCCAGATGATCGGCGGCGTCAGCCGGCCATTGATCTGGCTGCTCATTCTGGGCGTTGGCCTCAACCCCTATTTCCGCGGCGAGGTCTATGGGGAGGTGCGCTACGTCATCCCCTATACCTATCTGCAATTCCTGTTCCCCGCCGTGATCGTGCTCAACATCATGTATACCTCGATCCAGTTCGCCGTGTCGGTGATCTGGGATCGCGAGTTCGGGTTCCTGCGCGAAGTGCTGGTCTCGCCCATGCCCCGCGCGCTGATCCTGCTCGGCAAGGTCTCGGGCGGCAGCACCGTCGCCATGATCCATGGCGGCCTCGTGCTCATCTCGGCCCGCTTTGCCGATGTCACGCTCACCATCGAACAGATGGCCATGGCGCTGGGCCTGATGTTCGTTTTGGCCTTTGGCCTCACCTGTTTCGGCGTGGTGCTGGCCGCGCGAGTACGCAGCTTTGAAGGCTTTGGCGTCTTCTCCAATACCATCATCCTGCCGCTCTATTTCACCTCGTCCTCTGTCTTCCCGCTCGATCCCGCCCTCACCCGCACCCAGACCGCTACCGCCTATCCCGAATGGCTGGTCTTTTTGGTGCAGATCAATCCGATCACCTATGCGGTCGATGCCCTGCGCAGGGTGGCCATCGGCTTCAATCAATTCCCTGCCCAGCTATGGCCCCACCGTCATCTGCACTATGGCCGTGGTGTTCTTCATCATGGCGCTGATCGATTTCGGCCGCTCATGACTGCCAAGCGCCCGCATCGGTGGCTGCAGGCCGGGCTCAACATCGCCTTCATCGCAGCCTTGCTCACCGCCATCAGCTTCCTGCCGCCCGACACCTCGCTGTCCGACCGGCAAAAGGCGGGCGTGTTCAAGGCCTGCGTGCCCCCGAACTATCCCCCGCTCATCACGGGCAACCCGGCCGAGCCCGGCTATGATGCCGAATTGGTCCGAGCGATTGCCAACGAACTGAACCTGCGGCTCACCCTCAACACGCTCCCCGCCATCGGCCGGGACTTCAATCCGCGCAACTGGTTCCTCACCCGGGCGCAATGCGATCTGGTGGCCGGCGGCGTTGCTGATACTGCGCAGACGCGCAGGTTCCTCCAGACCATTCCCACCGCGGCCGAAACCGGCTGGGTCGGCATTTCTGCCACTGGCGCCATGCCGCCGTCGGGCAGCGTCGTTGGCGTGCTGCCCGGCACGTCTGGGCTCAACCGGCTGGCGCTTTCGGGCTGGTTGCGCCAGCAAGGCCTGCACGCCCAACTGCTGCGCAGCCCGGCCCAACTCCAATCCACGCTCGAAAGCGGTGCCATCGCCGCCGCGATCACAGAGCGATTCGTTGCAGGAACGATCGACTTGAAAGAAAATTCGTTCGGATTGTTCTGGTTACCCGAAAGCACCTTTCCACATTATCGAATGGCACTTGGCCTCTGGAAGGGCGACCAGACCCTCAAGCGAGCTGTCGCCAATGCCTTGGACAAGCTAGCGAAAAGCGGCGTTCTGGATGCGCTTGCGGAGCGCTACGGGCTGGACGGGGTCATAGCTTCCGCCGCGGAATAATGTTCGAGCCCAGCACTTTAAGGTGCCCGGATGCGGCCACGAAACCGCCTTGGAGTGGACGGATTTAACCAAAGTGTCATTGTGCTTTCGTGCCGCATGTGTAACGGTAGCGCATCACAATGAACCCCAGCGTTAACTATCTGAAGGTTAACGCCTTTTCGCATTGTGCTTTACAACTCATTGGGAGGGTACCGTGCCTTTCAGATCCAAGCGGATCACCGCCCCCGTCGCCTTGTTTGCGCTTACCACCGGCTTGTTGAGCGCCGGTTCGGCCATGGCTGCCGGCTTTACCGCCGAACAAGCCAGCGCCGGTAAGACTGCATACGATTCCAACTGCGCCCAGTGCCACGGCTTCCAGCTCGAAGGGCCCGACGCTCCGGGTCTTGCCGGGCGTGACGTGATGCAGAATTGGGACACCGCAGGCGGGCTCTACGACTTCATTTCGGTCGCCATGCCTCCTTCCGCGCCGGGCCTGCTCGGCGAAGAGACCTATGTCAACATCGTCGCCTATATCATGCAGTTCAACGGCGCGGCGCCGGGCGATGCCCCGCTCGCCACCGGTGACGCGATGTATGAAGTTTCGCTCGCGACCAGAAACGGCCGCCGGCGCTGCCAGCATGGCCGCTGCCGCAGCTGACGCTGGTGGGGCTCCTGCCGACGTCTCAGCCGAGCCCAGCACGCCAGTGCCGCAGGCCTCTACAGGGCAAGCAGCTCCCCGGTGGCCTCGCCCCCGCTGACATGGCTCCCACGGCCGACGCTGCTGCGCCGACTGTCCCGCAAGCTTATACAGGGCAAGACGCTGCCCACGGCCGGCAATTAACAACAGTCAACTAAGGCGTGCGTGAAGCGCTGACATATGGAGGTATCGATGAAAATCGATCTGATGAAATCTCTGCTGGTGGCAACGACCGCGTTTATCGTGCTGTCCGCCCCTGCGCATGCGCAGGGCGTCAAGGCGGATTATGTTCCGGTCACCGACGAGATGCTGGCCAATCCGCCAGCCGAAGACTGGCTGATGTTCCGCGGCGCCTATAACAATCAGGGCTATAGCCCGCTCGATCTGATCAACAAGGATACGGTTGGGCCAGCTGCAGCTCGCTCGGGCACGGCCGATGGCCGAAGCCGGCATTCAGGAAACCGCTCCGCTCGTGCATGACGGCGTCATGTTCCTGCAGACCAACAACAATATCGTCGAGGCGCTCGATGCCAAGACGGGCGACCTGATCTGGCAATATCGCCACGTTCTGCCCCAGCTCCCCACCTCGTGGAGCTATCAGATCAACCGAGCCCGCCGTCAGAAGAACTCGATCGCGCTCTACCGGGACAAGGTGATCCTCACCACGGCTGACGCCAAGATCGTCGTGCTCAATGCCGCCGACGGCAAGGTAGCTCAGGAAAAGCAGGTCATCGATTACAATCTGGGCTATAGCTACACCGTTGGCCCACTGATTGCCGATGGCAAGATCATCACCGCCATTTCCGGCTGCTCGATCGCCGGCACCGCTGGCGGCTGCTACATCTTCGCCCATGACGTGAATACCGGCGACGAACTGTGGCGCTTCAACACGATCGATGATCCCAACAACCGGGCCCAGCAGGATAGCTGGGGCGGCGTTCCCGCTGAAAACCGTTGGGGCGGCACGCCTTGGACCACCGGCGCTTATGATCCGGAAACCAAGACCACGTTCTGGGGCATTGGCATGCACGGCCCCTATTCCGAACTGATCCGTGGTTCGGGCGATGGCTCGGTGCTCTACACCAATTCCACGCTCGCTCTCGACGTCGAGACGGGTACGCTGAAGTGGTACTATCAGCACCTGCCGCGCGATAACTGGGATCTGGATAGCCCGTTCGAGCGTATCCTGGTCGACCGGAAGTCGACGGCCAGACGCACAAGCTGCTGATCACTGCAGCCGGCAAGAATGGCATCGCTTTCGGCCTCGATCGCGACACCGGCAAGTATCTCTGGTCCAAGGACACGGTTGTGCAGAACGTGGTCACCGGCATCGATGCCGACGGCACCGTTCACATCAACGAAGACCTGATCTCCAAGGCCGTGGGCGAAGAACACCCGGTCTGCGCCTCGGTTTCGGGTGGCAAGCTCTGGCAGGCTGGCGCCTATAGCCCGCTGACCCGGGCTTACTTCGTGCCCCTGACCGAAGCCTGCAACACGGTTGCTCCGACCCAGACTGAATTCACGGCCGGTAATGCCGTGGGCGCCGTCAAGTTCGGTCCGCGCGTGCTGCCAGAAGGCATCACCGATGCCGGCCTGCTGCAGGCTCTCAGCATCACACCGAGCGAGGGCGATTCTGAAGTGGCAGGCGCGTGAGCGTCCGTCCATGACCAGCTCGGTTCTGGCCACTGCTGGCGGTCTCGTGTTCGGCGGCGACGCTGCCCGCGAAGTCAAAGCCCGGGACCGAGAAACTGGTGACGTGGTCTGGTCGCAGCGCCTCAACGCGCCGATCGGTGGCTATCCGATGACCTATGAAATCGACGGCGAGCAGTATCTGGCGGTTCCCACCGGCTATTCCAACTCGGCCAGCTCGATTTCCTCGGCCTTCCCGGAAATCCCGCTGCCCACCGGTTCGGGCAACTCGATCTTCGTGTTCAAGCTGCCAAAGGCCGCTAGCTAAAATCAAGCAAAGAAAGGGGCTTCGGCCCCTTTCGTCTTTCTGAGCGCCGCAGCGCCCAATTCGCGACAGGACGCCGGCCTTCCTTGGACCGCCGAGCGACCAAGGAGAAGTCGATGCTTCGTTATCTCACGCTGGGCCTGGCCCTGCTCATGGCTGGCGGCGCCTATGCGCAATCTTCCGGCATTCCGCCCGAGGAGATGGACAATTCGCGGCGCCTAGCCGGCGACGCCATCAATGTGTGTTTCGATATCACGAGCACGGGCCGCGCCTTCGATGAAGATGTCGCCAAGGCCATTGGCGATGCGCTGTTCCTTGAGGTCAATGTGGTGGAAGGCTTCGGTGGCTTCCCACTCAATGGCGATGGTTTTCTCGATGAATTGACCCCGGCCATGAACAATACCTGCGACATATTCATGGGTGTTTCGGTCTCGACCAATTCGCCGGTGTCGGATGCTTTCGCGCTGACCCGGCCCTATGCGACCATTCCCTTCGTCTTCGTGGTTGCCGACCCCGATTGGCAAAAGCTGGGCGATATCCCCAAGGACCGCAAGCTGGGCACTGCTATGGCCAGCTCGGGCGAGATGAACTACATCACTCGGGCACAGCAGCAGCCTGAGGCCGAGCGCTGGGTGCGCTACCCCTATGCCAATTTCGACTTGATGACGACGCGTGCTCGACGGCACCATTGCCGGCATGGTGCTGTGGCAGCCCGCCTTGGCGCGCGTGTTGCAACAGCGCCCCGACGCCGCGGCCCTGCGCGTCATCGCCAATGATCCCATCCCCGGAGCCGAAGTGCATGTTGGGGCGCTGGTGTCGAGCCGCAACAGCTTCCTGCGCAGCCGAGTCGACCGAGCCATTGATGCGCTGGTCGCCGACGGCACCATTGCGGGGTTTCTGGAACAACACGGCTATACCGGCCACGCTGGAGAATAGGGCTTTTGCCTTGGCGAAAACCTTATTCGGCTAGTGGCGCGATGGGGGCGGTCCTCGGCATGCGGTTCCGGGCGTCGAGGGCGGCGATCTTATAGGCTTCGGCCGGGGTCGGATAATTGAAGGTATTCTCGACGAAATAGTCGAGCGTGCCGCCCAGATTGAGCACGGCCCGGCCGATGTGGATCAATTCGGTCGCACCTTCGCCCACGATATGGACGCCGAGCAATTTGCGAGTTTCGAGCGCGAAGATCATTTTCATCATGCCCGATTGCAGGCCCATAATGTGGCCGCGCGAGGTTTCGCGGAAGCGGGCGACACCGCATTCGTAAGGCGTGCCGGCGGCGCGGACCTGCTGCTCAGTGAGACCAATGGTGGAGATTTCGGGCACGGCATAAATGCCATAGGGAAAAAATTGCGGCGCGGGCGGCATGGCGGCGCCGAAAGCGTGCAGCGCCGCGATACGACCCTGCTCCATGGAGGTGGAGGCAAGGGACGGGAAGCCGATGACATCTCCGGCGGCATAAATATTGGTAATCTCGGTCTGGAAGGTCGTGGGATCGACCTTGAGGCGGCCGCGGTCATCAGGGATGACGCCACAGGCATCCAGTCCCAGATTGGCAGTGGCGCCCACCCGACCGGCGGCATAGAGCAGCATATCGGAGCGGACGCGGCGGCCATCGGTGAGAATGGCGATGGCCCAGCCCTGTTCATCCAGTTCGACGCGATCGACCTTGGCGCCCGGGCGAATGGTCATGCCGCGCTTGCGCAGATCGTGGGTGAATTCCTCGATGATCTCACGATCGATGAAATCAAGATAGTTTTCCTTGGGCTCGATCAGCGTGACGGGCACGTCGAGCGCCGAGAAGATGGTGGCATATTCCATGCCGATGACGCCAGCGCCCACCACGGTAAGGCTGCGCGGCACGCGTGGCTCGGCGACCGAGCTATCGCTATCGAGCACCGAATGATCGTTGAAGGGAATGTTGGCGGGGCGATAGGGCGCGGTGCCCACCGCGATCACCGCGAAATCAAAGCTGAAGGCGTGATCATCCCCGGTATGGTCGATGACGGTGATGTGGTTGGCATCGGTGAACTTGGCCATGCCGCCAAAGGTGCGCACGCCATTGCGGGCAAATTGATGCTCGAGCACCTCGATCTCGTAATCGAGCGTCATGCGCAGGCGGGCGCCCGTGTCCTTGCCCTCGATATCCTTCTTGACGCGATAGGCCAGGCCATAAAAGCCGCGCTCGCGCCAGCCTGAGAGGTTGAGCACGGTTTCGCGCAGGGTCTTGGAGGGAATGGTGCCGGTATGGACCGAGACGCCGCCCGGGCGGAGGCGATTTTCCACCACCAGCACGGATTTGCCCAGCTTGGCCGCCTGAATGGCAGCGCGGCGCCCGGCCGGTCCGCTGCCGATGACGACGAGATTATAGTGCTCCAAGCCCCTGCCCCGATTTGGTGTTTTGTCTGCCGTAGCGGAGGAGTGTGACACTGCGATTGCGCAGGTGGCAATGGCAGGGTGGGAAGAGCAGGGATGCTTGGATTACTTCCAGCCCGGCAGGGGACCCAAATCGGGCAGTTCATAAAATGCCCGCACCACGTCCCAGCCCTGCTGGGCAGTGTCGACCACGGTGAAGAGGTCCGGATCGGTGGGGGCGATGGTGCCTGCCTCCGCGAGGGCCGCGAAATTGATGACCTTGCCCCAGAATTCGGCGCCGAACAGCAGCAGGGGAATGCGCTCCATGCGGCCGGTCTGGATCAGAGTGAGGGTTTCAAAGAACTCGTCCAGTGTGCCGAAGCCGCCGGGGAAGACGGCCACCACTTTGCGCGCAGCAGGAAATGAATTTTGCGCGTGGCGAAATAGTGGAAATTGAAGCTGAGGTCAGGCGTGACGAACAGGTTCGGCGCCTGTTCATGCGGCAGCACGATATTGAGGCCGATCGATTGCGCACCCATGTCCGCCGCGCCACGATTGCCCGCTTCCATGACGCCGGGGCCACCGCCGGTGACCACGACATATTCCTTGTCATCGAGGTTTTTGGAGGTCATGGCCGCCAATTGGGCGAAGCGGCGGGCTTCGTCATAATAACGAGAGGCCAGTTCCAGATTTTTCTTCTGCGTCTCGTTTTTGGCGGCCCGGGCAGGCTTGCCGGGCTCAGGAATGCGCGCCGCCAAACAGTACGACGGTGGAATTGATGCCGTGTTCGCGCAGGCGGTGTTCGGTTTTTTGATATTCGAGCTGGAAGCGGATGCCGCGATTATCCTCGGAGGTGAGGAAATCATCGTCAGCAAAGGCCAGGCGAAAGGCCGGCGACTGAGTCTGGGGCGTCTGCGGGGCGCGCTTGGATGCGGCAACGTCCTGTTCGGATGTGCGCAAGGAGGTGGGGCGGCGTCTGGCCATTAAGGGCTCCGGCAGGGTCAGTCCAAATCAATGGGGACCGGATTAACCCGCGCAGGGATGGCGGTAAAGCGCAAGCTGGTTGCGCACGGACTTGTCATCGGCCCGTTACATTGCCGGACCATGACTGCCGCCCAGCGGCGCGGTGGCGTCATGGAGGCTGATATGAAGACGCTGAGCGCAGTGCTGTGTACCGTTTCGCTGCTGACAATACTGCCCGCAATGGCAGCCGACTGGAGCGTTGCCGAGGTGACCCCGGTGTTGCAGACGCCAGTGCTGACCGAAGCGGATGCCGACGCCGATGCGGATGATCCGGCAATCTATGTACACCCCACTGATCCGGCGCGCAGCCTGGTGGTCACGGCGGTCAAGAATGGCGGCATTCGGGTTTATGGGCTCGATGGCGCGCTCAAGCAGATCGTGCTGCCAGCCGAGGATGGGCGGATCAACAATGTCGACGTGGTCTATGGCTTCGCGCTGGCCGATGGCAGCACGGCCGATATCATTGTGGGGGCTGATCGTGGGCTCGATATCATCCGCGCCTATCGCATCGATGCCGATGCCGCCGAACCGCTGAGCGAGATTACCGACCCGGCAGCGGCACGGGCTTTCCCGACGCGTTATTTGCCGGGTGTAGCAGAAACCGAAGATAATCCGGTGGATGACCAGAACACCGTTTATGGGCTGGCCACTGGAACGACAAGGCGAGCGGCACAGTGTGGGTCGTGGGCACGCAGCGGCATCAACCGACGGTTGGTGTATTCAAGCTGGTGGCGACTGCCGATGGCGTTCATGCCGAACTGGACCATGATTTCCGCGCACCGGCGACGCAGAACGGGCAAGACCTGTTCAGTGAAAACGAGGATGACGCGCTGCTCGATTTCAGCCCGCAATTTGAGGGCAGCGTGATCGACCGGACGACGGGCGTGATCTATGCGGGCCGGGAAGATGTAGGCATCTGGCAGGTCCCGGTCAGCGGGGGCGAGCCCAAGCTGGTCTATGCCACGCGCAGCTCGGCCAAGAGCCCCTTCAACAATCCCGACAGCGTCATTTCGCGCGATGTCGAGGGGCTGACGATCTATTACGGGGCCGATGGGGTCAAATATCTGCTGGCTTCGAGCCGGGGTGGTGCGCATGGCGAAGGCGGGGTGCCTGACGCGCCCTATGACGACAGCTTTGCCGCCTTCGCCATCGGCGACACGCTTGAACTACTCGGCTCGTTCTGGGTGGCGGCGGCAGGCGCAATGGATGCGGTGCAGGAAAGCGACGGGGCCGATGTGATCTCGATGGGGCTTCCGGGGTTCGAAAACGGGCTGTTCGTGACCCAGGACGGCTATGCCGGAGACCTCAATGGACTAGATGGCGAAGTCGCCTCAAGCAATTTCAAATTTGTCGACTGGGCGCAGATCGCCAACAGCTTTACCACACCGCTGGTGGTTGCGCCGGAAGCGTTCGATCCGCGGAAATAAGGTTTTCGCAGGGCCGGGCACGACACGCGCCCGGCCACAATTGCGCGCACTTTGATAAGGCATAAGCTGCTTGCTGTGGGAGCAGGGGCGGAAAGCTTGGGCCAATTTACGAGTTTGGAAGCGCGGATCGACGCGGCGGCGCATGCAGTGCTGGCGCGGCTGCCGCGTGGGCGGCTGGCCGATGGGGCAGTGGAATTTCTGGTCTTCGGGCTGAAACAGGCTCGGGCGTGCCTGTTTGGCGGGCTGATGCTGGGCATGATCTCGGTGACCCGGCTGTGGTGGCCCGAGATCGGGCTGGCCCGCTACGATTTCTGGTTTTTGGCGGCGCTGCTGATCCAGATCGGCATGCTGGTGTTTCGGCTCGAAACGCTGAGCGAAGCCAAGGTGATCCTGATTTTCCATGTGGTGGGAACCGGCATGGAGCTGTTCAAGACAGCAGCGGGATCGTGGATTTATCCCGAGGAGGCGCTGTTCCGGATCGGTGGCGTGCCGCTGTTTTCGGGCTTCATGTATGCCTGTGTCGGCTCCTATATGGCGCGCATCCAGCGGATTTTCGACATAAGGTTTTCTCACTACCCACCGGTATGGGCGACAGTGCTGCTGGCGCTGGCCATTTATATCAACTTCTTTTCGCACCACTTCATTTTCGATTTCCGCTTTGTGCTGTTCGCTGTGGTGGGACTGCTCTACTTCCGCAGTGCCATGCATTACCGGGTATTCCGCTTCCGCCATCGCATGCCGATGCTCCCGGCGTTCCTGCTGGTCGCGCTGTTCATCTGGATCGGGGAGAATATCGGTACCGGTCGTGGGCCTGGATATATCCCGATCAGGTCGATGGCTGGTCGCTGGTGAGCTGGAGCAAGCTGGGCTCGTGGTATCTGCTAATGCTGATCTCGGTCGTGCTGGTGACGCTGGTGCATCCGCCCAAAGCCTATCAACAAGTGCCCTGAGGTCTTGCCAAGGGCACATTTTATTCGCATATAGCGAGCGGGAGGTTGGCGCGGACGTGTTCCTCGCCAACCGGGTCAGGTCCGGAAGGAAGCAGCCCCAACGAGACCTTCACGGGTCGATGCCAGCCTCCTACTGTGTTTTCCTGTGGCGTACCGATCCGCAAAACCGGTATCCACTTTTGGTGGAAACGCTGCCATGCCTATGATGGCCAAATGGCTCTAGGCAGATTCCATTCAACCGATGCGGAAGGGCACGATGGCTGACGCTACGACATCGCCCTATCTCGTTCTCGCCCGCAAATATCGCCCGCGTGACTTCACCACCCCGGTTGGCCAGGATGCCATGGTGCAGACGCTGGGCAATGCCTTTGCGCAAAACCGCATCCACCACGCCTTTATCCTGACCGGCGTGCGCGGCGTGGGCAAAACCACGACGGCGCGCATTCTGGCGCGGGCGTTCAATTATGAAGACGCCAGCGGGCCGCACCCCACGCTTGATCTGAGCGTAGAGGGCGAGCATTGCCGCGCCATTATCGAGGGGCGCCATGTCGACGTCATCGAGATGGACGCCGCCAGCAATACCGGCATCGGCGACATCCGCGAAATCATCGACTCGGTGAAATACGCGCCGGCCTCGGCACCCTACAAGGTCTATGTGATCGACGAGGTGCATATGCTCTCCACGGCCGCCTTTAACGGGCTGCTGAAGACGCTGGAGGAGCCACCGCCCTATGTAAAATTCATTTTCGCCACCACCGAAATCCGCAAGGTGCCGGTGACGATTCTGAGCCGCTGCCAGCGGTTTGATTTGAGGCGAATTACGCCCGAAATCATGTCGAGCTATCTCAGAATCGATCCTAGCGCAGGAAGGCATCGGGTTTGAGCCCGAGGCACTGGCGATGATCGTGCGGGCGGGCGAAGGCTCGGCACGCGATAATCTGAGCCTGCTCGACTGGGCCATCGCCCATGGCAATGGCACGGTAACGGCAGCGACGGTCAAGGCCATGCTGGGGCTGGGTGACCGGGCGCGGATCATTGATCTGTTCGAAGAGGTTTTGGGTGGGCGCATTGGCGAGGCCATCGAGACCATGCGGGCGCTGTATGACATGGGCGCCGATCCGCAGACGTTGATTGCCGATCTGGCCGATTTCACCCATCTGGTGACCCGCATCAAAGTGGTTCCGGCGGCGGCCGAGGATATGTCGCTGACGCCGGACGAGCGGGTGCGCGGCGCCGAATTTGCCGGCAAGCTCTCCATGCGGGCGCTGACGCGGGCCCGGCAGATCTTGTTCAAGGGGCATGACGAAGTCGCGCGGGCCAATAATGGATTGCAGGCCGCCGAAATGGCGCTGATCCGGCTGGCTTATGCCGCTGATTTGCCCAGCCCAGACGAGTTGATCGCGCGGCTGAGCAATCAGCCGACGCCGGCCCCTGCCCTGCCGCAGGGCAATGGGATGATGCCGCGCGGGCCCTCGGGTGGCTCATCTGCCATGCGGGTGGAAGCGCCGCAGATTGTACGCACCGAGGCGGTGGCGCCGCAGCCAGGGCAGCCGCAGGCATCGTTGCAGCCACAAGTAGCGCCAGTGCAGAAGCCACTGGCGGCGCCGGCTCTGGCCAGCGTGGGCAGCTATAAGGATTTGATCGCACTGGCAGGCGCCAAGCGCGACATTATTGTGCGCATGGCGCTGGAAGGCTCAATGCGGCCGATTTCGTTCCGAGCAGGGGCGGATCGAGGTGGCGCTGGCCGATGGGGCCGATCTCGGCATTATCGCTACGCTTTCGGCGCGGCTGCAGGCCCGGACCGGCGAGCGCTGGCTAATCACCGTTTCGAGCAAGCCGCCCGAAGGGCTGACCCTCAAGCAGGAACAGGCCAAAAAGGTCGAGGCGGCGCATGCCGCCGCTCATGAGGACCCGTTGGTCAAAGCTATTCTCGAGACATTTCCCGGGGCCAAGGTGGTCAATGTGACCGTGCGCGAAGAGGCCGCCGCAGCGGCGCCTGACGTGCCACCGCCCCCACCAGAAGAGGACGACGAATGAAAGACATTATGGGCATGATGAAGGCCGCCAGCGAGATGAAAGGCAAGATGGAGGCCATGCAGGCTGACCTTGCCAATCTCGTGGTGGAAGGTCGTTCGGGCGGTGGCCTCGTGGTGGTTTCGCTATCCGGCAAGGGTGACCTCAAGGGCGTCAAGATCGACCCGAGTCTGTTCAAGGAAGACGATGTCGAGGTGCTCGAGGATTTGATCGTGGCGGCGCATAATGATGCCAAGGCCAAGAGCGAAGCCGAAATGCAGCAGCGCATGGCAGAAGTGACATCGGGGCTCCCGATCCCCCGGGCATGAAGTTTCCGTTTTAGGTTTTGGGCTTCTCCCTTGTGGGAGAGGTTGCGCGCAGCGCTGGATGAGGGGTTGCGCCCACAAACATTCAAGCATGGGTGAGCGCAGTACCCCTCACCCTGAAATTCTGCTGAATGCAGAATTTCTGTCCCTCTCCCACAAAGGGCGGTGGGAAACACGCTCAGTGGTGACAAACATGGCCTCCGGCGGACCTGAGATTGAACAATTGATCCAGCTGCTGGCGCGGTTGCCGGGGCTGGGGCCGCGCTCGGCCGGGCGGGCAGTACTGCAGCTGATCAAGAAAAAAGAACAACTGATGATTCCGCTTTCGGCGGCGCTGGACCAGGCGGTGATTGCCGTGCGCAGCTGCGAAGTCTGCGGCAATGTCGATACGGTCAGCCCCTGCTCGATCTGCGCCGACCCGCGCCGCAATGAAAGCGGCATGCTGATTGTCGTCGAGGATGTGGCGGACCTGTGGGCGCTGGAACGCGCCGGGGTTGGGGCGGTCAAATATCATGTGCTGGGCGGCGTATTGTCGCCGCTGGATGGCGTGGGACCAGAAGACCTGACGATTAAAGCACTACTGGCTCGGGCGGGGGAATTTCGCGAGGTCGTGCTGGCGGTCAATGCCACGGTCGAGGGGCAGACCACGGCCCATTACATCACCGATCGGCTCGCCGGATCGGGCGCCAAGGTAACGCGCCTCGCCCACGGCGTGCCGGTGGGCGGGGAGCTGGATTATCTCGATGAAGGCACGCTGAGCCGGGCGCTCAAGGCGCGGACCGAGATCTAGATTTTTGGCACCCTGTTGGGGAAGCCCAGCTCGGATTTATGCGATCAGGCCGGGGCCTCCTTGAACAGGCCGATGGTGCGCGACCATGCGAGGTCAGCGGCGGCTTTGTCGTAGCGGGCGGTGCTGGTTTCGTTGTTGAAGGCGTGATTGACGCCTTCATAGACGAAGAGCTGGTAATCGGTACCAGCGGATTTGAGGGCCTCCTCATAAGCCGGGATGCCGGCATTGATGCGATCATCGAGCCCGGCATAATGCAACAGCAGGCGCGCCTTGATCTTGGGAACGTCGGCTGCGGCTGGCTGGCCACCATAATAGGCGACGCCGGCGGCCAAATCGGGCGAGGCAACGGCGAGCGCATTGACGGTGCCGCCGCCCCAGCAGAAGCCCATGGCGCCGACCTTGCCGTTCGAACCATCCAAAGTCTTGAGATAGGCGATGGTGGCGACACCATCGGCGGCGACCGCGGCTGGATCTAGATTGCCAGAACAGGGCGCGGGCATCATCTTCATTGGCAGGGGCGCCGCCTCGGTCGGAGAGATAGTCGGGCGCCAGCGCGATGAAGCCTTCGAGGGCGACGCGGCGGGCGACGTCCTTGATATGGGCGTTGAGACCGCGATTTTCGTGAATGACGATGACGGCGCCATAGGGGCCACCGGTCTTGGGGCGCACGAGATATCCCTGCATATCGCCATCGGCGCCGGGATAGGTGATGTCGGAAATGTCGAGGCGCTCATCGGTTTCGGCGGTGAGGCCCCGGGCACGGGCATTGGAGGCCATGAGGCCGGCGGCCGTGGTGGCGGCAGCCATGGAGCCAGCCAGCTTGGCCAGATTGTCCATGAACCTGCGGCGATCGAGCGAAAGATGGGTATAGTCATCAAACAGCGCGATCATCTCTCGGGTGATCTGCGGCTGCTCGGCAGGGTCGCGTTTGGTCATGCTATCCTCCTCCTGTTGGGGCAGGATAGTGCCGCGTAGCGGTCAAGGGCATGACCATCGCGAAATTGTTACGCCCGCTTAGTGCAAATCCTTTTCGGGGTGGAATTCATCGCTGCCGTCCCAAGGGGTTTCCTCGATGGGGCCTAAGTCATCCTCCTCGAAGAATTCTTCTTCCGGGTCGCCTTCGATGGCTCGGCGGGCCTCCTCATTATCGGGGAGAGCGCGTCCAGATGGTCGTCTGGATTGCGGTCGAGTGGGGCGTCGAGAACGGCATAGTCGTTGGTGTCGTCAGCGTTGGCGAGGGTGGCGCTCAATTCATCGATGGCGCGGTCGAGCTCGTCGAGCATGGCGGCGGGGTCCTGATCGCCCCAATCGCCGCTCTCGCGGATGCTGGCTTCGTCGCGCAATTCGCGCAGGCGGGCCAAGCGTTCTGCTGCGGAGCGGTCATCGCCATAGAGCAGGTCTTCGATCTCGCTCTGGCTATAGGGCTGAGCGATGCCGGGCTGATCGGCATTGTCGAAATTGGTCTGTTGCGGCACCATGGTGCCGTGATGGTCATGATGCTGAGCCATTGTCGTCTCCCATGTTGATCAGCTGCGTAGCTGTACAACGCAGGAGCGCGGCCAGAGGTTCGACGGGTGCACGACAAAGTCAGGAGAGGTCGCCCGGCTCCTCGCCGACCGGGCGCAGCACGCGCACATCCTCGGAGCCACCGTCCCAGCCGGGGGCAATGGCTTGCTGGATTTGGCGCCCAGTTCACGCAGCATCTCGACTCGGCGGACGACGCTGCCCTTGCCGGCCAATTGGCTCTTGGCATCGGCAAAGCTCTGCTGAGCGCGATCGATATGGGTGCCCATCTTGTCCATGGTGGCGAGGAACCCCACGACCTTGTCGTAAAGGCTGCCGGCGCGGGAGGCGATTTCCTCGGCATTCTGGTGGCGTTTTTCGATATCCCAGACATTACGCACGGTGCGTAACACGGTCATTAGCGTGGTGGGCGTGGTCAGCATGACGCCCCGGCTCATGCCGAATTCGACCAATTGCGGATCGGCCTGCATGGCGGCGGCTAAAGCGGATTCGATGGGCACGAACATCATCACGAAGTCCATCTTGGATTGGGCGTGCCGCTGATAGGTCTTTTCGCCCAGAGTGCGGATATGGGTGCGGATCGAGGTGATATGGGCCTGCAAATGCTGCTGGCGGGCATCGTCCTCGCTTGACGTATAGGCTTCAAAGGCCGTCAGCGAGACCTTGGAATCGATCACCAGCCGATCATTATTGGGCATCAGCACTTCGACATCGGTGCGGACGCGCGAACCGTCTTCGGCGGTGTGGCTCTGCTGGGTGACGAATTGCTCGCCCTCGCGCAGGCCGGAGCGTTCCAGAATTGTGGAGAGGATCATCTCGCCCCGGGCGCCACAGGATTGGGCATTGCCCTTGAGGGCGCAGGTGAGATTGTTGGCCTCGGTGGTGATCTGCAGATTGCTGGCGGCGAGGGCGCGGATCTGCTCAGCCATGGTGGTGCGGTCGCGGGAGAGATCGCCCCGGAACTCGACGATCTTCTCATTGAGCGGCTTGAGCAGCACATCGACCTGCTCGCGGTTCTGTTTGGAGAAGGTCTCGCTATGGGTCTTGAGGACGTCGCCGGCGATGGATTTGAACTCGTCGGTCATCTGCTGGCGGGCATCGAGGAAGCGGGCCAGATTAGCCTGCTCTTGCTTGGCCTGTTCGGCCATGCGGGCGCGCAAGCCGGAAACTTCGGTCAATAGCTCGGCGGTTTTCTCGCGTTCGCGGTCAGAGCAGGTCGGCACCTCGCTCGCGCTCGACGCGCACCTGATGGTCCAGCGCCTGAATGCGGGCGTCACGATCAGCGAGCTGGTCGAGAAAGCCCGCGCGCAACTGTTCAGCCAGCTGCCCGGCGGCTTCGGAGGCGCGTTGCGCGCTGGCCCGCATGACGCCAACCAGCACCACAACGAGCAGCAGCGCCAGCACGATGACCGCGCCGATTGCTGCCTGCGCTCGGGTCACGGGAAAATCGCCGAGGAGAAAGAGCACATTGTCCATGCCCCTCTTGTACCACGATTCGCGTGTTCGCGGAATGTTCCAACTCAGAGTGGGTCGCGGGGAATTGACCGGCGCCCGGAAGGGCCGTCAGCCAGTGCTCGCGGCGAATGGTCCAGCCTTCGCGGGAGGGCATGAACGGGCTGGGCACGGCGTCGAGCGAGCCCAGCACGATTTCGGCACGATCTTCGGACAGGTGAAAGACCGGCGCGCCGCAATGGGAGCAAAAGCTGCGGCCCTCATAGGTGGCATAGGCGCCGGTGCTGGAAAAACGTCTTCGAGGCCAATCCGCATAGGCCAGAAACGAGCTACCGGTTTCGCGCCGGCAATCGGCGCAGTGGCACAGCCCCACCACATCGGGTTCGCCTTCGATCTGGTAGCGAACTGCCCCGCAGCAGCAGCCGCCGGCATAAATCGGGTCCATTTGCGTTCTCCTGCAGCTACATCGGCAACGAGGTTGGCGCAGTGCGGTTCCGCTCCGGAGTTGACCCAGAGGCGGAAAATACCATATCGAAAGGCAAATCCTGTTTCGCTGGACAATCACCCATGGCTATCCGCCCCATTCTTGTCATTCCCGATGCGCGCCTGCGCGCTGTTGCCGACCCCATCATCGAGGTCGATGACGAGATCAAGACGCTGGCCAAGGACATGCTCGACACCATGTATGACGCGCCCGGCATTGGCTCGGCCGCACCCCAGATCGGCGTGATGAGGCGCATAGTGGTGATCGACTCGGCGCCCGAGGGGGAAACGCCCGATCCCATGGTGTTGATCAATCCCGAAATCACCAAATTCGGTGAGGAAATGCAGGTGACCGAGGAAGGGTGCCTGTCCATTCCCGAGCTGTTCTACGAGGTGGAGCGGCCCAGTGCGGTAACGGTGAAATATACCGATCTGGACGGCAAGGAAGTGGTCAAGGATGCCGAGGGCAAGCTTGCCGTGTGTATCCAGCATGAACTCGATCACCTCGATGGCGTGCTCTATATCGATTATCTGAGCCGTCTGAAGCGCGACCGGGTGATCAAGAAGTTCGACAAGGCTGCCAAGCGGATGGCTGGGTAGTGCCACGACCTCGTGGTTCGACAGGCTCACCATGAGGTCTACTGAGACAGCGCAGCCTACCCCGTAGACCTCATCCTGAGCTTGTCGAGGGGGAGGTCGTGCCACCGGAGTAGAGTGACTATGCGCGTCGTATTCATGGGTACGCCTGAATTTTCCGTGCCCACGCTGACCGAGATCGTCTCGTCCGGCCATGAAGTGGTGGCGGTCTATACGCGGGCGCCAAAGCCGGCGGGGCGCGGACAGGCCGAGCGCAAGTCACCGGTGCATGAGGCGGCCGAGGGGTTCGGCATTCCGGTGTTTACGCCCAAGTCCCTCAAGGGGCTGGATGAGCAGGGCGTGTTTGCGCTGCATGATGCCGATGTTGCCATTGTCGTTGCCTATGGGCTGCTGCTGCCCAAGGCGATTCTTGAGGCGCCGCGCATGGGGTGTCTCAACCTGCATGGCTCGCTCCTGCCGCGCTGGCAGGGCGCGGCGCCGATCCAACGGGCGGTGATGGCGGGCGATAGCCAGACCGGCGTCATGGTGATGCAGATGGATGAAGGGCTCGATACCGGCGCGGTGGCTGTGGGCGAGGTCATTCCTATCGGGCCGGACATGACTGCGGGCGAATTGCACGACCAGATGATGCGGGTCGGCGCTGACCTGATGGGCCGCGCGCTGGCGGCGCTGGAGCGGGGAGTCTGGACTTCAAGCCACAGCCGGAAGACGGCGCCACCTATGCCAAAAAGATCGAAAAGGCCGAGAGCCGGATCGATTGGTCGCGGCCGGCGGGTGACGTGCATAACCATATTCGGGGGCTCTCGCCCTTTCCGGGGGCGTGGTTCGAGGTGGAGCTAGGTGGCAAGCCGGTGCGGGTCAAGGTGTTGCGGTCAAGCTCGGCAGAGGGTTTCAGCGCGCCGGGGACAGTGCTGGGGGATTTGACCATTGCCTGCGGCAGCGGGGCCGTGCGGCTGGTGCAGGTGCAGCGCGAGGGCAAATCGGCCATGGATGCGGCGACGTTTTTGCGCGGGGCTGGGACCATGCCGGGGATTGTCCAGTAGCCATGCCGCGCTACAAGCTCACAGTGGAATATGACGGCACGCCCTTTTCGGGCTGGCAGCGGCAGACCAGCCGGCCGAGTGTGCAACAGGCGCTGGAAGAGGCGATCGAGAGGTTTTGTGGGGAGGCCGTGACCACGCAGGCGGCGGGGCGGACCGATGCGGGCGTGCATGGGCTGGGCCGGTGGTGCATTTTGACCTCAGCAAGGCATGGGACCCGTTCCGCATTCGCGAGGCGCTGAACTATCATTTGCGGCCCGATCCGGTGGCGATCATTGAAGCCGAGGCGGTGGGGGATGATTTCGAGGCACGGTTTTCGGCCAAGGCGCGGCATTATGAATATCGGATACTCAACCGGCAGGCGCCGCCGGTGATCGAGCGCAATCATGTGTGGCATTTGCCGATGCCGCTCGATGCCGATGCGATGGACCGAGCCGCTGGGATGATCCCGGGGACGCATGATTTTACCACGTTCCGTTCGGCCGAATGCCGAGCCAAGTCGCCGCTGCGCACACTGGATGCCTTTGCGGTGCGGCGGGAGACAGAGCATATCGTGATCACGGCCAGCGCAAGGAGCTTCTTGCACCATCAGGTGCGCTCCATGGTGGGCTCTGCTCAAGCTCGTGGGCGAAGGCAAGTGGAAGCCGCGAGATTTGCGGGCGGCGCTGGATGCGAAAGATCGCCAGCGCTGTGGCGCCATGGCGCCGTCGGATGGACTTTATCTGACCCGAGTGGACTATTAGACCGCCGCGGGCGGCACGAAGAGAATGGCGACGACGGCCGGGGCCAAAAACACGCCGACGGCTTGCGAAACGAACAGAACACCGATCTGCAGAGGTGTCAGCGTAACGATGAAGCGGCCGATATTGATGAAGGTCGCCAGCGCCGGGATGACCACAAGGGCGAGGATGACGACGCCCAGCGGGCCCAGCAGGGTCGAGAGCAACAGCAGGACGGCCGAGGCCGGGGTGACCCAATTGGACGCCACCAGATAAGGTATGAAGCCATCTTGCCGGCCCATCTGGCGCAAAGCGAGAAAGCCGGTGGCGGCTTGCGCAGCGAAAAGCACGGCATTGACCACGATGGATTGGGTGGCGGCGCCCGAGGGCAGCGGCACACCGATCAGCACCGGGCCGAAACCGGCCAAGCCAATGGCGATGGTAGTGGCGATGAGGCTGCCGATTAGGCCGCGCTGGCTGAAATCAGAACCGAGTTGGCGCCTGTCGATTGCCAACCAAGAGGGCGAAGCAACCACGTGCCGCGTTCATCAGTTCTTCGAGAAAGGTCGAGGTCGATTGGGCCAAAAGCTGTCTCGGGTTCTAGACGGGAGGAGTGGCGGGGTTGGACAGCATGTAAAGCGTCACCGGCATGCCGACAAGCAGCAGGACGGTTAAAACTGCAAAGGCGAGGGAAATGCCGAGGCTCCAAGTGGTCAGTGACGCGGGCCAGGCGATAGAGCAAATAGCCCAGCGCGATCCAGAGCAGCAGCAGGACGGGCCCGCCGATCAGCGAGAGAATCGCGCCAGCGACCAGATAGAAAACCAGCACATAAGTGCCCGGCACCATCAGATCGAGCATGGGTTGGGGGGATTTGAGCATGGCCTTGGTGCCCTGAATGGCAAGGGCGAGCGCGGCCAGCGACAGGCCCTGCACGATGAGCGCTGGCAATGCCGGGCAGGCCCGGCATGCCGATATTCATCGAGGCAGAAGGCTACGGCGAGGAAGGCGAAGAAGAAATAGATGAGAATTGCCGTGACCAGCCCGGGCGCAGTGAAGGCGAAATGGATACGCCAATCGGCGTCGCCCCGAGCGATTTTGACCCAGCCGGCAAAGGCATTGGCGAGGGCGGCCCAGAGCTTCATGCGGCGGCACCGGCGAAAAAGCGCGTCATGAAGGCGCGGTAGATTTCGGTGAGGCCGGTCAGATCATCGAGAGCAATATGCTCGTCGGCCTTGTGCATGGAGGGGCCGACCAGACCGCATTCGACCACGGGGCCATATTGGGCGATGAAACGGGCATCGGACGTGCCGCCGCCGGTGGAAAGTTCGGGGCGCCGGCCGGTGATCGATTCGATGGTCGCGGAGAGGGTTTCGACATCCGCGCTTAGTGGGGAGAGGAAGGAGCGGGAGGGCGTGCCGGAGACCTCGAAGCGAATCCCGGTGTCGTTGGCGTCGACGCTGGCGATGCGATCGCGCACCCACTCGGTCAGGGTCTGGGGCGTCCACAGGTCGTTATAGCGGATGTTGAAGCGGATCGTGCCGCGGGCCGGGATGACGTTGGAAATGGGATTGCCGACGTCGATCGTCGTGACTTCGAGATTGGTCGTGGGAAAATGCTCGCTGCCCTGATCGATCTGCGTGTCGCTGAGGGCGGTGACGATGCCAGCGAGAATTGGCAGGGGATTGTTGGCCTTGTGCGGATAGGCGACGTGCCCCTGCGCGCCCTCAACGGTGATGAGGCCCGAGAAGGAGCCGCGCCGGCCGATCTTGATGCTGTCGCCAAGCAAGGTGGCCGAACTGGGTTCGCCCACAATGGCGAAATCGAAACTGTGGCCCTGCCCCTTGGCCCGAGCCATGAGTTTGTCGGTGCCGTTGATAGCGTCGGCTTCCTCGTCATTCGTGATGGCGAGCATAATCGTACCGGCGTCGGCGGGTATGGATGCTGCAGCCGCAATGAAGGCGGCGATGCCCGATTTCATGTCGGCGGCGCCACGGCCATAGAGCTTGCCATCGGCCTCGCGCGGGGTGAACGGATCGGCGGTCCAATCAGCCAGATCGCCGGGCGGCACCACATCGGTATGGCCGGCAAAGAGTAGGCTTCGGTCGCCATCGCCGCGAATGGCGAAAAGATTGTCGACGGGATAGGAGCCGTCGCCCTCAAAGCGCAGGCGTGTGGTGGTGAAACCCGGGCTGGTGAGGGCCGTGTCGAGCACGTCCAATGCGCCGGCCGGTTCGGGGGTCACCGAGGGGCAGGCAATCAGGGCTTTGAGAAGCTGGACGGGATCGTCCGCAGCAATGTCAGTCACGAGACAATCCCGTTTCTTGATGATCAGGTCGTGGCCGGATTGGCCACCGGGTCGGCGCCATAAGCGTTGCTGCCGATAGTGCCACGCAGGAAGCCGAGCTGCACCAGCATGTAGAGGGCATAGACGCCGATTGCCAGCAGCAGGAAGGAGAACCAGCCGGCGGGTGCGGGCACCATGACGCCATTGCCGATATCGGTGGCGGTGATGCCAATGCCCAAGGTTTGCAACACCGAGCTCAGCAGCGACAGGCCGAGCAGGATTTTGAGATCAAGACCATTATTGCCGCGATCCTGCCGGCGCTTGAGCGACAGGCAATAGCTTGGATAGAGCAGCAGCAAAGTCACCAGCAGCGAGCCCCAGCCGGCGCTGCTAGCGGTGGGCCCGAGGCCAATTGCGCCCAGCAGCAAAGTCAGCACGATGCCGGCAACAGCCAGAATAATCACGCCAATCCACCGGGTCTTGCGCGACACGCGGCCGGCCGTGGTGGTGTAGAGTGCCTGGAAATCCATGATGTCCCCCTCAGAATCATCCGGCCGGGCGGAAATGCCCGGCGCGGGAGTTTAATTCAGAGAGGGACGTGATTCCTAGTCGTGGAGCAATTCGTTGATGCCGGTTTTGCTGCGGGTCTGGGCGTCGACAGTTTTGACGATGACGGCACAGTAGAGCGAGGGGCCGGGATTGCCGTTGGGGAGGGGTTTGCCGGGCAGGCTCCCCGAGACCACGACCGAATAGGGCGGCACTTTGCCGATGTGGATTTCGCCGGTGGCGCGATCAACGATCTTGGTGGAGGCGCCGATGAAGACGCCCATGGAGATCACTGCGCCCTCGCCCACCACGACGCCTTCCACAACTTCGGAACGAGCGCCAATGAAGCAATTGTCTTCGATGATGACGGGGCCGGCTCTGGAGCGGCTCCGAGCACGCCGCCAATGCCGACGCCGCCCGAAATGTGGACGTTCTTGCCGATCTGGGCGCAGGAACCGACGGTGACCCAGTGTCGACCATGGTGTTTTCATCGACGAACGCGCCCAGATTGACGAAGCTGGGCATGAGGATCACGCCCTTGCCGATATGGGCGGAGTGGCGGACGATGGCGCCCGGCACGGCGCGGAAGCCGGCGTCGCGGAAGCGGTTTTCGCCCCAACCTTCGAATTTGGTGGGCACCTTGTCCCAATAGGAGGAGCCGCCGGGGGCGCCTTCGATGAGCTTATTGTCATTGAGGCGGAAGGAGAGCAGCACGGCCTTTTGAGCCATTGATTGACCTGCCACTTGCCGTCGATCTTTTCGGCAACGCGGGCCCGGCCACTATCGAGCAGGGCCAAGGCAGTCTCGACGGCCTCGCGCACTTCGCCTTTGGTCGAAATGTTGATCTCTGCGCGGGCCTCGAAGGCGGCGTCGATTGTGGCGGCGAGATCGGCGTGCGACATCAGTTCATCATCCTCTTGGGCATTTGGCTGCGGACCATAGCGGGGAGCGAGGTAGTGTCAATCCGGCAGGCCCTTTTCCCGCCGCAAAGGGGCGGCTAAACAATTGCAGGCAGAACTACTTGCCCGAGGGAGCATGGCGTGAACAAACAAGCAGTGATTATTGGCGTTGCGGTAGTTTTGGGGCTGGCGACGAGCAGCGCGCAGGCGGCCCGCATCCATGGCGAGGCAGCGGCGGCACTGAGCGAGACCGATACTTACGCGCTCAGAAACAGCGGCGGCGGCCTGCAAGGATGAAGATTTTAGCGCGCTGATGGGCGCCATGGCGATTTCCGATGCGGTGCGCCTCAAATATAGCGCGCCGGAAATCACTGTGGTGAAAGACAGGGCGACGAGCACCGTGGCGAGCGAGGACTATGCCGATTTTCCGATCGGCATGATGGATTATTATTGGGTCAGCCGCGCCTCGATGCAGGCACGGGATAGCAATCCGGATGTCGAGCTGGAATATCTGGATATGGAATTCAACCAGAGCCGAGCCAATCAATGGGCGGTGGATTGGCAGCATGTGCGCTTTGACGGCAATTCGGAGGGGGAGACGATCAGGGGAGATCGTGGAGCGATTTGGGCAGCTCGGGGTGTTGAGTTTTGAGCCGTTTGATGGGTGCTGGCGGTTGATTGAGGATTATCGCGGGCAGAGTTGAGGCCCGACGAGTCTGCTGCGAGATCGGAGTATCCCCTCCTAGCTCCCCTGATAGGAGGAGGCTAGGAGGTATGCGCCAAAAAAACTATTTCAATTCGTTCTTGGGATAGACGCCGAGCACGCGGAAATAATCGGTGAAGAAGCCCAATTCCTCAAAAGCATGCTGCACGCCCGCGTCGGAGGGGTGCCCCTCGATATCGGCATAGAATTGGGTGGCGGTGAAGGCGCCGCCGACCATGTAACTTTCGAGCTTGGTCATATTGATGCCATTGGTCGCAAAGCCGCCCATGGCCTTGTAAAGCGCGGCGGGCACGTTGCGGACGCGGAAGACGAAAGTGGTTTTAACGTCGCCGGGCGCGGCCTCTTTCTGCTCGCGCGAGAGCACGAGGAAGCGGGTGGTATTGTGCTCGGCATCCTCGATATTGGAGGCCAGCACGTTGAGGCCATAAATCTGCCCGGCAAAGCGGGAGGCGATGGCGGCGACGGATTTATCGGCCTTTTCCACGACTTCGCGGGCCGAGCCGGCCGTATCCACCGCGTTGATGGTGCGGAAGCCGTGATCAGAGATGAATTTGCGGCATTGGCCGAGCGCGACCGAGAGCGACTGCACCGCTTTGATATCGTCCAGCGTAGCGCCGGGCACCGCGAGCAGGTTCATCTCGACGCGCAGATAGGTCTCGCCGATGATGAAAAGGCCGCTTTCGGGCAGCAGGTGGTGAATATCGGTGATGCGGCCATAGAGCGAGTTTTCCACCGGCACCACGGCGAAATCAGCCTTGCCGTTCTGCACGGCAGCAATGGTTTCCTCGAAGGTCACGCAGCCGATCACCTCGTCATGGGGGAAGACATTGGCGGCGGCGGCGTGGCTGAAGGCGCCCGGCTCACCCCGGAAGGCGATCTTTTCGTCATGACACTGTCCGTAGGTCTATCGGCTGATGGCTTTTGAACCCGGGCGGATCGGGTGTCAATTCGCCGGAGGCGGCATGACAGCCCAGAAGAGGGTGGAGGAATTGTCGCAACCGGGCTTTGCCCTGTTGCACCTAACGCCTTTTTGCGACTATCTTCCGCGCGTCGGGCCCGGCCGTTGAGGCGATTTCCTTTGGGATAATCGAAAGTTGAGCGGGGCACGGCTGACGTCCGCAGGGGATGGACTGGCAGGAAGACCAAATGAATTCGTTCGAGCTTAACAAGATCATGGGCGCCGTTCTGGGCACCCTGTTGTTTGTCATGGGTGTCGGTCTCGTTGCCGAAGCCATCTATCATCCCATCGAAGATCGCGGCCCGGGCTATGCCCTGCCCGAAGCCGAGCCGACCACGGCAGTGGCCGAAGCCGGTCCGGCCGAGCCGGAAGTGCCGTTGGGGACGCTGCTGGCCAGCGCCAGTGCCGAGCGCAGCGCGGCGGCGGCGCGGAAATGCCAGTCCTGCCACAATTTCGGCGAGGGCGAGCCCAACAAGACCGGTCCACACCTTTATGACATTGTTGGCCGTGCCGAAGGCAGCGTGCCTGACTTCGCCTATTCGGACGGGATGAAGGCGCACCATGATGCCGGCGACAGCTGGACCTATGAAAACCTCAACCACTTCCTGACCAGCCCGAAGGACTATGTCCCCGGCACCAAGATGAACTTTGCCGGCGTGCGCACCGCCGAGGAACGCGCCGACATCTCGGCCTATCTGCAGACGCTGTCAGCCAGCCCCGTGCCGTTCCCGGCCGCAGAAGAAGCAGCACCTGCTGCGGAAGAAGCGGCCCCTGCGGCTGAACCCGCTCCGGCGGCCGAGCCTGCCCCTGCGGCAGAGCCTGCCCCTGCGGCAGAGCCCGCTCCAGCTGCTGAACCTGCCCCTGCCGCAGAGCCAGCTCCTGCGGCGCCCCGAGCTGGAACGGCTGCAGAAACGCCCGAAACCACCCAGCCGGAGACGCCGGTAGAAGGCACGCCGACCACAACCGCGCCGCCGCCTGCCACGACGACTCCGGCTCCAACGACGGCTCCGGCGCCGGCCACGCCTTAGGCGGCCGCCTGCCGGCCAATCGATCGGGCCGCGCCAGATTCTGGCGCGGCTTTTTCATGTCAATGCAGGAGGCCAAGATGCTGCTATTGCACCTTTCCGATGTCGACGAGGCGAGCTGGGCGGAAAAGCTGCGCGCGGCACTGGCGCCCTATCCCGTGGTGCGGCAGAGCGAGGCCTTCTGACCCCCGGGATATTCGCTATATCTTTGTGTGGAAGCCCAAGCCGGCGGCGTTTGACGGGCTGACTAATCTCAAGGCCATTTTGTCGCTGGGGGCGGGCGTGGATGCGCTACTCAAGCATCCCGGGCTGCCGGATGTGCCAGTCGTGCGGTTTGTCGACGAGGATCTGAGCCAGCGCATGAGCGATTATGTGGTGGCCCATGTCACCATGCATCAGCGGCTCTATAGCCGGTTCCGCGCAGCGCAGCTTGCGCGACGTTGGGACCAGCTTTATCCCCCCGCCGCTTCGCAGACCGTGGTGGGCGTAATGGGCATGGGCGTATTGGGCCGGGATGCCGCCAACCGGCTCAAGCCGCAGGGTTTTGCGCTGCGCAGTTGGAGCCGCACGCCCAAAGCCATCGAAGGCGTGGAAGGCTTTGCGGGAGCCGACCAGTTCGACGCGTTCCTGGCAGGCACGGACATTCTGGTCAATCTGCTGCCGCTGACGCCCGAGACCACGGGCATTCTCAATTACGAGACCTTTGCCAAGCTGCGGCGCGGCGGGCTCGAGGGTGGGCCGGTAATCATCAATGCGGCGCAGGGCGGGCATCAGCGCGAGGCCGACATTGTGCGGGCGCTGGCCGACGGCACGCTGGGCGCGGCAAGCCTTGACGTGTTCGAAACCGAGCCACTGCCTGCCGACAGCCCGCTCTGGGCGATCGAAAATTGCTACATCACCCCTCATATCGCGGCGATTTCCAGCGAAACCGCCGGGGTGGCCTATTATGCGCGGATAATTGCCGAGCATGAAGCAGGCAAGCCATTGATCAATGTAGTGGATCGGACGCGCGGCTACTGACGCGATTGTTATCCGCTGGGCGGCCGGCGCCGGGTGGATTTGTTAAGCGCAACACGGTCTGGTGCCGTTCCCACATCGCACACAGCCAAGGGGGCCGGATGAGCGACGCCACGCCGCAAAAGATCAAGTTCTATGACCGCCTGAAATTGGCGACCAAGCACCAGCTGGCCGAGCCGATATTGGGGCTGCTGTGTTTCCTCGAAGCCAGCATATTGCCGATCTTTCCCGAAATCATGCTGGCGCCGATGATCATCGCCGACCGCAAACGGGCGTGGCGGCTGGCGACGATCTGCACGGTGACCTCGGTGGTGGGCGGGCTGGCCGGCTATGCGGTGGGCTATTTCCTGTTCGACACGGTGGGCCGCGCCATCATCGCCTTTTATGGCGCCGGGGACGGCTTTGCTTCGCTGATGCAGAGCTTTAACGACAATGGTCCGCTGATGATCCTGATCGGCGCGATCTCGCCCATTCCCTACAAGGTGGTGACCATCACCAGCGGGGTGGCGGGCCTGGATCTATGGACATTCATCTTCTACGGGCTGGTCGGACGGGCGGCGCTATTTTGTGCCCTGCAGGCTGTTCTATTTCTTTGGGCCCACCGCCAACCACTTCATCGAAAAGCACAAGGCGCTGGCGGGCTGGGCCTTGGTGGCGCTGACTATTATCGGCTTTGCCGCAGCCCCACTGCTGTTCCCGAAATCGGGCGTGGCCGAGGTGGAAAGCGTGGTGGAGGCGATCGATCATACGCTGGGGGATTTGACGCCGGAGGGATAGTGCCACTGACGGTGCCCTAGGGCTTGAGCTGCAGCCGCCAATATTGACCGTTGAGGTCAGCACCGAAGGAGTGGTGAGGCTCTTCGCGTTCGAGGGTGAAGCCGGCGGCCCGGTAGATCTTGCGAGCGGCCGTAAGGCAGTCCTGAGTCCAGAGCAGGATGCTGGAATAGCCCGAGGCGCGGGAGAAGCGGATGGCTTCCTCGACGAGGCGCTTGCCGATGCCGTAGCCGCGGAAGGCGGGTTCGACATAGAGCATGCGCAATTGGGCCGTGGCGGGATCGGTGGCTGAGGGGACGATGAAGAGCGAGCCAGCCACCTGCCCGGCCATTTCGGCGACCCAGAGCGATTTGGGCGGCGTGACGGGCGCCGCTTCGTACTCGGAATAGATGCGGGCGATCAGTGCCTCGAACTCACCATTCCAGCCTTGCTCGAGGTGATAGAGCAGACCACGGCGATGCACGAGCCAACCCAGTTCGCCGACGCGGTGGGGGCGCAGGACCAGCGGCTCATCGTCGGGTTCGCCAAGCAGCGATTGGATACGCCGCATGGCATCGAGCAGGTCGCGGCGGCCGAACTCGTCCAGGGGCTCGAGCAAGCCGCTGGCAATGGCGGCATCGCTCATTTCGTTGAAGCGACGATAGACCGCGTCGCCTTCGGGGGTTAGGGCCAAGGGCGAAGAGCGCTTGTCGGTAGTCCGGGGCAGCACGGCGACGACGCCTTGATCGACGAGCTTCAATGTTAGGCGACTCATCTGGCCGCGATCCATGTCGAGAGTGTCGGCTATGACCGCCGCCGAGGCGTGACCTCGTTTGCCCAGCTCGTAAATCACCCCGGCTTCGGCCAAGCCATAAGGGCTCTTATGCATGCCCTCTTCGAGCAGGCCGATCACGCGGGTGTAAAAGCGATTGAAGGCGCGAACCTCCACGATATCGGCACTGACGGACATGTTTTAGCCCCTGCTGATTATTGATACAATCAACTATATAGTTGCCAAAGTCAACTATTTTGCAGGGTAGCGCTGCTTGAGCACATCATAGACAGCGCGGATGCCGTGATCGGTGCCGCCTTGGGGGCGACCGGGACGGGCTTCAGGGGCCCGAGCCATAATGTCGAGGTGAACCCGGGCCTTGGCCTTGCTGACGAAACGCCGCATGAACAGGGCGGCAGTAATCGAGCCGGCAAAGCCGCCGCTGCCGGCATTGTTCACATCGGCTATCTTGGACGACATCATGCCGTCATAGGGCGACCACAGCGGCATCTGCCAGAGCGGATCGTCGGCGCGCAGGCCCGCGGCCATGAGGTCGCGGGCCGGGGCGTCGTCAGTGGAATAGAGCGCGGGCAATTCGGGGCCGAGTGCCACACGGGCGGCGCCGGTGAGGGTGGCCATGTCCACGATTAGCTCGGGGCTTTCCTCATCGGCCAGAGCCAGCGCATCGGCCAAGATCAGCCGGCCTTCCGCATCGGTATTGCCGATTTCGACGGTGAGACCCTTGCGGGACGTGAGCACATCGCCGGGGCGGAAGGAATTGCCGGCAATGGCATTTTCCACGATGGGAATGAGCACACGCAGGCGCACGGCAAGGCCGGCCGAAACAATGGCATGGGCCAAGCCCAGTACGTTCGCGGCGCCGCCCATGTCTTTTTCATCAGCAGCATGCCGGTGGCGGATTTGATGTCGAGCCCGCCGGTATCGAAAGTGACGCCCTTGCCCACCAGCGTCACCTTGGGGTCGGTGTCGCGGCCCCAGCTCAGATCGAGCAAGCGGGGCGCTCGGGGCGCGGCGCGACCCACGGCGTGGATCATCGGGAAATTGGCGGCGAGCAAGTCATCGCCGACAATGGACGAAACGCTCATGCCCTGGGTGGTGGCGAAGTCGCGGATGGCGGCTTCGAAGGCGTCGGGGCCCAGATCGTTGGTAGGCGTATTGACTAGATCGCGGGCGAGCGTGGCGGCCTCGACGAGCCGGTCGATCTCGGCCGTGTCGGCGCCAGCGGGTGGCGTGAGATTTGGCGCGGGTTCGGCCTTGCGATAACGGGTGAAGCGGTAGGCGCCGAGGCGAAAGCCGACCACGGCCAAAACCGGGTCACCATAAGCGCCCTCAAGGTGATAGTCGCCGCCGGGCAAGGTCGCGCCGGCCGGGCCCATGACCAGCGCAGCGCGATTGGCTGCTTCGCCAGTGCCGAAGAGATAGCCGATCACCGCGCCATCATCACCCGGCAGCGCCAGCAAGCGCCCACGCTGGCCAGAAAAGCCGTTGGCCGCCGCCCGGGCAAGGCGCGTTGGCGAGAGGCTTGCCGCATCGATCCGTCCTTCTTCGACAACGATGACGGGCAATGATTGGGCTTGCGACATGGTGGGCTCCGGCAGGGATTTTATGGCAGCATTTGTAGCGGGCGGGCACGGCGCTCACAACGGCCGAAATACCGCTTTAACGGGCTGTTAGGGTTAATGATTTATTTCTCGAGGCGGGCGAGACTGCCCGAGGAGTGCCTAGCGTGCTGTCGTCATTGTGCCCCTTGTTCAAGCCCTTGCGCATCGCGCTGCTTGCTGGCGCGGCCATGGTGGCGATTTCGGCCTGCGCCGCTACCCGGGCTCCTGCGTCGGCACAGGGCTATGCAGCGGGGCAGCCGCAACTGGGCATTGCCGAGCTCACGGCGCGCTATCGCGCCAATCCTAAGGACAAGGCCACCATTATCCACTATGCCGCCGCGTTGCGCTGCGGGGCAAAGCGGGCAGGCAGTGGCAGCGCTCGAACAGGGCGTCGGTCATTATCCCAATGACCCCGATATCGTGGTGGCCTATGCCAAGGCGCTGACTGCCGATGGGCGGTTTGAACAATCACTGGGCGTGCTGGATCGTGTAATCCGGCCGGATGCGCCGGATTGGAATGCGCTCTTAGTCAAAGGGGCGGCGCTGGACCAATTGGGCCGCAATGCCGAGGCGCGACAGGTCTATGGTCAGGCACTGGTCATGGCGCCGGGCGAGGCCTCGATCGAGGCCAATTTTGGCCTGTCCTATGCCATGACCAATGAGCTCGGCGCGGCCGAACAACATTTGCGTCGGGCGGTGCAGATGCCGGGAGCGACCAGCAAGATACGGCAGAATCTGGCGCTGATCGTGGGCCTGCAGGGCCGGTTCGATGAAGCGCGCAAGCTCTATGCCGCCGAATTGCCGCCCGACCGGGTCGAGAGCAACATGGCCTATGTGCGCTCGATGCTGACGCAGCAGAACCGTTGGGACACGGTTGCGAAGAGCTAATCTGAGCAGCCAGAAAGAGCGTGCAGATCGGGCTTTTTCTCCACGGGCAAGATGGTGCCCGACCCTCTACATCGCCTAGCCCATGCCCCCGCTTGCAGCGCCGCAGGGCCAAAAATCTTGATGGCGGCGGGGGCCAGAATGACGATGAACAGCACCGGCAGGAAGAACAGGATGAGCGGCACGGTCAGCTTGGGCGGCAGGGAGGCGGCTTTCTTTTCGGCTTCCATCATGCGCGCTTCGCGGCCCTCTTCGGCCATGACGCGCAGGGCCTGACCGACGGAGGTGCCGTAGCGGTCGGCTCGGATCAGCGCGGTCATCACCGAGCGCACATTGTCCAGCCCGATGCGGCGGCCCAGATTGTCATAGGCGCGGGTGCGGTCTTCGAGGAAGGACAGCTCGGCCGTCGTCAAGGTCAGCTCTTCGGCCAGTTCGGCGCTTTGCTGGCCGATTTCCCGGCGACGCGCTTGAAGGCGTGCTCCATCGACATGCCGGCCTCAACGCAAAGCAGCAGCAGATCGAGGCAATCGGGCCGAGCGCGGCGAATGGAGAATTGGCGTTTGCTGGTGGTGTTCTTGAGCAGGAGAATGGGCAGGTACAGACCGACGATGCCGGCGCCAATGGCATAGACCAGATTGAGATAGAGCGGACGGCCGCCCGGCGCGAGTACCATCAGATAGAGCGCGGCAAACACGAAGATGCCGAGCGGGGTGGCAAGGCGCATGAACAGGAACGTCGTCAGATGCCCCTGCCCGCGGAAGCCGGCCATGGCGAGCTTGTCGACGGTCGCATCGTCCTGGAACGCCTTTTGAGGTCGAAGCGTTCGACCACCTTTTCATATAGGACTTGGTCTCGCCGGCTCGCCTGATGGTGCCGCGCCCTTCCCCACCATTGGAGGCGAGGCCCCGCAACCGTGCCATTTCCTCGGCACGCATCTTGTCGCGTTCCAAAGCAACCCGGCGAATGCGCGTCTTCATTTCCGATTTGACAATGAAGGACGAGCCGAAGGTGTAGACGATGGCGGCTGCGGAAATGGCTGCCAGAATGGCGATGAGCGATTCCCGCTGGGTCAGCATTTCGACGATGTCCATGACGTGCTCCCCAACGCTCAGAAGTCGAATTTGACCATGCGTTTCATGACAAAAATACCCGCGGAGAGCATGATCGCGCCAATGCCCAGCCAGATATGGCCCAGTGACGTGGTGACCAGCGGCTCAAGATAGCGGGGCGACACCACACTAACCAGAATCCCCACCACGAAAGGGAGCGAACCGATAATGCCGGCAGAGGCTTTGGCCTCGGACGACATTGCCTTGACCTTCTGTTTCATCTTCTTGCGGTTGCGCAGTACGCGCCAGATTGCCCAGGGCCTCGCTGAGATTGCCGCCAGCTTGTTGCTGGACGGTGATGACCACGACGAAGAAATTGACCTCGGGCAATGGTACCCGGTCGAGCAGCACCTGCACCGCCTCGGTCATGGACATGCCGAAGGCCTGCTGATCGAGCACACGGGCGAATTCGGATTTGACCGGGTCCTTGGCATCCTTGGCAACGACACGGATGGAATCGTTGAGCGGCAGGCCGGTCTTGACGCCGCGCACGATAGCTTCGACGGCATTGGGCAATTCGTCGAGGAACAGGTCCTGATATTTGCGGCGCTTGCGGCTGACATAGAAGCGCGGCGCCAGATAAGCGGCGGCGACGGCAAAGATGGCGGCGAAGTAGAATGGCACCTGCACCAGCACCAAGAGAACGAAGAGCACGACACCCGGGATGATGCTGTTGCGGATGAAGGCGGCGGGTTTGATGGTCATGCCGGCCTGGAACAGCAGTTGGGAAAGAGTGAGACGCTTTTTGGCGTTGAGCGCGTCGGTCTGAGTCTTGAGCACCTGCTGCACGCTTTTGCGGCGTTGATCGCGGGTGCGCGCCGCGTCCACTTCGAGACGATTGACCCGCAGATCACCCTGGAAGGCCTTGCGCCGTTTGTCCGCAGTGCTGTCGCCCAGCGCCGAGGGGACCAGGGCGAAGCCGGCAGCGCCGACGGCGACCATGGCCGGGATGATGAGCAGGAGCGTGGTCATGGTCTCAGGAATCCAGCAATTGCGCTGCTCGATATTGGAGCGTTCGAGCGCTTCGACGAGGTTGGCTTCCTCGTTGAAATAGCGGGCGCGTTCGGCAAATTGCGGCTTGGTAATGCCGGTCGAATGGTGGCGGCCCATCAGCATGCCGGACTGGTCTTCGCCCGAGGATGTCGTAGAGGAAAATATCCTGGGTGACGATGACATCGCCTTCCATGCCCAGCACTTCGGTGATGTGGGTAATGCGGCGCGAGCCATCATGCAGGCGGGCGGCCTGTACAATGACGTCGATGGAGGAGGTGATCATTTCGCGAATGGTGCGGCTGGGCAGCGAATAGCCGCCCATGGTGATCATGGATTCAAGACGGCTCAGGGCTTCGCGCGGGCTATTGGCGTGTAGCGTGCCCATGGAGCCATCGTGGCCGGTATTCATGGCTCGGAGCAGATCGAAGGCCTCGGGGCCGCGCACTTCGCCCACGATGATGCGTTCGGGCCGCATGCGCAGGCAATTCTTGATGAGATCGCGCATGGTGATCTCGCCCTCGCCCTCCAGATTGGGCGGGCGGGTTTCAAGACGGACAACATGGGGCTGCTGCAGTTGGAGTTCGGCCGAGTCCTCGCAGGTGATGACGCGCTCATCTTTTTCGATAAAGGCGGTGAGGCAATTGAGCAGGGTGGTCTTGCCAGAGCCGGTGCCGCCAGAGATCAGCACATTGGCGCGAACGCGGCCCAGAATGCGCAGCACTTCGGCGCCTTCGGGGAGATGGAATTGTATTTGACCAGCTGTGGCAAGGTCAGCTTGTCTTTTGAACTTGCGGATAGTAAGCGCGGCGCCATCGATGGCTAGCGGCGGCGCGATGACGTTGACGCGGGAACCATCGGGCAGGCGCGTCGCAAATGGGGGAGCTTTCGTCGACGCGCCGGCCGACTCGGCTGACGATGCGCTGGCACACATTCATCAGATGCGCATCGTCGTGGAAGCGCACATTGGTCAGCTTCACCCTTCCGCCCACTTCGATGTAGCAACGCTGGGAGCCATTAACCATGATATCGGCGATGTCGTCGCGCGCCAGCAGCGGCTCGGAGCGGGCCATAGCCCAAAACGTCGTTGCAGATGTCCTCGAGCAGGTCTTCCTGCTCGGCAATCGACATGATGATGGATTTGAGCGCGATGATCTCGGCGACGATGTCGCGAATTTCCTCGCGCGCCGCATCCTGATCCATGGTGGCGAGTTGGCTCAGATCAATGGAATCGATCAGCGCTGAAGATGGCGGATTTGGTGTGGAAGTAATCCTTGTCGCGCTGCGTATCGACCGGCGTGCGGACATCGACCACTTCTTCGCTCGTGCGCATGCGGGCAGACATGGCGTCGCTGTCAACGCCACGGCGTGGGGCTGGGGCTTCAGAACGCAGCGGCGCGCTGGGCGCAGGACGTGTTTCGGCCGAGCCCGGCGTATTGCCACCAAATGTCGTGCGCTTGCCAAACATGTTCGTCCTATCCGGCCGATCGGAACCCGATCAGGCCCGCTTTTGAGGAACGAAGGCAGCTTCATCAGGCTCGATGACTTGCCTCCGGCGTGAGACACCTGCCGGCCCGTCACCTGCATGCCGATGGCGCGGTAGATGTCGTTGATCTTGTTGTTGGCGGCGACCTCGGCGATCATCTGCCCATTATTGGCGGCAGTGCCGAACAAAGCCGCGTCGAAGGGAATGGCGCCCAGTAACTGGCATTCGACCGAAGCGGCGAATTCGGCGGAGCTGATTTCAGGCCGGCGTGGCATGCCCACCTTGTTGAGCACCGGGTTCGGCATGGCCTCGGTGGGGCGTAGGGCCTTGATAGTATCAGCCAGATTTTTGGCATTGCGCAGATTGGCCAGATCTGGCTCGGCCACGATGACCACTTCATCCACAGTCGCCGTGGTGTGGCGGATCCGAGCATTCCGGGCGTGAGGAATGTCGAGCACCACGACCGGCATGGTGTTCTGGCTCATCTCGATGATCTGCTCGAATTCACGCTCCTCGAAATCGAAGGTGCGATCGAGCGTGACCGGAGCCGTGAGCAGGTTGATGTGGTTGGCTGCCTTGCTCATCAGGCGATCCAGCATGGTCTGGTCGACCTTCTGGTTGGCGAGCACCGCATCGGCCGAGCCATGCGGGGGGTCCTGATTGTAATTGAGCCCGGCGGTGCCAAAGGCCGAGTCCATGTCGAGGATGAGACTATCCCGGCGCAGGGCGGTAGCGATGGCCCGAGCGACATTATGGGCCACAGTGGAACCACCTGCCCCGCCCTTGGCCGAGACAAAGCCGATGGTGCGACCGATGGGAGCGCCCCCTTCGGCAGCAAACAGATCGGTGATGGCCGAGACGATCTGCGCCGAGGTGGCCGGCAGCACCACATATTCGGAAACGCCCGAACGGATCAGTTCGCGATAGAGCGGCACGTCATTGACATGGCCAAGCACGATGAGGCGCGTGGAGGCGTCGCAGACTTCGGCCAGACGCTCTAGCGCCAGCGGGATTTCGCTCGGTGACAGGGCGGTTTCCACGATGATCAGATTAGGCGTCGGATTGGACTTGTAGGTCTCGACGGCGCCTTCGATGCCACCATTATGGGTGGTGAGCGCGACCTTGGACATGCGCCGGTCATGAATGGCGCTTTCCACCAATTGGGCGGTCTGGGAGTGCTCGCAAAAGGCCCGGATGGTGATGCGCGGGATCAGGCGGGCGCCAGCCGAAATCTCGGCCGCAGCTTCTTCGCTCTTGGTTTTTTCGGGAGAGAGAAAACTCATCGTACTAAACTCCGGGGCCGCGCTCAATCGAGCACGAAGCCGACAGATCCATTGAAACCACCACGCATTTCGATATCGCCGCCGACGCCGTAATTTCGCTCCATGCGGCCGAGGAAAATGGCCTCGGCATCACTGGCAGCCTCGAATTTATCGGTAGGCAGGATGGGCTGCTGGGTCATCGGCGCGGCCAGATAGGGCGTGACGATGATGACCAGTTCGGTCTGGCTGCGCTGGAAATTGCGCGAGCGGAACAGTGTGCCCGGGATGGGGATATCACCCAGACCCGGCAGGCCCGAAATCTGCTGGCGCAACTTGTCCCGGATCATGCCGGCAATGGCGATGGTCTGGCCCGGCCGCAGCTCGATGGAGGTCTTGGCGTTGCGATTGTTGAAGCCGGGGACGGTTTCGCCGCCGATGTTGAAGCCGGTTTCGGCGATTTCGGAGACCTCGGTCTCGACCTCAAGCCCCACCACGCCATTCGACTTGATCGTGGGCGTGAATTTGAGCTTCACGCCAAAATCCTTGAGCGTGTAGGTGCGGTTATTGGTGGCCGGATCGATCGCCGACAGGATGGGTATCTGCCCGCCCGCCAGAAACTCGGCGGGCTGACCGGAGATAGCGGTCAGGACCGGTTCAGCCGAGGTGCGGAGCGAACCGCGCTGTTCGAGTGCCCGCAGCTCGGCCGTGAGCGCGCTGCCGCCGAAATTGGCATTGACGCCATTGGTCAGTGCTGACTGAGCAGAATTGATGCCAGCACTGAAATTGCCGATCGACAGGCTGCCGGAGAGGTTGATGCCGAGCTGCTTGACGGTGTCGCGCGACACTTCGGCCACGGTGACCTGCAGCATGACCTGCTGGGAGCCGGAAATGTCGAGAATATTGGCGACGTTTTGCGGGTCGCCGGCAAACTGGACTGCCACCTGTTGGGCGCGTTCCTTGTCATCGCTCGATAGCACGGTGCCGGTCAGCACGACGCGGTTGGTGTCATCACCCGGGGTTACCGATTCAACGCGGATATTGGAGCCCGGAATAACGCGGGCCAGCGCCTCCTGGAGGGCATTGCCGACTCGGGATGGCTCCTTGATGACGCGGATATCGAGCACCGAAATGGTGCGGCCCTGATCGTCAAGGAAGAAGATATTGGTGTCGCCACCCGAAATGCCCTGCACAATAGCCCGTGTGCGGGTGCGCATGATGGCGGCAGCGACCGTGGGCTGGGACACCACCACTTCGGCCACGCCGGCGGGCAGATCGACGATGATGGATTTGTTGAGGTCGAGTTCCATCTGCCGCGTGCCGCCATAGGCCGCGGACGAGATGGTTATCTGCGCCTCTTGGGCAGCCACCGGCTGGACCGTGGCGGTGCCGGCCAGCAGCGCCGGGATGGCGGGAGCCAGAAGCTTGCAGGACAGGGCGGAAATGGATGTGAACATGGTTGCCTCTCGCCCTATTGGGGCAACACTTGTGGCGCGGTGACGCTGGCCGGCACATTAAGGGGAGGAGTGTAGACATCGTCAGTCGCCTGTAGGCCCGTGATGGCAGGCGGATTGAAAGCCCGGCCACTGCTGGTCGAGCGCACGCTTTGTTCCCTGCCGAAGCGGATCAGCCGGATCGACTGGCTACCACCAGCATCGGCCACGCTATTGTCCTTGAAATCGACCACCGAGCGCAGGGTCAGGCTGAGTTCGCCGCGCGTGGCCGCATTGATCAGCACCTCGGCCTCGGGGCGGTAGCAATTCGAGCGTGGCAATGGTGGCGTTGTCGAACACGACTGGCGTGGGCGAGCCCGTTGGCTCCATGCCGACTTCGGTGCCGGTGACGCCCAGTTCGCCCAAGCGCTTGCCGATGGCCATCACCCGCACATTGGAGAGGATGACTCGGGATTGCTGGCCCATTTCGGTGGCGGTGGTGAGCACCACATCGACGTGATCATTGGGGACGACGAAGCCGCCGGCGCTGGAAACCGCCGTGACGCCGACCGAGACGCCGCGCATGCCCCGGCCGAGAACTGCCGAGAGATAGCCCCGGTCGGAGCGGACCAGCTTGGCCTCGCGGATCGGTTCGCCGTGGAAGAATTCAAAGCGCACTACCGCGCCGGTCAATTGCGTGGGAGCATCGGGCATGGCGGCAGAGGTGACATATTCGGCGCGGACGGCGCCCTCGGGCCAATCCTGCCATTCGAGGTTTTCCGCGGAAAGGCGCTCGCCAATACCCACGGCGGTACGAGCCACCGGGACCTGAGCCTTGGCCTCTTGACGCACCACTTCGCTCACGACCTGCTCGGGCGCCGGAGAACCACCGCGGGTCACCAGAAAAGCGGCCAGCCCGGCGGCGACCACTGCCACAAGGATCAAGATGAGACGCGCTGGCTTCATGCCACACTCCGCTTAGGGATAGAGCCGTTCTGGCCCAATTCCACAATTGTGAGTGTGAACCCAAAGGGTCAAAGTTTGGTTAACCGGACGTTTGCGAATTCAGTTAACGCGATGTAAATTTTATCGAATTTGGCAATATTTTAGCAAGCGGAAGTATTGAGCGCGGGGCTTTATTGGTATTGGCGCAGGTGCGATCTGCACTCCCCGTCCGGGGCCAGCCGGATGGCGCCTAGGCGGACAACCGCTCGAAGATGACTGAATTGGAATAGGTCATGAGCCCGGCCACTGCGAGGGCAATGCCGTAGGGAATGCCTGACTTGCGATCATGCAATCGTTCGAGCCAGCGATAGCGGGCGAGGAACGGGGTAAGAGGCATCTGGCGTAGGGTCAGGATCATTAGTGTCAGGAAGCCGCCCAACACTGCGGCATAAAGCAGATAGGGTAAGGTGAGGCCGAAGCCGAGCCAGAGCGCCGTCGCAGCCGCCAGCTTGGCATCGCCTCCCCCAACCCAGCGCAGGGCGAAGAAGGTAAACCCCGCAACCAACACGATCAGTGCGGCGACGACATGCATGGCGAATTGCTGCAGCGGCAGGTTGATGGCCATCGCCGTGATGCAGAAGCCGACGACCAGCAGCAACATGAGCTTGTTGGAAATGCGCATGGTCAGCAGATCGGAGGAGGCAGCGAAAGCCATGCCAAGCGGAAAAAATAGCAATGCGATCGTAGCCATCGGAATACCTCTAAGCGGCGCCAGCGTGCCGCCAGCACGACCATAACATTGCAACTGCGGCTATTAAGAAACGGCAAAAGAAAGGGAAAGCGCTGGGCGCTTTCCCCTTCGATTGAGGCTAGCGGCATTGAATGCCAAGTCGGTCTCTTTACGGCGCGATCGTAGCTCGGTCAGAGCCGACCCGAGATACGGGTGAAGAGGCCGCTGAGGCTGCCGCCAAGAGTGGTTGCAGCAACAATGATACCAACGGAAATCAGAGCGGCGATCAGGCCGTATTCAATTGCGGTTGCGCCGGACTCGTCCTTGGCGAAACGTGCGAAAATAGTCATTCCCGAGCTCCTTTAAATAACGTCATCGGGTGACGCCGTCGTTCGACACGTCACACATCGAACATGAGGCAAAAACTAGGCGCGACTTGTTGCAATTGAGTTAATCAGGGCGAGCCACCAGACGCGATTTTGACGCCGATTTTCTTATGATAATCAAAGGATTAATTAGATGCGCGGCATTTTATGGATCACCGATCGCGCAAGTATAGAATGCAACTTTACTTAACTACTTAAGGACCACGCAGCATTGACGAACCACAGGCCCAAAAAGCGGGGAAATGTCCTGCCCTTGCCTTGGTTTGCCGGGTGTTTGTCAAAAAAATTCACCATTCCGATGGAAACTGGCATGTGTTGCGTTCCCGATGGCCGGATTGGTCCCATGCGTTTGTCCCCTGCTTTTGCCGCTTTGTTTCTGTTGCTGGCCGGCTCGGGCGGTGCCCATGCGGCTGACGGACTGCCGATCGAGGTCAATGTCAACATGGCGCGTGCTGCGCATCAGTTCACCTGCCGCCACGGTGATCATCGGCAATCCCGGCATTGCCGATGTGACCATCCGAGACCCGCTGACGCTAGTGCTGACCGGCAAAAGCTACGGGCAGACCAACCTGATCGTGCTCGACATGCAGGGCAATCCGATTGCCGACACCATGGTCGAGGTGGCGCAGATGCAGGCGGGAGTGATGACCGTCTACTGGGGCCAGAACCGCACAACGCTATCGTGTGCTCCTACCTGCCAGCCCGTGATCATGCTGGGCGATGACAATTCCTTTACGGCGCAAGCGCTGGCTTCGTCACAGGTCGTACAATCTGCTGCGCAGTGAGCCTTTAACCGCGCCTTAACCTTCCATGCAGAACGGAGCGCTCGACCGGCGCCTTCGTAACCAAGGATTAGCCAAAGGCCCCTAGCGTGCGGCGACCAAACGCATGTGGGCTCATGATCAAGACAATCGCATCCCTGCTCGGCAGAGCGTCGCCGAGGAAAAGATGGCGTGCCTTTGCGCGCCATGAGGATGCAACGACAGTGATCGAATTTGCCCTCCTCGCATTGCCGTTCTTTGCCATCATGACGGCAATTCTGGAAACCTCGCTGGTCTTCATGTCCGGCCAGATACTGGAAAGTGCGGTGCAGGATGCCAGCCGGATGATCCGCACCGGCCGGGCCCAGCAGCGCAAGGACACCCTCGCGTCATTCCGCAGCAATGTGTGCGATCGGCTCTATGGCCTGTTTTCCGATTGCTCGGGCCTGCATGTTCGAGTGTCGGTGGTGTCCAATTTCCAATCAGCAACCGTCGAACCGCCGGTGGATTGGACCTGCAAGACCGACAATTGCGGCTGGACTAGGGATGAGAACTATGCGCCTGGCGCCGGATCGAACGTGGTTCTGGTGCAGGTCTATTATAAATATCCGGTGCTGCTGAACCTCAACTTCTTGGGCGGCGGCTCGTTCGGCTTGTCCAATCTCAATGACGGGCGGCGCCTGCTGGGCGCGGTGACCGTGTTCCGCAACGAGCCTTTCACATGATCTTGGCCCGGCTGATGCTCAAACGATTGATACGGCATTTCGCCAAAGCACAGGCCGGGGTGGCGGCGGTGGAGTTTGCGCTGATCGTGCCCTTCATGCTGGTGGTCTATCTGGGCACGACCGAAGCCGGCGCCCTGATCACCATGGATCGCAAGGTGCAATCGGTCGCCGGCGCAGTGGGGGACCCGGTAGCCCGCGAGAACGGAACCATTTCCAGTGCCACATTACAGGATTATTTCCGGGCCTCTTCGGGCATCATGACGCCGTACACAACGACGGACATCAAGCAGATCGTTACGTCAGTGCAGGTGAAGGCCGACGGCACGACGAACGTGGCTCGGTCGCGCGAATATCTCAACGGCGTCATGAGTGCGGGCACCAAGACTTCCTATACCCTGCCCAGCGACATGACCAATATCGTCAAGGGCAGCTATGTCATCGTTTCGGAAGCCAGCTATAGCTATAAGCCGCTCTATGGGTTCGTCTTCGACAAGGCCGTCGATCTCTATCGCCAGAGTTTCTACGTGCCGCGGTTTGGCGAGCCCATCGTTTTGAACTAGCCGTTGCACACGCGTCTGGCCCATGGCAAAAGCCAGCCAGCTTCCTCCCTCTGGTGACATTTCCCATGACCGATACGCTCGTCCCTGTTTTTGACCTTGGCGGCGTGTTCGTCGACTGGAACCCGATGTACCTGTTCCGCAAGCTCTTCGAGAGCGAGGACGATGCGCTGTGGTTTCACCAGAATATCTGCACACTGGATTGGAATCTCGAATTCGACGCCGGAGAAATCTACTCTGAAGGCGTGGCCAAGCTGATCACCCGCTTTCCCAAATATTGGCGCGAAATCCAGTCGTTCGATCTGCGCTGGAAGGAAACGCTGGGCGAATTCATCCAGTGGCACGATCGATATTCATGACGAGCTGATCGAGCAGGAAATCCCAACCTTCGCCATCACCAATTTCTCCCGGGAGAAGTGGGTGAGCTGCCTAGGCGAATGGCCGTTTCTCGAAAAGTTTGACGGGGTGATCGTGTCGGGCCTCGAAGGACTGGTAAAGCCCGATCCGCGGCTTTATCGCGTGTTCTGCGAGCGCTACAGCCCGGCACCCGACAATTGCGTTTTCATCGATGACAGCGAGCCCAATATTGTGGCAGCGCGGAAATACGGCATGCATGGGATCCACTTCAAGGATCCGATGATGCTGCGCAAGGAACTGATCGCGCTAGGGCTGCCGCTCAAGGCGAAGTAAGTCACGGCATGACCTCGCCCTTCGACAAGCTCAGGATGAGGTCTGCCGCACTGCCGAACGCAAAGTAGACCTCATCCTGAGCTTGTCGAAGGACGAGGTCGTGGCACCTATCTCGTCCCGTACATGCGGTCGCCTGCATCGCCGAGGCCGGGGATGATGTAGCCTTTTTCATTGAGATGGCTATCGATCGAGGCGGTGAAGACCGGCACATCCGGGTGGGTCTCCCCGAAGCGCTTGATGCCTTCAGGGGCGGCGAGCAGGCAGAGGAAGCGGATATTGTTGGCGCCGCGTTCCTTGAGCTTGTCGATGGCGGCGGTAGCCGAATTGGCCGTGGCCAGCATCGGATCGACGACGATGATCAGGCGGTCCTCGAGATTGGACGGGGCCTTGAAGTAATATTCGACCGGCTCGAGCGTTTCGTGATCGCGATAGATGCCGATATGGGCGACGCGGGCGGCCGGGACCAGATCGAGCATGCCATCGAGCAGGCCATTGCCGGCACGCAGGATGGAGGCGAAAACCAGCTTCTTGCCCTTGATTGCCGGCGACTGCATTTCGGCCATCGGGGTCTCGATGGGGATCATCTCAAGCTCGAGATCGCGCGTGACCTCGTAGCACATCAGATGGGCGATTTCGCGCAGCAGGCAGCGGAACCCCACGATGGAGGTCTCCTTGTTGCGCATGATGGTCAGCTTGTGCTGGATCAGAGGGTGATCAAGGACGGTCACATGGCTCATAGGATCACCTGTTCTTATCGCGTTTCCGAACCGCAAAACCGGTGGCCACTTTTGCTGGAAACGCTCGGGGGTTACAGAAAGCTCTTGCCGTGGCGGCCGGGCGCGAGGCCGAGCCAATGGGCAATGGTTTCGCCAATATCTGCGAAGGTGGAGCGAATGCCAATCTCGCCCGCCGACACGCTTGGGGAAAAGAGCAGAATCGGGATCTGTTCGCGGGTGTGATCGGTGCCCGGCCGAGTCGGATCATTGCCGTGGTCGGCCGTAAGGATCAATAGATCGTCGTCCCTGAGCTTGGCGATCAGTTCGGGCAGGCGGGCGTCGAAATATTCGAGCGCTGCCGCATAGCCGGGCACATCGCGGCGATGGCCATATTCGCTGTCGAAATCGACAAAATTGGTCATGATGAAGGCCTTGTCATCAGCCATTTCCACGGCTTCGAGCGTCTTGTCGAAGAGCTGGCCCAGACCCGTGCCCTTGAGTTTATGAGTGACCCCATGGGCGGCATAAATGTCGGAAATCTTGCCAATGGCGAAGACCCGGTTTCCGGCTTCCTTGTTGCGATCAAGCAGGGTCGGCTCGGGCGGCGAGATCGCTGAAATCGCGACGATTGCCGGTGCGTTTGAAGCTGGCTGCATCCTCGCCGATGAAGGGGCGGGCGATGACACGGCCGATATTGAGCGGCGCGGTGAGCTCGAACGCGATCTGGCAAATTTCGTAAAGCCGGTCGAGCCCAAAATGGCTCTCATGCGCGGCGATCTGGAACACAGAGTCGATGGAGGTGTAGCAAATCGGCTTGCCGGTGCGGATGCTCTCTTGCCCCAGTTCGGCAATGATGGTGGTGCCCGAGGCATGCTTGTCGCCCAGAATGCCGGGCAGTTTGGCGCGGGTGATGAATTCTTCGATCAGCGCGGGCGGAAAGGTTGGCTCGGTTTGCGGGAAATAGCCCCATTCGAAGGGCACGGGGACGCCGGCGATTTCCCAATGGCCGGAGGGCGTATCCTTGCCCTTGCTGACTTCGCGGCCCACGCCGAAGCGGCCGCCCTTGGGCGTGGCGGAAAGATTGGGCGGCAAAGTGCCGGTCGAGAGCTTTATCGCGGCGCCGATACCGAGGGCATCGAGGTTAGGCACGTTGAGCGGACCGGCGCGTAGGCCAGCGCGATCGGCTTTGCCCGCGGCGGCTTGTTCGGCGATGTGACCAAAGGTGTTGGAGCCAACATCGCCATAGACGGCGGCGTCGGGCGCGCCACCAATGCCGACGCTATCGAGAATGCACAGAATGGCGCGGGGCATGGGCTTACTCCGTTGGCGCGAGGCGCGCGGCAATGAGATCGTGGCGCGGGGCGGTGTCACCCAAGCGATGGGCGGATTTGAGGCGAGCTTCGGCATCGGCGGCGGAGGCCTCGTCGCGGGCGTGAATGCGGGCGATGGGGGTTTGCGCGTCGGCATGGGCGCCAAGGCCAAGCAGGCGGTCAGAAGCCGACTGTATGGTCGATGCTGTCGCTGGGCATGGTGCGGCCGCCGCCGAGGGCGACGACAGCCATGCCGACGCCTTTGGTGTCGATGGCAGCGATGATGCCCTGCCCCGCGGCGAAGACGTCGCGGATGATCGGGGCGGGGGCGAGATGGCTGTCCATGGCTTCGACAAAATCGGCGGGACCGCCAAGGGCGGTGACCATTCTGGCGAAACGCTCGGTGGCGCGGCCGCTATCGAGGGCGTCATCGACCAGCTTGCGGGCGGCGGGGACGCTTTCGGCAATACCGGTCATGGCGGCGACTTCGGTGCACAGCGCCAAAGTGACTTCAGCGCAAGCGGGCGTCCTGATGCTTGCCGGTGAGGAAATCGACAGCGTTGCGGACTTCGAGGCCATTGCCGGCAGCGGAGGCCAGCGGCTCGTTCATGTCGGTAATAAGCGCTGATGTTTTGAGGCCGGCGCCATTGGCGACACTGACCGAGCTTTGCGCGAGATCACGGGATTTTTCCAGCGTGGGCATGAAGGCGCCCGAGCCGGTTTTGACGTCGAGGATCAGCGCGCCAAGGCCGGCAGCAAGCTTTTTGGAGAGGATGGAGGCGGTGATCAGCGAGATGGATTCGACCGTCCCCGTCACGTCGCGGATGGCGTAGAGCGTTTTGTCGGCGGGAGCGAGGTCGGCCGTCTGGCCGATAATGGCGCAGCCGGCCTCCTGCACGACTTTGCGGAACAGGGCATTGTCGGGGCTGGTGGTGTAGCCGGGAATGGCGTCGAACTTGTCGAGCGTGCCGCCAGTATGGCCGAGGCCCCGGCCGGAGATCATAGGGACATAGATGCCGATGGCAGCCAAGATTGGCGCGAGCATCAGGCTGACATTGTCGCCGACGCCACCGGTGGAGTGCTTGTCGGCCACGGGGCCATCGAGATCGAACCAGTCGAGCACGGTGCCGCTATCGCGCATGGCCGTGGTCAGCGCGACGCGTTCTTGCATGGTCATGTCGTTGAAATAGACGGCCATGGCGAGGGCGGCGGCCCGGGCGTGCGAGACCGTGCCATGGGTGAAGCCATGGATGAACTCAGCGATTTCATCGGTGGAGAGGGCGTGACCGTCGCGCTTTTTGGCGATGACTTCTTGGGGGAGGAAGACCATGGATGGCTCTTTTTGTTTAGGGGATACCCCCTCCTAGCCTCCTCCTTAGAGGGGGAGGGATAGATCGAGTTTGCGGCACAATCTCATGCCAAACACCGCACGTTCCTCCCCCTATCAGGGGGAGGTCAGGAGGGGTACTCCGATGTCCGGACCTACGCCCTGCACGGAATCCAGACGTTCTTGACCTGCGTCGCCTTGCTCAGGAAGTAGTCGCCTTCAAAGCGCCGGTCGGCCAGATCGTAATAAAGGCCGCGGCTGGTCCAGTCTGCTTGAGATTGGTGATCGAGGCCTTTTCCACCATAGCCGAGGCTTCGGCGGAGCCGGCGAACCACAGACCATCGACGCCGTCATGCTCGGCCGTGGTCTTGGCCGTGGTGACGCTATCGCCGGTCACGATGTTGATCACGCCATTGGGCACGTCGGAGGTTTCTGATGACTCGGTAGAGGTCGGTGATGGATAGCGGCGACTGGCCTCGAGGGGACCAGCACGACACTATTGCCCATGGCCAGAGCCGGGGCGATCAGGGCGATGGAGCCGAGCAGCGGGCGCGATGGCGGGGCGACAATGCCCATGACGCCGAGTGGTTCGACCATGGCGGCGGCTACGGCTCGCAGAGGCGGATTGTGGACAGCGCCATCATATTTGTCGGCCCAGCCGGCGAAAGCGAAGAGGCGTTCGACCGAGAGGGCGACTTCGTTTGCGCCGTCTTCGCCGGTTTGCGCTTTGATGCGGGCGGCGAATTCTGTCGCGGCGATAGTCGAGGTTTTCCGCAAGGAAATAGAGGATTTGCGCGCGGGTATGGGCAGCGGTTGTCGACCAGCTCAGGGCAGCGCGGGCGGCTTCGACGGCGTTGCGGATGTCCTTGCGATTGCCTTCGCCCACTTCGCCAATGGTCTGGCCTTTGGGGTCGAGCACGGCGCGATTGTAGGCGCTGTCGGGACGCGATTGCTTGCCACCGATATACATCTTGGCGGTCTGATCGAGATGGCCACTATCGAGCGGGTTTTCGGCCTTGGCGAGCGCAGGCTTGGCGGCGGGAGCGGCTTTGAGCTCCTTTTCCCGGGCGGGCTTGAGATAAGCGCTCATGCCCTCGCGGCCACCTTCGCGACCGAAGCCGGATTCCTTGTAGCCGCCGAAACCGACTGCGGCGTCGAAATTATTGGTGCCGTTGATCCAGACCACGCCGGCCTTGATCTTGGGGGCGATATCGAGGGCGAGATTGATGTTCTCGCTCCAGATCGTCGTGGCGAGGCCGTATTTGGTGTTGTTGGCCAGCGCCACCGCTTCCTCGGGGGTGCGGAAGCTCATGGCGACCAGCACGGGGCCAAAGATCTCCTCGGTCACCAGCGTATTGGCGGGCGAGACATTGGTGACCAGAGCGGGTTTCAGAAAACAGCCCTTGGCGGGGACCGGGCCATCTGCCTCGTAGACCACTGCGCCTTCGGCCACGCCGCGCTTCATCAGATCGTGGATGCGTTCGACCTGCACCGGGGCGACCAGCGCCGATATCGATGGATTTATCCAGCGGATCGCCGACGCGCAGGCTGGCCATGCGGGTCTTGAGCTTGGCGATGAAGCGTTCTTCGATGCTTTCCTGCACGAGCAGGCGCGAGCCGGCGCAGCAGACCCGGCCCTGATTGAACCAGATGGCGTCGACCGGGCCTTCGATGGCGCTGTCGATATCGGCGTCTTCGAAGACGATATAGGGCGACTTGCCACCGAGTTCGAGGCTGAGGCCCTTGCCGGTGCCGGCCGTGGCGGCGCGGATGGCTTTGCCCACTTCGGTGGAGCCGGTGAAGGCGATCTTGTCGATACCGTCATGAGAAACAATGGCTTGGCCGGTTTCTGCCCTGCCCCGTGACGATATTGACCACGCCCTTGGGCAGGCCTACGCGGTCGCAGATTTCGGCGAAAAGCAAAGCCGTCAGCGAGGTGAATTCGGCGGGTTTTAGGATGACCGTATTGCCGGCGGCGAGCGCAGGGGGCGATCTTCCGTGCCAGCATCAGGAGCGGGAAATTCCACGGGATGATCTGGCCGCAAACGCCATAGGGGACGGCGTCAGGGAACTCACGGCTGAGGTGCTGCGCCCAGCCGGCGTGATGGTAAAAATGACGTGCTACCAATGGGATATCGACGTCGCGGCTTTCGTGGATCGGCTTGCCATTGTCCATGGTTTCGAGCACGGCGAAGAGGCGGGAGTGCTTCTGGATGGCGCGGGCGATGGCGTAAAGATACTTGCCGCGCTCGTAGCCGGACAGGGCGCTCCAGTGGTTTGAAGGCGGCGCGGGCGGCTTTTACGGCGGCGTTGACGTCTTCGGCGGTGCCTTCGGTGATGTCGGCCAGCTTGTCAGCATTGGCGGGATTTTCGCTAATGAAGGTTTTGCCGGGTTTGGTCCATTTTCCGTCGATGAAATGGCCGAATTTGCGGCCGTGGCTATCGAGCCGGGCATTGGCCTGATCGGGCAATTCGGGAGCTGGGCCGTAGTCAAGTGTCTGAAAAATCTGAGCAATCTTGTTCATATCACACCATGGGCTGGCGGTAGTCAGCCGCGTAGTGGCCAGTGAGGCCGTGTTCTAGCTGACGCTCGATATCGGTTAACAGACTGCTAGCGCCGAAACGGAATAGATGCGGTTGAAGGTAACGCGTTCCGAGCTCTTCCTTCATCAGCGCCATGTATTTCAGCGCGTCGCCCGCCGTGGCGATACCGCCGGCGGGTTTGTAGCCGATTTCGATGCTGGTCTCCTCGGCGAACCAGCGGATCATGCGGATCATGGTCAGCGAAGTGACCAAATTTGCATTGACCTTTTCCTTGCCGGTCGAGGTCTTGATGAAATCGGCGCCAGCCATCATGCAAACGAGCGAGGCCTTGGCGATATTGGTCTGGGTAGCGAGTTCGCCCGTACCCAGAATGGTCTTGATATGGGCGTCGCCGCAGGCCTTGCGGAAGGCTTTGACCTGATCGTAGAGCGCTTGCCAATCGCCGCGCAGCACCATGCCGCGTTCAATGACGATGTCGATTTCCTTGGCGCCATCGGCGACCGATAGCTCGATCTCCTTGAGCTTGGTTTCCGAGCGGTGCCGAGCCATGCGGGAAGGCGGTGGAGACGGCGGCAACGGGGATGCCGGTGCCTTCGAGCGCATTCACCGCGGTTTTGACGAAGCTATGATAGACGCAGACGGCGCCGGGCAGGATGCGCAGGCCGCTGACGTCGAGTTTTTCGAGGATGTCGGTGCGCAGGGGATGGCGCGCCTTGGCGCAGAGGCGCTCGACGCGGCCATCGGTGTCGTCGGAATTGAGCGTGGTCAGATCGATCAGCGTGATGGCCTTGAGCAGCCGAGCCAGCTGATAATCCTTTTTAACGGTGCGGCGCGCGCCGATAGAGCCGGCGCGGCGTTCGAGTGCCGAGCGGTTCATACGGACGCGTTCGACCCAGTCGAGATCGAGCGGGAAGCCGGGATTGCGCTTATGGGGCGTATGCGGCTCCGGTTTATCGACGACGCGTAGGCTCATAGTTCCTCCACCAGCGCTGGTATGAGCTTTTTCAGCTTCTCTGCGCCTTGTACCGCCATGGTCTTGGTGTGTTCATGGCTGATGTTTTCGCTCGAGAGGCCCGCGCCCATATTGGTGATGGACGAGCAGGCCCAGACCTTCATTCCCGTGAAACGCCCGAGAATGACTTCGGGTGCCGTGGACATGCCCACGGCATTGGCGCCTGAGCGAATGGCCATCTGGATTTCGGCCACGGTTTCAAAGCTGGGACCAGAATACCACAGATAGATGCCTTCGCCGACCTTGATGTCGAGGCGCTCGCCCGGGGCAATCGCCTTGGCGCGCAGATCGGGGGCGTAGCAATCAACCGAGTTAACGAAACGGCGGTCGGTAGGTTCGCCGATCAGCGGGTTCATGCCGGCATAATTGATGTGATCGGAGAGCAACATCAGATCGCCGGGGCGGAAGCGTTCGTCGAGCGAGCCGGCCGAATTGGTGAGGAGTAGCGTCTTGGCGCCGAGCTCGGCCACGGCTTCCAGCGCGGGGCGCATGGCGGCGGCATTGCCGTGTTCGTAATAATGCTCGCGGCCGGTGAGGATGGCGATGCGCTTGCCGCCCATGGTGCCGATAAGCAGGTCTCGGCCATGACCGGAGACGCCGCCGCCGGGAAAGCCCTTGAGCTCGGAATAGGGAATGGTGACCTTGTCGGCCAAGAGCTCGCCAATGGCGGAGAGGCCCGAGCCGAGCACGATGGCGGCTTCGATGGGGGCCTCACCGGCGATTTTCTTGATGGTCTTGGAGGCTTTGGTCATGGGATACAAATCTCGAAATTAGGGGTTTGGCGCTCCTCCTCTCGTGGAAAGAGCCAGCCAGATTGGCATTACTTGCCCAGGAACTCGGGGCCAAAACTGTGTGGCAGCAGTTCGCCCAGCGTCATGACCAGCGGGGTGCCGTCGATGCCGTGCGAAATGACTTCGACATCGAGGTCAGCGAATTCGCGGATGCGTTGGCGGCAGCCGCCGCAGGGAGTGACCGGGGTTGTGCCGGGGCCGGTGACATAGATGCGTTTGATGCGTTTGCCGCCGCCGGCGATCATGGCGGCGATCGCGCTGGGTTCAGCGCAATTGCCCACGGGATAGGCGGCGTTTTCGACATTGCAGCCGGCATAGATCTTGCCGTCATCAGCAAGTATGGCGGCGCCGACATGAAAGTTCGAATAGGGCGCATAGGCCTTGGCGCGAACGGCTTCGGCGACGTCGAACAGGGTCTGGTCAGTCGGCAGCAGGGGCATGTCAGCGCTCCTTGGTATAGGCGACGCCGCCGGCCTTGGGGCCTACGGCCTTGCCGATGAAGCCGGCCAAGAGGATCACGGTCAGCACATAAGGCAGCGCCTGAATGGCCTGGACCGGGATTTCTACCCCGCCCAGCCGCGCGCCTTGCAGGCGGATCTGCAGGGCATCGAGGAACCCGAAGAGCAGGCAGGTGAACATGGCGGGGACCGGTTTCCACTTGGCAAAGATCAGCGCGGCGAGCGCGATATAGCCCTTACCCGCGGTCATGTTATTGCCGAAGCCAGAGCCCCGGGCGATGGAGAAATAGGCGCCGGCAATGCCGCAGAGCAAGCCGGTGATGATCACCGCCTGATAGCGCAGCTTGACCACCGAAATGCCGGCCGTATCGACGGCCTTGGGGCTTTCGCCCACCGCGCGCAGGCGCAGGCCGAAGCGGGTGCGATAGAGCACATAGGCGGTGACGGCCACCATGAGGAAGGCGACATAGACCAGGATGTAATGGCCCGAGATCAGCTCGTAATAGATGGGGCCGATAATGGGCACACCGGCCAGTTCATTGGCAAAGGGCAGCGTGATGGGCTCGAAGCGTCCGCCCTCGCCCAGAGGCGGGGTGCGGCCGCCCCGGGAGAACCGAGTCTGGCCCGGGAACGTGGTGAGGCCAGCAGCCAACATATTGATGGCGACGCCGGCAATGAGCTGATTGCCGCGCAGGGTGATGGCGGCGACGCCTTGCAGCAGCGCGGTGGCCAGCGAGACACTCATGCCGGCGGCAAGGCCGATCCGAGGCCGAGCCGGTAATGGCGGCAACGGCGCCGGCGGCAAAGGCCGCCGCCAGCATCTTGCCCTCAAGCCCGATATCGAACAGGCCCGCCCGTTCGGAATAGAGCCCGGCCAGACACGCCAGCAACAGGGGCGTCGAGAGTCGGAGCGTGGCGTCGAGAATGGAGAGGATGGTGGCCAGATCCATGTCAGCTCTCCGTCTTGGCGGTTGAGGCGGCGACGGCGTCGGCCTTTTGCTCGGGCGAGAAGAGCATGAAGGCACGTTCGAGCGAGGGGCGGAACAGGCCTTCCATGGCGCCGGTGAACAGGATCACCAGAGCCCGGATCACCACGATCATTTCACGGGTAATGCCGGGAATGACAAATTGCAGCTCCTGCCCGCCCTGATAGAGCGCGCCGAACAGCAGAGCGGAAAGCGCAATGCCTATGGGATGATTGCGCCCCATCAACGCCACGGCGATGCCGACGAAACCGGCGCCGGCAACAAAATCGAGCACCAGCCGGTTTTGCACGCCCATGACTTCGTTGATCGCCACCATGCCGGCCGGGGCGCCGGAAATGGTCATGGTGATCATGATCATGCGGGAATTGGAAATGCCAGCATAGCGCGAGGCGGTCGGGTTCTGGCCCAGCACGCGCATGGCATAGCCGAATTTGGTGTGCCAGATCAGGATATAGACCCCGATCAGCGCGGCAATGGCGATGACGATGGACAGGTTGACCGGGGAATAGCCGAAGAAGGAGAAGAACTGGCGCAGTTGCAGGCACGCGGCCGGCTACGTCGATGGTTTCTGGACTCAGGGGCCATGGTGCTGGCGGGCTTGAGCACGCGATTGACCATATAGACCATGAGCGCGGCGGCGATGAAATTGAACATGATGGTGGTGATGACCACATGGCTGCCGCGCTTGGCCCGGAGCCAGCCAGGAATGAAGGCCCAGAAGCCACCGACAGCACCGGCCGCGATGACGGCCGGGGGCATGGCGATCAGCCAATGGGTCTGGTCGAGCGCCAAAGCCACCACGATGGCACCGAGGCCGGCGACATAGGCTCGGCCGTCGCCACCAATATTGAACAGGCCAGCATGGGCGGCAACCGCCACGGCCGGGCCGGTGAAGATGAAATTGGTGGCATAGTAGAGCGTGTAGCCAAAGCCATCGCCATAGCCGAAAGCGCCATAGATGATGACCTGAATGGCGTGGAACGGATTTTCGCCGACAAACAGCACGACCGGAGCCGGAGACGATCAGCGCCAGCAGCAGATTGATGGCGGGCAAGAGGGCGACGTCGGCCCAGCGGGGAATGGGTCTGCGGGCACTCATTGGGCTGCCGCCTTCTTGTTGTTGATACCGGCCATCATCAGGCCCAGCTCGCCCTCAGTGGCGGTGGCGGGATCGGCTTCGCCGACGATGACGCCGTCAAACATGACGATGATGCGGTCGGCCAGCGAGCGGATTTCGTCGAGTTCTGACCGAGACGAGCAGGATAGCCTTGCCCTCGTCGCGCATCTTGATGATTTCGTTATGGATGAATTCGATGGCGCCGATATCGACGCTGCGCGTCGGCTGGCCGATGACCAGCACGTCGGGATCGCGCTCCATCTCGCGGGCCAGCACGATCTTTTGCTGATTGCCGCCGGAAAACAGCGAAGTCTTGAGATTGATATTGGCGGGGCGGACGTCGAAGAGCTTGACGTGTTCGGCGGCGCGCTTCTTGGCGGCTGAGATATCGAGGAAGGGCCCCTGCCCGTATTCGGGACTGTTCTGGTAGCCCAGAATGGCATTTTCCCATTCGGAGAAATTGGTCACGAGGCCCATGCGCTGGCGGTCCTCGGGGACATGGGCGAGGCCGGCGGCACGAGCGCGGGCGGCGCCGTCATCGCCCTTGAGCGAGAGCGCATTGCCATTGAGGATGACATTGCCCGATTTCTGGTCGCGCATGCCGGAAACGGCTTCGAGCAATTCGGTCTGGCCATTGCCGGAAACGCCGGCAATGCCGACGATTTCGCCGGCGCGGACGGAGAAGCTCACATCCTTGACGCGGGTGATACCCATATCGTCCTTGACGACCGTGTTTTGGACTTCAAGCAGGGTCTTGCCGGGCTTGGCTTCGCCTTTTCAACGCGCAGCAGCACGCGGCGGCCGACCATGAGTTCGGCCAATTGCTCGGGGCTGGTTTCGCTGGTCTTGACGGTGGCCACCATCTGGCCACGGCGCATGACCGACACAGAGTCGGTAATGGCCATGATCTCGCGCAGCTTGTGGGTGATCAGGATCACCGTCTTGCCCTGCTCGCGCAGGGTGCGCAGCACGCGGAACAGATCGTCGGCTTCCTTGGGGGTGAGCACGCCCGTGGGTTCGTCGAGGATCAGCGTTTCGGCGCCGCGATAGAGGGCCTTGAGGATTTCGACGCGTTGTTGCTGGCCCACCGAGATGTCCTCGATGATGGCATCGGGATCGACCTCGAGGTCGTATTCATGCTCCAGCCGGGTGAGCTCCTTGCAGGCACGATCGAGGCTTGGCTTGAGGAAACCGGAATCCTCGGCACCGAGCACGATGTTTTCCAGCACGGAGAAATTGTCGACCAGCATGAAATGCTGGTGCACCATGCCGATGCCCAATGACAGCGCATGACTGCTGTCGGTGATGGCCTGCACCTGTCCGTTGACGCGAATGGTGCCGCTATCGGCCGTGTAAAATCCATAAAGGATGGACATGAGTGTCGACTTGCCGGCGCCGTTCTCGCCCACAATGCCGTGAATGGTGCCGCGGGCGACGGATAGGTCGATGTCCTTATTGGCGTGAACCGCGCCAAATCGCTTGTTGATCTGCTCAAGCTCGATCGCCCAGCCATTGGCCGAGCGCCGATGCAGCGGCCGTTTCCGGCCGCTGCGGGTTCATGTGATCACCACTCATCCAGCTTGGCTTAGAGCGGGCAGGTCGAGTCGGTGGTGTAGTCGTGGACCGCAATCTCGCCGGCGATGATCTTGGCCTTGTAGTCTTCGGCGGCGGCGATCATTTCGGGGGTGAGCAGGGCCTTGTTATTGTCATCGACGGAGTAGCCGACGCCGTCTTCGGCCAGACCCATAATGGTGAGGCCGGGCTTGAAGGTGGCATCGTCGGCAGCTTCGGTCAGCGCGGTCTTGACCGCATTGTCGACTGCGCTTGACCATGGAGGTCAGCACCGAGCCGGGCTGCAGATAGTTCTGGTTGGAATCGACACCGATGGAGAACTTGCCGGCATCCTTCATGGCCTGCAGCACGCCCAGACCCGAACTGCCAGCGGCGGCGAAGATCACGTCGGCGCCGGCATCAACGCCAGCCTTGGCCAGTTCACCGGCGGTGACCGGATCATTCCGGGCGGCGGGTGTGGTGCCGGTGTAGTTTTCGATCAGCTTGATGTCGGGATTGGCAGCCTTGGCGCCCCGGGCATAGCCGCAATAGAATTTGTGGATCAGCGGAACGTCCATACCACCGATAAAGCCGACCGTGCCGGTCTCCGACTTCATGGCTGCGAGCACGCTGACGAGGTACGAGCCGGTATGCTCATCAAAAATGATCGACTGCACATTGGGCGCGTCCACGACGGTGTCGATCACGACGAAATTGGTGTCGGGGAATTCGGTGGCGACGGCGGTGAGCGCTGCGGTCCAGAGAAGCCGGCCATGACGATCGGATTGGCACCCTGACCGGCGAACCGGCGCAGGGCCTGCTCGCGTTGGGCATCGTTCTGCAGTTCGAGATCGAGGAAGGAGCCGCCGGTTTCCGTCTTCCGAGCCTCGGCGCCGTTATAGGCGGCTTCGTTGAACGACTTGTCGAACTTGCCGCCCAGATCGTAGATCACGGCCGGATCGGCGAGCGCTGCGCCGGTCAGCATGGCGCTCAGCGCGACACCACCTGCGAGGGCCTTGGTGAACATGTTGAATTTCATGAATAGTCTCCCTGTCTCGCACATGGGCGATGGCGCTTGCAGCCAACGGACAATCCCTGTGCGCTAAAGGGATACAATCGTGCAAATGACCTGCCCGCAAGAGGGAAAAAGGCAATTTTTTCCGATTGGTCAAAATTTGGGCGCATAGTCCACAGGCTAGGCGGCACGGGGGATTTTGCCCTGTGCGGGTGGCGCGCTAGCCGGGGTTCAGCAGGGAGGCGAACAGGTCGGCCGAGGTTGAGATCGGCATAAAGCACCGCCAAGACGGCAAGCGCAGCGATGGCGAACAGAGCAAGCGTGTCACGGGTGGGGGCGGTCATGGTTACTGTTTGGTTGGCATTTGAGGGACTTTGTTAGTCCTTCAGTAACCCGGAAACGCGCCGACGATTGTGATGGTTTTGCGGCAGACGACTGTGTGGTTAGGGATGGGTTAAGGCGCCCATTCCAGCGGCAGTGGAGTGACCTTGGCCCCCATGGCGGCACCAGAAACGCTCGAAGAAGCCATCGATGACCTTCTGGGCGGAATTGCCGATAATGGCCTTGCCCAGTTTCATGATCTGGCCGGAGGCGCCGCCCTCGGCGGAAAAGACCAGATCAGTTTCATCCCCGGCGTCGCTCAGCACGATATCAGCAGCGCCTTCGGCCGGGCCCAATAGACCACCCTTACCCTTGCCGGTGAGGGTGTAGCTTTTGGATGGCATGATATTGGATAGGGTCAGCCCGCCCTTGAAGACGGGGTGGATGACGCCGAGGTTGACCTTGATCTCGAGATCGAGCGTGTTTTCGCCCGACCAGTCGATTTTGTGGCAGCCGGGAATGGCCGCCTTGAGCATGGCCGTATCGTTGAGCGCTTCCCAGACCTCGTGCCGGGGCGCGGCGATGATATAGTGGCCGCCAAAATCCATTATTGCACTCCCGCCGGAGGGGATGAGCCGGCCGCCCCATTGTGGCCTGAATGCCCATAGAAACAAATACTTGCCAGCATGGTGGCCCTGCTCCTTAACGTGCGGCTTTTTCGCACCAATATGGCCTAAATAGTTGTGTCGCAGTTGTGTGGCAATTGTCATCGCGCAGCGCAGGGTCAATCTATGACCTGAAGGCACGCATTCCGCCGCATCGGCGTCAGATCACGGGGAGCAATAAATGGCCAACGAAGTCACCAACGCAGCCGCCACTCTTACCGAAAAGCCACTGCAATATCTGGATAAAGCGGTCAGCGCGATCCGTGACACAGGCATCTGGCCCGAACAGCAGGGCGAGCAACCCATCACGGGTCTATTGAGCCAGATCACCGAGCTGGATGAAACCCGCGTGGTGCTGATCGGCCGCACGCTGAGCCGAGCGAGCGCCTTCAACGAAGTGGTGCGCGAGCAGATCGCCGCCATGAAGATCGGCGAGCGCTATGAAGAGATCACCAAGGGGTTCGACTCCATTCGCGACGATGCCAAGGGCATGGTCGACCAGCTTTCCGACAACAAGATCGACCTGCTGGAGCGCGCCTCCAATGTGTGGATGAAGGTCAGCCGCGGCGATATCGCCCAGCGCTTCAACAAGATCCGCGACATTTACCTCGACGTCACCAAGGACACCAAGGACCAGATCGACCGCGAGCAGACCATTCTGGAGGCCTATCGCGATTTTCGCGGTGCGCTCAAGCAATCCGAAGTGATGGCGCTCGAAGTGCTGGGCACCGCCGAAAAGCGGCTCGAAGAGAAAAAGAACATTCTGCAGACCGCCTCTTCGGCTGTTGCTGGCTATGCCGGTACGGCGCCGGCCGATCGGGCGCGGCTTGAAATGGATCGCGACGAAAGCTGCGCGACATGCAGAACGAGGAAAAGCGCTACCAGATCGCCAAGGACCTCTCGGACAATCTGACCATTTCCTACAATACGTCCGAAGTGGTGATGGCGCGGCTGATGCAGACCACCAATGCCAAGGAACGTGTCTATCAGCAGTCGATTTCATTCTTTTCGACCAATGAGACCGTGCTGACCGCGCTTTCGGCTTCGTTCACTGGCATGTTCGGCCTGCATGAATCGACCGAAACGCTCAACGCGATGAAAGAAGGGATGAGCAAGAGCCTCGAAACCCTTTCCGAGATTGGCGACAAGGTGCAGGAAGAAGCCGTCAAGGCCGGCTACGGCCCCACGGTGCGCGCCGATGCGGTCAAAAAGCTGGTGGATTCAGTGGTCAATTTCCAGAAAAGAGCCGCACCATCATCAACGAGATGCGGATCGCCTCAACCAAGAATTCGGCGGAGATTCGCGATGCGGTCGAGGATGGCAAGCGGCGCCTGGCGGCTTTGGCTGCCGATGGCAATGCATTGCTGCTTGAAACCAAGAACTGATACGGGGCCTGCCCCATAGGTGAGCTCAAGCCATGAGTGACGTGACAGCGAAGCCCGCTGCGCCCCTCGATGAAGTGATGCTGGCGATGGATGTGGTGGATACACTGCGCCATCGTCAGGATCTGGCCACGCACGAAATCGACGGGATTACCCGCGAGGCGCAGCTCATCGACAAGTTGCGGGATATCTATCACCAACAGGGCATAGAAGTGCCCGACCATATCCTGAAAGAAGGCGTGGCGGCGCTGGCCGAGAGCCGGTTTGTCTATGATCCGCCCAAGCCGGGCTTTGGCGCGACGCTGGCCCGGCTCTATGTGGGCCGCAAGACATGGGGCAAGCCGGCCATGGCCGTGCTGTTGGCCCCGGTGGTGCTGGGCATTGGCTATTTCGGCGTGTGGCGGCCCTATCAGGCCGGACAGGCCGACCGTGCCCGGGTGGAACTGGCCGAGGGCCTGCCGGCGCAAATGGACGGCCTCTACCAGACGATTTTCGAAGAAACCAAGGTGCAGACCGCCGTGGTGCAGGCCGAGGCGCTGCGCAGCCGCGGCAAGGCTTTTGCGGCCGAAGGCAATCGGGCTGGCGCCGAACAGGCGGTGACGGACCTCACCGCGCTGCGCGACAAGCTGCGCCAGCAATATACGCTGCGCGTCGTCAACCGGCCCGACGTGCAATCGGGCTTCTGGACCTTTCCCGAGGTCAATACCGACGCGACCAATTACTATGTCGTGGTGGAAGCGATCGATCCTTCCGGCAATGTGCTGAGCCTGCCCATTCTCAGCGAGGAGACCGGGCAGACCGAGACGGTCAATATCTGGGGCGTGCGCGTGCCGGAGGTTGTTTACAATGCGGTGGCCGCCGACAAGCGCGATGACGGCATTATCCAGACCAATGAAGTTGGCCGCAAGGCGGATGGTTTTCTCGAGGTGGAATATAACATGCCCGTTCTCGGCGGCGCGGTGACGGCGTGGTGACGCGATGAGCCTACGTGGACCCGAAGCCCCGGCCTCGCTCGATGAAGCCATGCGCGACATTCGTCGTGAAGAGGACGAGATTTCCAAACGCCCGGCCCGCTCGGGCGAGCGCGTCGGCAAGATCCGCGAGAGCGAAGCCGAACTGTTCCGCCAATTGGCGCAATTGCAGGCTCGACCCCGCGGTGCAGGGCGAGCTGGACGGACGGATTTCGGCGGCGGAAGCCAAGGCGCGCGACATGCTCAAGGCCCATGCGCAGGATTTGAGCCGGGCCGAGCAGGCAGCGGCCGATATAGACGCTGTCCTAGCCAAGCTGACCGGCGACCGCGCCGTGGCGCTCAAGGAGCTGGAAGGGCACCGGGCCGAGCTCAAGGCGCTGGGCGAGAAACTGTCGGCCACCATTGCCCAGGAACCGGCTTTTGCCGCCAAGCGGCAGGCGGCGCAGGAATTGGCCGATATTGCCAACCAATCCATGCGCAAGACCGAGCAGGCCGAGGCCGACCGCGAGAACAAGGGCAAGCCCTATCGCGACGATCCGCTGTTCATGTATCTGTGGGAGGCCGGTTACGGCACCGCCAATTACCGCGCCAACAATCTCATCCGTTATTTCGATGGCCCGGTGGCAGGCATTGTCGGCTTTGCCAAGGCGCGGCCCAATTTTGCCATGCTGAACGAAATTCCCCTGCGGCTGCGCGAGCATGCCGAGCGGCAGATCGAGAGCGCCAAGGCCGCCGAAGCCGAGCTTGAAGCGATGGAGACCGCCGCGATCGACGCGGCTGGCGGCAAGCCGATCCGCGCGGCCCCGGCCAGCGTGCAGGAGCGGATCGACGCCATCGATGCGCAGATCGTGACTACCGAGGACCAGCGCGACCAGACCACCCGGGCGTTGGGCGTATTGGCCGAAGGCAATAACCCGGCCTTCGAAAGCGCCCCGGCCGAACTGGCCAATGCGCTGGCGCGCGAGGATATCCAGACGCTGCTGGCCGAGGCACGGCGGACCCGCACGGGGCAGGACGACACGATCGTGGCCCAGATCGACGATGCGCGGGCACGGGCCAAGGACGAGGAAGACGAGACACGCGACCAAAAGGAGCGGCTCAAGACCTCGGCGGCGCGGCGGCGGGAGCTGGAAGACATCCAGTGGGAATTCAAGAAGCAGCGGTTCGATGATCCGCGCTCAACTTTCCGCGAAGACCGGCTAGTGGGCGACCTGCTCAACGACTTCCTGCGCGGCGGCATTTCGGCGGCATCCTATTGGGACCAGTGGCGACGCAGCCAGAACTGGAACAGCTCATCGGACTGGGGCGGCGGCACGGGCCTGCCCAATAATGGACGGCAACGCGCCAGCACGCCCCGGCCACAGGGCGGCGGCTTCCAATGGCCCGATAGCAGCTTTGGCGGCGGCAGCAGCAGCGGGAAGAGCAAAGGCGGCGGCGGCTTTGGTGGCGGCTGGGGTGGCGGCAGCAGCTCGGGCGGCAGCGGCGGCGGTTTTTCGCGGCCACGCACTGGGTCGGTTGGCACGCGCAAGCATGGCGGGTTCAAGACGGGTGGCGGCTTTTAGGGCTGGGTCACTACGATGCGCCCCCAATCAATTGACCGGCGGGGACGCCATCAATTCCCAGACATTGCCTTCGGTGTCTTCGAAATAGGCCGAATAGCCCCATTCCGATTGGGTGCCGGAGGTGATGACCGAGCCGCCGGCGACCGGGACACGGTCGAGAATGGCGTCAACCGCTTCGGCGCTGTCGGCTTTGTGGCTGAGCACGAAGCCGGGCGTGCCGGGGACGGCGACATCCTTGCCGGCGGTCTGGGCGATCTGTTCGCGCGGGAAGAGCACGAAGGAAAAGGCGTCGTCGAAGAAGAAAGCGACGTGATCCTCCCCTGCCCCGATCTGCTCGTCGGCAATCTCGAACAGGGCACGATAGAATGTGAAGGCGCGCTCCAGCTCATCGACGCCGATGGTGATGATGGAAATCGATGGCTTCATGGGGCGGCTCCGAAGTGTTCAGCATGAGCGCCCGGCCAAAACGTGATCGGCCGGGCGGAGGGATCAGGACTTTGCCAGCAGGTTGCGCAACTTGCCAATGGCGGTAGCGCTGTCCTCGCCATAGGCAATGGTGCCCCGGAACTCGCCCTTGGTGTCGAGCAGGAAGACCGAGGCGGTGTGATCCATGGTGTAGTCATCGCCTTCGAGCGGCACCTTGGCGGCATAGACGCCCTGTGCTTTGACGATCTTGTCGATCTCTTCGGGGCTGCCGGTGACGCCGGTGATGCGATCGGAAACCCAGCTGACATAGTCGCCCAGGATCTCGGGCGTGTCGCGCTCGGGATCGACGGTGACGAAATAGGCCTGCAGGTTCTTGCCCTCATCGCCCAGCGCTTCAAACCAGTGGACATTTCGGCCATTGTAGTGGGGCACACTTCGGGGCAATGGGTGAAGCCGAAGAACAGCGCCGAAGGATGGCCCCGGAACATGGTTTGATCGACGGGCTGGCCGCGCTGATCGACCAGCGAATAGGTGCCGCCGCCAAAGCCGGTCCGGGCGGTGGTGGTGGAGCCGGGCTGGCGCAGCAGGAAGGTGGCGCCGGCCAAAAAGACGGCCATGACGGCAACGCCGGCCCAGAGCAAGATGCGGATGGTTTTGAGACTCATGATGTTCCTCAATGACCAGCGTGATCGGCAGGAGCATCGGCGGCAGCGCCCAGCACCGGCAGCTCGAGCTCGACCGTGCCGGCCTTTTCAAAGGTCAGCGTCACCGGGACGCTCTCGCCTTCTACGAAGCGCTGGGTGATGCCCATGAACATCAGGTGCAGGCCACCGGGAGAGAGCGTGACAGTTTCGCCTGCGCCGATTTCGAGGCCATCGGAAAGCTTGCGCATTTTCATCACATCGCCCTGCATGGCCATTTCGTGGATCTGCACATCGGGGGAAGCGGGCGAGGTGACCGAGACGAGGCGATCGGCTTCGGTGCCGGTATTCTCGATGGTCATGAAGCCGCCGCCGACCGGGGCATTGGGCAGGGTGGCGCGGCTGAAGGGCTGCGAAATGTTGATGGGGCCCAGATGGGTCGCGCCATCATGGGCGAAGGCGGGGGCGGAAAGGGCGAGGATGGCCGCGAGGGCGGAGAACAGGGTTCGGATCATGATATGGGTTTCCGGAAAAAGAGCAGCTTGATTGGCCCCATGGGACCGGTGGATCAGAGCTGAACCGGAGGCGCCCTTGGTCCGCCTGGCGCCGCTTGGCGCGGCAGGACTTTTTGGTTTGTTGAACTTTGCCTGTGGGGACGGCAGCGATAGTGGGCGTGCCCAGATCGATGCTGGCGAAAGTGGGCAGGACCAGATCGTTTTTGCCGATGCCGGCGGCGGGGCATTTGGCGATTGCGATGTCGGTATCGCCGCTAGTGTCGGTGGCGGTGCAGAGCACCCAGCCGGTATTTGTCGTCTCGTAGCCGAGCTTGGCGAAATCGAGCTGGCTGGCGCGGGCTCGGTGCAGCGGGGCCAAAATGGTCAGCAAATAGATGGCCAGCACGGCCGGGGCCGTCCCGAACTCTTTTGCCATGCCGCGCCGCTGGATCATGCACACAGTCCTATGAGGTCAGCCGGTTCGGCTCAACAGCAATATTGTCGCGCCTAGACGGCGGGGGAGTAAGTTTCGCTGCACAGCGCGATGAAGCTTTTCATGGCGGCGGAGAGGGGGCTGGATTTGCGGCGGGCGACGAGCAATTGGCGCAGGGCCCGTGGCTCGGCCGGGGGCGCAGACCAGATCAGTGCCGGCGAGGAGATGCAGGCTCGTGGAGCGCAGAAAGCCGATGCCGAAGCCGGCTTCAACCATGCGCACCAGAGCGGGGAAGCTTTCGACGCACGCTTTCCTCGAAGGGCTTGCCGGCCTTACTGGCGGCATCACCCAAGAGGCGATCGAGCGAGCCGGCATGGTGGCTGCCGACAATGGGGTGGCTCAGCACGGCTTCGAAGGCGATGTCCTTGCGCGGCTCGATCCGGGCGGCGAGGGGATGGTCGGGCGGGGCGAGGACCCAGACGCGGTCATCCTCGAAGGGTTTGATCTCGAAGCGGGTGAAATCGTAATTGTCCGAGACGATGGCGATATCGGCCCTGCCCTCGTCGAGTGCCACGAGGCCCTTGGCGGCGCCCATTTCCTGAATGTCGAGGGCAATGCCGGGGTGTTTTACCGCATAGCGGGCGAGCAATTCGGGGAGGCGGCCGGTGAGCGCGGCGCTGGTGCAGGCCAGCCGCAGGCTGCCACGGTGGCCCGAGCCGAAATCGGCCATGACGGCATCGAGATCGGCAATGGCCCGCAGCACATTGCGGCAGCCCTCGGCATAGGCAGAGCCGGCTGTGGTCAGCTTGACGCCATGGGCGGAGCGATCGAACAGCACCACGCCCAGCCGGCTTTCGAGATCGGAGACGCGGCGGCTGACCGCGGAGGTGGCGATGCCCTCGCGCTCGGCCGCGCGACCGATGGAGCCGGTTTCGGCCAAAAGCAGGATGAGGCGCGCGGTGACGCTATCGAATGGTGCCATGTCATCTCCCCAGATCGGCGGCACCATAACCACAGTTTCCCCCTCGGACCAATCGCCTAGATCACGAGCAAGATGCCGCGGGTGAGATAGAAAATGCCGACAGCGGTGACGATCAGGCGGGTCCAGCTCTTGAAATTGGCGTCGGTGAGGTGCTGGAGGACCCAATGGCCAGCGCTGGTACCGATAATGGCAAAGGGGGCGGCCAGCGCCACGGCAGCCCATTCGCCGGGCGCCAACACCATGGTGGCGTTCCAGTAAAAGAGAATCTTGCCGGCGTGATTGAGCACTGGGCGGCAGCCTTGGTGGCGATGATGGTGCGCCGGTCCATGGGGGTGCGGATGAAGAACATGTCGATGGTGGGACCGGCAACGCCCACCGCGAGGTTAATGCCGCCGCCGAGAAAGCCGCAGATGAAGGCGTGATGGGGCTTGGATGCATCGAGCGCCAGCCGAGATTGGGGAATCCAGAGCAGAATGGGCAGGAGACCAATGGTGATGCAGACGGTGGCGAGATCGGGCGTGTAGCGGACGATGAAGAGTACGGCGGCGGCGGTCAGCAGGCCGAGCGTCATGATGCCCAGCACGCGCCAATCGATATAGGCGCGGGAGAAGAAGGCGCGCGAGCCATTGGCGATGAGCTGGACCATGCCCTGCACGGCAATGGCCGTGCCCACCGGCAGGATGAGCAGCAGAATGCCGAGCAGGATCAGCCCGCCGGCCATGCCGAAAATGCCCGATATCATCGATGTTGCGAACACCGCCACCAGCATGGCGGCGCCAATGAGCAGACTCATCTGACTTTCCTCAATATGGCACTGTCATGCGCTGATCGCGGATGGGACGCCATGACGGATGCGGCAAGAGGGGATGCCCATGACGAAGCGCCGCCTGTGCTGCGGTTATCGAATAGACGGACGGACCCCGAGACGGCTTTCGCCTCGTAAGGGATAAAAAATGAGACGGAAACCGTCTCGGGGTGCCGAGACTTTTTCGGACGGCGCGATCGCAGGCCCCAGCGTTCGCCGTAGCGCCCGCCCGATTGCCTCGTCCGCTCGACCCGGAGCGGAGCGCGACCTCCACTCCCCCGGCTGGCTTCCGGACGCTCGTCGCTGCAGCGCCGCCCGTATCCCGGAAGATGGAGGCAGTATGCGGGGGAGGCGGGGGTGGGGGATAAGTTTTGGGGGGTGTTTACTCTGAGTGCGTTTTAAAGCGCGGTGTCATCCCGGCGGAGGCCGGGATCCATGCTGAAAGGCCATCAGCACATCCAGTGTCGGGATAGGGCACAGCATGGATTCCGGCCTTCGCCGGAATGACACCGTGCGTGGTACGAGTCCCGAGTGCACCCTGGGCCTGAACACCCCCTGTGTCGGGGGCTGTTGGACGCCGGTAGACCTATTTCAGCGAGGGGAAATAATCCTTGGCTGTGGGGGCCAGCAGCTCGGGGATGTCGCTGAGTTTTACCGTCAGCAGGTCCCGGCTGCAGGCGAAGCTGACATGGGGGAGACCTTCGATGGTGAACAGGACCCGGTCGCCGGGCACGAAGCGCAGGGCCGAGTTGGAGGCGATCAGGTCGTCGGTCTCGCAGGCTTGGTACAGGTCGTCGTCACCGGGCGCGCGGTTGGCAATGGCATAGTCGACCGAGTCCCGGTCGGCGTTCCAGTAATAATCCTGCAGGGCTCGGCGCGCGGCTTGCTGGTCGATCTCGCCATCGGCGTCGCCGACCCTGGCTGTTGCAACCCAGCCCTTGAACACATTGGCGAGGGCAAAGGGTTCGCCGGTCCCGGTGTCAACGATATAGGTATCGCTGTGATTGTTGGGGTGGGCGCCGGTGCAATAGGTGCTGCCGGATTCCACCCAATTGAGCACAGTGGGCGACAGATAGGAGAGCACCACGTTTTCCTCGTCATATTGCCCCAGCGTGCCCGCGTTCATGCCCGTGGAATATTCATTGGCGCCGAAGCCGGCATAGACCTGCGCCATGCAATCGAAGGCGAAGAAGCTGAGGGCGGCGTGACGGCGTTCCAGCGCCTCATTGGCCTGTTGGATCAGGGAACCATCGGAGAGGGACAGGATACGCGGAAAGGGGAATTTGGTGCGTGGATCGGTGACGTAATGGAAGGTGGAGCCTTCCAGCGTTTCAGTGGCGCCTTCCGCCATCACCACTTCCATCTTGGCAAACTCGTACGGCGCGGTATGGGGCGCAAACATGGTGCCCTCGCTGTAGAACAGCTCGAATGTGCTGTCGCGCAGGCCGTAAGGGGTGATTTCGGTATCGTCGGGCAGCGTGCGGCGGCCGATTTCGGTCAGTGTGATGGGCAGGCTCTTGGACTTGTCCATCGGCGTCCAGTCGCCGGCGAGAGTACCATCACCGGACAGCGTCACCGACCAGATGCCGCCGATGGGCGGCTTTTCGACATCGCCTTGCTCGTTCTGGACACAGGTGGTTTCAGTGCAGGGGGCCTCTTCGAGCATGGTGATGGCCGAGGTGCCGACGCTGCCGTTGACGTCGAGCGGGATATCGCCGCCCTTGGCCATGTAGCTGTAGCGGCCGGTCAGCTGGTTTGGGCCGGGTGCGGCAAGCTCCACGACGATCTCGTGATCGCCCAGCGTGCCCGTGTAAGTGATGGCGTCGAGGGCGAAGGCGGGCGTGGTGGCGAGAAGAAGGGTGGTGAGAAGGGCAAGACGCATGGCGGGCTCCGGACTGGTGGCGATAGTGTTAGCAGGGATTGGACGCCGGTGGAGGCCAAGTCCTTGGGGTGGTCGGAGGATTTTTGCTTGCCGTGGTGGTGGGGGCGGCGAAACGGAGGTTCCCGCTTTCGCGGGAATGACATTGTGGGGGTGTCGGCTCGTTCGTCCTCTCTCCCCTGAGGGGAGAGGTTGCGATTACGCAGGCAAGCGAGGCAATCAGGTGCTCGCGGCCTTGGCGTTGGCTCTGGCTTACCAGTTCGTCGGGGATGTCGTCGAAGCTGGCATAGTTCATGTTGTAGAGCTTGGCGTAGAGGCCGTTCTTTTCCATGAGCTGGTCGTGATTGCCGGTTTCTGATCAGCTCGCCATTTTGCAGCACGATGATGCGATCGGCGCCGCGAATGGTGGCGAGGCGGTGGGCGATCACCATGCCGGTGCGGCCCTTGAGCAGGGTCAGAAGAGCCTTCTGAATCTGTCGTTCGGTGTAGCTATCGATATTGGCGGTGGCTTCGTCGAGCACCGGGATCTTGGCGTCGGCAACCAAAGCGCGGGCGAAGCTGAGCAATTGGCGCTGGCCCAGCGAGAGGTTGGAGCCGCGCTGTTCGAGCACGCCATCATAGCCGCCGGGCATTTGCATGATGAAGTCATGCGCGCCCACCGCCTTGGCCGCGGCGATGACATCGTCACGGGTGGCTGATGCCTTGTTGTAGCGGATATTCTCGAACACCGTGCCGGTGAACAGAAACGGCTCTCGGAGGACCATGGCGACCTGTTCGCCCGAGGATTCTGGGTGACATCGCGCACGTCATGGCCGCCGACCGAGATTTCGCCGGACTGCACTTCGTAGAAGCGGTGGACCGAGGGACATGGCGGAGGTTTTGCCCGAGCCGGTGGGGCCGACCGAGGGCGACGGTTTCGCCTCGGATTAACCTTGAAACTGACATTCTTGAGCACGGGGCGATCTTCGCGATAGCCGAAGGTCACGTCCTTGAACTCGACCGAGCCGTCCATGTCGCCGGTGAGCGCTTTTGCGTCTGGCTTGTCCTCGATGGAGACCGGCACGTCGAGCACTTCGGTGATGCGGCGGCCCGAGGTCATGGCGCGCTGCATGATGGAATATTGCATGGTGAGCGAGCGGATGGGGTCGAAGAAGCGCTGGATGTAAAAGAGGAAGGCCACGACCACGCCGATTTCGAGCCCGCCATTGAGCACGAGCGAGCCGCCAACGACCACCACGACCGCCATGGCGATGCCGGTGAGGCTGTCGACGATGGGGACCATGACTCGGGCAAAGCGCGAGCCGGTCAGCTGGGTCAAAAGATTGGTGTGGGCCTTGTCGTCATAGAGGTCGAAATTGACCTTCTGGCGATCCAGATTCTGCACGGTGCGGACGCCATGAATGCCTTCGGCCATGGCGCCGGCGGTGACCGAATTGGTTTCGTGGGCAGCCATGAAGGCGCGCTTGGCCGGGGGCAGCCAGAAGATGCGCACGATGAACAGGATCGGCATGGTGGAGAGGGTGAGCAGGCCCAGCCGGAAATCGAGCGTCAGCAGCACGACGACAATGCCGACCAACAGCACCATATCGCCAACCGAAATCACCGAGGTTTCGAGGAATTCCTGCATGGAATTGACGTCGCCCTGCAGGCGGCTCATCAGGCGACCGACTTCGGTCTTGTCCATGAAGCTGAGCGACACGCGCTGCAGCTGGGCGAACATGGCGCGGCGCATGTCGAACAGCACGTTTTCGGCGACTCGGCCGACTTCGGTTTCCTGGATATAGGAGGCGCCGAAATTGAACAGCACGGCGATGGCGAAGGCGAGCACGGCCCAAGCCAGATTGGCAGTGCTGCCGCCCTTGGTCATGCCGCTATCGATGGCCCAGCCGATGATCAGCGGGATGGCCAATTGGGTGATGGTGAACACCAGCACCGCGGCCACCGAGAGGTAGATGCGCTTGCGATAGGGGTGCACGAAAGCCCAGATGCGCCGGACCGTTTTGGGGTCGTAGGCGGCGCCGAAGACTTCTTCTTCGATGCGGTGGCTGCCGACGCTGGCGCGCGGGGGCGCTGACCGGGAAAGGCTGCAACTTCGCGTTCTTCATCCATCACGCTCATTGTGCGGCGCTCCCGATTTCGACGTCATCTGTGGGGCGGGTTTGCAGGTCATAGAGCGCGCGATAGCGGCCGCCCTTGGCCAGCAATTCCTCGTGGCTGCCGCGCTCGACAATTTTGCCGCCCTCAAGGAAGAGGATGGTATCGGCGTGGAGCAGCGAGGAGAGGCGATGCGAGATGATCAGGGTGACCCGATTGCTCGCGTAGCGCCTTATGGCGCTGCGGATGCGGTGTTCGGTGCCCGCATCGATGGCGGCGGTGGAATCGTCGAACACCATGACGGCGGGCTTGAGCACCGAGGCTGCGCGCAATGGCGAGGCGCTGGCGCTGGCCGCCCGAGAGGGAGACGCCGCGCTCGCCCACGACCGTATCGTAATCGGTGGGCAGGCCCATGATGTAATTGTGCAATTGGGCGCTTTCGGCGGCCCGCTCGATCTTGGTTTCCTTGGCCCGGGGATCGCCATAGGCGATGTTGTTTTCAATGGTGGTGGTGAAGAGGAAGCTGTCCTGCTGCACCACGGCCACCGCGCGGCGCAGCGATTGCAGCGTCACGGCGCTGACATCCCGGCCATCAATGGTGATCTTGCCCGAGGTCAGGTCGTAAAAGCGCGGGATGAGATGGGCGAGGGTCGACTTGCCACTGCCGGGGGCGCCGACAATGCCGATGGTCTGGCCGGCCTTGGCCTCGAAGGTCACACCATCCAGCGTTGGGTGATTGGCGCCGGGATAGGTGAAATGCACATCATCGAACTTGAGCGTGCCCTTGGTGACCTTGAGCTCGGCCGCGCCCGGCTTGTCGTCGATGGCCAGCGGCTCATCGAGGAAGGCGAAGAAGCGGTCGCCGCAGGTGGAGGCGCGGGCGAAGGAATTGACCATGAGGCCGAGCTGGCGCACCGGCATTTGCAGGATGGTCATGAAGGTAAGGAAGGAGGCGAGCGTGCCCACGCTCATCTCGCCTGAAATGACCTTGTTGCCGCCGAACCAGAGCACGAGGCCCATGGCGGTGAAGAAGGATGCCGTCATGGCCGAGGTGTTGCGCACGCGCACGCCGACGCGTTCATGGGCCAGCTCAAGCGCTTCGGCCGAGGCGACGTTGAACTTGGTCATTTCGAATTTCTGGCCGGAAAAGGCGCGGACGACACGAATGCCGGCGAGATTTTCTTCCATGACGCGGGTGAGGCCGGAGAGCTTTTCCTGCAGGACCAGCCGGGTTTTGCGCAGGGTGAGCTGGGCGACCGAAGACCGCCAGAGCGACGAAGGGCACAAAGCTCAGACTCAAGAGGCCCAGCAGGATATCGGTGGTGAGCAGCATATAGGCGCCGACCCCGATCAGCACCGAGAGCAGCACGACGCGCACCATGCCGGTAGCGAAGAACATGCGCACGCCATCCAGATCGAGCAGGCCGATGGTGATGAGATCGCCGGTATGGACCTTGTCGTGATAGGAATAGCTCAGGCGCTGGATCTTTTCGTAAAAGGCCAGGCGCAGCTCGTAGCCGATATAATGGCCCACCGATTCCGAATAATAGTTCTGCAGCAGGGTGAAGATGCCGCGCGCCACCGAGACGGTGAGCAGCAGGACGGCGCTCCAGATCAAGGCTTGCTGCGCATCTGCGCCCACACTCAAAATGCCCTGTGCCTGATCGACCGCGTGGCCCAAAAGGCGCGGGATCATCAGCTGCAGCACCGAGGCCACGACGGTCGCGCCACTGCGGCCGCCGCCTGCCGTGGGATGGCGGAAGGAGAACTTGGCGATCCGCAGCAGGGTTCCCTCACCCTTTCCAGCGTGAGCGGCAGCCACATGGGCCCGTGCATCGCCGCGTGATCGGACGCGGCCAGCCTTATTGGTGGTCAAGGAAGTATCCAGACTTCAATATATAATGTGTGGGTCCGAGCGAATGCGGAGAAGACGCACATTCGGGACTAGGACAAATCAACTCGCACCAATAGAAAACGCTCATTCGCGCTGCCATTCAAGATCGAATCTAAGCAAAAAATGCAAAGTCCGACCCCGATGGCGCGCAATGGCGCCTTCATTGCGGCAGATTGAGCTCCGGATAGATCAAAGCCGAGCATTGGCGGTTATTGGCATCGAGTTGCGCCTGCTCGGCGGCGGTGACTCGGCCGGTATAGATGGCGTTCCACAAATCGTTGTTTTCGACGCCTTCGAGGCCGCATTGGCAATAGGTGACGCAGAGCGGGGCGCTGGTGCCGCCCGTGGTGCAGGTCTGCTGGCAGGATTTGAGGAAATCGGCTGATCGCATGGCGATTTCGGGATGGGTTGCCGAGGCCAGCGGGAACAGCACGGCGAGCAGCAGCGGCTGATGCAGCAGATAGATCAGAAGGCTCCAGCGGCCCGCGCCCGCCAGCGTGGTGGCGAGGCGGTTTTGGGCTGGATCGCAGCCAGCTTGTCGGCCAGCGGGGAGGCCAGCAGCAGGCGGGTGGCGATGACACCGAGTAGCACGACGCCGAACCAGGGGAAGATGGGGACCAGATCATTGGCGGGGGCGGCACGGTCCAGAAGCCGAGGACCGACCGAGTCTTGGCGTTGAACAGGGGATCGGCATAGGCGAAGTGCGCCCCGATGACAGCGATGGCGACCGGGCCCACCAGCCAGAGCGGGGCGCGCAGGAAGGGCAGCGCCATGAGGCTGAACAGGGCAATCGCGTGCAGCACGCCGAAATAGACGAAGCTATCGGGGAAGGCGAACCAGGTGGCGATAGTGATGATCAGTGCGCCGGCGGCGACGAAGACCCAGCGCTTCCAGAAGGCGCGCCAGCGGATGGTGCGGCCATGGCCGAGCACCAGCCCGACGCCGACCAGAAACAGGAAGACCGACAGGATGGTGCGCGCGATCACCACCCATTGCGGATCGTAGCCCACATCGGCGGCGATGAAGCGGAAATAGCTCAGATCCCAGCACAGGTGATAGGCGATCATAGCGATGATCACGACGCCGCGGGCAATGTCGATAATGGCAAAGCGCGGGCGGCGCTGCCGGGGCGGAGATCGTCATGCTTGCCCTCGGGCAGTGATTTGGTCGGCCGCACAATGACCGCTCCGCTGCGCCGGTTCAATCGTGAAAGTCGGTGACCAGACGGCTCCAGTCTTCGCCGAGCAGGCCCCCGAGATAGACATCGCCGCGTTGGGCGGCGTCGACAATGGCGCTGTCGCGGGTGGAAATGCAGTAAAAGCCGCGGGGCACAAAACTGATGGCTTTGCGGCGGCACAGTGCTTCCATCACGAAGGGTTGCGCCATGCCTTGCACGCCAACGCAGCCGATTGCATCGGCATGGGCCAGCAGATCGGCCAACACAGTCCCCTCCTGCCCCGGACGCGCCAGAATGTTCAGCACGCGCGCCACCCCGCCGGGGCGGGCATAGAACACGCTGCACCCAGCGAGCTTGCCCTTTTCGTCGCGCACTTGGCGCAGGGTCAGCGGGCCATCGATGGTGTTGAGGGCGGCCATGTCCAGCATCCAGCCCAGTTCGGGGGCGCTCCAGACGGGGTGGACGGCAAAGCGTTGGACGAGACCGGGTGCGGCGGCAATGAAGTCGTCGCGCGACATGGTTGCCCCCTCCCCGCTGGGGGGCGGGACCGAGTTTGGCATGATGCGGCGGAGCGCTGCGTCGATTGGTGTGGCGAGCGCTTTGGCGAGGCGCGCCGCCGGGGTGGCAGCTTGGCGGCGGCGCGGTTGGCGAACCGGGCGGCGGGGCGCAGGACATGGCGCCAATCCGGGCTCTGGATGGGCAGGACATGGCCGCCCACCGCCTTCCAGTGATCGGCGCTGAGCGGGTTGGCGCTGTCGGAAAAGCAGAACACCTGATTGCGGGCGCGGATGGTCAGCACCATATCGGCGCCGCCGCGCGTGCGCTTGGCGGGGTCGGTCATGTAATTGCTCATCAGCCGGCCGGTAATGGCTTGGCCATTGACCCGCACCTGCATGGGAATGACCAGCAGGGCGCTGTCGAGGAGCCCATTGGCATCGCGATGCACCAGCCCGCCCTCGGCCTCGCTATAGCTGGGCGAGCCGAAAAAGCTCTCTTCAAAATAGCTCTGGAATTCGGCGCTGGGGGCGGCGCCCTTGCGGAAGACGCGCTGGAATAGCGCGGCTACTTCGGGCACGTCGTCGCGCTGCATTGGCGTGATGGCTTTCGAGCGCGTCATGATTCACCCCGGGCTCCGATCTGGTGCAGTGTTTGGGCCACCGTCTCGATGGCCGGGTCGCGGCGGCGCACCATGTCGAGCACCGCGCCGAACCGCTCGGGCGAGCAGCCGATGGCGCTGGGGTCGGGGCGAACATCGTGGGTGTAAAAGATCAGCCAGCCGCCACCGCGCTGTAGCCCGTCGAGCAGTTGGCCGATGCTCTCCATGTCGGAAGAGACATCGTACAGCTCCTGAGCATGCAGATGGGCCAGTCAATCCAGCCGCGATTAATGCCGGGTTGAATGCCGCGCAGGCCGGCGAATCGATGGGCCAGCAACCGCTTGGAATTGAGCGAAACGACGCCGAACGGGTAGGCGAAGGAGGTCGGCGCCAGCCCGCTCAGCGCCGCAATTGCCGATGTATTGGCAGCAACATCGGCAATGAGATGGTCCGGCGCGACGACGCTGGACATTGATGTGACCGCTGGTGTGTCCACCAATTTCATGGCGATTTGTCGCCAAGTTTGCGGCCACATCTTGTCCAGCAATCAGCTGGCCATTCTCATAAAAGCCGGCGAGCCGGTCAGCAAAATAGAAGGTGCCGCGCGCCATTGGCTTCGAGCAAGGGGGCAGCATTGTGGGCGGCGGAGAGGGGGAAATCGTCGAAGCTGAATGAGACGATCGGCCGATCCAGCTCGAGCCGGAAGGGACGAAACGGCACGGTACGCGCCGAGCGCCGCGACGCGCCGGCAAGGGGATCAGACCAATCGATCATCGTATAGACTCGTGGGGTGGACGACACTGGGCTGCAGACCCAGCGAGGCAAGCACTTGGGCGAAGGCTTCGACAGTGCGTTCGGTGGTGAAATCGGCGGCGCGGCGCTGTAATGCGGCGCGGTCGATGGGCTGTTCGAGGGTCTCCAGAATGGCCTCGGCCAGCATGCCGGCATTGCCCACCGGCACCAGATTACGCTCATCCCCCGAGATTTCGCGCGGACCATAAGGCGCGTCGGTGGCGACAACGGGGTGCCGCAGGCCAGCGCTTCGACAATGGCATTGCCGAACCCCTCATGCCGGGAGGACGACACAAAGAGCCGCGCGCTTTGCAGGCGCGGCAGCGGATCGGGCACGAAGCCGGGCAGTTCTGATGCAATCGTGCAGGGAGAGCTTGCCAATCAAGCGTTCCAGCGCCGGGCGCTCGCTGCCCTCGCCCAGTATATGCAGGCGCAGGCGCAGTCTTTGGCGGACCATGGCAAAGGCCCTGATCAGGGTGGCGAAATCCTTTTCGGGGAGAGGCGCCCGACGGCGACGATGAGATCATTGGCGCGGAGCACAGGCGCGGCCAATTCGGCCAGCCGGGCGGCGCTGAGCACTGCATTGGTGCCGAGGCTCACCGCGCGATCGGCGGCAACGCCGAAATGGGCGATCAGTTCGTCGCGCACCGCAATGGTGGGGCTGACCACGCGATCGGCCAGCGGATAAAGGCGCGGCGCCGGGCGATAGGCCAGCCGGTTTTGCCAATAGGGATCGGCTCGCCGGGCAGCACGGGGCGCAGCGACTTCGCGCAGCACGATGCTGGGGCGAGTGGTTTTGTCGAGCCTTGTGGCGGCGAAGGCGAGCAGGCAATTGCCGGCGGCTTCGGAAGCGATCACGGCGGCGGGTCGCAAAGTTCGCATCATGGCGAGCAATGCGGGGACAGCGCGGGCCATGCGCAGCTTGCGGCCCTGCCCCAGATCGAGCAGGGGCACGCCGGGGGTGATACGCTGCGCCAGCGGGCCGCTGCTATCGAGTGTGGCGATCAGGATCAGCCAGCCGGCAGCGCTTAGCCCATTGGCCAATTCCACGGCATCGCTCTGCGCGCCGCCGCCGCTGAGGGCGCGGATGAGGACGATGATTGGCCCGATGTTTCGAACTATGCCTGTGGCCAATCTGCCAGCCTCCGTAATACGCAGCGGCCACAGCTTGCATTGATTTTGCCAGCATTGTCATTGTCATGACGGATAGAGGGTTAAGTCTATTGGATATTACGTACGGAACTGTATTTACTGATCGGCGCCGGAATTGAGCGAAAGACATGCTTCGCTTTATCTGGTGTCGTGACTGGCTGCGGCACTGCTCAACCTGGTTTCGGTGGCGGTGTTCACCCGGCTGGCCGAGCCGGTGGTGTTCGGCGATTACCTCATCGGGTTCGCGGCGGCCTTCATTGTGTTCGGCGGATTGTTCCAGTGGCTGATGCATGCCCATTTTGGGGTGTTCAAGCCGGACCATGCCGCGCGGCTGGCGGGCGCCTTGCTGGTGACGCTCGGGGCGGCGGGGGCGTTGGGCCTGCTCGGGCTGGGCGTGGCCATGGCGGCGGGGCGGCTGGGCGGGCTCGAGGCGCTGGGGCTGGCGCTGCTGGTGCTGGGCTTTGTCATTCATGTTGGTGCCGTCGAAGTGGGGCGGGCGCATCTGCTGGTCAATGAGGTGACGGCGGCGGGCTTGCTGCGTGGCGTATTGATGCTGGCCATGGGCACACTAGCGCTGCTGGTTGCTCAATCAGCGCCGCTGCTGCTGGCGGCAGTGGGGCTGGCGCAGGCGCTGGCGGCATGGCCGGTATTGGGGGGCTGAAGCGCACGATCTGGCGCGATGGGATGGTGTGGCCGGAGCAGGCGGATCTTGTGGCGCTGGTGCGCTATGGCTGGCCGCTGATTGGCGCGCTGGCGGCGGGGGCTATTGCGATTAACCTCGACCGGATCGTGCTGGGGCGGTTTGGCGGCGCGGTGAGCGTGGCGGCCTATGGCGCCACGGTGGATGTGGTGCGACAGGGATTTGTGGTGCTGGGCGAGGCGATTGCGGCGGCCTATATGTCGACGGCCAAGGCGCAGGCGGGCAATGCTGCAGCGCGGCAGGCGGCGCTGGGGCGAGCTTTTGTGACGCTGTGGAGCGTGGTGGGATTTGGCTGTGTGAGCTGGTTGCTGTTCGGGTCGGTGGTGCTGGGACTGTTGCTGGCGCCGGGCTATGCCGAGGCGAGTGCTGATATATTGCCATTGCTGGTGGCGGGGACGGCTCTGCTGGCGCTGCGGGCCTATTATTTCGGACAGGTCATCTATTTTGCCGGATCGGCGCGGCGCGAAGTCATTGCCAGCGGGGTCATGGTGGCGGTGGCGGCAGTGGTGGCGATTAGCCTCGTGCCGCGCTTTGGCATGGTGGGCGCGGGGTGGGCACTGCTCGCGACGCAGGCGGCGGGGCTGGTGAGTTTTCTGATTGCCGATCGGCAAAGCCGGATCATGCCGGTGGATTGGCGAGCGATGGGCGTGGCCACCGGGTGGATTGTTGTGACCGGGTTAGTCGCGTTTGTGTTGGTGGCGCTGGCGGGATGGGCTGGCTGGTGGGCGGGGCTATGCCCGGTGCTGGGCTCGGCGGCGGGGCTGGCGGTGACCCGGGACCTGTTCGGGGCGCGGCAGGTGTTGAATTATCTGCTGGCGCGGGGCGGCAAGGTATCCAGCAGGCGGCAATAGGCTGAGATCATTAGTTCGATCCCGTGTTGGGATTGCATGGCATGGGCTGAGGCGGCGCGTTGCTGTGGGCTGGGGGTTGGGCCAGCATGGTTTGGACCCTGACGGCAAGTTGGGCGGCGTCATTGGGGGTGTGGAAAGCGGCCAGCCCCTGAGTGGCGGCGGGGGCGAGGACTTCGCGCAATACCGGCAGATCGGCGGCGAGGATGGGGAGGCCGAGCATGGCGGCTTCTACGCCGGCGAGGCCAAAACTCTCCCGGTGGAGGGGAAGAGGTAGATATCGGCGCTGGTGAGCAGGGCAGCCAATGCGGGGCGATCGAGATTGCCGAGCAGGTGCAGGCGGTCGCTGACGCCGCGCTGGATAGCTTGGGCGACGAGGGCGTCGCGGAGTTCGCCGTCGCCGGCGATTGCCAGATGGGCGCCGGGCAATAGAGGTAGCGCTGCGACGGCGGTCGCGTGGTTTTTCTGGGCGGCGAGGCGGCCGCTGGTCACGAGGAGCGGCGTGTTGGCGGGGATGCCGAGGCGGTGGCGCCAGTTGGTATTGTTCGGCGCGGGCAGTGGCGCGACGCCGTGGGGGATGAGCAGCGTTCGGCGCTGATAGGCCTCGGGATAGGTGGCGATGCTGTGCTGGGTTGAAACTGAATTGGCGATGATGGTGGTGTGGATGCCGGATTGACCCCAGAGCCGGTCCAGCAGGCGCCAATGGGGCCGCATGGCGGAGGGAATGGCGGTGAGGTGGGCACAGCGCAGGCTGATGCCGGCGGGGAGCGCGAGGGCGCTGGCGAAGATGCCGGCGGCGACCCGGTAGGACAGAATTGCGTCGTGGCGGCGGGAGAGCACGGTGCTGGCGAGGCGGGGGAGATTACCGGCGAGCTGCATGGTTTCGACTCGGTGGCCGCGACGCCCCAGACCTTCGGCCACCATTTCGGTCAGGACCTGTACGCCGCCGGGTTCGTCGCGGGTGACGACTTGCAACACGTTCATCGGGCGAGGTCCGAGCGGGACCACAGGCGCAGGCAGACGATGGAGAGCAGGCCGGTGAACCAGATGGAGTCGCCGCGATTGAACAGCACGGCCTCAAGGCTCGAAATCAGCAGAGTGAAGAGCCAGCCCCGGACGAAAAATTCGAGCAGAGCCTGTTCGGCATGGTCCAGTGTGCGGCGCTTGATCGCGACGATGTGCTGCAGGGGCGCGATGCCGGCCCAGAACAGGACCAGGATGAGGCCGGGTAGACCGGCGGAAATGGCAACATCGAGAAAGCCATTATGGGCGTGCGAGACACGGGCGGCGGTGTCATTGGAGCCGGCGACGGCATAGATGACGCCGGTATCCCAGAAGACATTGTAGCCATAGCCGGTCAGGGGGCGCCGTTCGGCGGCGTCGAGCGCCAATTGCCAGATATCGGCGCGGCCGGTGAAGGTGGGGTCGGGCAAGTGATTGGTGATGACGGCGAGGGCTGGGAAGGCGACGGAGCCCACGGTGACGAGCGCCGTGCCACCCACGGCGAGCGTGGCGATCACAGCGGGATGGCGGCTGCGCACGATGAGCGCGGCGCCAGTGAGGGCGGGGATCAGCAGCAGCGCGGCCGATTTGCCGCCGGACATGAAGAGCAGCACCAAAGCGCCGGTGACGATGGCTCCGCCCCGGGCCGGGCGGCCCAGGCGCAGGAGGAGTAGGCCGATAAAGCTGAAATGAATGGCCATGGGGGCCGAGTCATTCTTGTGGCGGAAGATGCCGCGCCAATCGCCGGCCGAGCCCTGCTCGACCGTGTCGCGCAGGCTATGAATGGCCAGATCGGGTATGAAGAGAACGCCCGAGAAGCAGAGGGCGATGGCGATGCTGGTGGCGGCGCCCAGCGTGGTGACGAAGGTTTCGGCGCGCTTGAACAATAGCGGCAGGCAGAGGGCGATGCCGATCACTGCGCCGGCCAAAGCCAGCCGATTGAGGGCGAGGCCGGGGCTGGCGGAGACGAGCGAGGTGAGGGCGAACCAGCCGAAAATGGCGACAAGACCGGGGCTGATGGCGCCCCAGAGCTGGCGCGTGGTGCCGCCGCGCCAGACCAGCAGGACTGCGAGGCCCGGGATCAGCACAGTGAGGTTGCGGCGCAGGCTATTGGACTGGGTGGGATCGTCAATGACGCCATAGTCGGAGAGGCTGGCAAAGGGCTGGGCCCGGGTCCAGAGCACGAGGATGGCAAAGCCGGCAAAGAGGGCGATCAGTACTTGGCCCAAATCGACTTCGGCGGGCTGGGCGATGGCGTCACGCATTGCGCAGGGCCGGGAGATAGGCTTTGACGAAGGCGCCATAGTCGGACGGGCTCTGGCCGTCGCTGGCGAGCAAAGCGGGGGTGGCGCCGGGGCTGTAGCACCGGGCGGTGTGGCTTAGCTCCAAGGCGTCGAGCACGTTCTGGGTGAAGGGCTCGGCAAAATCGGCGGGGCCGCCGGCCGAGCCATCGATGCAACTGGGGCAGAAGCCCCATTCGGTGACGACGATGGGCTTGTTTGCCGCCAATGTGCCCGAGCTTTTGAACCAGCGGTCGGCATCGTAGCGATCCTCATTGGGATAGACGTGCCGGGCATAGGCGGTGCGCGGATCGGGCAATGGATCAGCGGCGGCGCCAGTCAGGTCATGGGCCCAGCGGCCGCCGGAGCAGAGCACGATATTGTCGCTGATGGGGCGGATGGCAGCGGTGATCTGCATCCGTGCCTGTTTGAAAACGGGCCACCGAGCGCCGTCGGATTCCCAATGGCTTTCGTGGCCGACGGGCTCGTTCCAGAGCTCGAACAGGATATGCGGATCATCGCCATGGCGCTGGGCCATGGAGGTCCAGAAGGCGGTCGCGTCGGCGATGGAGGAGAGATAGGCGTCGGGCGGCAGGCCCCATTCGGGTGGGGGCACGGGCTCGTAATGATCGGGGAAGCCAATGACGTGCCAATCGACGATGACGAAGAGCCCTTGGGCGCGGGCGGCGGCAATGTCAGTGTCGAGATATTGCGCCATCAGGGCGGGGTCGTAGCGCCAATGGCCGGGATGGACGCTGATGCGCACGCAATTGGCGCCCCAATCCCGGGCGACGATGCGATAATCATCGAGCGAGCGGCCGGCGCGGATATAGACGGGATCGCCCATGGCAATGCCGCAGAGGCGCAAGGGGGCGTCGTTCCAGAGCAGGCGATTGCCTGTGATTTCGATGCGGGTTGCTTGTTGGGCGTGGGTGGGCGCCGCTGCCGGGCCAGCGAGGCCCGCCAGAACGGCGCGGCGGCGCATGATCAGCGCCCCTGCCAACGATTGAGCAGCATGCCAAACCCGCCGCCGAGCAGCAGGCCCACGATCAGGCCCGGGGGCAGCAGCACGCTGGGCTTGGGCGGGAAGCTGCGATCGGATGGGGCGACGGCTTGCGAGACGACTTGCGCGTTCAGTGTATCGAGGCGCGCCTGTTCAGCGGTTTCGCGCGAGCGCAGCAGCGCATCCTGATAGACGGCGCGGCTGGCTTCGGCTTCGCGCTCGAGCTGGCGCAGGCGGATGCGCTTGGAGTCCGTGGCTTGCAGGTTTGCCGTGGCGCTGTCGAGCCGGGTGCGCAGGGAGCTGGCATTGTCTCGGGCGCGTTGCAGTGTCAGGTCCGCGGCGGTCAATAGGCGCGCCACTTCGGCATTGAGCGCATCGCGGGCGCCGGTGACGCGCTGTTCGGCCACGAGAAGGCGGGGATGCTGGGCGCCGAGCGTGGCGCGGAGCGCGGCGGCGTCGGCATCCGCGGTTTGCAGCTGATCGCGCAGCCGCGTGATATCGGCCGAGCCCATGGCTTCTGGGGCGGCGGCGGCCTGTTCGGGATTGGCGGCCGGGGCCTGCAATTGATCGCGCTCGACGCGGGCGGCGGCCACGGCATTGTCGGCGGCGAGTAGGGCCTGATTGGTTTGCCCGACTTCGCCTTCGAGCAGGGATTGGCCGCCGGTCTCGACAATGCCGTTGGCCGTTTTAAAGCGTTCGACGGCGTTTTCGGCAGTTTCCGTGTCGCTCAGCAATTGGGCCGAGCGCCCTTCGAGCGCGCCGGAAGCGCGTTCGGCTCGGGCGGCGCGCTGGGTTTCGCGCAGGCCCAGATAATTTGAAACCACGGCATTGGCGATGGCGGCGGCTTTGGTGGCACTTTCGGATTCGGCGTAGATATCGACCACATAGGTGCGATCGAGCCGCACGACATGAACGGCCTTGGAGAGGGCCAGGACGGCTTTGCTCAGATCATCGCGCGGGGCGTCGGACGCGCCGCCGGCAATGCTGTCGAGCAAAGCGCGGAGCGGATTGGCGGGTTTGCCGACAAATTCGGGATCGTTCTCTAGCCCCAATTGGGTGGCGGCGGCGCGCAGCACCGAATCCGAGGCCATGACGCGGGCTCGGCTTTCGATCAGCACCACGCCGGCATCGCCCGAGGCGGTGGAGGGGTCAGATCGCGCTCCAGCACCTGCAGATTTTGCGGATCGATGAAAATCTGCGCGCTGGCGCGATAGCTGGGCGTCAGGACTTGCGGCGCGGCAAGCGCGAGGGCGGCGCAACAAATGGCCCCTGCCCCGGCCCAATAGCGAGCGCGCCAGAGCTGGCCGAAATAATCGCCCAGAGCGGGGAAACCGAAGGGACCGGGCCAATAAAGGTGGCCGTTTCGGTAGTGATGTCGGAGCGAAACATGGGCGCCACCAGTATGTCATGGTTAATGCATGATTAAACTGGAGGCATTGTTGCACCGGACCAGTGCGGTGAAAAACATAAGCTGGTCGGGCGGTTAATCGTATTCTGTGAATGTACTTACGTATACATCGGGAATGTTTCTGAGCCGCGACGGCGAAAATAGCCGACCCTCCTGTCCAGAAGGCGCGCATGACGGCCCGAAGCGTCCGACTGCCAGCTTGACTGAAATCTTTATATCAGTCATTCTCGATATATGGAATCTTCACACGCTCTCGACGTTTTCGCCGCCCTGTCCCGGGCCACGCGTCTCGATACGTTTCTGTCTGCTGATGGAGCACGAACCTGCAGGCTTGCCGGCCGGCGAAATCGCCCGGCGGCTTGAGGTTCCGCAAAACACCATGTCCACGCACTGGCCATTTTGTCCCGTGCCGGGCTCATCGAGTCCGAGCGCCATAGCCGGTCCATCGTCTATCGGGCGGTGGTTGATCGGGTGCGGGAGATTGCGAGCTTCCCGGTGCAGGATTGCTGCGGCGGCCGAGCCGAATTGTGCGCCCCGCTCATCGCCGAATTCACCCCATGCTGTGCTCCAAAGGAGACGAGCCATGCCTGATCGCGTCTATAACGTCCTCTTTCTTTGTACCGGTAACTCCGCGCTCGATCTCGGGCGAGGCCATTCTCAACCATGTCGGACAGGGTCGCTTTCGCGCCTATTCGGCGGGCTCGACACCGAAAGGCGCAGTTCACCCGATGACGCTGGAAACGCTCGCCAAGATCGGCATTCCCACCGATGGCCTGCGCTCCAAGGCTCGGGAGGAGTTCGCCGTGCCGGGGGCGCCGAAGATGGATTTCATCTTTACCGTTTGTGATAACGCTGCCGGCGAAACCTGCCCAATATGGCCGGGCCAGCCGATGACAGCGCATTGGGGCATCGAGGATCCTGCTGCGGTCATTGGGCCGGAGTTCAAGCAGCGTGCCGCGTTCGAGGATGCCCTGCGCTATCTCCGCAATCGCATCGGCGCCTTCATCAATCTGCCGCTGGCCAGCATCGACCGCATGGCGCTGAATTCCGTGCTTGAGGGTATCGGCGCCATGGACGGGGCGACGACCAAGTCATCGAATGTGGCTTGATGGTCCAGCCGATCTCCTCACCAAGGCGGTATAAATGATCGACTTGCCGCGCCGTTTGGTTGCCGAAGCCCTCGGCACCGCGCTCCCGGTGACGACTGTGGTGGGCTCGGGCATTATGGCCGAGACACTGACCGCCGATGTTGGGCTGGCGCTGCTGGCCAACACCATCGCTACCGGCGCCATCCCGGTGGTGCTGATCACCATTCTCGGGCCGATTTCGGGCGCCCATTTCAACCCGGCGGTGTCGCTGGTCTTCGCCCTGCGCCGGGACCTGCCTCGTCGTGAGGCCGTGCTCTATGCAATTGTCCAGATCGTCGGCGGGATTGTCGGGGCAATGCTGGCACACGCCATGTTTGAGCTGCCGCTGTTGCAGGCTTCCAGCACAATCCGCACCGGGGCTGCGCAATGGCTTTCCGAAGGGGTCGCTGCGTTCGGGCTCGTCGCCACTATCCCGGCCGGCATCCAGTTCCGTGCAAAGGCCGTTCCGATGCTGGTCGGGCTCTACATCACTGCGGCCTATTGGTTCACGGCTTCGACCTCATTCGCCAATCCTGCCGTCGCCATCGCTCGCGCGTTCACGGACACCTTTTCCGGTATTCGTCCATACGACTTGCCGAGCTTCATTCTCGCCCAACTCGCTGGCGCGCTGGTCGCGCTGGCGCTGGTGTCTCGGCTGCTGCGCAGTCCGGCCGGCGGCGACCTCCCCATCACTGCGGAAGATAAATCATGACCGTCACCATCTACCACAATCCCGAATGCGGCACGTCGCGCAACACGCTGGCGATGATCCGCCAGTCCGGTGTCGAGCCCATGGTGATCGAATATGTCAAGACGCCACCATCGCGCACGAGGATCAGCGAACTGGTTGCCGCCGCAGGCATGACGCTGCGCCAGGCGATCCGGCAGAAGGACACGCCTTATGCCGAACTCGGCCCGGCTGACACGTCCTTGTCCGATGACGACCTGCTCGACGCGATCGAAGCGCACCCGATCCTGCTCAACCGCCCCTTTGTCGAAACGCCGATCGGCACCCGCCTCTGCCGGCCTTCCGAGGTGGTGCTGGATATTCTGGAGAACCCTGATATCGGGCCGTTCACCAAGGAAGATGGCGAGGTCATCATCGACGCCGAAGGCAAGCGCCTTGTCTGATCTGGTCAATATCGTCGGCGATGCCTTTCAAGTCCCTGACGTCGCTGAACTGACGACGCCGGTCCTGCAACACAAGCCGCGCATCCTGATGCTGTATGGGTCGTTGCGCGAGCGCTCCTACAGCCGGCTGCTGACCTACGAAGGGCAGCGCCTGCTGGAGGCGTTCGGCGCCGAGGTCCGCATCTTCCATGCCAACGGGCTGCCGCTGCCGGGGGATGCCCCGGATGACCATCCCAAGGTGCAGGAATTGCGCGAAGCCATGCTGTGGTCAGAGGGTCAGGTATGGACGAGCCCGGAGCGTCATGGCGCAATGAGTTCGGTGCTCAAGGCCCAGATCGACTGGATACCCCTGCCGGGCGGCTCCATCCGTCCGACGCAGGGGCGCACTCCGCTGTTATGCAGGTCTCGGGCGGCTCGCAGAGCTTCAACGCCGTCAACCAGATGCGCATCCCGGGACGCTGGATGCGGATGGTCACCATCCCGAACCAGTCCTCGGTCGCCAAGGCATTCCGAGAATTCGAGGCGGACGGTCGCATGAAACCGTCATCCTATTACGATAGGGTCGTGGACGTCATGGAAGAGCTGGTGAAGTTCACGCTGATCAACCGCGGCGTATCCGGCTATCTGACCTCCCGCTATAGTGAGCGCAAGGAAGCTGCCAGCAAACTCGAGGAGCGGGTCGGCCTCAAGTCGATCTAGAATAAAATGGCCGACGCCGCATCGTCCCAATCCAACGCCGCAGCCATCTGGGCTCTCGGCGTCACCCAGATCATCGGCTACGGCACTCTCTACTATAGCTTCAGCATCCCGGCGCCCGGCATTGCCGCCGAGTTCGGCGTGGCCATTGAATGGATCTATGGCTGCATCTCCTTGGCGCTGCTGGCGGGTGGGCTCATCTCGCCCTATGCAGGCGGCTCGGCGGATCGACATGGCGCCGGGCGCGTCATGTCGGCCGGTTCGGTCGGTGCAGCGGCAGCCCTGATCGTGTGCGCACTGGCCGGGAACGCCCTCGCATTCCTCTTCGGCATGATCCTTGTCGAGCTGGCTTCCGCTTTCGTGCTTTATTCCACGGCCTTCGCCTTCCTCGCGCAGAGCACGGGGCCCAAGGCCCAGCGCAGCATTACCTATCTGACGCTGATCGCCGGCTTTGCTTCGACGATCTTCTGGCCGCTGACCAGCGCCATGCTGGGGGCCATGGATTGGCATCAGGTCTATTTCGTGTTCGCGGGTTTGAACCTGCTGATCTGCCTGCCGCTGCACCTGTGGTTGTCGCGATTTTCGCGGCTGGCTGCCGCACGGATGCCACAACCAGCCGCCACGGTCGCGGTGGAGAACCCCATCGACCGGGGACTGGTCTTTGCCTCGGTGGTGCTCGGCTTCTCGCTGGCGGGATTTATTTCGGCGGCAATCCTGTTCCACATCGTGCCAATGCTGGGCTCGCTTGGCACGGGCACAGCCGGCGTGCTGGTGGCCTCGCTGCTGGGGCCCGCCCGGTGGCAAGCCGGCTGATCAACATGACATTCGGCAAGGAATTGCCGGCCACACTTCTCTCGATCATCTCGGCGATCATGATGCCGCTGGCGTTGACAATACTGGCCTTGACGGCGCCGTCGATTGCCGGCGGCATCGCCTTTGCTGTTATCTTTGGCATGGGCACTGGGCTGTTCAGCATCGTGTCCGGCACCTTGCCGCTCGCATTGTTCGGCAAGGCCGGCTTCGGACGGCGCTCGGGCTGGATCAGCTCGGGCCGGCTGGCGCTATCGGCCATCGCGCCATTCGCCCTCTCGGTGGCGCTGGGCGCGGTCGGGCCAAAACCCTCAATATGGGTTCTTGCAGCGGCGGGATTGGGATGCGTGGCGGTTTTTGGGGAAATCTGGCGCCGCTGCCGGCAGCCCCAGCTCATGGCGGTTGTTTGACTTAAGACTTAAACATCCAGATCGGACAGCACCGACAGGAAGGCTTCGCCATAGCGGTCCAGCTTTGCCCGGCCCACGCCGGGCAGGTTGAGAATGTCGTGCAGATGGCGTGGGCGGGCCGGGGCCATGGCGCGCAATGTGGTGTCGTGGAAGATGACATAGGGCGGCACGCCCTGTTGCTTGGCGATGCGCAGGCGCTCGTCGCGCAGGGCATTGAAAATGGTCATGGCGGGCTCGGCCAATTGCACGGCATTGGACAGGCGCTGGCGCACGTCGGCGGCCTTTTGGGCCGATCCTTACGCAGGGTCACCATGCGCTCGCGTTTGAACACGGCGCGGGCGCCCTCACCCGAGGTCAGCGCGCCATGGGCGGCGTGATCGACCACGACGAGGCCGCTGGCGGTGAGCTGGCGCAGCACCGATTGCCGGGTTTTGTTGTCGAGGTCCCGGCCCTGCCCGAATACGGCCTGTTTGTCATGGCCGAAGCGTTCGACCTTTTCGGTGGCTTTGCCGATCAGCACATCGATGACATGGGCGGCGCCGAAGCGCTGGCCGGTGCGGTAGATGGCGGCCATGGCCTTGATGGCGGCTTCCGTGCCGTCCCAGCTTTCGACAGGCGAGCGGCAGGTGTCGCAATTGCCGCAATTGCCGGCATGGCCTTCGCCGAAATGGGCAAGGATCGCCTTGCGGCGGCATTCGGCGGTTTCTGCAGACGCCGAGCAGGGCATTGAGCTTGGAATGTTCGACGCGCTTGACCTCGTCGGGGGCATTGCCCTCGTCGATCATGCGGCGGCGCTGCACGACATCAGCCATGCCATAGCTCATCCGAGCTTCGGCGGGCTGGCCATCGCGGCCGGCGCGGCCGGTTTCCTGATAATAGGCTTCGATGGAGGCCGGCAGGTCCATATGGGCGACATAGCGCACATCGGGCTTGTCGATGCCCATGCCGAAGGCGACCGTTGCCACCATGCAGATGTTTTCCTCCTTGAGGAAAGCATCCTGATTAACGCTGCGGCACTCGGCTGAGAGCCCGGCATGATAGGGCAAAGCTGGAATGCCCTTGCCCGAAAGCCATTCGGCCACGTCCTCCACCTTGGCGCAGGAGAGGCAATAGACGATGCCGGAATTGCCCTTGTGGCCGGCAAGGAAAGCCAGCAATTGCTCGCGCGCCTTATCCCGCCTCGATGATGGAATAGGAGATATTGGGGCGATCAAAACTGGTCGAGAAGACGTGGGCGCCTTCGAGACCCAGCCGCTCGATAATATCTTCGCGCGTGGTCGGATCGGCCGTGGCGGTCAGCGCGATGCGGGGCACGCCGGGGAAGAGCTCGGTCAGCTGCGCCAGATCACGATATTCGGGGCGGAAATCGTGGCCCCATTGGCTCACGCAATGGGCCTCATCGATGGCAAAGAGCGCGATATCGAGCCCCTCGACCATATTGCGGAAGCCCCGGGTCGCCACGCGTTCGGGCGCCACATAGAGCAGATCGAGTTCACCACGGCGCAATTGGCCGCGAACTTCGGCGGATTCCTCCCGGGTCATCGCCGAATTCAGCGCTGCGGCTGCGACACCGGCCTGACGCAAAGCCTCGACCTGATCGCGCATCAGGGCAATGAGCGGGGAGATGACAATGCCGACGCCGGGGCGGCAGATGGCGGGGATCTGGTAGCAGGCCGATTTGCCGGCGCCAGTGGGGAAGAGCACGACGGCGTCGCCGCCGCCTACGACGTGGCGCACCACATCTTCCTGCTGGCCGTGGAAACTTTTGTGGCCGAAAATATCGCGCAATACATCGAGCGGGTCGTGGGGGCATCCCGGTCTACCGCGCCAAACAGGTCGATGCTCGAATCCAATGCGCTCACCCGGTTCTTGAATCACAGCCAAGGGGTGAGCCGCAAGGCAATCACGCGGCTGCGTTGGGGAAAGCGGTCAATTCTGCCTACTGACGCGGCAGCGGCTTGCTGAGGAAGGGGGAATTGCGCAGCACGAAGCGCCGGGGGTTTCGGCGCCCTTGGTGATGCCGATGCGCGGGCCGGTGTGAATTTCGGCGGGTTCGCCGGGGAAGAGTTCGAAGGGCGGCGTATCGAGCGGCAGGCCATTGTGGGCGATAGTGACGCCCAGCGCCCGGCAGAGCTTGCCGGGGCCGGAGCAGAGCTGGCGGGCCGCGAGACCGCCCCGCCGTTCGGACATGAAGTGGGTACCGTGCGTGGGCTCCGGGGCGCGGATCAGCACGGCGCTGCCGGGCTGGCAGACGAAATTGAGGCACCAATGGATGCCGTAGATTTTGTAGACATAGGCATGGCCGGGCGGACCGAACATGGCCGCATTGCGCGGTGTCAGGCCGTTGAAGCTGTGCGAGGCCGGGTCGGTCTGGTCATAGGCTTCGACTTCGACGAGAGGGCCGCCGACGCCATCGACTAGAAGAATTGCCCCGATGAGGTCGCGGGCGACATCGAGGACGGGGCGGTCGAAGAAGCCGGACGACAAGGCCATGTCAGTCGACACGGCCGCGCGTCGACATGGACGGTTTCTGACCACTTGATTGCCCGAGATGAGCGTCACCGTGTCGAACAGGTTCTGACACCACGCAGGCGTGGTTGGGGATGATGCGCAGCTTTTCGCCGATGGCGGGTTTATGGGGGCAATTGGTGAGGTCGATGGTGCCGTGCTCTTCGCTGAGGCCCGTGATGACGGCGTCGGGATAGGCTTCTGATCAAGCCAAAGCTGGTCATGCCCAGCGTGTCGCTGGTGAGGGCTTTGGAGCCGGCGTCGATGATGGCCCGGTTTTCGGTGGGGCGACTGACGACGGTGGCCGGGACGGTGAGCGCGCAATCGGCGAAGCTGCCGACATTTTTGGCGACCCGGAAACGGTCCATATAGATATAGGTGCCGGGGCGGTGCTCGGTGGCGGTTTTGACTTCGTGGGCGCGCCAGATGTCGGGGGTGCCGCCATTGGAGATGACTTCCGGTGGCAGATTGGCGGCGATGAGGGCGGCCTTGGCATCGGCCAGCCATTTGGCATTGGCTTCCACCGGCCGGCGGCGGGATAGGTCATGAGGCCGCCGAAATGGAGGCCCGGCGAAGAGGCTATGGTTTGGGCCAGCGCGACTGCTTCGGCGGGCGATTGCACGCCGCAGCGACCCATGCCGGTATCGCATTCGACCAGCACGGTCAGCGGCTTGGTTGACCCGGCAAAGGTGGCGGAGAGGCCGGCGACGGTTTGGGCGCTATCGGCGGTGACAGCGATGTTGATGCGGGCGGCCGGGGCCTTGAGGCGGGCGAGTTTGGCGGGGCCGATAATGTTATAGGGCAGGAAGATTTCGGTGATGCCGGCATCGGCCATCACTTCGGCTTCTGCCCAGTTTTTGCACAGTGATGCCCACTGCGCCCAGCTCGATCGCCCGCTTGGCGAAGCAGGGCAATTTGTGGGTTTTGATATGGGGGCGGAGTTTTAAGCCATGGGCGTCGGCATAGTCCTGCACGCGCTTGAGATTGGCTTCGACCCGGTCCAGATCAATCAAGACGGCGGGTGTATCGAGTTCAGCAATGTCGCTCATTTGCCCCTCAGAACTTCGTCGACGAAACGCAGATTGCCGGCGGTCAGGCCCGCATCGACCGTCAATGTCGTGCCGGTGATGCCTGAAGCGGCATCCGAGCACAAGAAGACGGCCGCATTGGCCACTTCCTGCGGCAGGACCATGCGGCCCAAGGGATAGTGCGGCAGAACATTGTCGAGGACGGTTGGGTCGGCGGCCGAGCGATGGTCCCGGGCGGGGGTGCGGACCGAGCCGGGGCAGATGGCGTTGGCGCGGATGCCTTGGGCGCCGCGTTCGACGGCCAAAGCGCGGGCATAGGCGATGAGGCCCGCCTTGGCGGCGGAATAGGCCGGATTGCCGAAATGGGCGAGGCCGTTGACGGAAGAGATGAAGACCGAGCTGCCCGCGCCGCGCTGCGCCATGGCTGTGACGATGGGGTCGGTCATGGCATAGGCGCCATTCAGATTAATGGCGATTTCGGAGGCCCAGACATCGTCGTCGAGATGTTCGAGGGATTCGGCGCAGGTGAAGCCGGCATTGGAGACGACCGCGTCGGGCGCCGTGTTCGGCAATGTAGCTGTTGATGGCGGCTCGGGTGCCCTTGGGGTCGGCCAGTTCAGAACAGCACCCGGCCGGCGAGGTCGAGCCCGGCCAGCAGGTCCGCATCATGATCGGCGCCGATGACATTGGCACCGGCCGCGCGGAATCCGGCGACCATGGAACGGCCAATGCCGCCGCCGGCGCCTGATATCAGCACGGTCTTGCCGTCGAGACGAAAGGGGGAAGCGCTCATGGCGTTAGGGTCCCTTATAGGCGACGCAATCGATTTCGACCTTGCAGTCCACCATCATATGGCTCTGCACGCAGGCGCGGGCGGGCGGATGCTCGCCGAAATAGCTCTTATAGATGGCGTTAAAGCTCCAGAAATCGCGCGGATCATCGAGCCAGACGCCGCAGCGCACGACATGTTCGAGCCCGAACCCGGCTTCCTCGAGAATGGCGATGATGTTCTTTATGGTCGCATGGGTCTGCTCGACAATGCCGCCATGGATGATCTCGCCATCCTTCATGGCGACTCGGCCGGAGACATAGAGCCAGCCGCCCGCCTCTACGGCCCGGGCGAAAGGCAGGTTCTGGCCGCCGGCCCCGGACTTTTCCGCACCATAACGTTTGATCGGCATGAGGAGGCTCCCTTGCTGGATTTTCTGAAAGGCAATTTCACTGCCAGCGACCATATCGCCGTAAATCGGGCAATTCTCGTGTAAAATGACAGCACGAATGTAAATTTCTTACGTGATTGCTGGTTATGCCTTGTGCTAGCTTGGCATGACAGCGCCCCGGTGGGGATGCTCTTTTTATTGTCATTTTGCGAGTTCCAAGTGCGCGTCTTCACCGCCGCCCCGGCCACCGAGACCAATACGTTTTCGCCCATAGCGATCGACAGGCGCGCTTTCGAGGCATCGCTTTATGCCAAGCCGGGCGAGCATCCGGCGACCCCTACCCTGTGCAGTGCCCCGATCACGGTGGGCCGCGAGGTCTGCGCGCAGCTGGGCTGGACGCTGATCGAGGGTAGCGCCAGCTGGGCCGATCCGGCGGGGCTGGTGGCGCGTACGACCTATGAGGATTTGCGCGACGAAATCCTCGAGCAATTGCAGGGCGGCCATGCCGGTGGATGGCGTGGTGCTGGGCCTGCATGGCGCCATGGTGGCGCAGGGCTATGACGATGTCGAAGGGGACCTGCTCGCGCGGGTGCGCGAGATTGTGGGGCCGGATGTGCTGGTCTGTGCCGAGCTTGATCCGCATAGCCATCTCACCGCCAAGCGGGTTGCGGCGGCGAACTTCTTCGTGGTGTTCAAGGAATTTCCCCATATCGATTTCGTCGATCGGGCGCGCGATCTGTGGTCGATTGCGGTGCGTACGCTCAAGGGCGAGATTAAGCCGGTGATGAGCGTGTTCTGATTGCCGGATGATCGATGTGTTCCCCACCTCCAAGGAGCCGATGCGCAGCTTTGTGGACCGGCTCTATGGGCTGGAAAAAAGCGAGGCAGGTGTGCTGTCGCTCTCGGTGGTGCATGGTTTTATGGCGGGTGACGTGCCGGAAATGGGCACCAAGGTGATCGCGGTGACCGATAGCCGGCCGGACATTGGCGCGGCGCTGGCGGAAAAGCTGGGGCGCGAGCTGTTTGCCATGCGTGGCACCTTCATGGTCGCCCAAGTGGATGAGCATGTGGCGGTGGATGTGGCTATTGCCGCGACCAAGGGGCCGGTGGTGATCGCCGATGTGTGGGACAATCCGGGCGGCGGGCCCGCAGGTGACGCTACTGTGATCCTGGGCGAGCTGATTGCGCGGGGCGTGACCGACGTGGCAGTGGGCACGATCTGGGACCCGATTGCCGTGCAGATCTGCATGGCGGCGGGCGAAGGGGCGGAAATCGCGCTGCGCTTCGGGGCCAAATCGGCGCCGGAGACGGGCCTGCCGATCGATAAGATTGTGTTGGTGCGGAAGCTCGTGCCCAATGCCGAGATGCGGTTTGGCGAGAGTTTTGCGCCGTTTGGCGATGCGGCCTGGATCAGCTTTGACGGGATCGATGTGATCCTCAATTCGACGCGGGCGCAGAGCTTTGATCCGAGCCTGTTTTCGGCCATGGGGATCGAGCCGACATCGTGGAAGATCTTGCTGATCAAATCGACCAACCATTTCTACGACTCGTTCTCGTGGATTGCGTCGGAGATTGTCTATTGCTCGGCGGGCAAGCCTTATCCGAATAGCCCGGCGACGACGCCCTATCGCAAAGCGCGGCGGGATATTTGGCCGATGGTGGAGAACCCTTGGGGGTAAGGCTTTTTCCCTTCTCCCCTTGAGGGAGAAGGTGCCGCGGAGCGGCGGATGAGGGGTATCTTCCTGCACTTCTGGCATGGGATAACGCAGAACCCCTCACCCTGTCATTTCTGCTGAACGCAGAAATGCCGTCCCTCTCCCTCAAGGGGAGAGGGGAAGAAAGATCACTCCTCAGACCAATTGCCGTACATGATCGGCATCAGGCCGACCAAGGCGCTGAAGCGGTTCCAGCTTTTGCGCTCCGGCAAGGTCCAGCCAGCTTCGGCGACGGCGGAGAGGCGGGGGAAGACCAAGCGGTCGAAGATGGCGCGGTCGGTCATGGACTCGCTCCAGATGCAGGCTTGAATGCCCAGCAGGTGCTTGAGCTGGTTCTCGGTCCAGCCTTCGCGCGACTCGAATTCATAGGTTTCTGGGGCCCGGACCAGCCGGCCCAACCGGCGCCGGGTTCGGCCCGAGCACGGCCATTGGCCATATCGAGATAATAGCGCTGGCCGGGGGAGACGACCATGTCATAGCCGCGCTCGGCCGGGGCCGCGTTGATCTCGACATTGCGCCAGCCGATCAGGAAGGTCTTGGATTTGTCGACCATGTCGCCATGGCCCGCTTCTTCCCAGCCGCCGGTAATGGCGCCCTTGGAGGCGATGATTTCGTGCACGCGGCGGATGAATTCGGACTGCAGGAGCGCGGTGGGCGAGCCCTCGATTTCGTCGGCGCCGTGGTGATTGCCCAGCACGTTGAGCTGGGCTTCGTGCTTCTTGCGCAAAGCCGGGCCGCCAAGCTTTTCGATCATGTCCAGCGCCAAAGGCGAGCCGGACCGAGCGGCGAGCGGGACTTCGTCGGCGCCCAGATGGAAGATGCCGGCAGGGAACAGCTCGAGCACTTCGTCGATCACCTTTTCCATGAAGGTGTAGACCGGCTCATAGGCGGGGTTGAGGCTGTTATTGGGGAAGCCCTGCACCGATTGATATTCGCCGATCTCGTTGGGATCGCGCAATTGCAGGAGGGATTGCAGCACGGCGTAGGAATGGCCGGGCACGTCGATTTCGGGGATCACAGTGATGGCAAGGCTATCGGCCGGGGCCACGATTTCGCGCACGACTTCCTTGGAATAATAGCCGCCGGTGGGCTGGGGGCCGGAACCTAAGAGGGGCGGCAGGGCCTTGCCGTGGCCGCGCCAGCGCCGATTTCGGTCAGTTCGGGATAAGCGTCGATCTCAAGACGCCGGGCTTCGTCTTCGCTGAGGTGCCAATGGAATTTGTTGAGCTTGTTCCGGGCCATGAGCTTGATGAGGCGGCTGACTTCAGCCCCGGTGTAGAATTGCCGGGCAACGTCTAGATGGCAGCCGCGATAAGTAAAGCCGGGCTCGTCGGTAATGGTGCCGCCGGTGGGGAAGAGGAACGTCTGCGGATAGAGTTTTGCGCCGCGCAGGATGTGGCCCAGCGTGACCGAGCCATAGAACATGCCCCGGCGGGTGGTGGCCGAGACGGTAGCGGCATTGTCGGCGAAGCTGACTTCATAGGCTTCAGCGCCCGGGCCTGCCTTATGCTCGATCTTGACCGGCATGCCGGCTTCCGAGGCGGGGCGGACGATGGCTTCGACGGGGAAGAGATCGGCGACGAGGGTCGCGAAGGCCGTGGCGGCCTTGGTGGCGTCGTCGCCCTGCGGCTGCAGATCGAAGCCGGGTGGGACGATGCGGGCGCCGGTGGTGGCGACCGATTTGGGCCGGGGGATGATCGAGACGGGGACCGGCGCCTTGGCGGGCACCTTGAATTTCATGGCGCCCTTGAGCAGCGGGGAATTGTGGCCCTTGCCCCGGGTGGGGGCGGTGGGCAGGGTGATGATGGTGCCGTCGGAGAGGGCAACATAGCCCGAATTGGCGCCGTCGCTCCAATGGCGCAGGCCATAGGAGAGGCCGCGCGCAATCGCTTTCCAAGTTTCGCCCGGCTCCAGCACGAAACCATCGGGCGGGGCGATCAGGGTGTGGTTGGAGAGGCGCTTGAGCAGCTTGCCGTTTTCGAGGGTGGCGTGCGGATCGATACGGGCGGGGCCGGAAAAGCCCGTGGTGAAATCCTTGAGCGGGGCATCGCCATTATTGGTGAGCTCGATGCCATAGGCGAGGCTTTCGCCTTCGCCGGCAGGGGTCCAGTGGTTACGAGCGACAAAGAATGGCCGGCAGTCATGGCATTATCCCGATGGCAAGGAGTGGAAGGAAAGCTCAGTCCCCGAGAGGCTGAGCGTCGTCGCCGTCACGATTGACGACGAGCTGATGCTTGATGCGCCGCATGCTGGCGACGGCTGTGGGGCCCGGGCGGGTGGCGACCGTCTGGGCCAGCACGTCGACCGTGGCGAGAAAGGCGTAACGACCGGGCGTGGGGCGCAGGATATCGGTATTTTCATGCCAGTTGACCGGCAACAGGATGTCGGATTGGGCCGAGACCATGGAGGATGAGCGGGTGACCACGATCCGGGTCAGGCCATATTCACCGGCGACGGTGAGCGTCTTGGCCAGTTGGGCATTATTGCCTGAAAGCGAGAAGGCGACGATGACGGTGCCGGGCGGGGCGGAGGCCGCGCGCATCATCTGCAATTGGTGATCTTCGGTGGAGGCGACCCGAAGACCCGGGCGGAACAGCCGCGTCTCGATTTCGCCGGCCATCATCGAGGAGGCGCCGCCCGAGCCGAAGGCCAGCACGAAATTGGACTTGGCAATGGCTTCCCCGGCGCGTTCCACGGCGGCGAAATCGAGATGCTCGAAGGTTTCGTAGATGATGGACTGGATGCCGTTGACGACGCCCCGGGCGATCTCGCGCACATTGGAGGGGCTGGCGGCGGGCGACATATAGCGCTGCCCGACGAAACGGGACTGGGCCAGGCGCACCTTGAAATCGGCGTAGCTGTCGCAGCCGAGGCGCCGGCAGAAACGGGTGACCGTGGGCGGGGAGACATCGGCCTGCGCGGCCAGATCGACGATGGACATTTTGAGCACGCTGTCGACATCGGCGAGCACGATCTCGGTCAGAGCACGCTCCGACCGCGTGAACGCGTCCTTTTCGGTCTGCAACAGACCGACGATATCCAACATGCTGCTCTCCCCGACTGCGAAAAGGCCCTCAGTAGACCGCCAGACCCTTTTCGTCGAACAGATGCACCTGATGGATGGCAAAGCCCATTTTGGTGGGCTGGCCTTCTGCCACTTTGGGATCGCCTTCGAAGAGGGCGACGAAATTTTCTCCGGCGGGCAGGTTGGCGTAGCTCACGGTGTGAATGCCCAGATGCTCGACGATCTTGGGCGTGATGGTGAGGGCGAAATCGCTGTTATCAAGGGTCAGGTGTTCGGGACGAATGCCCAGCGTGACGGATTGGCCATTGATCGCCTTGGACTGGCGCGGCAGGGCGATGGTGCCCAATTCGCCCAGATCAACCTTGACGGTCTCGCCATCGGCGGAGGTCACATTGCCATTGATGAAATTCATCTTGGGGCTGCCGATAAAGCCGGCGACGAAGAGATTGTCGGGCTTGTGATAGAGCTGGAGCGGGGAGCCGACTCGGGCGATCACCCCGGCATCGAGCACGACGATCTTGTCGGCCATGGTCATGGCCTCGACCTGATCGTGCGTCACATAGATCATGGTGGAGCCCGGGCGCTTGTGCAGCTCCATCAGCTCGATGCGCATCTCCGAGCGCAGGGCGGCGTCGAGATTGGACAAGGGCTCGTCGAACAGGAAAATCTTGGGCTGGCGCACGATGGCGCGGCCGATGGCGACGCGCTGACGCTGGCCGCCCGACAGCATGCCGGGGCGATGCTGCAAGCGCGGCTCGAGCTGCAGCACCTTGGCGGCGGCGTGCACGCGCCTGTCGACTTCGGCCCGGGGCAGCTTTTCGACGCGCAGCGGGAAGGCGATGTTTTCGTAGACGGTCATGTGCGGATAGAGCGCATAGGACTGGAACACCATGGCAATGCCGCGCTGCACGGGGGCAGGTCGTTGACGAGCTTGCCACCGATGGAAATTTCACCGGCGCTGACATCTTCGAGTCCGGCAATCATGCGCAGCAGAGTGGATTTGCCGCAGCCGGAGGGGCCGACAAAGACGACGAACTCGCCCTCGGACACCTCGAGGTCGATCCCCTTGATGATCTTGGCTTCGTTGAAGCTTTTCTCAAGGTGCTTGAGGCTGAGCTGGGACATGGCGTTGCGTCTCCGGGCGGCGGGGCGGTTCCCGCGGGCGGTCGAATGGATATTTGGGATGGCCGCCGCCCGAAGGCGACGGCCGAACTTTCAGGCTTACTTGTACTGCTCGAGTTCGCCGGCGGCCGTGGTGAGGGCAGCGGCGGGCTCGGCGGCGCCGGTCACCACCGACTGCACCATTTCGATCATCACGTTCTGCAGGCCGACATAATCGGTCAGCAGCGGCTCGGGACCACCGAATTCGATGCCGTCGAGGAAGGGCGCCCAGTTCGGATCCTTGGCCAGCAATTCGCTGGTCTGCGGCTCGATCGGACGCAGCGGGGTCAGGCCACGGGCCATTTCTGGCAGCCCATTGGCGTTCGCCCGAGGTCAGATATTTGGCAAGGCTGGTGGCCTGCTCTTCAACGCCCGAGCCCTTGAATACGGCCAGCGAGTCGGTGATCAGCAGGGTGCCGGGACCCTTGGCGGAGGGGCCGAGCGGCAGCGGGGCGACGCCCCATTTCATGCCGGCTTCGGTGGCGAGGATACCGGCATTGGGCGAAGCGTGGATCATGCCCAGCGTGCCGTCGAGCCAGATGGCGCGCACTTCGTTTTGCTCGTAGGCGGTCGGGCCCTCTTCGGAATAGGCCGAGATGTCCTTGAGCGCGGTGAGAGCTTCCGGGTTTTGCGGGCTGTCGAGCACGATATTGCCATCGGCATCGATGACTGGCCGTCATTGGTGTAAACCCAATGGAGGAACTGGTGCATGGTGTTGTCAAAGGTCTTGGCGACCACACCGAACCCGTCAAAATCGGTATTGTCCTCGATCTGCTTGGCGAAGGCGATCTCTTCTTCCCGAGTCTTGGGCGGAACTTCCGGATCGAGCCCGGCAGCCTCGAAGACGTCCTTGTTCCAGAACAGGGCCTTGGTGGAGAATGCCACCGGAACGCCCCATTGAGTGCCGTCGAAAGTGACGGTATCGGGCACGTAATTGTAGTAGCCGGCCTTTTCCTCATCGCTCATCGGCACGGGCACGATGAGATCGTTGAGGGCGAACTGCTTGAGGGTGCGCGAGCCGACATAGGCCAGCGCGACGGGTGTGCCGGCAGCGGCCAGCGTGGTCACCTTGTCCCGGCACTGGCCCCAGCCCACGACTTCGGGCACGACCTTGAAGCCCGGATTTTCGGCTTCCCATTCCTTGAAATAGTCGGCGTAGCCTGCAGTGAGTTCGTCACCGCAGTTGATGAAGCTGATTTCCTTGACGTCTGGGCAGAATGAAGCGGGTGCCGAGGCCGCGAGGGCCAGCAGCGACACCGCGATTAGGCCGGTCGTTTTTTGCACTTTGTAGTCTCCCTTGTTGCACGCCCCGAAGAGCGCCTTCCCTCGGAGCAGGACCGAAATCCCGCTCCAAACTATTCGGCTCGGCGGACCCTTCTTCCGCCCGACCTTCCCCTATTGCTTCACGGCACCGGCGGTGAGGCCGGCAACGAGATAGCGCTGCAGGAACACGATGACGATCATGACCGGCAGAATTCCGACGAAACTGGCCGCCATCAACTCGTTCCACTGCACTTCCTGCTTGCCGAAAAAGGCGAAGAGCCCAACCGGCAGCGGCATGAATTCGGTTCTGGAGTTGAAGGTCAGCGCGAAGATGAATTGCTGGGCGTAGGCGCCGATGAAAGTCATGATGGCGACCACGACGATGCCGGGCATGGCGAGCGGCAGGATGACCCGGCGCAGGGTGTAGAGGCGCGAGGCACCATCGACCCGAGCGGCCTCGTCCAGCTCGCGCGGAATGCGCAGCATATAGGTGCGCAACAGCCAGATGGATGATGGGATGAGGAAGGCCGCGCCCGGCACGATCATGGCCCAATAGGTATTGAGCAGGCCCAGCTGGCGCATCAGGCGGAACAGCGGGATGAGCAGCACGGCGCCCGAGAACATATTGACGGCGAGGAACCCGCCCAGCATCAGCCCGGACCCGGCAAACTGGAAGCGGGCAAAGGCATAGGCCGCTGGCACCACGATGATGACGACGATCAGCGTCACCACTGAGGAGATGAAGAAGGAATTGAAGATGTGCATGCCCAGCATAGGCACCGATTGCCACATCTGGAAATAGGCATCGAACGAGCCGTTCTGTGGGATGAAATTGTAGGGCGTCGAGAACAGCTGGCTCAGCGGCTTGAGCGAGACCGAGAACCCTTCGATGAAGGGGGCCAGCACGAAGAACAGGAACACCGCCATGCCGGCATAGAGGGCGGCGACCTCGTACCACTTATAGCGGTCGATCATGGCCTTGGTGGAGCGGGCGCGCTTCTTGGTCGTCACGGTGACCATGGCATCGGCGCTGGCCGCCAATGGATTGGCGCCGGTTGGCAAAGTGGCCCTTGCGTCACTCATTTGGCTTCTCCCTGCGAGAGCTTGCGGACGGCGCGGAAGTAGACGAGGCAGAAGATCGACACGAAGATGCAGATCACCACGGCGCGGGCGGCGCCCTCGCCATATTTGCGGGAGCCTATGGCAGTCTTGTAGGTGTCGATGATCATGGTGGTGGTGGAGCCGGACGGGCCGCCCCGGGTCAGGATCCAGATGATGTCGAAGGAATTGAAGGTGGCGATCAGGCTGAGCAGGCTCATGGTCAGCATGGCCGGCATCATCAAAGGCAGGGTGATGCGGCGGAAGCGATAGAATCGGCCGGCGCCATCGGTCCAGGCGGCCTCGTAAAGATCCTTGGGAATGGATTGCATGGCGGCCAGCAGATAGATGGTGACCATGGGCACCCCGATCCACACATCGGTGACGATGGTGGCCCAGAAGGCCGAGTTACCCTGCGCCAGGATCGGCCACGGCTTGCTGATGATGCCGAAATTCTGCAACAGGCCCGAAATCATGCCGAACTGGCCATTATACATCCAGCCCCACATGAAAATGCCGATCGCCATGGGCACGATCCGAGGCGGCATGGTGAGGATGCGGAACAGGGTCTGGCCGGGAATGGCGGCATTGAGCAGGGTGGCGCCCAAAGTGCCGATGATCATCTTGGTGGCGACCGAGAAGAAGGTCCAGATGAAGGTGCGCAGGATGACTTCGGTGAAATTGCCGGCGCCGAAAATGCGCTGGTAATTGGCCCAGCCAACGAAATCATAGGTCGGGCGGAGGGCCGCATTGGTGAAGCTGAGCACGATCGTGTCAGAACAGCGGATAGGCGACGATGATCAGGATGTAGATGAGGGCGGGAGCCAGTAAGGCCAGAGCGAAGAGGGAAGCGCTGCGAGTACCGGTCATCTCCCTGCTCCTCAGCTCGCTCGGCCTAAAGCCGCATCGAATTGTTGCCAGATGGGCGTCATGTCCACGACCGATCTGGTCGCCATCGCCTTGTCCATCGAGAGCGCCAACAGGCCCGCCTCCAGCGCGTCGGTGACCGAGACCGGCAGGGGGCGCCATCCACGATATGCTTGAGAATATCTTCGGCCATCTGCTCGTCGGCGCCATAATGCTGGCTGAGGCCGCTGGTCTTGTAGGTCGTGTCGACGAGGCGCTCGGACGTGCGCGAGTCCGTGACGCGCAGGAAATTGCGGATGAAATCGCCTTCGGCCATGCCCTTGGCTCCCATCACTGCGAAGCGCCGGAAATCGTCAGGCACGTTCAGATTGGTATGAAAGGTCAGCGCGGCGCCGCTCTCATATTGCACCATTGCGGTCTGGAAATCGATGATATCGCCATCGCTGTCGAACACCTTATCGCTACCCTGCCAGCCGGAGGGTTTGCGATGGTAGACTTCCATGTCGTTGATGCCAGTAACCCGGGGGGCATTCTTGGGCACAAAGGTGCGGCGACCGCCGAAGCTGGAGACATATTTAGGACGGCAGCCCATCACGCCACTATAAAGATCGAGATCGTGGCAGCATTTTTCGAGCATGAAGCTGCCCGAATATTTCTCGTAGCGACGCCAGTCGCGCATGAAGAAGGCGCCATGATAGGGCGGGATATGCTCTGAGGCCTCGATGGAGGTGATATCGCCCAACTGGCCTTCTGCCCGGGCCTTGCGCAGGTCCACATAGAGCGGGGCATAGCGCAGCACGAGGCCAACCATCAGATTGTCCGAGCCGTATTGGGCAATCAGCTCGGCCAGCGCCATGGTGTCTTCTGACTGAGGTGACCACCGGCTTTTCAGTGAAAATCTTGAGGCCGCGCTCCAGCCCGATGCGGATATGGCCGAGATGGAGATGATTGGGCGAGCCGACCATCAACAGATCGAGCTGCTCGCTATCGAGCATGGCCTCGAGGCTATCATATTGCTTGCCGACCTTGACGCCGTGTTCGGCGGCATAAGGCAGGCCGGCCGGGGCAGGATCGACATAGCCGACGATAGAAAAATCGTCGCGCGCCACGGAGAACACCTGCGCCAGATATCCCAGACGATAGCCCAGACCGATAATGCCAACCCGCATAGATACTCGCCCATCCTGTTCCCGCCATTCTCTGTTGGACTGGTCGGGTTTTCTGTAAACTATTTTCAAGATTAGGATTGATCCGAACAGGATGTCAACACGAATCCGACACATCCACAATACCAATCTAGGCCGCAGGCGAGCCTGCCCAAAGCAGCGCCATTCTGCTGAAAACCTGAGCGATTTCGCTGATTTTTCCGTAGCTTTCGCTGTGGACAAGCACGCCAGAAAAAGGCAGCATGCTCGGATTGGTATCTATGTACGTGCCTCAAAAGGCAGTCCGCACAGACATCAGAAATGAAAATTTATAACAGAGTCAGGCAGGATCCCCGGCAATTGCCGCAGCGGCTTGCCTGAGGCCCCGGGAGAGCCAGATGAGCCACACCACCAACCCCTTCCCCCATGACCCCGACCGCGGGCGATCTGGACCATGCTGGTCGAGCGCGACATCGATGCCTTTGTCAGCGCCGATTGGAGCATGGTGGATACAGACTTCGTACGCGAGGGTTTTCTGGGGATTAATGGCGGCGGTTCGGACAATCCCGATAGCTGGAAGATCGGCTTTCCGACGCTAGAGGCCTATCGCGACGAATGGCTGCGCCAAGCCGCCGAAAGCCAGAAGGTGAAATACGCGGAAGACCAGCGCCTCGCCATTTTTCGCAACACCACGCTGCAGCATATCGAGATCAATGGCGACATTGCCATCGCACATAAGAAATTCGACGGCACCATCGCGCTGGCCGATGGCGGCAAGGAAATCATGAACTGGCAGACGCTGTATTTCTGCCGCAAGGTGGCCGGCAGCTGGAAGCTGACCGGGTTTGCCGGCTATCTCCCCTTCCCCATGGGCACACCGCGAAAAGGCTGACGCATTATGGGCTCCCTGAGCGCGCAACGGCTGACCATGCTGGTGTTCTTCCTGCAGCCGATCGCCTTCGGCTCCCGGCTGCCGCGGATTCCCGATGTGCAGCAGGCGCTGAGCCCGGGGCCGGCGGCTTTGGCCTTTACGCTATTGGGCCTGCCCTGCGGCACGCTGCTGACGCTGCCCTTTGCCGGGCCGCTGGTCGGCAAGATCGGGCCGCGGGCGGCAATTCTGTATGGTTTTTTCTTCTATGCCGTGGCTGTGAGCCTGCCGGCTTTTGCGCCCGATCCGGCGCTGCTCTTCGTGGCGCTGATGTTTGCCGGCTCGTCGATTTCCTTCCTTGAATTGGGCCTCAACGTGCAGGCCGATGCGGTTGAGAAATCGACCGGCTCGCTGATCATGACCAAATCGCATGGCTTCTGGTCGGTCGGGATCATGGTGGGGAGCCTGATCGGCTCGGGGCTGGCAGCGATCAGGCTGGCGCCGCATTGGGCTATTCTGCTCGTTGCGGCGATCAATCTGCCGCTGGGCGTGATCGTGGCGCTGCGTCTGCCCTTGGTTGCGCCAGAAGCGGAGACGAAGGCCGGGGGTCAGCGCTCGGCTCGGGCCATGCCCAGCTGGGCGCTGCTGGGCATCTGCTTTTTCGTGTTTGGCATTACCATGACCGAGGGGGGCCATGGCCGACTGGTCGGCGGTGTTCCTGCGTGAGGCGTTGGGCGCCGATGGGGGCTGGCGGGCCCGGGCTATTCGGTGTTTGCCTTCATGGTGGCCACGGGCCGATTTGGCGGCGACACGCTCAAGGCGCGGTTCGGCGCGGTCAATACGGCCCGCATTTGCGGCACGCTGGCACTGGCGGGAGCGGCGATCCTGTTCATTGCGCCCAATACGATTGCGGCTTTGTTCGGCTTTGCCATTATCGGGCTGGGCGTTTCGGTGGGCTTCCCGCTGGCGGTGACCGCTGCGGCGAGCCTGACCGACCGGGCATCGTCATCCAATGTGGCGGTGCTATCCTTTGTGGCGCTGCTCGGGTTCCTCGTCGGGCCGCCGGTGATCGGCTTTATTGCCGAGCATGCCAATATGCGATTGGGTCTCCCGGCGCTGGTGCCGGTGCTATTGGTGAGCCTGTTGCTGACCGGGCGCCTGATGGTCAAGCAGCGGGCTGTGGATCACAATCCTGAAGCCGAAATTCCCGGAGTTCTCTAGATGCGTATTGCCGTTGCCGGGCTGCATACCGAATGCAGCACTTATAACCCTGTGCTGGCCCGCGAGGCCGATTTTCGCGTCTTGCGCGGTCCCAGCATGCTCAAGGATGCCTATTTCGATTTCCTGACGCATTTCCCGGCCGAATTCATCACCACCCTGCATGCGCGCGCCATTGCCGGTGGGCCGGTGGAGCGCAGCATTTATGAGCGCTGGAAGGGGGAAATCCTTGAGGGGCTGAAGCAGGCTTTGCCGCTCGATGGGGTGTACCCGGCCATGCATGGCGCCATGTTTGTGGAGGGTCTGTTCTGACGCCGAGGGCGATTTCATTGCCGCGGTGCGCGCGGTGGTCGGCCCCGATGTGCTGATCGCGGCGAGCTATGATCTGCATGGTAATGTCAGCCAGCGGATCGTGGATAATCTCGATATCTTTTCTACCTATCGCACGGCGCCGCATATCGATGTGCCCGATACGATGCGCCGGGCGGTGACCATGCTGGTGCGGGCGCTGCGGAGTGGGCAGCGACCGGCCCTTGTCTGGGCGCCGGTGCCGGTGCTGTTGCCCGGCGAGCGGACCAGTACGCAGGACGAGCCGGCGCGGAGTTTTTATACCCAATTGCAGGCGAGCGAAGACCCGACCGGCATCTGGGACGCCTCGTTCCAGGTTGGCTATGTGTGGGCCGATGAGCCGCGTGCGACCGCTTGCGCGGTGATTACCGGTACGGATCGGGCCGCCATGGAGAAGGCAGCCTCTGCATTGGCGCAGAATTATTGGGATATCCGGGCCGAATTCGTTTTCGGCACCAAGACGGGCAGTATCGAGGAATGCGTCGATTGGGCTGTGGCGTCGGCGAGCGGGCCGGTGGTGCTGGCGGAGTCGGGGGATAATCCGACCGGCGGCGGGTGGGTGACCGCGCCGAAGTGCTGGCGGCACTGATTGCGCGGAACGCACAGGGCGTGGTGTTTGCCGGCATTGCCGACAGGGCCGCGACCGAGGCGGCTTATGCGGCGGGTGTGGGGGCGAAAGTGGCGCTCAGGATTGGCGGGAGTCTTGATCCGAGCAGCGTGCCGGTCACGGCGGAAGCCGAAGTTGTGTTCCTGCTGGAGACCCGCGAGGAGCGGCTGCGCGAGGCGGTGGTGCGGATTGGCGGCATCGATCTGGTGCTGACCGTGCGGCGGCGGCCATTCCACAATATTCCCGATTTTACGCGGCTGGGGCTTGATCCACGGACGGCGAAAATCGTCGTGGTCAAATCGGGCTATCTGTCGCCTGACCCGGGGCCTATTGCCAATCCGAGTCTGATGGCGCTGTCGCCGGGCGTGGTGGATCAGTTTGTCGAGCGGCTGGTGCGCAACCATAAGAGCGTAGCGCAATATCCCTTCTGACAAGGACTTTTCGTACCTGCCGGCCCCGGTTTGGTCGGCGCGGGCGCTTTAGGCCGAAATTGTGCTGCTCTGCGTCCGCAGGGGGATGCAGAGCGGGCGGCCATGAACGGGGTCGGTGATCACCATGGATTGTACTGTCGAAGACGCGGGCGATGGTGGCTTCGGTCATCAGCTCTTCGGGCGTGCCGGAGGCAGCGATGGCGCCGTCGCGCAGGAAGACCAGCCGATCGGCATAGCGGGCGGCCGAGTTCAGATCGTGCAGGACCAGAACCACGGTGCGGCCGAAATCGACATTGAGCTGGCGCACCAGATCGAGGCAATCGAGCTGGTGGGCCATGTCGAGGTGATTGACCGGCTCGTCGAGGCAGACCACGTCGGTTTCCTGCGCCAGCACCATGGCGATCCAGACGCGCTGCAATTGGCCGCCGGAGAGTGAGCCGAGCCGGCGCTTGCGCAGGTGATCGACGCCGGTGCCGGCCATGGCACGGTCGAGCGCGGCGGCATCGTCGCCGCTCCGTGGCTGCATCATGGATTGGTGCGGGTAGCGGCCGAGGCGGACCAGTTCTTCCACGGTCATGTCGTCGGGCGCCGACGGGCTCTGCGCGAGCAGGCCAATCTGGCGGGCGAGCATGCGATCGTTGAGGGTGGAAATATCGACATCGCCAAGCCGCACGTGGCCGCCGCTGGGCTTGTGCAGGCGGCGGATGGCGCGGAGCAAAGTCGACTTGCCGCAGCCATTGGGGCCGGCGAGCACGGTTATCTTGCCTTTGGGGATCGGCAGGGACAAAGCGTTGAGCACACTGACCGAGCCATAGGCCAAGCTGAGATTGTCGACCGAAATGCGGGGGTCCATAGCGCTATCCGTCATGGCGTTGCCTGCCCATCAGCAAGAAGAGGAAATAGGGTGCGCCGATGACCGCAGTCACCGTGCCGGCGGGAACTTCGATGGGGGCGAAGGCCACCCGGACGATGAGATCAGCCGCTACCAGCATGATGGCGCCGAGCAGGAAAGAACCCACAAGGCCGGCATAGACATTGCGGCCGACCGAGAGGCGCGCCAGATGGGGCGCCATCAGGCCGATAAAGCCGACGCCGCCGACAAAGGCGACGGACACGGCAGTCAGCGCGGCGGCCAGCGCGAAGATCAATACGCGGAAGACCGGTAGATCGAGGCCGACGCCGCGGGCGGAGACTTCGTCGAGATCGGCCGGGGGCAGTTTGCGGGCGGCGATCAGGGCGAGCAGCAGCAGCGGCAGCATGGCGAGGGCGGTGACCCGGATTTCGCTCCAGTTGATTTCTGTTGACCGCCCCGGCGATCCAGCGCGGGCTTGGCTGGTGCGATAGATGGGGCCGATCAGCATCATGACGATGGTGATGGCCTTGGCGACGGCGGCAATGGCGATGCCGAAGAGCAGCAGGCGGATGGCCGAGGATGCCCGGCGACCCGAGAGGATGAAGACCGTGGCAATGGCCGCGAGTGCGCCGATGGTCGCAGCGACCGGCTGGTAGGCGATGGAGGTGACCAGCGAATTGGATTCGTCGGAGAGCAAAGCAAGGAAGATGACGACGCCGAGGGCAGCGCCATCGATGACGCCCAGCACGCCGGGAGAGGCCAGCGAATTACGGGTGATCTTTTGCAGCAGGAAGCCCGCTGCGGCCATGCTGCCGCCGGCGAGTGCGGCGATGACCACACGCGGCAGGCGCAATTGCAGCACGATCAGGTTCTGGGTTTTTCTGCCGGCGCCGAGGATGACCTTGGTCACCTGATCGAGGGGAATCCAGGTGGAGCCGAAGGCGACGCCGCTGAGCGCAAGCAGCACGAAGGCCAGCGCCATGAGGGCGAGAACCGCCGGTGCGCGGGCCGGGGCGAGATTGGATGTGAGGCCGCTCATGCTGCCCTCCGCTTGAGCAGGACCAGCAGGACCACACCGCCCACTACTGCAGTGATGGCCCCGACCGGGGCTTCGACCGGGTAGATGATGAAGCGCGCGGCAACATCGGCCAGCGTTGCATAAATGGCGCCGAGCAGGGCGGCGGCGGGAATTTGGCGGGCATGGCGCAGGCCGACGAGGCGGCGCGCGGCATGGGGCACGACGAGGCCGACAAAGGTGACGGGGCCGGCCATCGAGACGGCAGCGCCGGTAAGCAACGCCACCGCTACGAAGCTGCCGCCACGGACCAGAGCCAGCGGCACGCCGAGGCTGGTGGCGGTGGAATCGTCAGCTTGCAACACATCGAGCGCGCGGTGCAGCAGCAGCGCCGGGGCCGCGCCGATGACGATGATCGGCCCACCGGTCTGGGCCAGCGTCATGGGCCGGTCGACGAACGAGCCCGAGAGCCAGAACAGCAATTGCTGCAGCTGGGCTTCATTGGTGGTGAGGATGATTTCGACGATGGAATGGCCCGGGCCGGCAATGGTGACGCCAATCAGCACGATGCGGATGGGCGACAGCCCCCTGCCCCGGCCGCGATGGCGAAGACCAGAAAGCTGGTCAGCAGGGCGCCGAGTGCTGCCGACAGCGAAAGCCCGAGCAGGGAGCCGACGCCAAGAGCGGTGCTGGCGACAACCACGGCCAGCGACGCCCCGGCGTTGAGGCCGAGCGTATCAGGCGAGGCGATGCGGTTGCGCGACAGGGTCTGCACGATAACGCCGGCAATGGCGAGCCCAGCCCCCACCAGAGGCGCAAGAACGGCGCAGGGCAGTCGCAGATTGGAGATGACGACTGCAGTTTCCGAGTCGTCAAACGCAAAGAGAGCCTGCCAGACCTGATCGAGCCCATAGAGCTTGAAGCCCAGCGTCAGGCTCATCAGCATGGCGGCAAACAGGGTAATAACGAGCCCCACCCAGACTACCGGAAACGGCAGGGCGGCGAGCATGGGACGGGAAGAGGCCCGGGCAAGGTCGGACAGGGCAAAAGACCAATAAGCTGATATTGACAGTCATACTAAATTCTGACTGTTTGCCCAGACCATTTTCTGATCCCTCATGTCAAGATTTAGGATTGTCATGTCCACTCTTCGCAACACATTCGCGGCGATGGCCTGCGCCGCCATCCCGGCGCTCGCGCCGGGCGCCATGGCCCGCGAAATCACTCACGCCATGGGCACGACCGAGGTGCCGGACAGCCCGCAACGGATCGTCATCTTGACCAATGAAGGCACCGAAGCCTTGCTGGCCGTGGGTATCAAGCCGGTTGGCGCAGTGCGCTCCGGGTGGGCGAGCCTTGGTACGACCATATCGCTGCGGACATGGCCGACGCCACCGTGGTCGGCGAGGAATCGGCGGTGAACCTCGAGGCCATCGTGGCGCTGCAACCCGACCTGATCATCGGCAACAAGATGCGCCGAGGAAAAAATCTACGATCAGCTGTCGGCCATCGCGCCAACCGTGATGTCAGGACGCCTGCGCGGCGACTGGAAGGTCAATATGGCGCTCTACACCGAGGCAGCCGGCAAGGGCGCCGAGGGCAAGGCGGCGCTTGAGGCCTTTGATGGCCGCATCGCCAAGATTGCCGAGGAGGCCGGTCCCCTGCTTGAGGAGAAAGTCTCGTTGGTGCGCTTCATGTCCGGCATGACCCGCATCTATTACAACGACACCTTTGCCGGACTGATCCTGAAGGAAATCGGGTTCAAGCGTCCTGCCGCTCAGGACAAGCCGGAATTTGCCGATGATGTTGGCAAGGAACGCATTCCTGATTTCGAGGGCGATCGCCTATTCTACTTCGTCTACGAGGTCGGCGACGGTGTTGCCGAGAAGGTGGCGGCCGAATGGACTGCTGATCCGCTGTGGCAGAACCTGCCCGTGGTCAAGGCCGGCAAGGCCCATGCTGTTTCGGACACGATCTGGAACACGGCCGGTGGTTTCATTGCCGCCAACCTGCTGCTCGACGATGTCGAAAAGCACTATGAGCTGGCTTCCACTCGCTAAAATCCATGGCCATCCGCGGCAAGCGGGTGGCCTTTTTCTATCCCAAACGAGCTGATCCATGTTGAAGCACCTGTTCTCTGCCGGCCTGCTTGCCGTCCTGATGCTGTCCAGCGCGCATGCACGTGAGGTTACCCACGCCATGGGCACGACCGAAGTGCCCGACCATCCGCAGCGCGTGGTGATCCTGACCAATGAAGGCACCGAGGCGCTGCTGCATCTGGGCGTGGTGCCGGTCGGCGCGGCACAGAGCTGGGACGCCGATCCGTTCTACGCGCATCTGGTGCCGTTGCTGGGCGATGCGGTTTCGCTGGGCACCGAGACGGCGATCAATCTTGAACTGGTCGCCTCTGCTCGAACCCGATCTGATCATTGGCACCAAGGTGCGGCAGGAAAAGATCTATGAGCAGCTCTCGGCCATTGCGCCGACGGTGATGTCGGAAACGATCGGGGAAAGCTGGCTCAAAAACTATCAGTTCTATGGCGAGGTTTTAGGCCCGGGTGACAAGGCGGAAGCGAATGTGGCGGCGCTCGAAGCCCGTGCCAAGGCGCTGGCGACGGCCATTGGCGATGGCGTCAATGAGCAGATTTCCTCGGTCCGCTTTTCGCCCTCGCGCACCGGGCTCTATTTCCGCGGCAGCTTCCCGGGCGTCGTGCTGGATCTGGTGGGTTTCAAACGCCCGCCGGCGCAGGATCACCTGGAGACCTTCACCGAAGTGCAGAAGGAACGCATCCCCGAAATGGCGGGCGATCGTATTTTCTACTTCTCCTCGGACAACGACAATAGTGAAGACAAGGCCAATCTGGACGAGTGGCTGGCCGACCCGCTCTGGCTCAATCTTGAGGCCGTGAAGGCGGGCAAGGCGCAGCGCGTGGGCGAATTGGCGTGGAATGCCGGCGGCGGCATTTATTGCGCCTATATGATGCTGGACGATCTGGCCGATATTTATGGCGTGACGCTGCCGCCCCTCGCCCAATAATGGTTCGGCTGTTCTGCACCGATCTGGCTATTGCCAAGGGCGAACCCCGTGAGGGCATGGGGGCGCTGGCCGAGCGGCATCTGTTTATCCGCTGGCCCAAGGGCAAATGGCGGCGGCCGCGCTATATGGCCGCCGATATGAGCGAGGCGCTGCAAGCCGCCATGAAGACGAGCATGGGCCATGGCCGCTATGTCGGGCTGGTCGATAGCGGCGACGGGCCGGAGCTGGAGCTGCTGTCGTTTCCCGATGGGCGCCGCTATGTCCCGGCCGATCAGGTGGAAACGGCCGAACTCGTTGCGGCCTCGGGGTGAGGGGCAAGCGCTGCCGGGTGCGGTTTTTGAGCGCCGTGTTATTTTGTGCTGCACCGATGCCAAGACTGACGCCTGCTGCGCGCTATGGCTTTCCGGTCTATAAGGCACTCGCCGCGCATGCCGATCCCGGTAGTTTCTGAGGTGTTGCAATGCACCCATATCGGGGGCTGCCATTTTGCGCCTTCGATCATCGTCATGCCCAATCGGGGACCGCTATGGCCGCCTGACGCCGGCCGATGTGCCAGCTTTTCTTGATGCCCTGTCGCGTGGCCAGTATTTCCTGCCCGCCTTCAAAGGCCGCAATGGGCTGGACGAGGCGCGGCAGACCGCCGAAATCGCGGCAATGCGTTGGGCCGAAGGGCATGGCCATGCCTGAGCCGATGTGCAGTTGCACGAGACGGCCGATATATCGGCTGATGACATGGCTGTCCGATTCACCGTGCAGGGCATCGCGCTCAGCGTAGCGCTGACGCGGACCCAGTTCGACGTGCAGGGCAATTGCCGCGATATTGAAGCCGAGGCGTTCAAGCCCGTCGGCCGCTGGACCGTCAGCAAGGTCTCCGCCGGCTAATCTTGCGGCTATTACGCAGCGGGCAAATCGCATTATAGTCGCCCATCTTTGCCGAGAGGAGGGTCCGGCGACGCCGTCGGGCCCCAGCTTGCCGACCACTATTTCTGATCTGCCGATTTTTTTGCCAACAGGCCAGCCATTGCACTGACGAGCCGGCCAATAAACCAGACGGTGTCCAGCCATGACCGCTCCTGCCGCCAAGCCCGAATGGGCACAGAGCAAACACGACAAAGCCAACCAAGCCAGGATCGCGGCGGGCCAGAAGCCACGTCTGCCGCCGCTGGCCATGGATCCTGCTGGCGCTCGTGGTGCTCGCTATCATTGCATTCATCGCGTTCAGCATGCTGCAGCCAGCACCCGAAGCGCCGGTGGAAACCGCTGCCGCCGAAACGGTGATGCAGGTCACCACATCCGAGGTCACCACTGTGGCGCCGCAGACCCCGGCGCAGCAGGTCAAGGTCACCGGCTCGCTGGGGCCGCAGCGGCAGACGCAGGTGGCGTCACAGGTTTCCGCGCGCCGTGGCCGTCATGGCCCGGCCGGGCGACGCGGTGCGCGAGGGCGATGTGCTGGTGCAGCTCGATACCGAAAGCCTGCGTATCCAGCTCGACCAGCAGACCAGCACGGCGGCTGCCACACGGGCACAGCTTGTGCTTGCCGAAAGCCAACTCTTGCGTACAACCGACCTCATCGAGCGCGGCTTGACCGCTTCGTCGGGGCTGGAACAGGCGCAATCGAGCGTCGACGCCCTGCGCGCCAATCTTGCCGCGCTGGAAGGCCGGTGGAAGCAGCGCGCATTGGCGTGCAAAATGCCACGATCAAGGCGACCATGGCGGGCATTGTTTCGGAACGCAGTGTCGAGCCGGGCCAGATGGTGGCTCAGGGCACTGCCATCTTTACCATTGTCGACCTCACGACTGTGGAGCTGACCGCTGCGGCGCCGGTCAGTGCCGGCGCGTTGGTCAAGCCCGGCCAGAATGTTGCCGTATCGGTGGAAGGCATCGCCAATCGCACCTTTGAGGGCCAGTGGAACGGGTCAATCCGGTTGCCGCCGCCGGTACGCGGACAATCCCGGTCTATATCACGCTCGACAATGCCGATGGCGTGCTGCGCGGCGGCATGTTCGCGGTCGGCCAGATCACGGTGGCCGAACAGGCCGATGCATTGGCGCTGCCGAGCGGCGCGGTTCGCGAGGATGCCGAAGGCTTCTACGTGCTCAAGGTAGAGGGGGATTCCGTCGTTCGCCGTGGCATCGAAAAAGGCAGCGAGTGGAGCGCGGGACGCCTGATCGAGATTGCTTCGGGGATCAGCGCCGGCGACATCATCGTCACGGCGGTGCTGACCCAATTGGAGCCCGGCGACCGCATCGAGATGGTGGAGAACTGATCCATGTTCCTCACCCGTATCAGCGTCAATCACCTGGTCTTTGCCACCATGATCATGGTGGCCATGCTGGTCTTCGGCATCTACTCCTACCAGCGCCTGCCGATCGAGCAATTGCCCAATATCGACTTCCCCGTGGTCGCAGTGGTGGTCAGCTATCCCGGCGCCTCCCCGGAAGCGGTGGAAAACGACATCGTCAAACCGATCGAAGAGGCGGTGAATACCATTGGCGGGCTGGATAATATCCAGTCTACCTCGCAATCGGGCCGAGCCATGGTGCTCATCTTCTTTGATATGAGCGTCAATTCGCAGGCCGCGGCGCAGGATGTGCGCGACCGACTGGCAACGGTCGAAGCGGGCTTCCCCGACAATGCGGGCGACGCCCAGTGCTGCGCTTCGATCCGGCCGAATTGCCGGTGATCTCGGTGGCGGTCAGCTCGCAAACGCTGTCGCCGCGTGACCTGACCGCGTTGACCGAGGACGTCATCGTCGCCCGGCTGTCCAATATTTCTGGGGTCGGCCGCGCCACCGTGGTGGGCGGCGTGCCGCGCCAGCTCAATGTGCTGGTCGATCCGGACAAGCTCAACGCGTTCAATGTGGGCGTCAGCCGAGTCATCCAGCGCTGGCGCAGGAGAACCAGAACCTGCCGGCGGGCTCGCTCACCCGGGGCTCGCAAGTGCAGTCGATCCGTGTCGAGGGCCGGATCGAGCAGGCCAATGATTTCCTCGACATCATCGTGGCACGCCGTGGCGGCCGGGCGGTCTATCTGCGCGACGTGGCGACCATCGAGGATGGCCGTGCCGATATCACCAGCATGGCCCTGCTCAATGGCCAGCCTGCTTTGGCCATCGACGTGGTCAAGACGCAGGGCGCCAATACGGTCGGTGTTGCCGAGGATGTGCGCTGCGATTGCCAGAATGCAGGCCGATGAATTGCCCGACGATGTGCGGCTGGAAATCGTGCGCGACAATGCCGTGCCGGTGGAAGATTCCTTCCACGCGGTGCAGAACATGCTGATCGAAGGCGCGGTGCTGGCCGTGTTGATCGTCTTCCTGTTCCTGAATTCATGGCGCTCCACCGTTATCACGGGGTTGACCCTGCCGATCTCGATCATCGGCTCAATGATCGTGCTCTACTTCCTGGGCTTCACGCTCAACATGATGACGCTGATGGCGCTGTCGCTGGCGGTCGGCATTCTGATCGACGACGCCATCGTGGTGCGCGAAAACATCATGCGGCACCTGCATATGGGCAAATCGCACCGGCAGGCGGCGCTCGACGGCACCAATGAAATCGGCCTTGCCGTGCTGGCGACCACGCTGTCGATTGTCGTGGTGTTCCTGCCGGTCGCCTTCATGGAAGGGATTTTGGGGCGTTTCTTCCTGCAATTCGGCGTCACTGTGTCGGTGGCGGTGCTGATCTCGCTATTCGTCGCCTTCACGCTCGATCCGATGATGAGCAGTGTCTGGTATGATCCGGCGGCCCATCCTGATGCCAAGCGCGGCCCGATCGGGCGGGCGGTGGCGCAGTTCGATCGCTTCTTCCAATGGATCGGGGAAGGCTATCGGGGCGTGCTGCGCTGGTGCCTCAAATTCCGCAAGACCACGCTGGCCGTCGCGGTCGCCTCGTTTATCGGCACGTTCTTCCTATTCCCGCTGGTTGGCGTGGAATTCGTGCCGGCGACAGATAATGGTGAATTCCGAGTCGATATCGAAACGCCGACGGGGTCGTCCATCGACTACACCGCCAGCAAGGTTCGCCAGATCGATGCGACGCTCAAGCGCTTCCCCGAAGTTGCCGGCACCTATGCCACGATCAATGCGGGCACGACGACGGGCGACAACAAGGCCACCATTGTCGTGACCATGGTCGAGAAAGCCGAACGCAGCCGCAGCCCGATCCAGATGACCGAGCCGGTTCGCCCGGCGCTGCAGCAAATTCCCGGCGTCGAAACCAGTGTCGGTGCCGCAGGAGGCCCGGGTGGCGGGGTTTCGGCGCCGATCTCGATCATCATGTATGGCGACAACTTCACCGTGCTCGACCAATTGGCCCGTCAATTGATGGCCAAGCTGGAAGCAATCGATGGGCTGATCGATGTCAAATCCAGCTCGGATGACGCACAGCCGGTGCTGGGCGTGCGGATCGAGCGGGACCGGGCCAGCGATCTTGGCGTCAGCCTGCAACAGATCGGCTCGACACTGGGACCGATGCTGGGCGGGGAGGAAGTCACCGATTGGACCGCGCCCAATGGCGACAATTACACTGTCACCGTCCGGCTGCCCGAATGGGCGCGCGACGATGTCGAAACGCTGGGCTCATTGCCCATTACCCAGAGCGGGGCCACGGGCTCCAATGCTATGGTGCGGCTCGACCAGTGGCGCAGATCGTGCAATCGGAAGGGCCGGGGGAAATCCTGCGGCGGGACCTGTCGCGGCAGGTCAGCGTCACGGCCAATCTGTCTGGGGTCGAACTGGGCTCGGTGACGGCGGCGCTGCAGGCGGCGGTCGACAGTATCGAGATGCCCGTTGGCTATCGCACCTCCATGGGCGGGGACGTCGAGGAGCTCAACGAGACTGCGGGGGCCGCCGGGTCAGCGCTGCTGCTGGCGGTGATCTTCATCTATCTCGTGCTGGCCAGCCAGTTCGGCAGCTTCCTGCAGCCCATCGCCATCATGGTGTCGCTGCCGCTGGCGCTGATCGGGGTGATGCTGGGCCTGTTGGTAGGCGGTTCGACGCTCAACATGTTCTCGGCCATCGGCTTCATCATGCTGATGGGCCTCGTGGTCAAGAACGCCATTCTGCTGGTCGACAATGCCAATCAGCATGTGCGCGAAGGCTGGAACCTCTACGAGGCGCTGGTCGAGGCAGGCGCCACGCGCTTCCGGCCGATCATCATGACGACGCTGGCGATGATTTTCGGCATGCTGCCGCTGGCGCTGAGCCTGCATGAAGGTAGCGGGCAGAATGCGCCCATGGCGCATGCGGTGATCGGGGGCTGTTGAGCTCGACGGCGCTCACGCTGGTCGTGGTGCCGGTGATGCTGACCTATATCGACAGCTTCTCCCACTTCACCCGCCGGTTCCTGCCCGTGGCGCCGGATGATGAAGAAGCCAAGCACGCGCCTGCTGAATAGCGACTAGCCGTCGTCGCGCCCGAAACGCGATGGCGGCACCCCGCCAGTGCCTTCCCGGCGGTCGCGATAAAGCAGCGGCGCGGGCCAGCAGCATCAGCGTCACCGGCGTGGTGACCGACACGAAAATAAAGATCAGCACTTCATGCACCGACAGGCGCTGGCCGGTGATAGTGAAATAGAGCACCGAGCCCAGCAGGATGAACCCCGTGCCCGGGCTAGTGCCGAGCGTGGGCGCGTGCACCCGTTCGTAAAAGCTGGAAAACCGCGCAAGGCCAATCGCGCCCACCAGCGTCAGGAAGGCGCCGGCCAGCACGCAGATACCGACCACGACAGCAAGCCAGAGCGGAAGATCGTCGGGGATCATTCTGATCACCTCGCCACGCATGAGGAATTTGGCGAGTGCTACCGTGCCGACAAAGCCGAGCAGGGAAATGATCAGCGCGACTTCAAAATAGACGGAGGTGCCGTAGCGAATGCCGAAGACGACCAGCAGCAGCATGGCATTCACGTAAAGCGCGTCGAGGCTGACAATGCGATCCCGGGCGCGCGGGCCCTTGATGACGCGGTAGATGGTGGCGATCATGGCCAGAGCCAGCATGACTCGGGCCGTCGTCAATGTCCAAAACAGGATGGCGGCGCTCATTGGAAAATCTCCAGCAGCAGCGCTTCATAGCGGTGCTTGATGGTGTCGATCCATTCCTGCTCGTCGATCAAATCGAGCACATGCACCAAAACGGTGCTGCCGACCGGATCATATTCCAGCCGAGCGCTGCCGGGCGTAGCCGTCACGATGCAGGATAGAACGGCGAGGCCGCTTTTGTCCTTGAGCTCGAGCGGTAGCAGCAGGAAACCGGCTTTGTGCTCGCCGCGCCGGCCCTGCAGGATGATCTTGGCGACGGCCAGATTGGAGCGGGCGACATCGGCCAGCACCAGCATGATCAGCTTGATGATCTTGCCGGGCCGGCGGATTGTGGGGCGCTCGGGCTGCAATGCCGCCATGGCATGGGTTGCGCCAAAGGCGATGGCGCCGCCGAGCAGGATGTGGCCGAGGCCGAACGATTGCTGCTGCAGCAGCCACATCAGCAGCAGCCCGACAAACAGCAGGGGATAGGGCAGCACGTGTTTCATGGTGCGCCTCCCAGATCGACCACGACGGGGGCGCCCGTGACATCGGCGATATAGCCGGCGGGGGCATGCAAGGCTGTCGCTGCGGCTTCGAGATAGGTCATGATCGGGCCAGCCAGCACGACCATGACGACGCAGAGGCCGAGCAGGACAACGACCGGCAATATCTCGATAACGCGCACGGCGGCCGGGCCTTCAGCAACCGTCGCCCAGAAGGTGTTGATGCCGGTGCGGGTCAAGGCGATCAACGCGGCAAAGCCTGAGAAGATCAAGAGGCCCGCCAGCCACCGGAGCCGAGGCCGAGATCTCGTTGACGGTGGCCAGTCCCTGCGGATTGAACATGGGCGAAATCATCGCGAACTTGGCGAGGAACCCCGACAGCGGCGGCAGGCCGGACAGGACCGGGGCGCAGACGGCAAAGCTGATGCCCAGCACGGCGAGCGCGCCGGGTATGACAACGCCGACTTCCTGCTCTTCCTCTTCGTCATCGTCGCCATAGGCTTCCATGGTGACGGCCGGGATGTCGGCGCCCTCGACGCGGATGCGTTCGAGCAGTTCAACCAAGAGGAACAGCGCTGAGATCGCCGGGGTCGAGCTGACCAGATAGAACAATGCGCCGCTGACTACCCCGGCATTGCCGAAGCCGATGGCGGCGAGCAGCGTGCCCGAGGACATCAGCACCAGATTGCCCGACAGGCGCGCCGTGGATTGGGCGGCCAGCGACCCGATGGCGCCATAGGCGATGGTGGCCATGCCGCCATAGAGCAGGGAAGGCGTGGCCGAATCCGGCCGAGACGCCGGCCTGATCGCCGAAGACCGGGAGGGACAGCCGCAGTACGGCATAGATGCCGACCTTGGTCATGATGGCAAAGAGCGCCGCGACTGGGGCGCTGGCGGCGGCATAGGTATTGGGCAGCCAGAAGCCCAAAGGCCACATGCCGGCCTTGACCAGAAAGGCAATGCCCAGAATGCCCGCCCCCGCCTCAAGCAGACCTCGGTCGGCATCGGCCACCGGGCGACGCGAGCGGCGATATCGGCCATGTTCAGCGTGCCGGTGACGCCATAGATCAGGGCCGCGCCGATCAGGAACAGCGAAGAGGCCGCCAGATTGATAGCGATATAATGCAGCCCGGCGCGGACGCGGGCCGAGCCCGAGCCATGCAGGGCCAGACCGTAGGAGGCCGCCAGCAGCACTTCGAAGAACACGAAGAGATTGAACAGGTCGCCGGTGAGGAAGGCGCCGCACAGGCCCATGAGCAGGAATTGGAAGAGGCTATGGAAGCTGGGGCCGACGGCGTGCCAGCGCGCCAGCGAGAAGGCCAGCGCGCAGAGCCCCAGAATGGCGGTCAGGAGTACCAATAGCGCCGAGAGCCGGTCGGCCACGAGCACGATGCCGAAGGGCACGGGCCAATTGCCCAGCGGATAGGTGGCATTGTTGACGCCACCGGCCTGCCTGCCTTCGGCGGCATGACGCACCAGTAGGATGGCCGGGATGAGCAGCAGCACGGTGGAGGCGAAATTGATCGCAGCTTTGACCGGCCGCAGCCGGTCATCGATGAACAGCAGGATGGCGCCGGTCGCCAGCGGCAACAGGATGGGCAGGATGACGAGGTGATCGAGCAGGAAATTCATCAGCGTTCCCGCCCGTCAACATGGTCGGTGCCGGTAAAGCCGCGGGCGGCCAGCAGCACGACGAGGAAGAGCGCCGTCATGGCAAAGCCGATGACGATGGCGGTCAGCACCAGCGCCTGCGGCACGGGATCAGTGTAATTGGCCGGATCGATCACGCCACCTTCGATGACCGGCGCCGCGTCGATACGGAGGCGGCCCATGCCGAAGATGAAGAGATTGACGGCATAGGAAATCAGCGACAGGCCCACGATGACTGGAAGGTGCGCGGGCGCAGCAGGAGCCACACTCCGCAAGTGGTGAGTACGCCGACGGCTATGGCCGAGATCAGTTCCATCAGAGGGCCTCCTCCGGCTTGGGCGCGGTTTCCTCGCGCACGATTGCAGGCCGCCGCGAAACGCGGGGAGCGCGGACCGATTGGTGGGCCAGCGCGATCAGGATGAGGGACCGTGGCACCCACGACGAGGGTGAAAACGCCCAGATCGAAGATCAGCGCCGAGGCCATGGGCACGCGGCCGATAAAGGGGATTTCGGCATATTGGAACGCCGTGGTCATGAACGGATAGCCGAACAGCCAGGAGCCCAGTGCCGGTGGCCAGCGCGACCAAGAGGCCCATGCCGATCCAGCGGATGGGCAGGATGCGCAGGCGTTCTTCCACCCAGCGGGTGCCGCCGGCCATATATTGCAGGATGAAGCCGATGGACATGATGATACCAGCGGCAAAACCGCCGCCGGGCTGGTCATGGCCGCGCATGAAGATGTGCAGCGCCAGCACGATGATGACCGGGAACAGCCATTGCATGATGACGGCGGGGATCATCAGATATTCGTTGATCGTGTCGCCGGAATTGCGGTCGGGACGCTGATCGTCAAAGGCGTTCTGGATGCGTTGCTGTTCGGGCTTTTCGATGGAATCCGAAGCCGGCCGGAAACGGCGCAGCAGGGCGAAGACGGTGAGCGCGACAATGCTGAGCACGGCGATTTCGCCGAAGGTGTCGAAACCGCGGAAATCCACCAGCATGACATTGACCACATTGGTACCGCCGCCCAGCTTGTAGGAATTTTCGAGGAAGAAATCGCCAATGCCCTGCCCTGCTGGCCCGGTCATGATGGCATAGGACATCAGCGCCATGCCGCAGCCGGCAATGATGGCCAGACCCAGATCGCGGATGCGGCGGAAGCGGGCCTTGCGGGAGAGCGTATCATCGCTGTCGAACTCGACGCGTTTGGGCAGCCAGCGCAGGCCGAGCAGGATCAGCACTGTGGTGACGATCTCAACGAGCAGCTGGGTGACCGCCAGATCGGGCGCGGAGAACCACACAAAGGTGATGCAGGTGACGAGCCCCGCGCCGCCCAGCAGCACCAGCGCCACAAGGCGGTGGAACTTGGCCTGATAGGTGGCGCCAATAGCACAGACAATGCCCACGCCCCAGACCAGCGCGAAAGCCGGATCGAACGGGGTAGGTGGCAGAGCCAGCTGACCGACGCCGGCGGACAAGGGAATGGCGGCGGCAATGACGGCCAAGGTCACCAGCAGGGCCAGCTGCGGCTGCAGGCGTCGTGTGCCCAAAAACCGTTCCAGCGCCTTGGCCCATTTCCACGAAATGGTGACCAGAACGCGCTCGAAAATGCGTTGCCCCTTGAGGTTGCGGATCAACGGGGGCCTTCAATGCCGCGCGCCAGATATTTGTAGAGTGCCAGATAGAGCAGTACGCCGCCGACCGGGGCGATGGCGCTCATGGCCGGGGGATGTTGAAGCCGTGCCAGATCGAAAGGCTATAATAGGGCGTGTCGGGACCCACCACCGAGACCACGGCCGCAGCGAGGAAGGGCGCGATGGTGATGCCGGGAATGATGCCGACCGGGAGGCAGAGCAGTACCGGGATTTCGATGGGGCGGCGCATCAGCGCGGGCGGCTCATGCGGCACGCGGTCGAGCTCGGTCGGGGCGGGCCCGAAGAACACGCCATGCACGAAGCGCAGCGAATAGACGACGCTGAACATGCCCGCGATGGTGGCCCTGATCGGTAGGGCCAGATTGACGAAGGGATTGGCGTCGCGCAGGGCCGTTTCGGTGAAGAACATTTCCTTGGAGAGGAACCCGTTCAGCAGCGGCACACCGGCCATGGCAGCGCTGGCGACCATAGCTGGGGTCGCCGTGAACGGCATGAAGCGGAACAGACCACTGAGCTTTCTGATGTCTCGGGTGCCGGTTTCATGGTCGATAATGCCGGCGGCCATGAAGAGCGACGCCTTGAAGGTGGCGTGATTGGCGATGTGAAAGATCGTGGCGACGGCAGCAAGGGGGCTGCTCATGCCCAAAAGGGTGGTGATCAGGCCCAGATGGCTGATGGTTGAATAGGCCAGCAAGCCTTTGAGGTCGGTCTGGAAGATGGCGATATAGGCGCCCAGCATCAGCGTGGTGAGGCCGGCAAAAGTCACGATCCAGAACCGTGCATCAGTGCCGGCCATGACCGGCCAGAACCGCACCAAGAGGAACACGCCGGCCTTCACCATGGTGGCCGAATGCAGATAGGCCGAAACCGGAGTTGGGGCAGCCATGGCGTGGGGCAGCCAGAACTGGAAGGGAAATTGCGCGCTCTTGGTCAAGGCGCCCAGCAGCAGCAGCAGCAGGGCCGGCACATAGAGCGGGTGCGACTTGATGAGATCGCCCGAAGCCAGCACGACATCGAGATCATAGCTGCCCACGATATGGCCGATGATCAGCATGCCCAGCAGCAGGCCCAGCCCGCCTAGCCCGGTGACGGTCAGCGCCATGCGGGCGCCGTCGTGGCCCGGGCCAGTGAAACCAATAGCCGATGAGCAGGAAGGACGTGATGCTGGTCAGTTCCCAGAACACCACCAATTGCACCAGATTTCCCGACAGCACCACGCCCAGCATGGAGCCCATGAAAGCCAGGAAGAACGCAAAGAAGCGCGGCACCGGGTCCTTGGGCGACATGTAATAGCGCATAAAGCACGACCAGGAGCCCGACGCCGGTGATCAGCAGGCAGAACAGCCGAGCAAAACCATCAATGCGGAAAATGAGATTGAGGCCAAGCTCGGGAATCCAGGAGATTTCTGGCGCAGCACACCGCCATCGGTGACTTGCGGATAAAGCCAGATGGTGACAGCGAGACCAAATATAGCGACAGCGGCGGAGAGCCGAGCTTCGGCATTGCGCGCAGTCTGCGGCAATAGGGCCGCCACAAGGCTGGCGATGAAGGGCACAACAACAATTGCGATCAGGAATATCGAAGACGCCATTGTCGCGTGGCACACTCATGAAAAAGGTGGATGGGACGGCTCTGGGCCGCAGGTTCTTGTTTCGCCTATGAATCAACTGCCGCGCAACTCCCAAATTTGTCGTGGCGGTTTTTCTTTTGTGTGGGTGCGCGGCAAAGCGCAAGCGTTGCGCCATTAAAATCAGGGCGAGATTGCGCTTACCTTGCAATGAACGGGCTGGCGGCGCATAATCAGGCACGTTTTCAGCCATCATTGGCGACCTGATGCTGCCGGCATGCCGGTTGTTTGGCGATCCTTAAACTTGCAAACGTTCTAGACCCCGCAGTGCATATTGCCGCGGGGAACCTGCCGGGCATTCCGGCAGCTCATGGCAAAGCGCCTTGGGCTGGCCGATCGTCACACAACAGCGCTGCGGGTTGCCGCACGGCACCCATTGGAGTCCAAGCCTACATGCACAAATTCAAGATCGGTGAGGTCCTCGACCTTCTGCCCAGCCATGGCAGCAGCTCGCGCCGGGCCGGCGAATGCAAGATCGTCGCCTTGTTGCCCTTCGAGGGGCACGTCGTTCAATACAAGGTGCAGGCCAAGACAGAGACCCATCTGCGCATCGTCAGCGAAAGCGATCTGCGGCCGACCCAATAGAGCTGCAATCCCGCCTGCAGAAAATGCAGATATACGGGATATTAAGCCCAACCATCCAATAGTGGCCCTCGGGCCGGTTTAAGCGCGCCCATATTGAACTGGGCGGGCACGGCTTCATCGCGTTTTGCGACATGTCAGGCCAGCCACGACGATTGCGCTGCGGGCGATTGCTAAAATTGCATGCGGGGATTTGGGGAAATGCAATTCATTTGACGGCTAGCTGACAAGCGCGTTGCAGGGGCATCGGCCAAAATCCTGTCCACAATTGCGCGTCGCGACCCCTCGGTGAACGCTGAGAGTGAGTTTCTGATCGAATGCGCCTCATTATTGGCATCGTCATCGTTATCGGCAGCGTGTTGGGTGGGTATGCAGCCATTGGCGGCCACATGGCTGTGCTGTTTCAGCCTTATGAATTCGTGATCATCCTGGGCGCGGCCATCGGCGCCTTCATCATCGGCAATACCGGACCGGTGCTGAAGCAGACGCTGGGCTCTGCTCGGCACCATGTTCAAGGGGCCGCGCTACAACAAGGCGGCTTATGTCGAACTGCTGGGCATGCAGTTCACCCTGTTCAAGCTGATCCGAGCCAAGGGCGTGCTGGCGATCGAGCAACACATCGAGAACCCGCGCGAATCCACGCTGTTCAACCGTTTCCCCACTTTTGCCGGCAACCACCACGCGGTGGAATTCGTTTGCGACTATATGCGCATGGTGACCCCGGGCACCAATAATGTGCACGAAATGGAAGCGCTGATGGATGAGGAACTCGAGACCCATCATCAGGAGCGCCATCGTGTGGTGGGCGCCGTGCAGGCGCTGGCCGACGGCACGCCGGCTTTGGGCATTGTCGCCGCCGTGCTGGGCGTGATCCACACGATGGGCGCCATCAGTGAGCCACCCGAAGTGCTGGGCCATATGATCGGCGGCGCCCCGGTGGGCACGTTCTTCGGCGTGTTCGTAGCCTATGGTTTTTTTGCGCCCTTCGCCCAATCACTGCGCAATATCTATGAATCGGAAGACAAGTATTTCCTGTCGCTCAAGACGGGCCTTTTGGCCCATGTCGCCGGCAATCCGCCGGTCATGGCGATCGAATTTGCCCGCAAGATGCTGATGTCGGAAAACCGCCCGACCTTTGCCGAAGTGGATGCCGCGACGGCCGCCCTGCCGGCGGCGATCTAGGCGGCGGGGACACAAATGGCCGACTACAACAACCGCCCGATCATCATCAAGAAGGTCAAAAAGACCTCCCATGCGCACCATGGCGGGGCCCGGAAGATTGCCTATGCGGATTTTGTAACCGCGATGATGGCGTTTTTCCTGCTGCTCTGGCTGATCAGCATGACGACGCCTGAGCAAAAGCAGGGCTCGGCCGATTATTTCTGCGCCACCCAATATCAGCGCCAGCAATAGTGGCTCGGGCGGGGTGATGGGCGGCACGGCCATGGACAGCACCGGCGCGCAGATGTCGGGCAGTGTGTCGAGCCGAGCAAAAGCCGATGCGCCCGCGCCCCGAGACAGTGTCGAAAGCGGCGCAGCAAACGCTGCCAGCCAGAGCCGAGCGCAAGACGATATCAAGGCCACCCAGAGCCGGCCTTCCACAGCGCTGCCGCCAGCATCAGGCAGGCTCGGCAGGCCATGCCGGACATTACCGAGATTGCCGACAATTTGCTGGTCGAGGAAACGCCTGAGGGGCTCAATATCCAGATCGTCGATCAGGAAGGCCGCCCGATGTTTCCCGAAGGCTCGAAATTTCCGTTCGAGCTGACGCGCAAGGCCATCGCTGCGATCGCCCCGATCCTGCAGCAATTGCCCAACCAGATCACCATTTCCGGGCACACCGCGGCCGGCGGAGTGTTCAGCAATCCGCGCTATGGTCCATGGGACCTGTCGAGCGACCGCGCTAATGTGGTGCGCTCGATCCTGAGCGAATTTGGCCCGGCCGACGACCGTATCGAAGCCGTCACCGGCCGCTCTGACCTCGGACCCATTCTTCCCCAATGACCCCTATATGGCGGCCAATCAGCGGGTGAAGATCACCGTGCTGTACGATGCGCCGCCGGTGCCGCCGGATATGGCGTTTTAGGGACCGCTTTGGCGGATCGTTCGTCCGGCCTGCTGGAGCGCGGCGAAGGCGGTCAACCGCCGCTCGTGCCATGCCGCGAGGTGATCGTTAGGCCGATAGGTCTCGCCGATTTCGGACATGGCGTGCATGGCGGCGCTGATGTCGGCATAGCGTCCCGCTGCCGCCGCGCCCGGGATGGCGGAGCCCAACAGCACCGGTTCTTCGGATCGCGTAGCAGCTATAGTGATACCAGTGGCGTCGGCCAATATCTGGCGGACCAGTGGCGCTTTGGCCTGCGCCGCCGCTGATGACGATGGTGTCGATTGTGGTGCCCTGTTGGGCCATGGCGGCAAGGATCTGGCGGACGCCATAGGCCAGACCGCAGATGCCGGCGAGGTAGAGGCCAACCGAGTTATCCATGCTGCGGTCCATGCCCGGGCCAGCGATCAGCGCCTTGGCTTCTGGGTCGGCGAAGGGCGAGCGATTGCCCAGAAATTCGGGTACGACGTGGATGTCGCCAATCAGCGCGGGCGCGGATGCGGCGCCGCCCCGGCGTTGGGCCTCTTCGGCCAGCCACGCCACGAGCGACAGGCCTTCGGATGCCGCGATCCGGCTGGCTTCGGGCGCGGCTGGATGGAATTGCACCAATTGCTCGATGGCGGCGCCGGCGGCTGATTGGCCGCCTTCGTTGAGCCACAGGCCCGGCACCATGGCCGAATAATAAGGCCCCCAGACGCCGGGGACGAAACTGGGTTGGGCTGTTGTGGCCATGGTGCAGGCCGAGGTGCCGAACACATAGGCCATGCGCGATTGTACGTCGCCGGCCCCGCCCCGCGCGCCCACCGTGCCGATGCCGCCGGCATGGGCGTCGATTAAGCCGGCGCCCACGGCAATGCCTGTGGGGAGGCTCATGGATGCGGCGGCCGCAGGTGACAGCCCCTGCCCCAAAGCCGTGCCGCCCGGCACGACTTCAGTGCCAATGTGGGCAAAGCCTTCGCGGGCGAGGCTGCCGAGGCCAATGGTTTCGAAATAGTCGGCGTCCCAGCGGCCTTCATGGCCCAGATAGGTCCATTTGCAGGTGAGCGTACAGATCGAGCGGGTTAGGCTCCCCGTGGCGCGCCGAGTCAGATAATCGGCCAGATCGAAGAATTGCCGGGCCGCAGCAAAAGTCTGCGGCATGTGCTCGGCCAGCCAGAGCAGCTTTGGGGTTTCCATTTCGGGCGAGACGGTGCCGCCGACATAGTCGAGCACTTTGTGGCGCGTAGCATTGATACGTTCTGGCCCGGTCGAGAGCACGGTGATCCATCCAGACGATGATATTGCGATTGGGATCGCCGGACGCGCCGACGGGTAGTGGCTTGCCGCCTTCACCCGTGACAACGAGCGAACAGGTGGCGTCGAAGCCGATGCCATGGATGGTTGCCGGATCAATACTGCCAGTTCAACCGCCTCACTGACGCTGGCGCAGACGGCTTGCCAGATATTCTCGCTCGATTGCTCGGCAATGTCGCCGGCTTCCAGATAGAGCGCGATATTGCGCTTGGCCGAGGCCAGCATCGTGCCGGTTGCGTCGAACACGCCGGCCCGGGCGCTGCCAGTGCCGACATCGACGCCGATAAAGTGCTCGGCCATGGTTTTAGAGATCCGTGCTGTGGGGCAGAATGACGAGGTCGCGAATGGTCACGTTGCGCGGCCGCGTGAGCATGAACATGACGGCGGCGGCAATCTCGGTCGGTCTCGATCAGCCCGCCGGCTGCAAGGGTTTCCTCGAGCTTTTCCTTGGGCCAATCGCTGAGCAAGGCCGTTACCACCGGCCCCGGCTGCACTGCGCCGACGCGAATGCCATGCTTGAACACTGGCGCCGCACAGTATGCACAAAGGCCTGCACGGCATGTTTGGAGGCGGTGTAGATCGGCTCCCATACGACCGGCACCATGCCGGCAATGGAGCTGGTGACGATGATATCGCCCGTCTTACGCTCGACCATATGCGGCAGCACGGCATGGACGGTTCGGAACACGGCATTGATATTGAGGTTGAGCATGCGGTCCCGGGCGTCGGGATCGCCATCGACCACTTCTGCCGCCGATATAGGAGCCGGCATTGGCGTGGAAAATGTCGAGCTTGCCGGCCTTTTCTAGGATAGCGGGCATCATGCCGGCGACGCTGGCCGGATCGGTCAGGTTGACCACGAGCGGGACCGCCCGGGGCCCAAGCTCGGCGCAGATCTCGCGCAGCCGATCTTCGGCACGGTCGACGAAGAAGACCCGGGCGCCTGATCCCACCGTGGCCTTGGCGCATTCCAGCCCAATCCCCGAGGCAGCGCCGGTGATCGTGGCGACTTTTCCTGACAAATCTCGGTCCATTTTAGTGTCTTTCAGTTTTGGGAGGGAAGCCATGGCCGCTCAGGCGCGGCCATGGGAGGCGCGCGAACGGCGGGCCGTGGAGTCGACGATTACCGCGATGGCGAGGACGCCGCCGGTGATCATGTAGCGTAGCGAGGAGCTCAGATCGAGCAAGGTCAGCCCGCTGGCGATAGACTGGATGACGATGACACCCAGCAGGGCCGAATAGGCACTGCCCCGACCGCCAAAGAGGCTGGTGCCACCGATCACTGCTGCGGCAATGGCGTTGAGATTGACGTCGCCGGTGCCCGCCTGTTGGCTGGCGGAGGCGAGCCGGGAAGCGGCCAGAATGCCGCCCGGGGAGGCGAACATGGCGCAGAAGACGAAGGCGCTGGTATAGATCGCCCTGACATTGATGCCAGCGCGGCGGGCGGCTTCACGATTGCCGCCAACGGCGGTCATGGAGCGGCCCCATTGCGTGCGGGTCAGCGCATAATTCATGCCCACGACCAGCACGACGAACAGGCCGAACATCCATGGCACGCCACGGGCTCGGTTGAGATAGGCCACGGCCAGTTCCAGCCCGATCGTGACCACGGCGGCGCGCAGGATGACGCCGGTGAGCGAGTGGGCGGAGAGCCCGGCCGTCCGGCGCCGCGCTGCCGTGCGATAGCCGGTGATCAGCATGGCGAGGCCGGGTAAAGCCGCCAAGGCATGGGAGGCCCGTGCCGGCATGGTCAGCAATTGGCCGAAATTCACCAGCGGGGAGCCATAGGGCAGATTGATCGAGCCAGTGCCGCCCAGCAGGTAAAGCTGCAGCCCGAGCACGGCCAAAAGACCGGCCAAAGTGGCGACGAAACTGGGCATGCCGAAGCGGTTGTAGAGCTGGGCATAGAGCAGGCCAATCAGCCCACCGACGACGATGGCGGCGAGAATGGCGAGGGCCACGGGCCAGCCTTGATTGACCCACAGCACACCGAGCAGCGCCGAGGAAAAACCGCTGACCGAGCCGATGGAGAGGTCGATCTCGCCCACCATCAGCATCAGCACCACGCCCAGCGGATGACGCCGACAGTGGAAGAATCGAATAGCAGATTGACCGGGTTCGCGCTCGACAGGAAGACCGGATTGAGGGCGGTGAAGACCGTCCAGATGACGATGAGGCCGACCACCACCGGAAGCGCGCCGAGATCGCCGCTGCGCACCCGGTCCCAAAAGGCGCGGATGGCGCCGCTGGCGCCTTCATCATGTCTGACCCGGATGTCGGCGCGGTCGAGCGGGGTCGGGTTTTCTGTGCCGGTCATGGCCGTGCCTCCTCGTTAGTCCGTCGGCCCGCGCGGCGGGACACGGAATTGTCTGAGGCGCCGGTGATGGCGCCCACGAGGTCCGCATTGGAGGCATCGGGATAGAAGACGCCGCTATTGCAGGCCCAGCCGCAGCACGACGATGCGGTCGGCGACGGCGCGCACGTCTTCCATGTTATGGCTGATCATCACGACGCCCGTGCCCCGGTCGCGCACGCGTTCGATGAGGTTGAGCACTTCGGCGGTCTGCGCCACGCCCAGAGCGGCGGTGGGTTCGTCGAGCAGGATGAGTTTGGGATCGAGCAGCAGGGAACGGGCGATGGCGACGGTCTGGCGCTGGCCGCCCGAGAGGGAAGCCACGGCCTCGCGAACGCTGGGGATGCGCGCGGAGAGTTCGTTGAGCAGCTTCCAGGCGCGGATTTCCATGGCGACTTCGTCGAGCTGGAGCGGATTGATCTCCTTGCCGAGGAAGATATTGGCGACCACGTCGAGATTTTCACAAAGCGCCAAATCTCGGAACACGGTGGCGATGCCCAGTGACAAGGCCGCGGCGGGATTGGGCAGACTCACCTCTTTGCCGCCGAAACTGATGGTGCCGGAGCTGGGCGCGTGCACGCCGGAGAGGATTTTGACCGGGGTGGATTTGCCCGCGCCATTGTCACCCACCGTGGCCACGACTTCGCCGGCATGCACATCAAGGTCGATATCGGTGAGGGCGGAAACGGCGCCGAAATTCTTGGAAATGCCGCGCAGGCTGAGTACGGGCGGCTGGGAAATATCTGTCATGGCTGGGCCTCGATGGGTCGCCGATAGCATGTCCGTCCGGCCCCCGGGATGGGGGCCGGACGGGGTGATTACTGGATGATCCCGAGGGCCTTGCAACCCTCGACATAGCGATCGACGCAGAGCAGGTCGGCCGAGACGATATTCTTGTCGATGATCTCGGCCTTGAGGTTCTCGGCGGTGACCACGGCCGGGGTGAAGAGCTGGGAGGGCGTGTCGTAAAGGCTCATTTCGGCCTTGGGTGTTTCACCCTTGAGCAGTTGCACCACGATATTGGCGGCGGCGGCGGCGACGATCTCGCTGGGCTTGGAGATGGTATTGTATTGATCGCCCGCGATAATCAGCTGCAGCGCGGCGATGGTAGCGTCATTGCCGGTGACCGGGGGACGGGATCGACACCGGCTGCCTTGAAGGCAGCAATGGCGCCGCCGCCGGTGCCGTCATTGGCCGCGACGACGCCCACGATCTGGGCGCCGAAGCGGGTGATCTGGCCGCTGGCCCATTGCTGGGCCTTGGGCGGAGCCCAGTCCGGGGTGTCGAATTCGGCCGGGGTTTTGTAGCCGCTTTCGGCCGAGGCCGGCATGGATGCCGTCCTTGATCAGGCCGGCGGCGGCGTCGGTTGGGGAGCCGTTTATCTGCAGGATACCGCCGGTTTCGGTTGACACATTGTTAGCTTTGAGATGCGCAACCAGCGATTCAGCGATCGCTTTGCCGATGCCTTCGTTGTTGAACGAGACATAGAAGTCGGCCTTGGCATCGGGGATGGGGCGATCATAGGCGACGACCTTGACGCCCCGGCTTTGCGCCAGCGAGACGAGCGAGGCGGCGGCGGCGGAATCGACGGGGTCGAGCACGATGACCTTGGCGCCCCGGGTGATCACCGAATTGAATTGCTGCTGCTGTTTGGTCGCGTCAGCATCGGCGTTTTGATAGATGACCTTGCAGGTCTCGCAGAGCTTTTTCATCTCGGCGATGAAGCCGGGGGAGTCATGCTCCTCATAGCGTCGAGGCCCGGTCGGGCATCAGGAAGGCGACGGTGGAATTGGCGATATCGGCGGTCTGGGCGAAAGCCGCTGTGCTGCCGAGCAGAAACAGGGCGGATGCGGCTGCGCTGCGTTTCCATGGAAATGTGGTCATGTGGTTTCCTCCGATTGCAGCCTTTGGCTGCGGATTTTTGAGACAAGCGTTTACTATCGTGGGCGCTCAAAGCGCGCCCGCGTCTGGTCGTTCGGCAATATCCTCGTTCCTCCCCCGGCTCCTTTGACGATCAGGCGGCTTCGGCCGCTCTTGCATTGGCCACCAGCAATGTTCTGAAGCGGGAGGGCGGCATGCCCTTTGCGTCAGGAACTGGCGGTTGAAATTGGAGAGATTGTTGAAGCCCACCGCGTAGCAGATCTCGATGATGGGCATGGCCTCGTCGCTCATCAGGAGCTGGCAGGCGAGGTTAATGCGCAGCCGATTGACATATTGCACCAGCGCCATGCCGGTATGGCGGCGGAAGCTGCGCGAGAAGGCGCTGGCGCTTTGCCCGGCAATCGCGGCCAGATCGCTTTCGTTGAATGGCTCGGTGAGGTGCCCGCCGATATGGGCGAGAACCTTGTTGATGCCCGCCGACATATAGCCGGAGGGGTCGGGCAGGTAGCGTGAGCTGGCCAGCGTGCTGATATCGCTGGCCCGACTCAGCGCGCCCATGACGCCGATGAACAATTCGATGCGCCGTACGCCCTGCGCCTCGATCAGCTCCTCGAGAGCCGGGGCGATTTCGGCGGCGGTTTGCGGGGAGAACAATGCCCCATGCCGGCTGCGCTCGAGCACGCGCTCGAAGGCGCCCAGTTCAGGCAGCACCTTGATCGTATTGCCGATGAAATCTTCGGAAAACTGCACGATGCGGCAGCGCAGCGGGACGCTCGTGCCATCGGGCAATTCGCTGACCCAATTGTGCGGCAGGTTGGGGCCGGTCAGCACCAGATTGCCGGGCTCGAATTCGCCGATGAAGTCGCCCACGAAATAGCGGCCGCGCGTGGCGACGACGTGGTGCAGCTCATATTCGGGATGAAAGTGCCAGCGCACAGTGTGAAACGGATAGCCGTGCGACCGGGCCTTGAAGGACTCGCCACGCCGGATCTGAACGACTTCGAGATCAGGTTCCATCCGTCTCTCCCCTGACGCGCCGATAGAGGCAGCGCCGCTTACAGGCCGGTTTGCCCGGTTCTCTGCATAGGGGGAGCTTAGGCCCACTTTGTCGCCCCCGCCACCACAGGGCAGGCGTTAGACTGATACTTTTTGACCTTTAGGGCTGCGTAACTGCCCCATGATGACGAGTTGGCCCGCATTTGGGCGGCTCTGGCGAGCCTCTTGACAGTGCAAAATCAAAACTGCTAATGCGTAACACTAACAGCTAATACGAATTAGCGAATAAGTGGAGGCAGACTTGTCGGCATCGTGGCGGTTGACCCAGAGAGATATCGCCCAATTGGCCGGCGTCAGCCGAGCGACGGTGTCGCTCGTGCTCAACGAAGCCAAGTCTGCCGAAGGCCGCATTCCGCCTGAAACGCGCGAACGCGTGCTCAAGGCCATCCGCGATACCGGCTATGTCGCCGATCCGATCGCACGCAGCATGGTCAAGGGCGCCAATCGCATTCTGGGCGTCTTCACCTATCAGCCCGCTTTCCCGATCGCGCAGGCCGACTTCTACACCCCTTTCCTGATGGGCATTGAGGAAGCCGCCGAAACGCTGGGCTATGACCTGCTGCTGATGACCGCCTCGGCGCGGGACGACAAGGGCCGCAAGCGCATTTTTGGCGAGACCGGACTGGCTGCGCCCGGCCGATGGTTGCCTGATCTCGGGTAGCCAGTTTGACCGCGATGAATTGGCCCAACTGGTGGCCGGCGATTATCCCTATGTCGCCGTGGGCCGCCGCGATGATGCCGGCGGGCCGGTGCGTTATGTGGGCGCCGACTATATCACCGCAACGACGACGCTGGTCGACCGTGCACTGGCCAAGGGGCATCGCAACTTTGCTTTTATCGGCACGACGGGGCCGGCTGAATCCATCGCCGACCGTTGGCGGGGCTTTCAAAGCGCCTCAAGGGCAAGGGCGAGCTGGTGCATGTCGATGACGTCGAGAATGGCGACCCCGCCTCGGCAAGTGGCCGAGGTTCGTGCCAGCGGCGCCAGCGTCGTGTTCTTTGCCGAAGTGCTGGAGGCGGTAGCCTTCGACAATCTGGCGCGGGCGCAGGGGATCAGCGTGCCGGGCGATCTATCGATTGTGGTGCTGGGCAGCGGCACACGTACCCATACGCTGCGGCTGCACCGCGCCTTCACTTGCTACGCCATCCCCTGCGAAGAAATGGGCAAGCGGGCCGCCGCCATGCTGGTGGAAACTCTGGCTGACCCGAGTCTGGTGCAGCAGGAGATGCTGCAATGCGAAATCGTGGCGGGCGAAACGCCTGCTCCCCCAATCCAACGAAAGACAGTTTGAAGTGACAGAATACAACGCGGATATCCCGGTTGTCGGCGGCGGGCTTGGTGGGGTCGCGGCAGCTTTGGGCGCCTTGCGCAATGGGCGCAGCGTCATCCTCAGCGAGGAGTTCGACTGGATCGGTGGCCAGCTGACCAGCCAGAGCCGTGCCACCCGATGAGCATACCCAGGTCGAGCAATTCGGCATTACCGCCAGCTATCGTGCGCTGCGCACCGGCGTGCGGCAATATTATCGCGACCATTACCCGCTGAGCGAAAGCGCGGGCTGATCTGACGCTCAACCCGGGCGACGGCAATGTGTCCCGCCTGTGCCACGAGCCGCGGGTGTCGCTGGCGGTGATGGAAGCAATGCTGGCGCCCTATGCGGCGGGCGGCAAACTGGCCATTTTGAAGCCCTACGTGCCGATTGCTGCCGACGTTGACGGCGATGTCGTCCGCGCGGTTACCCTGCGCCACCGCGACACCGGGCGCACGGTCACCTGCTCGGCGCGCTATGTGATCGACGCCACCGAGCTGGGCGATCTGCTGCCGCTGACATCGACGGAATATGTCACCGGCTTTGAGGCCCAGTCCGAAACCGGCGAACCCAGCGCCCCGGCCGAAGCGCAGCCACAGAACCAGCAGGCCGTTTCTGATCTGCTTCTGCCGTCGATCACGTCGATGGCAATCATGTCATCGACAAGCCGGCGCGCTATGATCACTGGCGTCAGGTGGCGCCTGCATTCTGGGGCGGCCCGCTGCTGAGCTGGGACTCGCCCAATCCGCGTACGCTGGAGCGCAGCCGCCGCTTTTTCGATCCCAATCCGGTCGACAATGCCACCCGCGAAGTTGCCGACCAGCGCCATAGCGCGGGCGACATGAGCCTCTGGATTTTCCGCCGGATTGCCGCGCGCCACAATTTCCGGCCCGGCGCCTATGCCAGCGATATATGCCCGGTGAACTGGCCGATGATCGACTATTTCGAGGCCCCGATCATCGACGTGACGCCCGAACAATATGCCCAGCGGCTGGCCGATGCGGCGAGCCTGTCCTATTCCATGTTCTATTGGATGCAGACCGAGGCCCCCTGCCCCGATGGCGGCCGTGGCTTTGCCGGCCTGCGCCTGCGTGGCGACATTACCGGCACCGAGCACGGTCTGGCCATGGCCCCCTATATTCGCGAAAGCCGCCGCATCCGGGCGCTGACCACTGTGCTTGAGCAGGATTTGTCGCTGGATGTGCGCGGGGATCGTGGGGCGGTCAATTATCGCGACTCGATCGGGGTGGGCATGTATCGCATCGATCTGCATCCCTCGACCGGCGGCGACAATTATATCGATGTGGGCGCCTGCCCCTTCGAAATTCCGCTGGGCGCGCTCATTCCGCGCGGCAAGAGCAACCTGTTGGCGGCGTCCAAGAATATCGGCACCACCCACATCACCAATGGCTGCTACCGGCTGCATCCCGTCGAATGGAACATTGGCGAAGTGGCCGGAATGCTGGCGGCGCACTGCCTTGAGACCGGCCAGACCCCGCATGGCGTGCATGGCGACGACAAGCGGCTGGCCGAATTCCAAAGCCATATCGAGCACCGTGGCGTGGAACGCCATTGGCCCGATATTTCTGGCTATTAGCTAATACGCATAATCAGGGAGGATCTTTTATGCGCAGGACTATGCTGAAAACCACACTGGCCGCTCTGGCGGTGACGACGGGGCTGGTTTCCCCGCTTTCTCGCAGGAATTGCGGATGGCGATCTGGAGTGCCAACGAGGCCCATCTGGCCTTGTTCAACGAGATCGGTGCCGAATTCGAAGCCAGCCATCCCGGCGTTACGGTCACCTATGATTCACTGGCGTTCGAGGGCTATGTGACGACGCTGACCACCCAGATCGCCGGCGGCAATCCGCCCGATCTGGCTCGGCTGTTCTGACACTACCGCCCCTGATTTCATGGCGGCCGGCGCGCTCTATCCGCTGACCGACACCTTCGCCAAGACCGAAGGCTATGACATTGCCGACTTCCTGCCCGCCACGCTCACCGCCCGGTCGCGCGATGGGGTGCAATATCTCTATCCGTTCTCGACCTCGCCCTTTGGCGTGTTCGTCAACAATGACATGATAAAGGCCGCAGGCGCCAAGACACCGGCCGAGCTGATCGCTGCCGGCGAATGGACTCGGGACAATGCCATTGCCACGGCGGCCACAGTCGCCACCACGGGCAAGCAGGGTCTGGTTGTTCGTGATTTTGACTTCAAGATCTGGGAAAACTCGGCCGAGATCTATGCCGGCTGGGGCGCTCATCCCCGGTCGGAAGATACCAAGAGCTGCGCGTTCAACAGCAAGGAAATGGTTGATGCCATGACCTTCATCCATGATGCGATCTTCGTAAAGAAAGCCATGCCCGGCCCCGGCGTGTCGGCTGACTTTTTTGCCGGCGACGCGGCGATGACCACGACCCAGATCAGCCGCGCTTCCTTGCTGCCCAAGGACGACAAGGCGTTTGATTGGGACTCGGTGCCCCTGCCCAGCGGCCCGGTCGGGGAATATGCTCAGGTCGGCCGCGCCGGTATCGGCGTGCTGGCCAATGGCAAGAATCCCGAGCTGGCGGCCGAGTTCCTCGCCTTCTTCTCGTCCAAGGATAATGTGGCAAAGCTGGCCCGCTTCTTCCCGCCGGCCCGGCAGAGCCTGCTGACCGCCGACGTGCTTTCGGCCGCCAATCCGCTGCTGACGAAGGAGCAGATCGAAGCCGTGGTTATCCGCGGCGTGGCCACGGGTCAGTCAACGCAGCAGGTGCCTAATTTTGCCCAATTGCAGCAGACTGTTCGCGCGGGGCTTGATGGCCTGTGGCAGCCGCAGGCCGATATCCCCGGCGTGCTGAACGCGCTGTGCGATCGCCTCAATCCGCTGCTGGCGGCAAACTAGACCCTGCAATCGACCTTCCCTCCCCCGCTGTGGGGGAGGGAGAAGGAACGCCAATGACCCTTGCCCTTGATACATCGCAGGCCCGGAAAAAACGCAGTTTTTGGACCATGGCCCGGCGCGATGCGGCCACCGGATATCTGTTCATCGCGCCGCAGCTGATCGGCATCGTCATCTTCGTGCTGATCCCGCTGGGGCTAGTGTTCTGGTATTCGCTGCATGAATGGAACGTGCTGGCGGGCTCGTTCCGCTTTACCGGCACGGCCAATTACGAGAAGCTGCTGAGCGATCCGGCCATTGGCGAGGTGATGAGTGTCACCGCCGTGTTTTCGGCGGGGCTGGCGCTGCTCAATATGAGTCTGGCGCTGGGGCTGGCGCTGCTGCTCAATCAAAAACTGCGGTTCATGACGCTGTTCCGCACGCTGTTCTTTTCGCCGGTCGTGGTGTCGCTGGTGGCCCGGACCATTGTCTGGAGCTTCCTGCTGCAGAGCAATGGCGGCATTAATGGCCTGTTGCAGATGATTGGCGTCGAAGGCCCCAATTGGCTGCGCAACCTGACCACGGCGATGATCTCGGTCATCGTCGTGCAGGCGCTCAAGAATGTCGGCCTCAATATGATCCTGTTTCTGGCCGCACTGCAGGGCGTACCGCGCGAATTGTTCTGAGGCTGCGCGTGTCGATGGCGTACCGCGCTTCAAGCAATTTTATCGCATCACCCTGCCCATGATCAGCCTGACCATCCTGCTGGCGTCGATCGTCACCATTGTGGGGGCGCTGCAGGTCTTTGCGCAGATCATGATCCTGACCCGTGGCGGGCCGGGTTTTTCCACCACGGTGCTGGTCTATTACCTCTATCAGCAGGCCTTCCAGTTTTATCTGTTCGGCTATGGCTCGACGCTGTCCATCGTCCTGCTCGTCATTGTCGGCGCGCTCACCTTTGTTCAGTGGCAGTTGCGCAGAAAGTTCGTGTTCTATGAAAACTGAGCTCAGCCCCCGCGCCCAAACGCTGGCCTATTTGACGCTGTGCGTGCTGCTCATCCCCTTTGTCTTTCCGACTCGGTGGATGGTCACTTCATCGGTCAAGCCGGTCAGCCAGATCTTTGCCTTCCTGCCCGATATCTGGCCGCGTGCCTTCGATTTTTCGTCCTATTCGGACGTGTTCAAGATCCAGCCCTTTGCGCTGCAATATTGGAACTCAGCCTATATCGCCGCCATCGTGACCGTCGGCACCATGATCGTGGCGTCGATGGCGGGCTATGCCTTTGCGCGCATCAAGTTCCCCTTCGCCAATGCCATTTTCATGGTGGTGCTGGTGGGGCTGCTGATCCCCTCGGAAGTGACGCTGGTGCCGCTGTTCCAGCTGTTTTTGAAATGGGGCATGATCAATACGCATTGGCCGCTGATCCCGGTGCCGATCTTTGGCGCCCCGGCAGTATTTGCCACCTTCATCATGCGCCAGTTCTTCATTTCGCTGCCGGTGGAACTGGAAGAGGCGGCGCGGGTCGATGGGCTGGGGCGGTTCAAGATTTTCTGGACCATTGCCCTGCCGCTGGCCCGCCCGGCTTTGGCTGCTGTTGCCATCTTCACATTCCCGGGCAGCTGGAATCTTTATCTTGAACCCATCGTCTTCATCTCAAGCGCCGACAAATTCACCCTGCCCCGAGCGCTGACCCAATTCACCGACGCCTATGGCGGGCCGATGTGGAACATTCAGCTCGCCGCCGCGACCATGACGGCCATTCCGGTCCTTATCGTTTTCATCGTCGCCCAGAAGCAGTTCGTCGAGGGCCCGGCCCATACCGGGCTCAAAGGCTAGTCAAAGGCAAACCAAATGGCACCTGTAACCCTCACGTCTGTCAAGAAAAGCTATGGCGAACTGGCCACTATTCATGGCGTTGATATCGACATTGCCGATGGCGAATTCTGTCGTGCTGGTCGGCCCGTCCGGCTGCGGTAAATCCACTTTGCTGCGCATGATCGCGGGGCTTGAGACCATTACCGGCGGCGAGATTTCGATCGGCGGCCGGGTGGTCAATGAGCTGGAGCCCAAGGATCGCGACATTGCCATGGTGTTCCAGAATTATGCGCTGTATCCACATATGACGGTCGCCAAGAACATGGCGTTTTCGCTGGAGCATCGCGGCGGCAGCAAGGCCGAGATTGCCGAACGGGTGGGCTGGGCGGCCGACATTTTGGGGCTCAAGCCGCTGCTGGAGCGTTTTCCGCGGCAGCTGTCGGGTGGGCAGCGCCAGCGCGTCGCCATGGGCCGCGCTATTGTGCGCAATCCGCAGGTGTTTCTGTTCGACGAGCCGCTGAGCAATCTCGACGCCAAGCTGCGCGTTGTCATGCGCGGCGAGATCAAGGGGCTGCATCAGCGGCTGGGCGTTACCACTGTGTACGTCACCCATGATCAGGTTGAGGCCATGACCATGGCCGACAAGATCGTGGTGATGAATGCCGGCCGCGTCGAGCAATTCGGCGCGCCACTCGACCTTTACGACCGACCGGCTAATCCGTTCGTGGCTGGCTTTATCGGCTCGCCTGCCATGAATTTCATTGAAGGCCAGCTTACGCCCAATGGCTTTGTAGCCAAGGGCGTCGTCCTGCCTTTGCCGCCCGGCCTTGCCACGGGCGACGCGGTCTATGGCATCCGCCCCGAGCATTTTGAACTGGTCAGCGATGGCCTGCCCGCCATTGTGCAACTGGTGGAACCCATGGGCTCGGAGACCCGGGTCACCATGACGCTGGGCGAACACCGAGTGATCGGGGTGTTCCACGAGCGGCTGCAGGCCGCGCCAGGCGCGACCATTCATGTGGCGCCGCAATTGAACGCTGTGCATCTCTTTGACGCAGCGAGCGGCAAGCGCTTGAATTAGGCTATAAGCCTTGCCGTCCGAGGGGCCGCAAACAGGATTCGACATGCCATTTAACGACCTTACCCATCCAGCGCTCGACGCCTATCGCAGCGCCGTGCAAGTGCCTGCCGATTTCGATGCCTTCTGGGCTGGTACGCTGAAGGAAGCCCGCAGCTTTGGTGGCGAGGCCGTGTTGGCGCGGCTCGATTCCCCGTTGCGGCTGATCGAAGCCTATGATGTGTCGTTTCCCGGCTTTGACGGCCATCCGATCCGCGGCTGGCTGCTGCTGCCGACCAAGCGGCGCGATCCGCTGCCGCTGGTGGTGCAATATGTGGGCTATGGCGGCGGGCGCGGCTTTGCCCATGAATTGCTGCATTACGCCGCGGCGGGCTTTGCTTATTTCCGCATGGATACACGCGGCCGGGGCAGCGGCTGGAGCCCCGGGAAACCCCCGACCCGGTGGGCAGCACGCCGCAAATCCCGGGCATGATGACCAAGGGCATTCTCAACCCGGCGGACTATTATTATCGCCGGCTGTTCACCGACGCGGTCCGCGCGCTGGATGCCCTGCTGCCGCTCTCCTTTATCGACGCAGAGCGCGTCGGGGTGACCGGCGGCAGCCGGGGCGGCGGCGTTGCTCTCGCCGTGGCGGGGCTCGATGCCCGGGTCAAGGCGCTCTCGACCGATGTGCCATTCCTTTGCGATTTCCCGCGCGCCGTGCGCATTGCCGCTGCGACCCCTATGGCGAAATCGCGCGGTTCCTTGCCACCCATCGTGACAAAACCGATGCCGTGTTTGACACGCTGCGCTATTTCGATGGCGTGTGCTTTGCCGAACGCGCCTGGGCCCCGGCGCTGTTCTCCGCCGCGCTGATGGACAATGTGTGCCCGCCCTCGACGGTCTATGTGGCGCATGCCGCCTATGGCGGGCCCAAGACTATGGTGGACTACGAATTCAACGACCATGAGGGTGGCGGGCCGTACCAGCAATTGCGCCAGCTGGCCCGGTTGCAGGAGGCGCTGGGAGTCTAGCGGACAGGCCTTTATGCGAGTTCCTTGTCTTCTTGGGTCCGGTGACGGCATAGTCGGCAGGCATATCGCACACCAGAGAGGAAACTACGATGGGACTGTTCGACGATATCAAGGCCAAGATCTTTGGCGCCCCCAAGCCCGCAGCACCGGCGGAGACGACAGCAGCGGCGGAAATGGCCAAGTCGATCGGGCTCGCCGCAGCCAATCGCGTCGGCGCCTCGGTCACGGGTGCCCCGGCCAAGCCCGCTGCCACCCCGTCGGCAGCCGACACATTGGTTGCGCAGGCCGCCCCAAGCGCTGCACCGGCGCCGAAAGCTGCGCCTGCCGCCGCCAGTGATGTGGATGTGGCTGCAATCCTTGATGCAGCAGTGGCCAAGAGTGGCCAGAAGCTCGACTGGCGCAAATCCATTGTCGACCTGATGAAAGCGCTTGGCCTCGACAGCAGCCTGTCGGCCTGCAAAGAGCTGGCCGCCGAACTGGCCTATACGGGTGACACGGGCGATTCCGCCAAAATGAATATCTGGCTGCACAAGCAGGTGCTGCAGAAGCTGGCCGCCAATGGCGGTACGGTTCCAGCCGATCTGCTGGACTAGGCTTGCAGAGGCCCCGCCCATTCGGACGGGGCCTTCTCATCTGGCCGTGTTGCTGCGGTCCTAGTGCCCGACCGGTCCGGTTATGTGGCGATAGGCGCCATGCCAATAGAGCAGCGGCTGGGCCTCGCTGCGCACGGTGATGAGCGTGGACGCGGCCGATCAGGATTGAATGGGAATGGCGGTCGATCGCTTCATCGAGCTCGCAATCTAGCACGGTCAGCGCATCGGAGAGCGCCGATGTTCCGGTCACCAATTGCTGCCAATTGGCGCCGTGATAGCGCATTGCCCTTCACCCCGCCGCGCCCGGCGAAGCGATCGGCGATGTGTTGCTGGTCATGCGCCAGCACATTGACGGCGAAGGTGCCGTGGCGCTGCAACACCGGCCATGAGGACGAGTTGCGATTGAGGCTAACCAGCACCGCTGGTGGCTCTGATCGACAGCGAGGAGACCGAGGTGGCGGTGAAGCCCGTCCGGTCTTCGCCACGGCCCACCGTGATGACGCTGACCGCGCCGGCAAGATGGCGCATGGATTCCTTGAACTGACCGACGTCTACCGCTAGGTGTTGCGGCGGCGCAAAGCTGGCGAAATCCAATATCGACATCAAAACGTCCTCTCTATTCTGCGGCCACAGCCGGGATTGAAACTGCCGCCAGATGCGGCGCACGAAGGGTAAGATTTGCGGTCCGGGTGGCGGCGGCTTCGGCCAGCAGCCAATCGTGGAACAGCGCCACATGGGCCAGCCGGGCCTTGTGCGGCGGCGCGGCAAAGAAATAAGAAAATTCCACCGGCCGGGGCGTGCCGAAGGGCGAGACCGAGCGCCCGGCGGCCAGATCGGCTTCGATCAACCGCAGCTTGCCCGAGCCAACGCCCTGCCCAGCCAGCGCCGCGTCGAGCACGAGGGAAGATTGGTTGAAGCGCATTCTGGTTCTGCCGACGCGCAGGTCGACGCCATGGGTACGCAGCCAAGTCGGCCAATCGGGACAGGACAGATCGCGTTCCGCACCATCCTCATGCAAGAGCGGAACGCCGAGTAGGGCTTCAGGACCGCGATATAGGCCATGCTGCTCGGCCAAAGCGGGGCTGCAGACGGGCAGGACAGCTTCGGAAAACAGCTTGTCGACCACCAGCCCCGGATAGGCGCCCAAGCCGTAGCGAATGACGCAATCGGTCTCGTCGCTCGCAGGATCGACCAGCTTGACGGACGCATCGAGCAGTACTTCGAGATCCGGCGCCCGCCGGCGCAACGCTGCCGAGCGCGGCACCAGCCATTTGCCGGCAAAGGAGGGCGCCACCGAAATTCTGATCGGCGCGGCGCCGCCGGCCGTTGTGAGGCGGGCCATGGTGTCCAGCACGCGATCGGAACGCGTCGGTCAGGCCGAGCATCAGCGTCTTGCCGGTATCGGTCAGCTCAAGCTGACCGCGGTTGCGCAGGAACAGGGTCTGGCCGACATAATCTTCCAGCAGGCGAATTTGCTGGCCGATGGCGGCGGAGGTGACATGCAACTCGTCGGCGGCACGCGTGAAACTCAGATGGCGCGCCGTGGCGACGAAGGCCTGCAACGCGGTCAACGGCGGCAGCCGCGCTGTGGTTGGCGGCAGGGATCGGACACGGGGGCGCGCTGCAATGTTCATGCCCCCATAGCACCACGAAGGCGCGGCCAAGCACGAGAGCGCCCTTTGCAAATGCAGCGCAGGCAGGACAAATTTCCTCGCCGCCAGCGGGGTTCTGATAGAACACCATCCTAAAAAGTCAGAATGTCTATAAATCTAGTAGAATGATGGAGCGTGTGGTTTATCGGGAAGCGGGCTCAGGTCCGAGTGATGGGAACAGGGGCACCCAAAGTCGCGAATATGGATGCAGAAGCTCGGCTGCGAGCCTGGGACCAACGCCGCTAACCGGGACCGCAACGATTTCTATGGGCCACGCATAATAGTCCTTTCTGGACGGCGGCACGGCGGGCGGCGAGCTTGGCGGGATTGATCAGACCGCTTTCACAGCCGTGAAAGCCACCGAACAGGATTTGGAATGGCCAAGGATAGAATTTTTCTTATTGCCCCCGGTTTCACCGACCCCAAGCGGGATGATGGCCCCTTCATCTGTCCCTATTGCAACCAGATCGAGGGAATTCTCGCCAGTTTCCCCGACCTTACCGCCGGATCGAGGTCACCCGCCTGCCATTCCCACGCCCGCGCCAGCCGGTGATCGAGTTGATCGGGGAAGACAATCAGCGCCTGCCGGTCCCGGTGCTTGGCGACAATCCTCCGGCCGATGCCAAGAGCGCCGGGGGCCGGTATTTCATCAATGACACAGGCCGCATTCTCGAACTGCTGGCCGAGCGGCACGGCTTTCCCAAGGTGCATTGACGCATAGCGGTCGCCAGCCCGCAGCAGCAGCGCTACCGGCTGCCCTGCCCCAGCCAGTCCCGCAGCAGGGGCAGGAGTTGATCGCCCTGTCGCTTGATTTCCGGCAAATAGGGCGTGTCGGACAGCACGAATTGAGTGATGCCCAGATCGCGATATTTGCGCAGCGAGCGGGCGACATCGGCCGCCGAGCCAACCAGCCGAGTCGTGCCGGCGCCACCACCGCCGAACTTGCCGGGCGCGGTATAAAGATTGTCGTCGAGCACGTCGCCCCGGTTGTGCAGGTCGAGCAGCCGTTGCTGGCCCACCGCGGTCGCGCGCTTGTGGTCGCTCCAGCCGGCGCCGCTGCTGCTTGCCATGGCGGCGACCTTGGCTTCAGCATCCGACCGGGCTCGGGCCGTTGTATCGCGCACCAGCGTGGTGATGCGCAGCCCGAATTCCAGCGGCGGCAGGTTGCGGTCCAGCGTCTTGCACAGCCCCTTGAGGCGCTCGATGCGCTCGCGCACCCCGTCGAGCGGCTCGCCCCAGAACAGCTGGACATCGGCCTCGGTGGCCGCCACCCGCTCGGCCGCTTCCGAGGCGCCGCCGAAATAAAGCTTGGGGTGCCGCCGCTCGCCCTGCGCGGCAATGCGCGGCACTACGGTCGATCCGCTAACGGCAAAATGCTCGCCGGCAAAGCTCACATTCTCCTCGCGCCACAGCCGGCGCACCAGCAGCATGAACTCCTTGGTGCGGGCATAGCGATGGGCCCGGTCGCCCTCGGCGTCGCCATAGGCGGCCAGATTGTCCCGGCCCGAGACGATATTGATGCGCACGCGGCCGCCGGTCAGATGATCGAGCGTTGCCGCGGCGGAGGCGAAATTGGCCGGCCGCCAATAGCCGGGCCGGATGGCGATGAGCGGTTCGAACGTGGTGGTGCGCGCGGCCAGCGCTGTTGCCAGCGTGAACGTATCCGGCCGGCCCCAGCCGGTGCCCAGCAAGGCGCCGGTCCAGCCATGGTCTTCCAGCGCCAGCGCATGACTGGTCTGGGTGTGCAGGCTATTGTGATCGACCGTTTCGGCATCGCCGCGGTGGCCGGCCTTGACGTCATTGGGGATGTACCACAAAAATTCGGTTTTGCCGCTCATGCCGGGATTGCTGCTCCAAGTATCGGGGGCGCAGGCTAGCCGAGGGCGCCATGGCGATCCCGTCATTTTGGCTAGCGCCGGCGCGAAGCGTTGCTTTGTCCCGGTGACAATCTCCCCGGGCGATGAATTGGGCAACAACCGGCTCCGCAAAGCGGCAAGTGGAGCATGGCCGCATCGAGCCGGCGGGTTCGGAGAAAACATCCATCCAAGCAGTTGAAACTTGGCCGCCGGAAGTGCAGTTTTCCGCGCCTGTTCCGGAGATACAGCCGGCCCCACAAGGAGAAGACCCATGAAACTCTTGAACGTGCTGATCGCCGCCGGCTTGCTGGTCACCGCCACTCCGGCATTCGCGCAATCGGCACTCGACGCCATCAAGCAGGCGGGTGTGTTGCGCATCGGCACCGAAGGCACCTATGCGCCCTTTACCTTCCACGATGCCAGCAGGGCCCCGGTGGGTTTCGATGTGGAAATCGGCCGCGCTATCGCCGAGCAGATCGGGGTCAAGCCCGAATCTGTCGAAGGCCCATGGGATGGCCTGATCGCCGGCGTCGACGCCAACCGCTACGACGTCGTCATCAACCGAGTCGGCATCAATGCGGAGCGCCGAGCCAAGTATGATTTCTCCGAGCCCTATATCGCCTCCAAGGCGGCGCTGGTGGTGCGCGGTGACAATACCGAGATCACCAGCTTTGAAAGCCTTGCGGGCAAGAACGCAGCCCAGTCGCTGACCAGCAATTTCGGCAAGCTGGCCGAGCAATATGGCGCCACCCCGGTGGGCACTGAAGGGTTCGACCAATCCATTGCGCTGGTCATTCAGGGCCGCGCCGACGCCACCATCAATGACAGCTTGTCGTTCTTCGACTTCAAGAAGCAGCAGCCCGATGCCAATGTGAAGGTGGTGGCCACTGCGGCCGACGCCGACTTCTCCGGCGTGCTGCTGGCCAAGGGCAAGCCCGAATTGCTGGCCACGATCAATGAGGCACTGGCCACGATCAAGGCCGATGGCACCTATGCCGAAATTTCCCAGAAGTATTTTGGCGAAGACGTCTCGCAGTAAGCGCCTGAACGCGTAGTATCCCGAGGGACCGGCCGATGATCGGCCGGTCCTTCTTCATGATGGAATTCGCGTGATGCCGCCCCGGCTTTCCTTGATGACCGATGCGCTGCCCTCCCTGCTGTGGGCATGCCTGCTGTTCACGGTGCCGCTGACGCTCTTGTCCTTTGCGCTGGGATTGGCCGTGGGCTTCCTCGCCGCCGTCACACGGCTCTTCGCGCCCCGGCCGCTCGTGGCGCTGGTTCGCTTCTATGTGTGGATCATCCGGGGCACGCCGCTGCTGGTGCAATTGTTCCTGATCTTTTATGGCCTGCCCAGTGTCGGCATCGTGCTCGATGCCTTCCCGGCGGCGCTGATCGGCTTCACCCTCAATGTGGGCGCCTATACTTCGGAAATCATCCGTGCCGTGCTGCTCGCCGTGCCCAAGGGGCAATGGGAGGCCGCCTATTCCATCGGCATGACTCGGCCGCAGGCCATGCGCCGCACCATCCTACCCCGAGCTACGCGGATCGCCGTGCCGCCGCTGTCCAATACTTTCATCTCGCTGGTCAAGGATACCTCGCTGGCCGCCGCGATCACTGCGCCTGAACTGTTCCGCGCCGGGCAACGTATTGTCGCCACCACCTATGAGCCGCTGATCCTTTATGTCGAAGTGGCGCTGATCTATCTGGTGGTGAGCTCGGCGCTGTCGAGCCTGCAGGGACGCCTCGAGCAGCGGTTTTCGCGCTATGGCGGCTCCATCGAGGCTGCGTCATGATTGCGCTGAGCGACATCCACAAGAGCTTTGGCGACAATCACGTGCTCAAGGGCGTCAGCATCGCCGTGCCCGAGGGCGGCGTTACTGCCCTGATCGGCGCCTCGGGCAGCGGCAAGAGCACACTGCTGCGCTGCGTCAACCTGCTGGAAATGCCGCAATCGGGCGAGGTCCGCATCGACGACGCCAGAATTCGTTTTGCATCCGGCAGCAAGATCGGCCACGACGCCATCCCGGCGCTGCGGCGCAAAACGGGCATGGTGTTCCAGAATTTCCAGCTGTTCCCTCACCTCACGGCGTTGGAAAACGTCATGGAAGGCCTGCTGGTGGTGCTTAAATGGCCGCGCGAGCAGGCGCGCAGCCGGGCGCTCGAACTGCTCGAGAAGGTGGGCATGACCGCCAAGGCCGATGCCCGGCCATCCAGCCTGTCCGGCGGCCAGCAGCAACGCGTCGCCATCGCGCGGGCCCTCGCCCCCGCGCCCAAGGTGCTGCTCTGCGACGAGCCCACCTCGGCGCTCGACCCGCAGCTTGCCGGCGAAGTCGTGGAAGTTCTCGCCCAGCTCGCCCGCGAGGGCACGACCATGCTGATGGCCACCCACGACCTGCGCTCGGCAGCAACCATTGCCAGCAATGTGGTGTTTCTCGAAAGCGGGGAAGTCGTGGAGGCAGGCCTCGCCAAAGCGGTGTTCGGCAAGCCCGGGGACGAGCGGACCAAGCGCTTCATCTCGACACTAACCGCACAACATCCCGAATTCGGCGGCAATTAGCCGAGGGGCCCGAAGGCCGCCAAAGTCGGAAAATTGTCAGTGAGAAAGTGGCGCGCCCTAAGAGATTCTGAACTCCTGACCCCCAGATTCTGTAGTCTGGTGCTCTATCCAGCTGAGCTAAGGGCGCGCAGGCCGTTTTGGTAACGGCAGCTATCAGCGAAGCGGCCCGGAGGCGGCTTCCTGCTGAAGCGAGCGAACCCATACATGGCTGCTTTGGCGTTGGCAAGCGGGCGGTTGGCAGAATTTGCCCAGACTGTGGAAATCAGTCTGTACGCAAGGCCGCGGGCAGCACGATATCGAAGCGCGTGCCCCGGGGCTGATCGACAAAGATCAGCCTTCCGCCATGGGCCTCGGTGATTTCGCGCGCAATGGCCAGCCCCAGCCCGGTGCCGCCGGCGCGGGCCGAGCCTTCAAAAGCGACGAAGAGATTGTCGCGCGCCTGGGGCGGCAGGCCCGGACCATTGTCGCTGACCGAGATGGTGGTTTGCTCGGCGCTCGTTTCTGACCGCAACGGTGACCTCGGGTGTTGCAATGGCTGCATTGGCGGCTTCCAGCGCCTCGCGAGCATTCTTGAGCAGGTTGAGCAGCACGCGGGCGAGCTGGCCGGCATCGGCATTGAGCACCAGATCGTCCGGCACGCCATTGATGAAGCCGATATGGGGATGGCCCACCAGCCTTGCGTCGAAGGCCGCGTCTTCAACCAGCGCCTTGACGCCGGTGGGCGCCATGACCGGTGGCGAGGCCATTTCGCGGCCATAGTCGAGCACCGATTGGGCAAAGCCGATGGCTTTATCGAGCGTGGTCACGAGACGCGGGGCGAGCCGCTGCACTTTGGGATCGTCAAGCGTTGCCACCTGATCGGACAGCAATTGTGCCGAGGTCAGGGTATTGCGCAGATCGTGGTTGATCTTGGCGACGGCCGTGCCCAGATCGGCCAGTGGCGGCGCTGGCGCAGCATGGAAAAGATATCGCTTTCCATGGCCGCCAATTCCCGCTCGACCACCCTGATCTCGTCGCGCCGGTTGGAGGGCACGATGATCAGACTGGCGTTTTCCGGGGCCTGCCGGTAGGCCAGCATATTCTGGGTGAGGCGCAACACCGGATCGATGAAGAGCCGGCTGACCAAGAGATAGAGCGTGACGGCGGTCAGCGCGGCGATGACCAGCGAGACCAGCACGATATTGCGCGAATATTCGAGCATGTCCTGCCGCAGCGGCCGTTCGGGCATCAGCAGTTCGACTCGGCTTTCATCGAGATTGCCCTCCCCCACAATGCGCAGTGTGCGGCCGAGTCCGGCAAAGAGCGTGTCGAGCGCGCCCATGGTCAGGGTCATGATATCGCGCTGGCGCATATCGGCGGTGGTGACGACGTCGGGGGTGACGGGATTGGCCAGCTCGATCAACTGGCTCTGCCCCTCGCGGCGATAGACAATGGCATTGGCGCCGGCCGAGGTGAGGAGGCGATCCGTGAGGCCGCGCGGCAGGGCCATGACATCGGGCACGGCATCGAGCACGCGGGCAGCGACGACACCGACGCGCAGGCGATCATCGAGCCAGCTGGCGCGAAAATTGGCGAGCGAAGGCAGATAAACAATCACCTCGACCGCCAATATCACCACGATGATGGTGGCGATGAGCTTGATCGAGAGGCCGGAGAACCGGCGGGGCTTGAGACTGCGTTCGGCTGTCATTGCAAACCATTATAGGCAAGGACGGGTGGGCTGTAACCCCCGGCTGGGGCTGCTCAACCCAGCAATTTGCGCAGGGCCCCACTGCGTTTTTCCCTGAGCGCCCTTCTGGCGGGTGGCGAGGAAGGCTTCGCCCAGCTGGGTCAGAACCGCGGCAAGGCTGGGATGGGGCAGCACCAATTCGGCCGGGGCGCTTACCGGCATGGCTCGCTCCATAGCTAAAGCCAGCATGGCGATGACTTCGCCTGCGCCCGGCCCGATAATGGAGGCGCCCAAAATCTTGCCATTGCGGCTGGCGATCAGCTTGGCCGCGCCATGGGCTCGGCCCAGAGCCCGCGCCATATCGTTTTCGGCAAAGCTGGCGCGCAGCACCAAGGTGCCCTCCGGCAGCGGCCGCTCGCCTTCAACAAGGCCGATAGAAGCCAGACCCGGCTCGGTCTGGATAAAGCTGGGAATGGATTTGCCGTCGAGCCGGCTCGCGCCAGAGCCAAACAGGCGATCGATGATGATGGCGCCGTAGCGCAGGGCGGCATGGGGCTGGTTTTGTCCCGCCGCGCCGCCGACGGCGCTGATGCGGGTATTGGTGGTTCTGCCCATCCGGGTTGAGCTGGAGAAAGGCGGGCCGCGCCTTGTCGAAGCGCTTTGGCCCGGTCGAGCCCCAGTCCTGCCAGATCGGGCAAGCGGCCCATGGCGACCAGCACATGGGAGGCGTCAAGGCTATGTGTGCTGCCATCGGCATGGGTGACGTCGATGCCGGTGCCTTGCCGGCGCGGCAGAATCGCTGAGACCATGGCGCCTTCGGCGATCTCGAGGCCTTCTCGGACCAGCTGGCGCAGCAGGACGGCGACCTGCTCGCGGTCGAAGCCGGGCAGAATTTCGCCCTGCGGCACCAAAGTCACCGTGGCGCCGAGTCGGTGATAGGCTTGTGCCAATTCGATTGCGCTGGAATCGCCCCCGATCACCACCAGATGGCTGAGCTTGCGATTGTTACCGGCAATGGTATCAGGCGTGAAATAGGCGATCTCATCGAGCCCGGGAATCGGTGGCAGGATGGGCTTGGCGCCGGTGGTCACAATGATATGGCGGGGGCGAAGGGTCGCATCACCGATCTTGAGCGTCTGCCGGCCGGTGAAGACGGGCTGGCCCGTGCGATAATCGATACCGAGGGCTATTAGCCGCTCGCTAGCGTCGCGTGGAGCGGTGCTGGCGGCCAAGGCCTTGGCATGTTCGCCAATGGCTTTGAAATTGGGCTTGGGTTCGGCATGTGCGAGGCCCAGCGCTCCCGCGGTCCGCATATCCTGGGCCCGCGCGGCGCTTGCTGCGAAAGTGGCGGCGACCGAGCGCCCCTGTGCGGGATCGCCCGGCTCTTCGGCGCCGCGATCGACCAGCAGGACGCTGGCGCCCAGCCGCTTGGCCTGCAGGGCAAGGGCGATGCCGAGCGCCCCGGCACCAATGATGCAGATGTCAGGATTTTGGAGGTCTGCCATAGACTGCCGGGCAAAAGAAATTCGTTGCAGACTTATGCGGCGATCCGGCTACGAAGACAACCGGGCGGAAGCGAACACGAAAGCGCGGATAGCATTGACTTGGCGCGTTGACTTGGCCCCAGCTTTTCCCTATAGACCCCACCAACCCGCACCGTCGGCGCTCGGCGCATGATGTGTGTCCGATATTCTTGCGAAAGCAACGACCAAACAAGAGGAACCGTGCCCTGCGCGGTCTGATGTCATGAAGCGTACATACCAGCCCTCCAAGCTCGTGCGTGCCCGTCGTCACGGTTTCCGTGCGCGTATGGCCACCAAGGACGGCCGTATCATCCTGAATCGCCGCCGCCGGGACGGCTGCAAGAAGCTTTCGGCCTAAGGCGCTCTGGCCGGATGACGGCCATGGAGCAGCCGACAGGCGCCCTGCGCCGGCTGACCAAGCGAAGCCAATTTCAACGGGCCGCCTGGGGCAATCGCGCCGGGCGTTCTGCGTTTGGGTTGCAGGCTATCGCAACCGACGCCCCCGAGCCGGGCATTGGTTTTACCGTCACCAAGAAGACGGGCAATTCTCCCCAGCGAAATCGCATAAAACGACGCCTTCAGCGCGGCTGTGACAGCATGCGCGCGTGACTTTGTGCCCGGCCATGACTATGTCCTGCTCAGGCGCACCGAGGCGCTGAGTGAACCCTTTGCCAAGCTGGTTGCCGATCTGGGCGCCTTGATCGTGCGTGTGCACGAACCCAGATCGAGTGAACAGCGCCATTCTCCCGGCCGCGGCGGCCCACGGAAACCGAGACAATGACTGACAATCGCAACATAATCCCGGCCATCGTGCTCAGCATGATCGTGCTGTTTGGCTGGCAATTCTTCGTTGCCAAGCCGCAACTGGACCGTGCCCAGCAGGCCCAGGAAATGGCCGCCCAGCAAGCCGAGCAGGATGCTGCCCTTGCCACTCCGACCACGACAGCCAATGGCGCCGTCGTGCCGGCCGCCACGGGCGCACCGACCTATACCGATCGCGCCACGGCCATTGCCGCCACCCAGCGCATCCAGATCAACACCGCTGACCTTGAAGGCTCGATCAACCTGACCGGCGCACGGCTCTGATGATCTCGAACTCAAGCTTTATCGCGAAACGGTGGATCTAGAATCCCCGATCATCACGCTGTTGACCCCGGCCGGGGTTGAGCATGCCTATTACATCGAACAGGGCTGGATTCCGGCCAATTCGGCCAATGTCGCGGTGCCGGACAATAATTCGGTGTGGACGCTGGATGGCGCCAATAGCACGCTGAGCAGAAGCCACTCCGGTTACCCTCAAATTCGACAATGGCGCGGGTCTTATTTTCCGCCGCACCTTTGCGGTCGATGCGCATTACCTCTTCACCGTCACCCAGAGCGTGCAGAATACCGGCGCAGGTGATGTGGCGCTGTTCCCCTATGCCCGCGTTGTCCGCCACGACACGCCCAAGGTGCAGAATTTCTTCATCCAGCATGAAGGCCCCACCGGCGTTCTGGGCTCCAACAATCTGGTCACCCGCAAATATTCCGACATGCAGAAAGATCAGATGATCGATCTGCCGGCGACCTCGGGCTGGCTCGGCTTTACCGACAAATATTGGGCGACCGCCGTTCTGGCCAAGCCCGGCGCGCCGCTCAATGCTCGCTTCTCTCGGTCCAACCCGACCGGCACGCGTGATGTGTACCAATCGAGCTATGTGGAGACGACGCCGATCGTCGTTGCCGCTGGCGCGACCGTGACCAATGAGAGCTACATCTTTGCCGGCGCCAAGGAAGAAGCCGTTCTTTCGGGCTATCAGCAGCAATATGGCTTTGACCGTATCGATCTGATGATCGACTGGGGCTGGTTCCACTTCCTGACTCGGCCGATGTTCAAGCTCTTGACCTTCCTCAACGGCATTATCGGCAATTTTGGCCTCGCCATTCTGGCCGTGACCATCATCATCAAGGCGATCTTCTTCCCGCTCGCCAGCCGCTCCTATGCCTCGATGGCCGCCATGCGCCGCGTGCAGCCGGAGATGAAGTCGATCCGAGAGCGGTTCAAGGAAGACCGGCCGGCCCAGCAACAGGCGATGATGGAGCTTTACCGCAAGGAAAAGATCAATCCGCTCTCGGGCTGCTGGCCCATCCTGATCCAGATCCCGGTGTTCTTCTCGCTCTACACCGTTATCTTTATCAGCCTTGAAATGCGCCATGCGCCGTTCTTCGGCTGGATCCGGGATCTGGCGGCACCCGATCCGACCAATATTTTCACCCTGTTCGGCCTGATCCCGTGGGACCCCACCGTCATGCCGATCGTTGGCAGCTTCCTGCATCTGGGCATCTGGCCGGTGATCATGGGCATTACCATGTGGGTGCAGATGAAGCTCAATCCGCCGCCGCCCGATCCGACCCGAGCGATGATCTTCAACTGGATGCCGGTGATCTTCACCTTCATGCTGGGCACGTTCCCCGCGGGTCTGGTAATCTACTGGGCACGGAACAATACCCTGTCGGTCACCCAGCAGTGGTTCATCATGAAGCGCCATGGCGCCGAAGTTAATCTGTTCGGCAATATCCTGGACAGCTTCAAGCGCAAGCCCAAGCCGGCCGAGACGACCAAGTCCTGATCGTCAGCAGAGCCAATCCATGCTACTGCCCGCCGGAAGCCTCCGGCGGGCAGTGTTTTTGAGTGAGACCGAAATGAGCGAAATCGACTATTCGCCCGATATGATCGAACGTGGCCGGCTGATGTTCGCGCGGCCGTTCCTGTTCACCAAGGGCTGCGTGCGCATTGCCGACCTGCCCCCGATGGACCGAGTCGAGATCGCCTTTGCCGGCCGCTCCAATGTGGGCAAGTCGAGCCTGATCAATGCGCTGGTCGGCATGTCGGGCCTTGCCCGCACGTCCAACACGCCCGGCCGCACGCAGGAGCTCAATATCTTTGAGAGCCAGAGCGAAAACCTGCGCATCGTGGACATGCCCGGCTACGGTTATGCCAAGGCCCCCGAAGACAAGGTGCGCACTGGACCAAGCTGATCCACCAATATCTCACCGGCCGCGCCACCCTGCGCCGGGTCTATGTGCTGGTCGATGGCCGGCATGGGCCCAAGGACAATGATCTGACGGTGATGAACGAGCTCGATGGCGCTGCCGTCAGCTATCAGGTGGTGCTGACCAAGGCCGACAAGCCGCTCAAGCCAGAGCTGGACAAGGTCATCGCCGCGACCAAAGCCGCCATCGCCAAGCGCCCGGCGGCGCATCCGCACGTCATCCTGACCTCGAGCGTCAAGGGCGAGGGCCTGCGGGAGCTGCGGACGGAAATTGCGATGCTGCTCGAGAGCTGAGGGGCGGGTTCACCCACGGTGTCATTCCGGCGCAGGCCGGAATCCAGGTCCGTGGCGATCCGCTGATATCCAGCGCCGGGATGGTCTGCAGCATGGATTCCGGCCTGCGCCGGAATGACCCGGTGGGTAAATTACCGCCCCACGAAGAACTGCCCGATATATCCGGCCACATCGGCACTATCGGACGGCGTCGCCACTGAAGCCACCGCCTTGTCCACCGGGGCATCGGGCGCCTTGCCCTGCCGCAACTCGGCCGGGGCGATCGTATAATCGTCCAGAAATTCAGGATGCGGCTGAAAGCTCAGTGCCGCGCCATTGCGATAGGCCAGCCCCGCATTGGGGGTAAAATCGGACGCCAAGATCACCTCGGCGTCGCGCGGCGGCACGATCACCTGATCCTGATGTGAACACGCCACCGACAAAGCGGCCGGCGCCGCGCGCATGAAACCGGGCCTGCTGGTCACCTCATAGGTATGCCGCCCCAGTCCCCAGCCCTTGTCGGACTTACGCACATCCCCGCCCAGCGCATCGGCCATGATCTGGTGGCCAAAACAAATCCCCAGCATGGGCGTGCGCGCCTCATAGGCCCGCCGAATGAAATCGCGCAGCGGATCAGAGCCGAGCAAAGTCATCATAAACCCCGGCCGCCGAGCCGGTGATGACGATGCCCTCTACCGGCCCCAGATCGGGAAACGGCGCGCCATCGGACACCGCCACCACGTCCTGAGAAAAGCCCTGCCCGCTCTGATCGAACATGCGCTCGAACATCTTGGCATAGGGCCCGAACTGGCCGCGCAACGACGCTGGCACGTCGCCGGTCTGGATGATGGTGAGTTTCATAGGATTAGCCACCGGGGGAGTCTGCTTCCGGCATAGCGGAAAAGCGAGCGATGCCGCAACAGCGTTCGGCGCAATCCAGCCGCCCGCATGTTGCATCAATTTATCTCTGGGTCACTCCCATGAAAGCGGAAACCTCCGTTTCAATGGCCGAAGTAAACAGAGGTCCCCGCTTTCGCAGGGATGACATAGTGTTTGATACTCGGCGCAGCGAACTCACGCAGCCTTCGGGGTAAACTTCAGCGCCACGCCATTGATGCAATAGCGCAGCCCGGTGGGGGCAGGGCCGTCGTTGAAGACGTGACCTTGATGGCCGCCACAATTGGAGCAGAACACCGCGGTGCGGCTCATGCCGAAGCTGTTGTCGGTGACCGAGCCGATGGCGCCGGTGATGAAGGTATAGAAGCTGGGCCAGCCGGTGCCGCTCTCGAATTTGGTTTCCGAGGCGAAGAGGGCCTGATCGCACCCGGCGCAGGAAAAAGTGCCGGCGCGGTGCTCGTCATTAAGGGGGAGGTGAAGGGGCGCTCGGTGCCTTCGTGGCGCAGCACGTCATAGGCTTCGGGCGAGAGCACGGCTTTCCATTCCGCATCGCTGAGCTTGAAGGGGGAAATCTGCCTCGGCTGCCACGGAACTGCCCATGGGGCGAAACAGCGCGATGGCGGAAAGGGCGGCGATAGCACCGCCGCCAAGCAGGAGATTGCGACGATCGACAGCCATTTTTTGGGTCCCTGATTGGGTGCCCCGCACCTTGACCGTCGGAGGGGACAGGTTGCGGCGCGAGGCTGGTGACGACCATTGTAGGGCCCACGAGGGCGTAATGGCACGTCAAGGTTTGGTGAAAGGCGCGCGAGCCGCGCCTTTCTGGACTGTTATTCGTGTTGGCGTTCGCCAAGGTTACATCTTGGGGGTCAGCACCTTGTCGATGACGTGGATCACGCCATTGGACTGGATGACGTCGGCAATGGTGACATTGGCGACAGTGCCATTTTCATCGGTCACGGTGACCTTGCCGTCCTTGGCTTCCAGCGTCAGCTTGCAGCCACCGACCGTATCCACCGCATGCTTGCCGCCATCGGCTTCCACCATAGAGACGATGTCGGTGGAGAGCGCCTTGGCCGGGATCACGTGACAGGTCAGCACCTTGGTCAGCATGTCCTTGTTTTCTGGCTTCAGCAGCGTCTCGACGGTGCCGGCGGGCAGGCCCTCAAAGGCTTCATTGGTGGGTGCCAGCACGGTGAAGGGGCCGGGGCCGGACAGGGTCTCCACCGGGCCGGCGGCTTTGACGGCGGCAACCGTGGGTGGTGTGATCGGCCGAGTTCACGGCATTTTCGACAATGTTCTTGTCGGCGAACATGGCAGCGCCGCCAACCATCGGATTGTCTCGGGCGAAAGCGGCAGAGCCGGCGCCGACGGACAGCATGGCGGCAAGGCAAAGAGCGCGCAGAGAGAGTTTCATTTGGGTTTGGTCCTTCCTCATTTTTTTGTTCCCTTGATCGGCCGGGACATGAGGAAGTACGGAGGCCCGCCAAAATAAGTTTCAGCTAAATCTGCTGCACCGCGCCCTTGGCCACGATGGGGCCGGTCGGCGCGCCGCTGGGCGAGCCACCCTTAGGTTCGAGCGTGATGGCCAGCACCGAGCCCTCGCCCCAGCCCGCCATGACCTCGGGGGTAATCGAGACCGTGCTGCGCTGATTGGCCGGAATGACCCCCATGGAGACGGGATTATTGCCGCCCTGGATGGCCCAGAGCTCGAAATCCTTTTCTGGCACGGCATCGCCCGAGAGCGCAGATCAGCCGGACTCGGCCGGTGCCGTCATAAAGCGCAACGAATTTGACATTGCTGCCCTCTTCCTCGAGCGCGGCGACCAATTGGGTGGTGAGGCTTGAGACATCGGGGCGAGGCTGCAGCAGGTTGAAACCGATAGCAGCCACTGCAACCGCCGGGGCGCCCGCGGCGATGGATCGCCAGACCAGCAGACTCTCCCAGAAGCCGGATTTGGTCGTTGTATTGGCATCGCCAAAGCGCGCGCCTCGATGCCGGCCCAGAGCCGGTCGGGCACGGGGACTTCCTCATAGCCCTCATTGAGGGCAGCAAAGCGGGTCACCCAGAAATCGCGTTCGGCGCGCAGGGCCTGATCATTCTCGATCAGGCGGTGCACGCGATCGTGCTCGGCGGGCGAGAGCAGGCCGAGCACGTATTCGGCGACCGAGGCATTGCGCCCGCCATCGCCCCCATCCATGTCATCGCTCGTGCTCATGCCGTCAGACACTCTCTTAGCTTCAAAAGGCTCCGGCGGAGCCAGAGTTCGCATCGTATTCAAAGGCACGGCATAGCGCTGCGCCAGCTCGTCATAGCTATAGCCATCCAGATAGGCGCCCCGCACGGCCTCGGCGCGGTCGGGCTCCAGCGTTGCGAGGCAACGCTCGATCCGTCCGCGCTCCCGGCTATCGGCCGTCGCCCGCTCCGGCGAGGGGCCGGCATCGGGGATTTCCAGCGCCACATCGATTTCGTCGGCCCCGGGCCGGCGGGCACGCAGGATGTCGAGCGCATGATTGCGCGCCACCGCTACCAGCCAGCTAATCGGGCTGGTATCACCCGCCACATAGCGATCGGCACGCTGCCAGATTTTGACATAGACCTCCTGAATGGCTTCTTCGGCCTCCGATCGGTCTTTCAAGATACGCAGCACTACCCCGAAGAGTTTCGCGCTGGTGCGGTCATAAAGCGCCTGAAAGGCCGCGCGATCACGCAGGGCGCAGCGCGCTATCAGGTCGGCGACCTCTCGGCTGGGGGCCTGCATGGCCATGAATTTTACGTGCCTCCTCCGCAGCGAACCGGACGGCGCCTGTGCCGCGCTTTTGTCTGGTATCTCCACAACGCTACAGATTGAAAAATGGATCAATGGCTGTTTACAGCCACAAGCGTCTTTTCCTTTGCATCAGCATGCTCTAGACCCGTGCACGTCTTTTTATAGCCGCTTTGCGAGGGGATTGGGTCTGCCCATGACACAGGATACGCCTTCCACCGACCGGTTCTCCCACGATGCTGGCATTCTTGCACAGGCGCTGCCCTATATGCAGCGCTATGAGGGCAAGACAGTCGTCGTGAAATATGGCGGCCATGCCATGGGCGATGCCCAGCTGGGCCGAGCCTTTGCCCACGACATCGCCTTGCTCAAGCAGTCCAAGGTCAACCCCATCGTGGTGCATGGCGGGGGCCGCAGATTGCTTCGATGCTGAAAAACCTCGGCATTGAATCCAAGTTCGAGAGCGGGTTGCGCGTGACCGATGCGCGGACCATGGAAATCGTCGAAATGGTGCTGGCCGGCTCGATCAACAAGGAGATCGTGGCGCTGATCAATGCCGAAGGCGAGTGGGCCATTGGCCTGTGCGGCAAGGACGGCAATATGGTGTTTGCCAAAAAGGCCGAGAAAAAGGTCAAGGACCCCGGCTCCAATATCGAGCGCGTGCTCGATCTGGGCTTTGTGGGCGAGCCGGTCGAAGTCGATCGCACGCTGCTCGACCTGCTGGCCCGCTCCGAGATGATCCCGGTGATCGCGCCGGTGGCACCCGGCCACGATGGCAATACCTACAATATCAATGCCGATACCTTTGCTGGCGCCATTGCCGGCTCGCTGGGCGCCAAGCGCCTGCTGTTCCTGACCGATGTGCCCGGGGTGCTCGACAAGGACGGCAAGCTCATCCCCGAGCTCTCGGTGCGCGAAGCCAAGGAGCTGATTGCCGATGGCACCATTTCGGGCGGCATGATCCCCAAGGTGGAAACCTGCCCGGAAGCGCTCGAAAATGGTGTGGAGGGTGTCGTGATCCTCAACGGCAAGATGCCCCATGTGGTGCTGGTCGAGCTGTTCACCGAGTTCGGCGCCGGCACGCTGATCGTGCGCTAACCCCTCCCCCACGGGACAAGAAAAGGCCGCCCAATGGGCGGCCTTTGTTTTTGCATCACACCTCGATGGGCACATGCCGGGCTGGAGCGCCCCGGCCATGCCCCTGCCCGCCGCCCCTCTTGAAGAAGGGCACCAGCAGCAGCACCAGCAGGAAACTGCCCACCTGATACCAGAGGGCAAAGCTGGCGGCGTCGGTAAAGACAGCGTGCTGGCTATTGCCCGCGGCAAAGCCGGTGGCGAGCGAGCCGAAGAACATTTCGCCCACCAAAGCCACGCCCAGCGCGCCGCCCACCTGCTGGAAAGGCCTGCAGCGCGCCCGAGCCGGCCCCAGCATCGCGATGGGGCACATTGCAGGAAGATCGAAATCACCATGAACATGCCCGGAATGCCGGAGGAAAACACGGTGATGACGAAGGCGCCGAACATGAAATCGCGGTTGGCGATGAGGTCGAAATTGAGCAATTGCGGCAGGCCGGCCTTGGCCCGGGCGCGGGTCCACAATACGAAGGCCACCAGCAGCACAAAGCCGGAGGCGATCATGGCGAAAGCCCAGAGCGGCCAGCCATAGGCGCGGCCTTCAATGATCGGGAACACGACGCAGACCAAGCCCAGCCCGAACAGCACGATGCCCACGAAATCGTTCTTGAGCGCGGAATGGCCGGGCAGGCGCAGGATCAGGAAATAACCGGCAATGACGGCGGCAATGCCAACCGGGATATTGACGAGGAAAATCGGCTGCCAATCCATGCCGAAGAGCTGCGCCGAAATCAGCACGCCACCCAGAATGGGGCCGCATACTGCAGCGAGCCCCGCCGAAAGGCCGAACAGCGAGAAGGCTCGGCCGCGCTCATGCGGGGGAAGGTGACGGTGGCAATGGCCAGCACCTGCGGCGTCATCATGGCGCCGGCCGTGCCCCGGATCACCCGGGCAATGATCAGAAATTCGATATTGGGCGAGAGCCCGCACAGCGCGGACGCGGCGGTGAAACCGGCAACGCCCCAGAGGAACATATGGGTGCGGCCCACAATATCGCCGAGCCGGCCAAAGGGCAGCAGCCCCAGCGCGAAGGCCAGCACATAGGCAGCGATGACCCATTCGATCTGGCTATCGGTGGCGCCTGAGCCCTCGCGCATCGAAGGCAAAGCGACATTGACGATGGTCACATCGATCAGGTTCATGAAATTGGCGATGAGCAGAATGAACAGAGCCAGCCAGCGGCGTGGGTCGGGTGCGGCCTCGGGCTGGGTGGCTGTGGGTGTCAGCGGACATGGAGATTTATCCTTGCAGAGTATTTGGGGGTAGGAAAGCGCGCTCCAGTTCGGCCAGCATGCGGTCGAGGTCGGATTGCGAATGGGTGGAATGGCGCCAGCAGTCGGACAGCGCGCCGGTGGTGATCATGGCCGCCGCTTCCGGATCTAGGTCAGAACGGAACGAGCCGTCGGTCAGGCCAAGGCGAAACAGGTCGGTAATCTGATTGCGCCAGAACCAATAGACCGGAAGCATGATCTCGGCCACGACGGCATCGCGCCGTGCCCGCTCGATCAGCTCGGTCAGAATGATGATGAGCTCCGGCATGTCGTGGACGCTCTCACGGAAATCGTCGAATTCCATGTGCAACTGCTGCAATGCCGTCTTGCCGTCGCGCGGGTGCCGCAGCGATTGAGCGCGAAAGTCGGCACGAATGCTTTCTGCGACCAGCGCGATCAGCGCCTCCTTGGAGGGCACATGATAATGCAGCGTCGCAACATTGATGCCGACGCGCCGCGATATCGCGGGTGCGCAGACCCTCGAGCCCCTTTTCGATAATGATGGCGCGTGCCGCCGCCGCAATGGCCAGCCGCCGGTCGTCACCGCTTTCGCGTCTGGCGCTGATCTGTTCCAGAGTCATGGGCCATCCCTAGTTTTCGCGGATGGCTATAAACCTGATTTTAGCGCCAATCAATCATTTGATTGAGAATATTTGGTGACAGTGGAAACTCGGTTATTGCAGGCGATTTGGGGTCAGCAGGTCATTGCCGCTTGAACGGCCCGAGCGACGTCTTCGGCAGGAGCGGTCAGAAACAACCAGCATATCCCCCTCTTGCCGGTAGCGCGCAAAACGCTCGTGGAACTTGGCGGTTTCTGCTTTCCCGCTCAAGACCAAAACCGCGCTTGAGCTGGCGTTCCACCACCAACGCGGTGGCATGATCGATATCGAGCGAGGGCAGCAGGGTGATGCCGTAGCCGGTGCGGATCAATGCGCGGGCACAGGCATAATCAGCTCGATTGAGGGTTGGCGGCCGGAAGCCCGATGCGGTGACGAAGACTATGGGCGCCTCGGCGCGCGAGCAGCCGCTGCGCCAGGAGCAGATTTTCGGCCCGATACTTCTCGTAGCTATTCTCGTGAATGAAACGGCCAATCTCGGCGATGTCCTTGCAGAATTCCAGATCGAGATCGATCATTGGCCAATCCAGCCGCGCTGCCAGCGCGACGCCAAGGGTCGACTTCCCAACCCCACCCGGCCCCAGCAGGAAGATTTTTTCGCCGGCCTGCCGAGGCCGACGAATCTCGATCTGTGGATGCTGCGACCTCTCGGTCTTCAACCTATTGCTCGACATACGGCGAGGTGCCGCCCGAGCTGTCATTAGTGTGCTCGATCAGCACATCGCACAAGCACGCCTCGTCGGTGCAGGCGTCGCGGTCCTCGATGAAGGTGCCATAGCGTGGCGGATTGGCGTGATTGGTCTCGGTGCCTGTGGCATTTTCGTAGGCATAGACCGAGGCGATGTCGTCCAGCCGCCCCATGCGCCAGAGGTCCGAATTGGCATCACCGATCGAGTCGCACATCAGGATGTGAGCCGGAATGGTGGGCGCGTCGCAGCTAATGTCGGACAGCACGTCGTCATAGAAGTCCTCCATTTCGGCAATGCGCTTTTCAACTGCGGGCATATCCACGCCGCAGGATTGTGCGAAGGCCATTTGGGGGATTGCGAGAAGCAGCAGCGTGAGAGGCAGGCGCATCGGAATGTCCTTGTTGGCTCAGGGCCGTTGATATTCGAGATCAGTTTAGTGGCATATTTTGGCGCTTTCTTCAGCCCCACCCCAATATTTCCACGGCGGCAACCGGGCCGCGGACGCTTCGGCCCGTACCGACCTTGACAAGCGGCCGATCTGCGAGCCCCTCTGCCGCCAGACCACCGGAGTGCCGCCCATGCAGGACTATGTCCGCCGTATCCTGACCTCATCCGTCTATGAAGTTGCCGAGGAGACGCCGCTTGAGAAAATGCAGCTGCTGTCGGCGCGTCTGGGCGCCGAAGTGCTGCTCAAGCGTGAGGATATGCAGCCGGTCTTTTCCTTCAAGATCCGGGGGCGCATAACCGCATCGCGCAATTGAATGCCAGCGAACGTGCCCGCGGCGTGATCTGCGCCTCGGCGGGCAATCATGCCCGGGGCGTGGCTCTTTCCGCCACGCGGCTGGGCATCCGCGCGGTGGTGGTCATGCCCACCACCACCCCCGCCATCAAGATCGGCGCCGTGCGCCGGCTGGGCGGCGAAGTCGTGCTGTTTGGCGATGGGTTCGACGCCGCCCGCGCCCATGCGGCGGAGCTGGCCGAGCAGCATGGCTATGTGGTCGTTCACCCGTTTGACGATCCCGATGTCATCGCCGGCCGGGGCACGATTGGTATGGAATTGCTGCGCCAGCATCCGGGCGAACTGGGCGCCATCTATGTGCCGGTGGGTGGCGGGGGCTGGCGGCCGGCATTGCCACCTTCGTCAAATTCCTGCGTCCCGAAATCAAGGTGATCGGGGTCGAGCCGGAAGAAGCCGCCAGCATGAAGGCGGCTATCGCCGCAGGCCATCCGGTGGCGCTCGATCAGGTTGGGCTGTTTGCCGATGGCGTGGCCGTGCGCGAAGTGGGCATCGAAACCTTCCGGCTCTGCCGCGAATTGCTCGACGATATCGTCACTGTCACCGCCGATGAAATCTGCGCCGCTATCAAGGACATTTTCGATGACACGCGGGCTATTGCCGAGCCGGCGGGTGCGCTGGCCTTGGCGGGGCTGCGCAAGCAGGTCGAGCAGGGCGTGGCGCCGAGCGGCGCGCTGGTCGCCATCAATTCCGGTGCCAATGTCAATTTCTGACCGGCTGCGCTATGTCGCCGAACGCGCCGAAATCGGCGAGCGGGCCGAGGCGCTGTTCTCGGTAGAAATCCCCGAGCGACCGGGCAGCTATCGGGCCTTCATGCGCCTATTGGGCCAGCGCTCGATCTCCGAATTCAACTATCGTTTCGCCCATGACAGCACAGCCAAGATTTTTGTCGGCATCAAGCTGAGCCGGGGCGACGCGGAGAAGCACGAAATCATCAGCCTGCTCAAAGAGCACGGGCTCAAGGTGATCGACCTGACCGACAATGAAGTGGCCAAGCTCCATGTCCGTTACATGGTGGGCGGGCGCGTTGCCGATCTCGAACATGAGACGGTCTATCGCTTCCAGTTTCCCGAACGGCCGGGGGCGCTGCTCAAATTCCTCGAAGGGCTGCATGACGCCCGGAATATCTCGCTGTTCCATTATCGCAATCACGGCGCCGATTATGGCCGCGTGCTGATCGGGGTGCAGGTGCCGCCCGAGACGCGGGCCGATTTCATCGCCCATATCGAGGTCATCGGCTTTCCCTATTGGGATGAAACGGACAATCCGGCCTATAAGCAGTTTCTCGATCACGAACGGGCATAATCGCCCACTTCGTCACACAATCGTCGCCGCTATTATGCCGGGATAAACCAGCAATGGCTTTTGCGGGCGCATTTCCGCCCATAATCGATTGCAATGGAGACACTTAGAACCCATCTGCACCACAAGCCAGCGGTTCCCCCGGAGCCGGTTACCATAAACAATATCGACAACAAGCCGGAGACGATGATGAGGATAACCAAGAGCGTAAGCCTGATGCTGCTGGCCGGTGTGGCCAGTATCGGGGTGGTGCAGCCTTCCATGGCGCTGGAAGCCCGAGCTTTCTGGACCGGGTCGCCCTGGTCTACAAATCCATAGGCTATGATCTCACCTTCGGCGAAGGCCGGGTCGAGGGCGACACCGTGATCGCCACCGGGGTCAAGGCTGGCGTTGCCGGGCTCGACACGTTCGACTTCCCCGAGGAAATCACCTTTTCCGGCATTACCGAGCGCGACGATGGCGGCTATCTGGTGGATGAAGTTTCCATCCCCGATGTCGATACCGATTTCGCCAAGAAGCCGGCCGGCCATGTGACGCTGTCCGACATCAGACTAGAAGGCCTCTATCTGCCGGGTGGGGAAACCGTGCCGGCCGAGGCGCTGCTGCAGCTGGTAACCTCGATCAGCACCGGCCCCCTCTCGGTGACCCGTGATGGCCGGGAGGTTTTCTCCTATCAGTCCTTCCTCGCCGGTTCGACCTTTACCCCCGCGCAGGGCGAGCCGATCACCGACCTAACCTCGCAGATGGACATTACCGGCCTCAATGTCGATCTCTCCACCGTCAAGGAAGAAGACCCTTCCGCCGGTGCGGTCATCGAAGCTTTGGGCCTTGAAAGCCTTTCGGGCAATATCAACCAGCACCTGACCCGGTCGATGGCCGACGGTCACATGGTGATGGATCAGTTCCTGCTCGATTTCGCCGATGTGGGCAAGCTCGACATCAATCTCGATGTCACCGGCCTCACCCCGGCAGCCCTCGAGCAACTCTATGCAATGCAGGCCGCCGCTTCGGTGAGCGATCCGACCACCGAAGAAGCCCAGTCCGCCCAGATGATGGCCGGCATGCAGCTGATGCAGGCCATTTCCATCGTCTCGGCCAAGGTGCGCTATGACGATGCTTCGCTCGCCGGCAAGCTGCTCGACTTCTTCGCCAGCCAGTCGGGCGGCGACCGCGCCACCTTCGTTGCCGGCCTCAAGAGCATGCTGCCGACCCTGATCGACCAGAGCGGCATTCCCACGCTCAAGGATGTGGTGGTGCCCCCGGTTTCCGCGTTCCTCGATGATCCGCAGAGCCTTGAAGTGACCGTCCAGCCGGAAAACCCGACCACCCTTTTGGTGCTGACCGCTGCTGCGGCCAACCCTGCCGGGCTGATCGCCGCGCTGGGCCTTGCGATCACCGCCAACGAATAATCGCTTCGGGCGGTCCGTATCGCGGGCCGCCCACTCAAGTGTTAGGTGAAACCGTCACGGTTTTGCACTATATTGGGGCGATGAATGACATGACGCCCCCTCCCGTTCGCAGCCTTTCCCACATTACCGATTGGGTCTTCGACCTCGACAACACGCTTTACCCGCGTGAGTGCAATCTCTTCAGCGCAGATCGATGTACGCATCACCAACTATGTGATGGACCTGACCAAGCTGGATTTTGAGGCGGCACGGGCGCTGCAGAAGACCTATTACCACGATTTCGGCACGACGCTGAACGGGCTGATGCTGCAGCACGAGGTCGATCCCGACCATTTCCTCGCCAGCGTGCATGCCATCGATTATTCCCCGGTTGCCGCGCACCCCGATCTGGTGGCGGCGATCCGCGACTTGCCGGGCCGCAAGTTCATCCTCACCAATGGCGATGTCGGCCATGCCCGCTCGGTACTCGCCCGGCTGGGCGGCGCGGACCTGTTCGAGCAGGTCTACGACATCCGCGCCATGACCTATGTGCCCAAGCCGCATCGCGAGGCCTATGCGGGGTTCTTTGCTGCCCATGGTGTCGATCCGACCAGCGCCGTGATGTTCGATGACCTCGAAAAGAACCCGGTCGTGCCGCACGAAATGGGCATGGCCACGGTGCAGGTCGTTGCCGGCCCCGATTACGCCCATGAACAGGTTGATGCCCGGGAACTGGGCCGCGGCGACAGCGCCCATGTGCATCACATCACTGATGACCTCGCCCGGTTCCTGCGCGAACGCCCGTAGGCCCTACATGCTGTTCAGATGCAGGATATTGCCGTCGGGGTCCTTGAACCAGACCATCTTGAAGTCTCCGGCAATATGGATATCGCCGCGCAGGTCCATGCCCTCGTAATGCTCGAAGCTGACGCCGCGGGCGCGTAGATTGGCGACGATGTCCTCGATCTCGCCGCCCACGCCCCAGACCACGGCATTGGCCTTGTTGGTGCCGGCGAAGTCGGATTTGTAGACGACGAGCCCGGTTTTACCGGTCTTGAATTCCATGACCATGTCGTCGGACTGGATCAGGGCCAGCCCCAGCACATGTTCGTAGAAGTGTCGGGCCCGGGCCATATCGGAGACCGCGACGATGGCGGCAGAGTCAAAATCCTTGAGCATGACGAACGCTCCTTGATTGGCTATGCTGATCTAACGCGCCGCCCGGTCTTGGGTTCATTCCCGGCGCACCAGCCATCGATTCAACAGGATAAGTGCACGCCCGCCCCGTCGTGCGTGCAGAGGAGCTGCAATATGGAATATCGCCGTCTCGGAAAATCGGGCCTCAAGGTCAGCGAAGTCTCACTGGGAAGCTGGGTCACTTTCGGCAAGCAGGTCGATGAGAAGGAAGCCATGGCGCTGATGGGCTCGGCCTATGATGCGGGCATCAATTTCTTCGACAATGCGGAGGGCTATGAGGCCGGTGAATCCGAGGCTCTAATGGGCGCGGCGCTGGAAAAGCTCGGCTGGGGTCGCGACACCTATGCGGTTTCCTCCAAGGTGTTCTGGGGTGGGGAAAAGCCCACGCAAAAAGGTCTCTCGCGCAAGCATGTGACCGAAGCCTGCCACGCCGCCCTCAAGCGGCTGCGCGTCGATTATCTTGACCTTTACTTCTGCCACCGCCCCGATATCGATACCCCGATCGAGGAAACCGTGTGGGCGATGCATAACCTGATCACCCAAGGCAAAATCCTCTATTGGGGCACCTCGGAATGGAGCGCCCAGCAGCTGACCGAAGCTCGGGCCGTGGCCAAGGACCTCAAGATCACCCCGCCCGTGATGGAGCAGCCGCAATATAACCTGTTCACCCGCCAGAAGGTGGAGGGCGACTATCTCCCCCTCTATGACCTGATGGGCACAGGCACAACCATCTGGTCCCCGCTCGCCTCGGGCGTGCTGACCGGCAAATATAATGAGGGCATCCCCGCCGATAGCCGCATGAACCTGCCCGGCTATGAATGGCTCAAGCACAGCTGGGAAAGCGAAGACGGCAAGGCGCGCCTCGCCAAGGTCAAGCAGCTTGCTGCGTTGAGCAAGGATATCGGCCTGCCGATCCACCACACGGCACTGCTGTGGTGCCTCGACAATCCGCATGTCTCCACGGTCATCCTGGGCGCCTCGCGCAAGAGCCAGCTCGAGGATAACCTGTCGGCGCTCGACGCCAAGGACAAGCTGACCCCGGACGTGATCGAAAAGATCGAGGCAATCATGGGGAATAAGCCGGCCGCACCGCAGCGGTATTGAGGCCAAGCCGGAGCTTGGCGTTTCGCCTCCCTCCCCCTTGAGGGGAGGGATCGAGGGTGGGGTCGTGAAACCCTGCGCAAATGCTCCAACGACCCCCACCCCCGGCCCTCCCCTCAAGGGGGAGGGAGGGCAACACCAATCGCCCCGCCCTGATCCGCTGAATTGATAAAACACTGCAACACAGCATCTTTTTCCCACCCGCGCGGCGTTCTATCATCCTCTCATGACCGACCTTCCCGGCCGCCGGCCGCCGCCTCACCCCGAAACTGCTCCCACCTTCCGCGAACGGCTGAAGAATTTGCGGCATCTGGGGCGCCTCGTCTCCCAGATTTGGCGCACCAGCCGGCCGCTGACCGCGGCCAGTATCGGGCTGCGCCTGATCGCCTCGGTGCAGCCCATCGCCATGCTCTATGTGGGCAAGCTGATCATCGATGAAGTGGTGCGGCTGACCAGCCTTTCCGCCCCCGGCCCCGGCTTTGCCGAGTGGTGGGCGAGCGGCGCGCTCACCACCATAATCGGCCTTTTGGCGCTCGAATTGGCGCTGGTGATCCTGTCGGACCTGCTCGCCCGCGCCACGGGCCCGGCCGATGCGGTGCTGTCGGAGCTGCATTCCAATCAGGTTAGCGTCGAGCTGATGACCCATGCGACCCGGCTCGATCTGATGCATTTCAGAATCTGCCGAATATCAGGACCGGCTGGAGCGCGCCCGGCGCCAGCGGCCGGCCGCAATGCGCTACTCAGCCAGATGTTCGGCCGGGCGCAGGATATCATCACCGTGACGACGCTAGCCGGCGGCCTGTTCTTTTACGCGCCTCGGCTGATCCTGCTGCTGCCGCTCAGTTTCGTTCCGGCGGTGTGGGGCGAAAGCCGCTTCAATACCTCGGCCTATTTCATGAACCGCTGGCGCACCCCAGAGCGGCGGGAGCTCGAATATATCCGCTATGTCGGCTCCAGCGCCGATACGGCCAAGGAGATCAAGCTGTTTGGTCTGGGCGCTTTTCTGATCGAGCGCTTCAAGAAGCTGGCCCACACGATATTTCTCGAAAACCGCCGGCTCTCGACCCAGCGCGCCGGCTGGGGCGCGGTGTTTTCCTCGATTTCGACGCTGACCTATTACGGGGCCTATGCCTTCATCGTCTGGCGCACCATTATCGGGGACTTTTCCATCGGCGATCTGGCGTTCCTGTCGGGCTCGTTCCTGCGGCTCAATGGCCTGTTCCAGAAAATCCTGCTCGGCTTCACCCAGATTGCCGGGCAATCCATGTACCTCGACGACCTGTTCTCGTTCTTTGAGATCGAGCCGACCATTCTGCCGCCGGCGCATCCCAAGCCCTTCCCCCAGCCCATCGCCCGGGGCATCGTGTTCGAGAATGTCGGTTTCCGCTATCCCGATACCGAGACTGGGCCATTCGCGGCCTGTCCTTTACTCTCCATGCCGCGGAGACCCCGGCCCTAGTGGGCGAGAACGGGGCGGGCAAGACGACCATCGTCAAGCTTTTGACCCGGCTCTATGACCCGGACGAGGGCCGCATCACCGTCGATGGCATTGATCTCAAGGACATGCGGATCGAGGATATTCACGCCCATATCGGGGTGATCTTTCAGGATTTCATCCGCTATAGCCTCTCCGCCCGCGAGAATATCGGGGTGGGGCGGATCGACGACCAGCACGATATGGAGCGCATCGAAGACGCGGCCGAGCGGAGCCCGGCCGATCAGGTGATCGACAAATTGCCCGGCGGCTATGACACCCAATTGGGGCGTCTGTTCAACAAGGGCCGCGACCTGTCGGGCGGCGAATGGCAGAAGGTCGCCATTGCCCGCGCCTATATGCGCGACGCCGATCTGATTATTCTGGATGAACCCACAGCAGCGCTTGATGCCAAGGCGGAGGCCGAGGTGTTCTCGTGGTTCAAGAGTCTCGCCAGCGGGAAGACCGCCGTGATTATCTCGCACCGCTTTTCGACCGTGCGCATGGCGGACCGGATCCCGGTGCTGGAGAATGGCGCGATTTTAGAATCGGGCTCGCATGAGCAATTGCTGGCGTTGCGCGGGCGGTATGCTGAGCTGTTTGAGCTGCAGGCGGCAGGGTATCGGTAGGGGCCCGGAACCTTCCCAACCACCGGGTCCCTACGCCACCCGCACCAGCACCCGGCCCTTAACCTCTCCGGCCAAAATCCGCTGCGCCGCAGCCGGCAATCCCTCGAGCCCGATTTCCTCGACCAGCTCCTCATAGCCCGCGAAATCGAACAGCTCGCCCAGCCTGTTCCACGCGGCGACGCGGGTGGCGTAGGGCTGCATGACGCTATCGATGCCGATCAGCGTCACCCCGCGCAGGATGAAGGGCAGGACATTGGTTTCAAGCGCGATCCCCCGGCATTGCCGATGCTGGCGACTGCCCCGCCATAATTGACCTGCCGCAGCAGCTTGCCCAGAACCTTGCCGCCGACACTGTCGATGGCCGCCGCCCAGCGCGCGCTTCGAGCGGCTTGTCGGCCCCGGCCAGAAAGGCATTGCGGTCGATGACGCTGGCGGCTCCCAAAGGCGCAGCGCGCCGGAGAGTTCGGGACGGCCCGAAAGCGCCGCAACCTGATAGCCCAGTCTGCCCAAGAGCGAGGTGGCAATCAGAGCCGACCCCGCCGGCAGCACCGGTCACCAGCACTTCACCGGCATCGGGCCGCAGCCCAGCCGCTTCCAGCCGGTCGATGGCCAGCATAGCGGTCAGCCCTGCCGTGCCGGCGACCATGGCCCGGCGCGCACTCAGCCCTTCGGGGAGTGGCACCAGCCAATCGGCGCTGACGCGGGCGCGCTCGGCATAGCCGCCCCATTGGGCTTCACCCACGCGCCAGCCGGTCAGCACCACGGCCCGGCCGGGCGTGTAGCGGGGATCAATGCTGTCCCGCACCGTGCCGGCAAAATCGATGCCGGCGACATGGGGATAGGTCCGAACCAGCCCGCCCGCGCCAGTCAGGCACAGGCCATCCTTGTAGTTGAGGCCGGCCCATTGCACATCGACCGTCACATTGCCGTCGGGCAGACGCGCCTCATCCACCTGCTGAACCGATGAGCTGACCCGCCCATCATCCGCCTTTTCAGTCACCAGAGCGCGAAAGCTCATCGACCGCCTCCCCGGGCATTATTGATAAATCCACCCTGACACGTTGGCGGCAGGCGCCACAAGCTGGTGCAATAGTGCAAAGCGCCTTATCTCTTTGATCAGCAAGCCCCAAGAGTGTTTCCGTGACCGCAACGCCCAGTGACGGCCAGATCGCCGTAATCGCCGAGACTTACCGCCTTTTGGGCGACCCCACCCGGCTGCGCGTGCTGCTGGCCTGCTTGGGCGAACCCATTGCCGTGGGCGATATCGCCAAGGCCGTCGCCGCCTCGCCCTCGCTGGTCAGCCACCATTTGCGGCTGCTGCGCGGCGCAAGGCTGGTGCGCGGCACGCGGCGCAACAAGCAGGTGTTTTACGAGGCGGCTGACGGTCACATTGCCCGCATGCTGGCCGATATGATCGAGCATGCCATGGAGGAGCATGTGCCGGGCGAGAGTGAGGACGACCGCGACACCTGACCGCAGTTTTGGCCCGGTATTGCGCTTGATTTCTACATATGAACATGTATTCATATGACTGCGAAATGAGGAGCATCACCGATGGCAGGGACAGGGCCGGTCCATAATCCGGGCACGCATGATCACACCGACCATGATCATGAAGACCATGAGTCCACCGGCCATAGCCACGAAGCGGCCGGGCACGATCACGCCAGCCATAGCGATCATGATCACGACGGCCACGACCACAGCCATGCGCCCACAGTCAGCGCCGGCAATGAAAAGGTGGTGCTGATCGGCTTTGTGCTGACGGCGACCTTCATGGTCGCCGAAGTGGTGGCCGGCGTGCTTTCAGGCTCATTGGCGCTGATCGCTGATGCCGGACATATGCTCACCGATGCCGCCGCATTGCTCCCGGCCCGGGCTGCCTTCCGTTTTGGCCGCCGCGCCTCCGACAGCAAACGCAGCTTTGGCTATATGCGGCTTGAAGTGGTAGCCGGGCTGGTCAATGCGCTGGCGCTGTTCTGCGCTGACCGGCTGGATTTTGTACGAAGCGATCCAGCGCTTCATGACGCCGCATGACGTATTGGCCGGGCCGATGTTCATCGTCGCCGTGTTCGGGCTATTCATCAATATCGCGGTGTTTTTCGTGCTGTCGCGCGGCGACAAGGAGCATGTCAATATTCGCGGCGCCATGCTGCATGTGCTGGGGGACCTGCTCGGCTCGGTCGCCGCCATTGCCGCCGCTATCGTCATCTGGCTCACCGGCTGGATGCCGATCGATCCGATCCTGTCGGTCTTTGTGTGCCTGCTCGTGCTACGCAGCGCTCGGAAGCTGTTCCGCGGCTCGCTGCATATCCTGATGGAAGGCACGCCGGGCAATGTCGCCATCGAGGATTTGGAAAAGGGCCTCCTCGCCGCCGTGCCGGGCCTCAAGGCCGCGCGCCATATCCATGTCTGGTCGATCACCTCAGGCAAGCCCGTCGCCACGCTGGAAATCGTGCTGGCGCCGGGGGCGGATGCGGCGACGACGACAAGCGCGACCAAGCAGGTTTTGTTGAAGGATTATGGCATTACCCACTCGACTATCGAGATCGTGTGGGAGGATGGTAAGCCCGGCTGTGCGCTGGCGGCGGATGGGGTGCCGTAGGCACAATTACTCCTCCAGCACGTGGATTTTTGAGTCACACAGACGGCGAATTGGTGAGCAGACTGTTAGCGTTGAGTGCGCATCATGCTTTTGCCCCGCCGATCCCAAAGCAGATAGCCAAAGGCGGCAATCAGCATGACGCTCAGCGCGAACCGAGTCAGGGCGTAGATCAGGTGATTGTTGGAGAAGGTGAGCACTGTGAGGCCGCCGATGGGATAGCCCTCTGGGTCAGCTCCGCGTTCGGCGTCGAGGAAGAATGGGGCGATTGGCGTCAGGTTTTTGCCGTGGCGATGGCTGTTACGTCGCGGGAGAACCAGCGGTCGGCCTTCGGATCGTTGTCTCGCAGGAAGGCGCCGCCGGGTTCGGTGACGCGCAGGAGGCCGGCGATGGTTACATCGCCTTGGGGAACGTCGCGCGTGGTGGGGTCACGCCGATCCGGCGGTACGAAGCCGCGATTGACCGGGACGGTTCCGTTTGAGGTGACCAATGGAGTCAGCACCCAGAAGCCGCCGCCATGGGCGGTGACGGCCTGGACCGGGGTTTCCTTGGTATTGTCGAAATGGCCGTTGACGCTGGCGTGGCGGTATTCGTCGGTGTCGGGATTAAAGCTGGTCCAGAATGCCGGGTCGCCGGCGTCGATGGGTTCGGCGTGAACCCTTTCGTCGACGGCGGTGATCAGGGCAGTTTTCCGGGCCAGCCGCTCGAGCTGCCAGACGCCAAGGGCGGCAAAGCCCGAGGCGCCCAGCAGGGCGATGGTGCCGATGAATGCAAGCGCGCGGCGCGAGCGGGGTTGGCGCTCGAGCTGGTCGGTCATGGCTACATCAGACTGGCCGGGTCCATAGTGTGGCCGGGCATCATATTGGTGTTGAGGTGGTACATGACCCAGAGCGAGCCCGAGAGCGCGATAACAACCACGATGATGGTGAAAATCGCCGCCATCATGGTCCAGCCGCCTTCGGACTTGGTGTTCATGTGCAGGAAATAGATCATGTGCACGAGGATCTGCGCCACGCCAAAGGCCATGATGACCGGGGTGGTGATCATGGAATCGGCAATGACATTGCCCATGACCAGCCAGAAGGGAATGGCGGTGAGGATGACCGAGAGGACAAAGCCGGTGAGGTAGCTCTTGCGGGTGCCATGGCTGTGGCCGTCGCCCGCCACGCCCGGATTGGGATGGGCGTGGGCTTGAGCGGCATGGGCCGGGGTGACGTGATCGTTCGTGCTCATCGCAGCATCCCCATGAGATAAACGACAGTGAAGACGCCGATCCAGATGACGTCGAGGAAGTGCCAGAACATGGAGAGGCACTGCACCCGGACCTGATTGGCCGGAACGAGCCCCCGCTGGCCGATCTGCACCATCAGCGTCACCAGCCAAATAATGCCGAAGGTGACGTGCAGCGCGTGGGTGCCCACCAGCACGAAGAAGGAGGAGAGGAACGCGCTGCGTTGCGGCACCGCCCCTTCATGGATCATGTGGTAGAATTCGTAGAGCGTGAGCCCCGGGAAGACTGCGCCCAAGACGCCGGTAATGGCGAGCCAGAGCTGGGTTGAACCCTGCTTGTTCTGCTCCATTTCCAGCATGGCAAAGCCATAGGTGATGGACGACAGCAACAATGCCCCAGTGCTGACGGCGACCAGCGGCAGGTTGAACAGATCGGCCGGGGATGGGCCCGCCGCGAAATTGCCGCCCAGCACGCCATAGATGGCAAAGAGGGTGGCAAAGATCAGGCAGTCGCTCATCAGATAGAGCCAGAAGCCCAGCATGGTCGAGCCATGGGCGGGGTGTTCGTGCGGATCGAGATCGTAGAAGGCGACGGCGTCGCCATCGACGGTTTGAACCTTGGTGCTCATGTTACTTCCCCGCGCTCAGCAATTGGGTCCGCGCGTCTTCGGCGGCGACGACATCTTCGACCGGGATGTAGAAATCGCGGTCATAGTTGAAGGTGTGGAAGATCGCGACCGCCAGAATGCCGACAAAGCTCAGCGCGGCCAGCCACCACATATACCAGATCAGCGCGAAGCCCAGCGCCACGCTCAGCCCGGCCAGCACAATGCCGGCCCGTGTATTGCGCGGCATGTGGATGGCGCGGAAGCCTTCCACCGGGCGCTGCGCATTGCGCTTTTTCATATCCGCCCGAGCGTCATTGTCATGGATGACCGGGGAGAAGGCGAAATTGTAGGCGGGGGCGGCGAGGAGGTCGCCCATTCGAGCGTACGGCCATTCCGAGGATCGCCTGTGGTGTCCCAATCCTTGTTCTTGCCCGGGATGGAGACGGCGAACTGGATGATCATGGCGCCGATGCCGAGGGCAATGACGGCGGCCCCGATGCCGGCAATGATGAACCAGATCTGCAGCGAGGGATCATCGGACGTACGCAGGCGCCGGGTGACGCCCATCAGGCCCAGCACATAGAGCGGAGCGAAGGCGAGCCAGAAGCCGACCACCCAGAACCAGAAGCTAAGTTTGCCCCAGAACTGGTTGAGCTTGTAGCCGAAGGCCTTGGGCCACCAGTAATTGATGCCGGCAAAAATGCCGAACAGCACGCCGCCAATGATCACATTGTGGAAATGGGCGACCAGAAACAGCGAATTGTGCAGCACGAAATCGGCGGGCGGGACCGCCAGCAGCACGCCGGTCATGCCGCCAATGGTGAAGGTGATCATGAAGGCAATGAGCCACATCATGGGCAATTCAGAACCGGATGCGGCCCTTGTACATGGTGAAGAGCCAATTGAAGATCTTCGCCCCCGTGGGGATGGAGATGATCATGGTGGTGATGCCGAAGAAGGAATTGACGCTCGCTCCCGACCCCATGGTGAAGAAGTGGTGCAGCCAGACCGGGTACGACAGGATGGTGATGACCACCGTGGCATAGACCATGGAAGTGTAGCCGAAGAGGCGCTTGCCCGAGAAGGTCGAGGCGACTTCCGAGAAAATGCCGAAGCAAGGCAGGATGAGGATGTAAACCTCGGGGTGACCCCAGATCCAGATGAGGTTCACATACATCATCGGATTGCCGCCGAAGTCGTTGGTGAAGAAATTGGTGCCGACATAGCGATCGAGCGCCAATAGGGTCAGCACCGCCGTCAGCACCGGGAAGGAGGCAACGATCAGCACATTGGTGCAGAGCGAGGTCCAGTGAAGACAGGCATTTTCATCAGGCCCATGCCGGGCGCGCGCATCTTGACGATGGTGGCGATGAGGTTGACGCCGGACAGCGTTGTGCCGACGCCGGCGACCTGCAGGCCCCAGATGTAATAATCCACCCCCGAGGCCGGACTATATTCAATGCCCGAAAGCGGCGGATAGGCGAGCCAGCCGGTCTGGGCGAATTCACCGACGAAGAGGCTCATCATGATCAGCACGGCGCCGCCGGCGGTCATCCAGAAGCTGAAATTATTGAGGAAGGGGAAGCTGACATCGCGCGCCGATCTGCAGCGGCACAACATAATTCATGAAGCCGGTGATCAGCGGCATGGCCACAAAGAAGATCATGATCACGCCATGGGCGGTGAAGACCTGATCATAATGGTGGGCGTTGAGATACCCTTCCGAGCCACCAAAGGCCATGGCCTGTTGCAGGCGCATCATGATGGCGTCGGAAAATCCGCGCAGCAGCATGACCAGACCCAGCACCATATACATGATGCCGATCTTCTTGTGATCGACGCTGGTGAACCATTCAAACCAGAGATACCCCCAGAGCTTGAAATAGGTCAGCGCGGCGAGGAGAGCCATGCCGCCCAAAGCCACCACGATGAAGGTGACGACCGGGATGGGTTCGTGCAGCGGCAGGGCTTCCCGTGTCAGGCGGCCGAAAATGAAGGTCCAGAATTCGTTGTTCATAGTGTGCTCGCCGCACTGGTGGTTGCAAGAGATGCGGTCTGGCCGGACAGCCAGGACATGGCCGCTGCGGCCGGCGATTGCAGCAGGGATGGCGGACTGAGGCCGGCGCCACTAACCATGGCGGGCCGGGGCGCTGAGAGTGCGGGCAGCTTTGCCGTCATGGCGATGGCTTCATCGACCGAGCAGAGCGCGGCGACATAGGTCTTCTGGGGCCCAAGCGCGGAGCGATTGCGCGTGCCGCCGCCGTAAAGCGCAGGGGCGATATTATCGACACCGGCCGGGCCTAGCCCGCCACGATCGTCGATCGACATCATCTCGCTCATGCACATCTTGTCGAGCTCGACGCACATATTGACAATGGCGGTGTAGAGCCCGTTCTCGACGCTGGCATAGTGCATGACGGGGACTTTTTCGGTGGGCTTTTCGAGGTCGAGATAGACCTTGCGATCGAGCTGATCGGCCGAGCCGCGCACATCGGTGACCCATTGGTCGAACCCGGCAGTGTCGGTGCCGCGGAATTCGAAATGCATACCGGAAAAGCCGTGCCCGCTATAATTGGCGGAAAAGCCCTTGTAGCTGCCCGGATGATTGACCACGGCATGAAGCCGGGTCTGCATGCCGGGCATGGCGTAGATCTGGCCAGCCAAAGCGGGGATATAGAACGAATTCATCACCGAGGAGGAGGTCAGCGTGAAGCTGATCGGGCGGTCGACCGGGGCGACCAGTTCGTTGACGCTGGCGATATTGTATTGGGGGTAGATGAACAGCCATTTCCAATCGAGCGCCACCACTTCCACCTCGAGCGGGGTCATGTCGGCTGTGACCGGCTGGCCGGGGGCGATGCGGCCCAATTGGCGATAGGGGTCGAGCAGATGGGTGCCCACCCGAGTGACGGCGCCTGTGCAAATGATGATGGCGAGCAGGGCGGCCCAGATCACCAGTTCGAGATGGGTCGAGTGATCCCAATCGGGCTGGTAATCGGCATGCTCATTGCCGTGCCGGTATTTGCGGGCAAAGATCACCACCAGCGCCAGCACCGGAATGATGATCAGCAGCATCAGGAAAGTGGCGATCAGGATCAGGTCGCGCTGCTGGGCGGCGATATCGCCGGCGGGGGCGAGGACCACCGCATTGCAGCCCGCGAGCATGGCGGCGAGGGGAAACAGGAGGGCAAGTTTGATCAGACGAGACACTTGGGCGTTCCTCGATGAGGTTTCGCAATGGTCGTCGCCCTATGCCTCTCCCAGCGGAAACGCCATCGGGCATTTTGTCCACTCCCGTTCCGGAGTAGAATAGGGCAAGGGAGAGCTTAACCGTATTGCATAGCGCCGCAAAGAGCCCTGCTCGAAACGGTCGCAAAGTCGATAAAACTCCAATCAAATCAAGGCAGTGAACCAGATGCCAGCTTCGTCCTCAACCATCCCGAAACGAGCGCCGAGCACGATGCCCGCGTCACCAATGCCCATCATCGCGCCATCAACCCGGGCGAGATTGCCGTCGGTGTGATCATCGGTCGCACCTCAGAATTCTTCGATTTCTTCGTCTATGCCATCGCTTCGGTGCTGGTATTTCCCGCGGTGGTGTTTCCCTATGTGGACCCGCTGACCGGCACGATCCTGTCCTTTGCGGTCTTCGCCCCGGCCTTTGTCGCCCGCCCCATCGGCACGGTGATCTTTTCGGCGGTGGACCGCAATTACAGGCGCGGGGTCAAGCTCACCATCGCGCTGTTCCTGCTCGGCATCTCGACCGTGGCCGTGGCCTTCCTGCCCAGCGACAGCCGAGGTCGGGGCCTTTTCAGTGGCCATTCTGATGCTGTTCCGCTTTGGGCAAGGCATTGCTTTGGCCGGCACTGGATGGGCTGGCTTCGCTCCCGGCGCTCAATGCGCCACAGAACAAACGCGGCTGGTATGCCATGGTGCCGCAATTGGGCGCCCCGATCGGGCTGATCGTCGCCTCTGCGCTGTTTGCATTCCTCGTCAGCTCGATTTCGGCCGAGGATTTTCTGGCCCGGGGCTGGCGCTATCCGTTCTTTGTGGCCTTCGCCATCAATGTGGTGGCGCTGTTCGCCCGCCTGCGCATCGTGGTGACGCCCGAATATACGGGCCTGTTTGAAAGCGGCGAACTGGAGCCGACCCGCATTCGCGACACGGTGCGCAGCGAAGGCCGCAATATCGTGATCGGCGCCTTTGCTCCATTGGCGAGCTTTGCCCTGTTCCACATGGTCACGGTGTTTCCGCTGTCTCGGGTGTTTCTCTATACCGATGAATTGCCGGCGCGGTTTCTCGTCATCGAGGCGGCCTCGGCCGTGGTGGGGCTGGCGGCGGTGATCCTGTCCGGCGCGCTGGCCGACCGGGTCGGGCGGCGCTGGCTGCTGGGCGCCTCGGCGGTCGGCATCGCCATCTATAGCGTCTTTGCCCCGCTGCTGCTGGGTGCCGGGGACATGGGCGAGATCATCTATATGGTGGTCGGCTTCATCCTGCTTGGCCTCTCCTTCGGGCAATCCTCGGGTGTCGTGGCGTCCAATTTCACCAAGCTCTACCGCTATACCAGCTCGGCGCTGACCTCGGACCCGGCCTCGGCTGTTCGGCGCCGGCTTTGCGCCCTTGGTGGCGCTGGTGCTGTCGAGCCAATTCGGGCTGATTTCCTCGGGGGCGTATCTGCTGTCGGGGGCGGTGTGCACGCTGATCGCGCTGGGGCTGAACCGGCAGTTGGCGGGGCAGAACTAGGGTGATTGGTGCCAGCGCGGGCGGCTGGGCAGGTTGGTGCGTGGCTAACGGCCGATGACCGTTATGGGGTGGTTTGCATCGCCAGCAATTCGGAAACCGTGACAAATTCAAAGCCACGCGCCTTGAGACCATCGATGAGAGCCGGCAATGCCTGCCGGCTTGTCCCCGGCTTTCGTACATGACATGCATGATGATGATCGAACCGTTGGTCGCATTGGCAATGACATGGTCGGCCATGGCACGGGGATCAGCGGCTGCGACCGGATCGGCTTCAGGCTCCACATCCCACATGATCGTGGTGCGCTCTGTTCTGCGCCAAATACCAAGGCAATATGACGAGCTTCTTGCCATAAGGCGGACGAAAATGCAGCTCGCCCTGATAACCCGTAGCGCGGATCGCGGCATCGGTATTCTCGATTTCCTCGTGAACGGTTCCGGGGCTCACGAAGATCATGCGGTTGTGTGACCGGGAATGGTTGCCGATCTCGTGACCTTCATCCGCTATGGCTTTGGCCAGCTGCGGATTCTCGGCCGTCTCCCGGCCGGTGAGGAAGAATGTCGCCCTGATGTCGTGCGCTGTCAAAATATCGAGCACGGGCTGAGTATAGTCGGTGGTTGGGCCATCATCGAAGGTAAGCGCCACAACGGCCCGATCCGTGTCGACGCGAGCCACGAGATCTCCAAGGACTCGGAAGGTTCTGGCATTGCTCAATTGCAAGGCGCCGAATAGTGCGGAGATGGCCAGCGCAACGACGACAAGTACGATTATCCAGCGACGCATTAGTGTCTACTCGTGAAGGGTTTCAACGGCGGCGCTTGGCGATGGTGCCAATGGCCGTCTTGCGTATACCAAATTCGCATTAGCGACAGAAATGGGTCGGCAGCGTCCGGCGGTCTGCGCACCGGTGAACTAATGCCCGGTCTTGGTATGAGGGGTCGTGCCAATGATCTGCTGCTACCGGCTGCTTTACTCCAAAAGCGGTCTTCAATTGAGCGGCCGTGACGTTCGCTAAAGTCCTAGCGCGGCTGCGGCCATTTGGGCGATTGTGAGTTCGCGCGCCTCTTGGCCATTACCTTCTCTTTCCATGGTCCAGACAGACTTCAAGCCTGCATAGGCCAAGATCCACTTCAAGAGCCGCTTCGGATCCAGATTCGCGTCTCTTGCTACAATGTCGATCCGCTGCTCTAGCCGGCCGACTTCTTTGGCGACCTTGGCTTCGGGGTGGCAGAACAGGTTGGCGTAATCGAAGGCTCGCTCGCCGAGCACCCCTTTCGGATCGATCGCGAGCCAACCACGCTCGTCCCCGTCGAGGATATTGCCATGGTGGATGTCGCCATGCAGGGGAACGACGTGCTGGGGCATAGCTAGAAGTTCGCGTGCGGCGGTTGCGGACTTTGTCAAAACGCCTCCCAATCGCGTCGCCGCAGGCTCAAGGGGAAGAAACCACGTCGCCATCGGATATAGCGTTTGCGGCGGCATGCGATCTCTTGCGGCATGCAGCCTCGCCACGACCTCGCAGATGATCCTCGTCGCCTCCTCCCCCCGGCCTGAACGTTCCATCTCGATGAGGCTTTTCTGCCCACTGAGACGCTCAAGCAGCAGGCCGGGACCTTCATGGGCAAGCACGCGAGCGGCCCCGTTCCCGGCATACCAAGCCATCAGGTGCGCGCCGTTGATCTCTTCCTCAGCCGTTGCAATCTTCAACATCGCCGGCGCGCCATCACTTTGCACCGGCAGCAAGCGGCTGCTGTGCGTGCAGATGGCTTCACCTTCCGGCACCAAATGCCAGCGTGACAGCCAAGGTTGGAAGACTTCCTCCGACACCATGACGAGATTATCCCGAATTTCCCACGCTCGTACGCGCGGACCCTAGCCGCGGGCAGCCTCTCGGGAAAGCCGTAAATCAGGACGTCAGCTTTGGACCAGAAAGGTCATTGCGGAAGCGAGGCACGAATATCTGAAACGGCGTCGATAGCGGGCGGCTACCGGCGCGCCGAGCTAATGCCCCGTCTTGGTATGTGGTTCGGCGACGGGTTTGGATTCGGGGAGCCACGTTGGCGTAGCCAGATCGAGAGCAGGACCAGCACGGCGGTAGAGAGGAATTCCGATTGCCAGTTCTGGAAGGATTCGAACCACAAATGCGGATCGGCCAGATATTGCCGAGCGGTTTGGGTGGCCTCGCCATGCAGCAGGGCGTCCGCATTGGCGTCAGCGGTGCTTTGCAGCCAGTGCAGCAGGAAGGAGAGGATGAACAGCGCCAATAGCGCCAAGCCGAGCGATTGGGAATAGACCGCGCTCCATAGCCCACCGGCGCGCACCGGCCGGGCGCCTTGAGATCCCGGCGCTTTTTGGCTGGGTCGGCGTCTTCGGGATTGGACTTGTCGGGATCCTTGGATTCGGAGGAGCCGCGCTGGAACAGCATGACCGTCATCAGCACATAGGCCGACATTTGCAGGAATTCGCTCTCCCAGTTTTCAAACAACGGGGAGAGGAAGGCTGGGCTGACGAAATAGGCGAAGAGGCCGATGGCAGGCGCGTCATGGCGGGCCAGTTCGGCATTTTGGTCGAACCAGCCGGTGATCAGCATGCCGCCCGCAGTGACCGGGAACACGGCGAGCAGGGCCAGCGAAAGCCCGTTGTCGTGGATAAAGCGCATCATCTCCTCTCCTTTTGCGGCGCAGCCAAGTAGCCGATCAACGTCGGCCCGATGGTGCGGTTCCGCTGGCGCCAGACTGGTGCTCAATGAAGTGGATGGGGGTTACGGGCCGGCGTCAGGGCCAGCGACATAATCCCGACATGAATTGTGGCTCCTTTGCGGCCGGCACATGGGTCGTGTCACCGGGACGCCGCAGCGAGCCTGCGTCCCTTTTTGGGGTTTTGAGGAGCTTGATATGACGAGACTGGCTATCTGGGGCGTCGCCGCTTTTATGGTTCTGGCGGCGGGGCCAGCCCATGCTGCGCCGGCCTATTCGTTTGGCGACGACAATGGCGATTATTCCACGATGGGGAATGCGACGATCCGCGGTTCGATGGACCGGGCATGACCGCCACGGACCTGCTCAGCGACGACGTGCTGCATGATGCCAGCGATTGCAGAAGCCGCCTTCAACGCCGGCAAGCTGACGATCCGCGGCGTGGCCGAGGACGGTAGTATCGATTTTGGCGATGACGAGGGCGAATATGCCAATGACGGGGAATGCGACGATTTGCGCTTCATCGGCTCGGGCATGACCGCCACCGAGCTGATCCGGGACGATATCATGCATGACGCGACCGATTGCCGGACGGCCTATGAAGCCGGTAAGCTCAAGCTGAACCGCGGGTAAACTCGGCAAGCAATAGGAGGCAAGTGAGGCCAGTGAGCGGATATTCCGGAACTGTTTATTCCCTCAGAATCGTCGCGGTCGTCCTGATCGTGACGCTGGCCTGGGACGCGCTGGACCCTTGGGCCAGCCCGTCGCCGTTTTTCGTCCTTGCCTCCTATTTCCTGCTGGGTTTTGTCTGCGCCGCGGCGTTTCCCGGCCGAGTCTGGTTCGGCATCGCCGTGGCGGTCGCGGCCGCCATCGGCTTTGAAGTGCTGCAATTCCGGTGCCGGTCCGCGACGTACGCGGCATCGAGCTGATCGGCAAATGGCTCAGCGCTTCGGGCGGGGTCATCCTCGAACTCATGCTGGTGCTGGCGCGGGACATGCGGCAGCGCCGGCGCTGAGCGCTGCCGGAGCCTCAGCCCATGGCGGTATTGTAGATTTGCAGGACATCCTCCACGGCCATGGGCCGGGGATTGTTGTCCATCAGCCGGCGGATGGCATGGGCCTCGGCGGCCCATTCGGGCAGGGCTTCGGTTGTGGCGCCATGCCGGGACAGCCCCATTTCGATGCCCAGCTTACGGCAGAAATCCATGGCGCCGGCCGGATTTCCGGCGAGCCATCGGCCGGTGGCAGCGCGAGCAGCCGGCAGATTTCGGCTGTCTTGCCGGGATTGGCGGGGGCGTTGAAGGCCAGCACATGCGGAAAGATGATCGCATTAGCCGTGCCATGGGGCAGCTTGAGGCGGGTGCCCAGCGGATAGGCCGGGGCGTGGCCAGCCGCGGTATTGACCGGGCCGAGGCAAACGCCGCCGTAATAGGAGGCAAGCATCATGCCGGCGCGGGCTTCGGTATCGGCGCCATCGGCTACGGCGCGGGCGAGATAGCGCCCGACCAGCGAGATGCCCAGCGTTGCATAGCCATCGATCAGCGGATGCGCCTTGATATTGGTGAAGGCTTCAACGCAATGGGCCAGCGCATCGACGCCGGTGGCCGCGGTGACGGCGGGCGGTACGGAATAGGTCAGCTCGGGATCGAGAATGGCGATATCGGCCAGCATGAACGGGCTTTCGACCGCGAGCTTTGCCAAGGTCTGGGGATGGGTGACCAGCGAGCGGATGCCGGCTTCCGAACCCGTGCCGGACGTGGTGGGCACTGGGCCAATGCCGTGCGGCGGCCATCGATCTTGCCGACGCCGACGACATCGGGCACCGCCTTGTCGCTATCCCAGAGCACAGCGACCAGCTTGGCCACGTCCATCACCGAGCCACCGCCCAGCCCGATGACCAGATCGGGCCGGAAGGCATGAGCAGCGGCCGTGGGCGGCTTCAACGGCCGGCAGATCGGGCTCGGGCGGCAGGTCGATAAAGGTTTCGACGATACCGGAAAGGCCAATGCGTTCGACAAAGCCGACGGTGGGCGCCATGGCCACGATGAAAACACGGCGATAGGGGGCAGCCCAATCGGCCGAGCGCGCAACGGCGCCGGCGCCGATTTCGAGCCGCGCGGGCTGCAGCAGGGTGATCGGCCGGGCCATGGACAGGGTAATGTCAGCCATTGTCCTGCGCCTCGAGTTCGGCCATCTGGGTCCAGACCGTGTCGAGCTCGGCTCGGCCGAGTTCGACCAGCGGAGGACGCACACGCGTCCAGCCGGGGTGATTGCGGCGGCGGGCCAGCATGGCCTTGATGGTGGGCAATTGCACATAGGCGTTGGAGAGGTCGCGCCGAGCGTTGATGCGTTCCTGTGCACGGTCCACGCGGGCGGCTCGGGCCAGGTCATGCCAGTGGTCGAACACCACGCGCAGATGCTTGCCGATGAGATTGGAGCTGGAGGTGATGCAGCCGGCGCCGCCCGAACGCAGCAGCGGCAGCATGAAGGGATCGGCCCCGGCGAGCACCGAGAAATTGGCGAAGCTGGAGGCAAAGGCCTGCATGCTGTCGAGCTTGCCGGAGCTGTCCTTGATGCCGACCACGATGCCGGGGAAAGCCTCCAGCAGGCGGCCGACCAGTTCCAGCGACAGCCCGACACGGGCGATAGGCGGGATGTGATAGAGCACGACGCGCAGATCGTCGCGGCCGACGCCTTCGATGGCTTCGGCATAGAAACGGAACAGACCCTCGTCGCTGACGCCCTTGTAATAGAAAGGCGGCAGTACGACCGTGGCCTTCACCCCGGCCTCAACGGCGTGGCGCATCAGGGTGACGGTATCGGCGACATTGGTCTGGGAGGTGCCGGGCAGCAGGCGCTGGGGATCGATGCCGGCGGCAATGACCTGTTCGAGCAATGCCCGGCGCTGGGCGATGCTGAAGGAATTGGCCTCGCCGGTGGTGCCGAGCAGGGCAATGCCGTCACAGCCATCCTGCAGCAGGGCCCGGCAATGAGCGGCGAAGGCTGTGTGGTCGGGCGTGCCGTCTTCAAGGATCGGGGTCGCCGAGGCGCAGAAGACGCCGCTAATGGGGAGATTGCTCGTCGGATTGGTCACTTGTTTCCCCCGGCCGGGCGCGCGCATAGGCGATGGCTTCGTTCATATTGGTGTGGTTGGCCTTGCCGGTGCCGGCAATGTCGAAGGCGGTGCCGTGATCGACCGAGGTGCGATCGATGGGCAGGCCCAGCGAGACATTGACGGCGGTATCGAAGGCCACGAGCTTGATGGGGATGTGCCCCTGATCGTGATATTGCGCGATCACCAGATCGAAGGCGCCATTATAGGCGCGGTGATAGACGGTATCGGCCGAGATCGGGCCCTGCACGTCGATGCCCTCGGCGCGGGCCAAAGCCACGGCGGGCACGACCTGCACATCATCCTCGGTGCCGAACAGGCCGCTTTCGCCGCAATGGGGATTGATGCCGGCCACAGCGATACGCGGCTTGGCGTAGCCGATGCGCTTGAGGTGATCATTGCCGGCGCGGATGGTGGCAAGGATGCGCTCAGGCGTGGCGCGGTCAATGGCGGTCTTGAGGGAAACGTGGGTGGAGACGTGAATGACCTTGAGGCGCTCGGAGGCCAGCAGCATGAAGGCCGATTTCTGCCCGGTCAGCGCCGCCAGCATGCCGGTATGCCCATCATAGTGATGACCGGCCGGGTTGAGGGCTTCCTTGTTGATCGGCGCGGTGACGATGCAGCCGATCATGCCGGCCCTGGGCGTCGCGCACGGCCTTTTCGATGAAGCGGAAGGCGGCATCGCCGGCGCGGGGATCAAGCTTCCCCCGGGGCAGCGGGCCACCCTCGATCGGCAGGTCCTCGACCGGGCCATCGAGCGCGATCGTGGCGCCGGTGGCGGCGACGGCAAGGTCCAGCGTGGCGCGATTGCCATAGATGCGGGTGCGGGCGCGGTCGGCAGGCGACATCTCCGCCACGGCGCGGACCGCGATTTCAGGGCCGACCCCGGCCGGGTCACCCATGGTAATGCCAATCAGCTCGCTCATGCTGCGTCTCCGTCGATCCAGCCCTTGGGCAGGCGGACATATTTGATGGCCCGCCGGAAATAGGTATAGGCGAGATGGATCGCGCCATCGCCGTCTTCCAGCAGATAGGGGTAGGATAGTTCCTTGTTGCGCCCATCCACCGAATTGTTGGAGAGGCACGTGCCGGGGCTGTCATCGACGATGCGGCGCAGCGGGAAAGTGCTGCCGCCATCGGTGGATATGCACAGGGTCAGCGGCGCGCGGGCCACACCCCAGATGGGGGCACAGCCGCCAGTAGCGTCGGGGCGGTCATCGCCCTCTTCGATCTCGTCATAAAGCGAGGTGCGGCGGTCGCTCGATGTCGCCGCCGAGACCGGATTGCACAGCATGGCCAGGCGCCCGTCGGCAAGGCGGATGACATTGATGGAGGAATTGTTGTTGGGCACATCGGTCGGCTCAGGCGCCGACCGAGTCATCCCGCCATCATGGCTTTCCGAGCGATGCACGAAATCGGACTGGCGGCGGCGGTAGAAGGCGGCCATGTGCTCGCCGTCGAGCGGTACGATGGTCATGTGTACCGAGCCGATCGAGCCGGGCACCTCGGTCATGGTCCAGTGGCGCCATCGTCCCGGCTCACCGCGACACCGGCGGTATCGTGGCTGCCGTTCCAGCGCTGGCCCGGGCGCGAAATGCAACGGAAGACCGGCATCATCCGAGCGCCATCTTTGCGCCGCACAGAAACGGCCGCGCACGAAGGTGCCCAAAGGCAGATCGAGGATGCGCGGCACGCCCCCGCTCAGAACGCCATCGGTCAGCGTGATTTGGCGCGCCCGCAACAGGCATTCGTCCCGGTTGCCGGAAGGCTGGGCGGTGTGAAACAGCTGCCAATGCCCCTGCCCGTCCCGCGTCAGCACCGGATTCTGCTCGCTCCGCTCCGGATCGTCGCTCAGCCGCATCGGCGCCGACCAGCGATCGCTGCCGGGGGCCGTGGTGCAGCCGAAAATGGAAATGTCGGCCTTGCCCTCGAGCGTACCGCCGAACCATAGGCAGGCCAGAGTGCCATCGTCGAGGCGCTCGATGAAAGCGGCATGATTCTGCACCATGGGCGAGGGCAGATAGGCCTGCTGCACGCCTTGGCCTGCTGGCTCGATCTGCCCTGTCATGCGCGCCGCGATCTCGTCTGGAGTCATGTCTCTCCCCGCCTCCCGGTTGCCGCAAACTTGCTGTCCGGCGCAATGTTGTCAAGTTATTATTCCGGTCGTGAAATTCACAGCCTTATGGATGATCTGCATATTATCGTTATATTCCAATTACTTAATTTTCAAACGCATTGGTCATTGGCGCATTTTCTGATTTTTGTTTGACAACTATTGACCGGCGCTAGATAGTGCCGCCCACGGGTGGACCGGCCAAGCTGGCGCCCTGAGGAAACGAGTGGGCGCTCCGCAGCGGCGCTTACGTCTCGCCTAGCTGCACAGGGAGGTAGAATTGATTTTCAAACAGATTCTGATCGCCGGCTTGCTGGCTTCGGGCGCCATTGCCCCGGCCGTGGCGCAGTCCGCCGATACCGACATTACCGTGGTGCTCAGCGAGGAACTCGACTCGGTCGATCCCTGCATGGCCACGCGCTCCAATATCGGCCGCGTCATCCTGCAGAATATCAGCGAAACGCTGACCGAGCTGGACGTGCGCGGCGACAAGGGCCTGATGCCGCGCCCGGCCGAAAGCTGGGAAGACAAGGGCGATGGCACTGGCAGTTCAAGCTGCGCCCGGGCGTCACCTTCTCGGACGGCACCGCGTTCGACGCCAATGACGTCAAGCACTCGTTCGACCGCGTGTTCTCCGACCAGATGAGCTGCGAAAGCGCGCTATTTCGCCGACACGGACCTGACCTTTACCGTGGTCGACGACACCACGATCGACGTCAAGGCCGAGCCGGCCCAGCCGATCCTGCCGCTGCTGATGAGCCCGGTCACTATCGTGCCGTCGGAAACGCCGATGGAATTCGTGCGCGATCCGATCGGCACCGGTCCCTATGCGATGAGCGAGTGGACCGCCGGCCAGCAGATCGTGCTCGATCGCCGCGACGATTATTGGGGTGAAGCCCCGGCGGTGACCAAGGCTACTTACCTGTTCCGCTCCGAGCCCGCCGTTCGCGCCGGCATGGTTGCCGCGGGCGAAGCCGATATCGCGCCCCAGATCACGGCCGAAGTCGCCGATAACAAGGCGACCGATTTCAGTTACCTCAATTCGGAAACCGTCTATCTGCGGATCGACAGCCGGGACGCTCCGACGAGCGACCTGCGGGTTCGTCAGGCACTGAACGCGGCCATCAGAACGCGAGGCCTTTATCGGCACCGTGCTGCCCGAGGGGACCGAGCTGGCCGTCGCCATGGTGCCGCCGACCACTTTGGGCTGGAACCCGAACCTGTCGCCGCCGGCCTTCGATCCTGAGCTGGCCAAGACGCTGCTCGCCGAAGCCAAGGCCGATGGCGTCGATACCAGCCTGCCGATTGAGGTCGTGGCCCGCACCGAGAACTTCCCTAACGTGACCGAGGTCGCCGAGGCCCCGGTGCAGATGCTCAACGAAGTCGGTTTCAACGCCACGCTGCGCATGGTGGAAGTTGCCGAACACGAGCAGTATTATTCCAAGCCCTATCCCGAAAGCACCGGCACGCGCCCGGTCCCGGCGCAGCACGACAATAGCCGCGGCGACCCGGCCTTCTCGATGTTCTTCAAATATGACAGCGAGGGCACCCAGTCGGGCGTCAACGATCCCAAGGTGGATGACCTGATTGCCCGCGCTTCGGCAGCAACCGGGGACGAACGTGCGGCCCTGTGGTCCGAATTGTTCGCCTATGTCCACGACGATATCGCCGCCGACGTCCTGCTGTTCCATATGGTTGGCCTCAGCCGCGTCAGCGAACGTCTGGACTTCACGCCGACCATCGCGACCAACCAGCAGCTGCAGCTGTCCGAGATCGGCTTCAAGTAAGCCTGCCTCAGGTTCATACTCTGGCGATGCCGGGCTGGTCCCGGCATCGCGTCACTTGTCAGGGATAGCCGGCCATGACCAAACTGATCTCGCAGCGGGCCATTGCCAGTCTGCTGTCGCTCCCGGGCCTGCTGGTGCTGGTCTTTTTCCTGTCGCGGCTCACCGGCGATCCGGCAGCTTTGTTCCTGCCGATCGATGCCACTGAAGAGATGAAGGCACAGTTCCGCGCGCTGAACGGGCTCGACCTGCCGCTGTTCGAGCAATTCGGCCGCTATGTGTGGGATTTCCTGCATCTGGATTTCGGTCAATCGCTGCGCAAGGCCCGCCCTGCCATCGAGGTCGTGCTGGAAGCCTATGCTCGGACGCTGCCGCTGGCGCTGATCACCATGACGCTGGTGGTGATTGCCTCCATCGTGCTGGGTGCGCTGGCCGCTTTCAATGTCGGCGGTTTTTTCTGACCGGCTGGTGTCTATCGTCTCGCTGGTTGCCGCTTCCGCGCCCGATTTCTGGATCGCCATCGTTGCCATCGTCATCTTCGCGATCAATCTGAGCTGGCTGCCCACCTCCGGGGTCGGCACGCCCCGGCACTGGATATTGCCCATCGCGGTGCTGTTCATCCGCCCGTTCGGGCTGATCGTGCAGGTGGTGCGCGGCTCGATGCTGGGCGCCCTGTCGGCCCCCTATGTCAAGACGGCCCGCGCCAAGGGCGTGCGTAACCTGCCGATCATTTTCGTGCATACGCTGCGCAATGCCATGCTGCCGGTGATCACGGTGATCGGCGATCAGGCTGCCGCCATGCTCAATGGCGCAGTGATCGTCGAGACCATTTTCGGCTTTCCCGGCATCGGCAAGCTGATGATCGATTCCATCCTGCAGCGCGATTTCAATGTCGTGCTGGCCGCCATCATGGTCACCGCCATTGCCATTTTCCTCATGAACATCCTGATCGACATTGCCTATGGCCTGCTCGATCCGCGCATTCGGCATTGAGGAGCAAGGCCATGTCCGATCTGTCCACCGCCATCCCGCCTGCCCCCACCAAAAGCCGGGTGACGCCGCTGCTGGCCATGTTGTGGCGCGACAAGCTGGCCTTCGTGTCGGCCATCGTGCTGGTCATCATCGTGCTGTTCGCGCTGCTGGGCCCGGCCTTGCTGAGCGATCTGGCGACCAGCCAGAACCTGCGCGGCCGCAATAGCCCGCCCTTCGATCTGGCGCAGGGCTGGGCCTTTGTCTCGGGTGGAGATTCGCTGGGGCGCCCCATGCTGGCCCGCCTCATCGTCGCCGCCCGCAGCACCATGCTGGTTGCCGCCGGCACGGTGCTCGCGGCCATGGTGGTTGGCGCGGTGCTAGGCCTTTTGGCCGGCTATCTGGGCAAGCATGTGTCGCAAGCGATCATGCGCTCGGCCGATGTGATCATGTCGTTCCCTTCGCTGCTGATCGCGGTGATCGTGCTTTATGTGCTGGGGCCCTCGATCCCCAACATGATCCCGGTGCTGGCGATTACCCGCATCCCGATCTATCTGCGCACCACCCGCGCCGAAGTGCTCGAAGTGCGCCAGCGCATGTTCGTGCAGGCCGCCGTGGTCATGGGCGCCTCCAATGGCCGCATCATCCTGCGCCATATCCTGCCGGTGGTGGCGCCGACGCTGGTGACCATTGCAACGCTGGATTTTGCCTTCGTCATGCTGGCCGAATCCTCGCTGTCGTTCCCGGGCATCGGCATCCAGCCGCCCGACATTACACGGGGCCTGATGGTCAGCCGGGGCCGCCCCTATCTGACGACCGCGTGGTGGCTGGCCTTCTGGCCGGGGCTGCTGATCGTCATCACCACGCTGTCGCTGAACCTGTTGTCCAACTGGATGCGCGTGGCGCTCGACCCGTCCCAGCGCTGGCGGCTGGAAGCCCGGAGCACCAAAGATGAGTAACGCCCTGCTTGAAGTGCGCAATCTGTCGGTCGATTTCCACACCGCGCGCGGCACGGTGCATGCCGTGCGCGACGTCTCCTGGAGCGTCGATCGCGGCGAGACCCCGGCCGTATTGGGCGAGAGCGGGTCGGGTAAATCGGTCTCGGCCTCGGCCGTAATGAATATTCTCGATATTCCGCCCGCCCAGATCATTGCCGGCGAGATTTATTTCGAGGGCCAGAACCTGCTCGCCATGAGCAATGAGCAGCGCCGCGCCATCAATGGCAAGCGCATCGCCATGATCTTCCAGGACCCGCTCAGCCATCTCAACCCGGTCTATAAGGTGGGCTGGCAGATTGCCGAGATGATGACGGCGCATGGTCGCTCAATGAGCGAAGCACGCGCCCGCACACTGGATCTGCTGAACCGCGTGGGCATTCCCGAACCGCACGAGGCGGTGGGCAAATATCCGCACCAGTTTTCCGGCGGGCAGCGCCAGCGCCTGATGATCGCCATGGCGCTGGCACTCAAGCCCGATATCCTGATTGCGGACGAGCCGACCACCGCGCTTGACGTAACCATTCAGGCCGATGTGCTGGCTTTGCTCAAGGAATTGCAGGCCGAAACCGGCATGGGCCCGGTGCTGATTACCCATGATCTGGGCGTCGTTGCCGAGATCGCCGACCGCGTGGTGGTGATGAGCCAAGGGCAAATCGTCGAGCAGGGTTCGGTGCGCGATGTGTATCACGCGCCCCAGCATGCCTATACGCAAAAGCTGATCGGATCGGCGCCGGGCAAGGGACAAATCAAGACGCTGGATGCCGGCCTGCCGCTGCTGCTCGAAGCCAAGGCCTTGTGCAAGACCTATGGCCGTTTCACCGCGCTCAAGGACGTTTCTGCTGACCCCGGCGCGCGGGCAGAGCCCGGCGGTGGTGGGGGAAAGCGGCTCTGGCAAGTCGACGCTGGCCCGCGCCATCCTGCGGCTTGAGGACGCCGATAGTGGGGCCGCGTTCTGGAAGGGGCAGGACCTGCTGGCCATGAGCCCCGCAGCACTGCTGGGAGTACGCCGGCAGATCCAGATGGTGTTCCAGGACCCCACCCAATCACTCAATCCGCGCATGTCGGTCTATCAGCTGATTTCCGAAGGCTGGGATATTCATCGGCTGATGCCGGACCGCAGCGAGCGGCAGGTGCGGGTGCGCCAATTGCTCGAACAGGTGGGGCTCAGCCCCGAACATGCCAGCCGCTATCCGCATCAATTCTCGGGCGGGCAGCGCCAGCGCATCGCCATTGCCCGGGCGCTGGCGCTCGAACCCGAACTGATCATCTGCGACGAGGCCGTGTCGGCGCTTGATGTGTCGATCCGAGCGCAGGTGATCGCACTGCTCGATGATCTGCGTGAGCGGCTGGGCATTTCGTTCCTGTTCATCGCCCATGACACAGGCGTGGTGCGCGATTTCGCCGATACGGTCATCGTCATGAAGGCGGGTGAGATCGTCGAGCGGGGACCCACCGAGCAGATTTTCAGCGCGCCCAGCCATCCCTATACCCAGCGCCTGCTGGCTGCGGCGCTCGATCCGGACCCGGACGTGCAGGCGCAGCGCCGCTTGCTCGCCACGGCGCAGGCATGACGCGTCTGATTATTATCGCGGACGATCTAACGGGCGCGCTCGACGCCAGCGCGCCTTTTGCCATGCGAGGGCTGTCCACGGTGATCGCGCTGGGCGCAGAGACCTTGCCCGAGGCGCTGGCCAGCGGCGCGGACATTATCGGGGTTTCGACCGACAGCCGGGAAATTGCGCCCGAGGCGGCGCGTTGTGCTGTCGCGGAGGTGGTGTCGCGCCTGCCGGCAGAGCTGCCGATCTTCAAGAAGATCGACTCCCGGCTCAAGGGCAATATTGCCGCCGAGCTTGACGCCATTCCGCATACGCGCAGTCTCGTTGTCCCGGCCATTCCTGCTTTCGGGCGCTGGGTTCGGGACGGGCAGCTGGGCGGGTTCGGGCTGGATCAGTCGATTGATGTGGCCGCGCGGCTGGGCGAGCATGCGGCCAAGGCCATTATTCCCGATGCGACGAGCCAACAGCAGATTGCTGCGGCATTGCGCGAGCACGATCATGACCTGATGATCGGCGCGCGGGGGCTGGCGGAGGCGTTGGCCGAGCAATGGTCGGACCGGCTCGTGCCCGCGCCGCAATTGGCAGCTGGCACCGCGGTCATCTGCGTCATCGGTTCTACCGATCCGATCACCGTGGAACAGGCCGAAGCCTTGCGCGAGCGCTATCCCGGTCTGGCCTATATCGGGGCGCCGAACGGTGTGGCCGCAGACCTCGTCACCGGCCGCCTCACCCTGTTGCAGGCGACAGCGGGCGTTGAACCGGCGGCTCCGGCCGTGGTTGCGGCCAATCTGGCGCGGGTGCTGCAAGGGCTGGCGCCGGCGGCGGGGACGGCTTTGGTGCTGTCAGGGGGTGCCACCGCGCAGGCGATCCTTGAGGCGCTGGGCATCGGGCTGATCACCCTCGTCGGCGAGGCTCTGCCGGGGCTGCCTATTGCCCGGGCCGGCGGTTTCACGATAATCACCAAATCGGGGGTTTTGGGGACAAGGACACGCTTGTCCGCCTCCCGGCGTCTCCCGGTGGGCACGAATGGGAGTGACACAAACAGTGATGTCAGATGGTCTCAACGTAAGACGCAGCCTTTCTGACGCGGTCTTTGACCGGATCCTGCGGGCCATCAAATCAGGCGCCTATGGCGTGGATGAACGCCTGCCCACCGAACATACGCTGGCCGCCGAATTCCGTGTATCCCGCCCTGTGGTACGCGACGCGTTGCAACGCCTGCGCGACCGGGGGCTGATCTATTCGCGGCGCGGCGCGGGCAGTTTCGTGCGCGACCATGGCCTGCGCGAACCGCTTGGCTTCGGGCAGATGGAGAACCTGTCCGACCTGCAGCATTGCTACGATTTTCGCCTGACCATGGAGCCGGAAGCCGCTGCCATGGCCGCCCATCGCCGCACCGACCGCTCGCTGCAGGACATCAAATCGGCGCTTGATCTATTGCGCGACGCCACCAATAGGCAGGCGCACCGCGCCGATGCCGATTTCATGTTTCATCTGGGCATTGCCAAGGCTTCGGCCAATCCCTATTTCTGCCACCGCCATGCAGGCGCTGGAAGAGCATATCGCGGTGGGCATGCGGTTTCACGGCATGTCGCTGCGCAGCACCAGCGACGGGCTGAACCATGTGTTCATCGAGCATACGGCGATCTTTGAAGCCATCCGGCTAGGCGATGCCGAGGGCGCCCGCCAGATGATGAAAACCCACCTGACCGGCTCGCGCGACCGCCTGTTCGAGCCGCGCCGTGGGCGGGTATAGCTGGCGCCTGTACGGCGCCAGCCGTGGCTCAGGCGACCTTGCGGTAGCGTTCGGCTGGTGTGCCGCTAATATTGGGGCCCATGCTGAGGCGGGCGGTCTCATAGGCTTCCCAAAGGGACAGATCGCCCAGCGGCAGGACGGTGACGGCTTCCTTGCGGTCGAAGCCGACCGGGGCCGCATCGACCAGATCATCGACTTCCATGACATTGGGCAGGTTATCGACGTCGACGCCCGAGCGGTCCCAGATCGCGGTGCGGGTGGCGGCCGGCACCACGGCTTGCACATAGATGCCCTTGGGGCCGACTTCGGCGGCCGAGCCCTGCGAGAAGGTCAGGATATAGGCCTTGGTGGCCGGATAAATGCCGGGGAAATATTCCGGCAGCAGGGCAGTGGCCGAACCGACATTGACGATGCTGCCATGGCCGCGCTCGATCATGCCGGCAACGGCTGCCGAGGCGAGCAAGGTGGGTGCGGTGATATTGAGCTGGATCAGCCAATCCAGATCAGCCGGCCGGGTGGTGATGAAGGTGCCCGGCAGGCTATCGCCGGCATTGTTGATGAGCAGGTCGATCGGGGCGCCGGAGCGGAGACGATCGGCGATCTTTGCCAATTGGGTGGTGTCGGTGAGATCAGCGGTCAGGATCTCGACTTTGACGCCATGAGTGCTGGTGAGTTCTGCTGCCAGCTGTTCGAGCTTGGCCGTGGTGCGTGCCACGATGGTCAAGTCATAGCCGCGGGCGGCGAGGCGGCGGGCATAGGTAGCGCCGATGCCGGCCGAAGCGCCGGTGATGAGTGCGGTGGACATTTGAGTACCTGTTGTAAACCGGGTTGATCGATGCCACATAGATGATGACCATCATCCTGATTGTCAAGATGATGACCATCATCTAAATTGTGCGGAGTTTGAACCATGGGAACCAGTCAGCAGCAGAAGGCGCAGAGCCGGAAGGCCATCGTGGACGCGGCCGGCCATCTGTTCCGCGAACGGGGGTAGAAGGGGTGAGCGTGGCGCAGGTGATGGACGCTGCGGGGCTGACCCATGGCGGGTTTCCGCGTCACTTCGCCAGCAAGCAGGAATTGCTCAACGAGGCCCCGGCGGACGCGCTGGCCAGTAACGGGGGATTTGTTCCGGCCGGCGATATCCAAGCCTTTGCCAGCCAATATCTGACGCAGCAGCATCGCGACAATCCGGGCAATGGCTGCGTCTTTGCGGCGCTCGGCACCGAAATATCCCGCGGGCCGGCCGAGAGCCGGCACGTGCTCAGCGCGATGATCCAGAAGCAGGTCGAGGCCTTTGCCAGCGGCGGCAAGGAACAAAGCACCCGTGCCATCGGTAGCTGGGCGGCGATGATCGGCGGCCTCATCCTCGGCGCGCATCGCCGACACCGATGAATTGTCGGAAGAGATCCTGCAGGCGACGCGGGACTTCGTGGGCGTGTGAGCCGGACGGCGCGACAAATCGACCCTTTTAAGGCAGTGATCTGCTCGCATGTCAGAAGCGGCCAGCGCCCACATGGCTCTAATACGCTGAAATCCTGAGGTCCGGCGATCAAATTTGCCGGGACTTGCAACAGTTTCGCCGAGTCCGCAACACGGCGGAACTGTGGCCGTGCCGACGCGTTGGGTCCTTGTCAGTAATGCGAGGAGACGGCGGATGGCGAACGGCGAAAACGCGAGGGGTGCCGTATTCTGGTGGGCGATGCTGGTCGCCACCGTCATCCTGATCTTTGGTTTGCCGATCGCGGCCGGTGGCGCCTCGGCTGATCGCATTGGGCGGGTCTCGGTATTATCTGCCCGCCGGCATAGGCCTACTGGCAACAGCGGTTCTGCTCTACCGGCGGAGCAGTGCCGCCCTCTGGGTCTATCTTGCGACCTATGTGGGCACGCTTATCTGGGCGCTGTGGGAGGCCGGGCTCGATGGCTGGGCGCAGGTGCCCCGGCTGATCGCCCCGAGCGTGGTGCTCATTCTCGTGCTGACCACCCTGCCCGCGCTGCGCAAGGGCGGCTGGCATTTGCGTAGCGGCGTGGCTGCCTCGGCGGTGACGATCATTGCGGCACTGGGCGTAGTTGCAATCGGCAATAGCGGCGCCGGGCGCCTGCTGGCGCAGGAGAATGCGCCGGCGGTCGAAACCCCGCCTGTCGAGGTAGAACCGGCGCAGCCCGGCCCTGCCGCTCCGCCGCCTGCGGCACCAACTTATGTTGCCCTTGAGACCGGGGTTGATTGGCCCGCCTATGGCGGCACACATAAGGCGACGCGTTATTCGCCGCTCAGAGCAGATCACGCGCGACAATGTCGATCAGCTCGAGCAAATCTGGGAATTCCGCACCGGGGACCTGCCCAGTGACGGTGAGCCTTTCGGCAACCAGAACACCCCTGTCAAAGTGGGCGACCGGCTTTATCTGTGCTCGGCGCTGAACAAGATCACCGCGCTCGACGCAGCGACCGGCACTCAGATCTGGACTTATGATCCGGTCGTGTCGAGCGATGCCGTCGGCTACAACGCCTCCTGCCGGGGACTGGTCTATTTCGAAGACCCCACCGCTACAGCAGGGGAATTGTGCGCGACGCGGGTGGTGAACCTGACCCATGACGCGCGGATGATCGCCCTCGATACCCAGACCGGTCAGCCCTGCCCCGACTTCGGCACTGGCGGCAGCGTCAACCTGCTCGAAGGCATTGGCGATACGGCGCCCGGTTTTTACGCGCCAACCTCGCCGCCGACACTGGTGCGCGATGTGCTGGTGGTGGGCAGCCGGGTCAGCGACGGGCAGACGCGCGAGGCGCCGTCGGGGGTGATCCGTGGCTATAGCGCGGTTACGGGCGAGCTGGAATGGGCTCGGGATATGGGTCGGCCGGGCGAGACCGGCGCCCCGCCGGAGGGCGAGGTCTATACCCCCGGCACCCCCAATGTGTGGACCATTGCCTCGGGCGATGATGAGCTGGGCTCGGTCTACCTGCCGATGGGCAATTCGGCCGTCGACTATTGGGGCGGCGACCGGTCCGATGCGGAAAACACCTATTCAACGGCCATTGTGGCGCTGGATGTCGAAACCGGCCGAGTCGCTCGGCATTACCAGACCGTGCATTACGATGTGTGGGATTATGACTCGGGCGGGCAAGGCACCTTGGTGGACTTTCCCACTGCGGACGGCCCGGTCCCGGCCATCATCATGCCCTCCAAGCAGGCGCAATTCTATATCCTCAACCGGGAAACGGGCGAGCCGCTGGTGACCATCGAGGAGCGCCCCGCGCCACAGGGCGGCGTCGAGCCGGAACGGCTGTCGCCGACGCAGCCCTATGTGACGGACTTCCCCAACCTGCTCAAACCCGACCTGACCGAAGCCGATATGTGGGGGCGACGCCGCTGGACCAGCTGTGGTGCCGCATCCAGTTCCACCGAGCGAGCTATGAAGGGGTCTATACCCCGCCCACGGTCGATCAGCCCCGGATCCAGTTCCCCGGCTATAATGGCGGCTCGGATTGGGGCGGGGTGGCGGTCGATCCGGTCAAGGGCATCATGATCGCCAATTACAACAACATGCCCAATTTCAACCAGCTGGTGCCGCGCGAAGAGGTGGATGCTCTTGGTGTGCTGCCGATTACCGATCCGAACTATAATCCGGATGCCGGCTCAGGCTCGCATGGCAGCCTCAGTCCGCAGGCGTTGACGCCCTATGGCATTAGGGTCAATGCCGGCTGGCGGGTGCCGTTTACGGGCCTATTGTGCAAGCAGCCGCCCTATGGCGGGATCGCGGCCATCGATCTCAATACGCGCGAAGTGCTGTGGGACCGCCCCTTCGGCTCGGCCCGTAACAATGGCCCCTTCGGCATTCCCTCCATGCTGCCGCTCGAGATCGGCACGCCCAATAATGGTGGCGGGGTGATCACCGCCTCGGGCCTGTTTTTCATCGCCGCAACGACCGACGATATCCTGCGGGCCATCGATATAAAGACCGGCGAGGAAGTGTGGCAGGTGGTGCTGCCGGCCGGCGGGCAGGCGACGCCCATGACCTATGAGGTCGGCGGCCGCCAGATCGTGGTGATCAATGCGGGCGGGCACGACTTCATGGAAACCCCGATCGGGGACTATTTCATCGCCTATGCATTGCCGCAGCAGCAGTAGCGGCATGAGCATTCCCCGGCGCAAGGCCGGGGAAGGCCGATCCAGATTTCACGAACAAGACGGTGCTTGATGGTTCCCGGCGCGGCGTTTTCCTTTTCCATGAGCTATTGCGGCAGCCCGCCGGTGCTCGACACGCTGTGGACGCGGTGGAATTTCGATCCCATCCTGATCGTTATCCCGGTGGGTTGGGTTTTGCTTGGCATGGCGCTGTTACGGGGGCCGACGACAGGCGGCAGATTGCCTTTGCGCTGGCGTGGCTGCTGGTCTTTGCCCTGTTCGTTTCCCCGCTCTGCGCCCTGACAATCGCGCTGTTTTCCGCCAGGATTACCCATCACGCCCTGCTGATGATGGTGATTGCGCCGCTGCTCGTCCCGGCCATGCCGCGCGGGTGGAGATCGCCACTGGGCATGCTGCCGGCGCTGATGCTGTCCAGCGTGGTCCTCTGGCTCTGGCATGTACCCGACTTTTATGCCGCCACGTTCGGGCATAAGGCGATCTATTGGGCGATGCAGGCCAGCTTGCTTGGCTCGGCCTGCTGGCTGTGGCTGGCTCTGTTGCGGGGACCGCCGCTGCTGTCGGGCGGCATGGCGCTGGTGTCATCGATCCAGATGGGACTGCTCGGGGCGCTGCTCGTCTTCGCGCCGCAGCCGCTTTACCTGCCGCATCTGAGCACCACCGCGTCCTTCGGGCTGACGCCGCTGGAGGACCAGCAATTGGCCGGGCTGATCCTTTGGGTGCCGGCGAATGTGCCCCTGCTCATGCTGGCTTTGTGGCGGTTGCTGGAAAGCCCGGGCGGCAAGGCGGGCGTCAACCATGCTCAATGACTGGCTGAGCGTCGTGGTCAAAGCTATCCATATTGGGGCCATCGCCTTCTGGGCGGCGGGGCTGATCGCCCTGCCCTTCATGTATCGGCAACGCGTGGGGCTCGAAGGCACTCCGCTGCATCGACTGCATGCCTTTACGCGGCGGCTTTATGTGGGGGTGGTATCGCCCGCCGCCTTCCTTGCCATCGGCTCGGGGACCGTGCTGATTTTCCTCCGGGGCACCTACCGGGCCCGGTTCTCGGCCAAGCTGGTGCTGGTGGCGGTGCTGGCGGGCATCCACATTTTCTCGGGGCTTATGGTGCTCAGGCTGTTCGAGCCGGAGGGGCGCTATCCGATGTGGCGCTTTGCCATAGTGGTACCGGCGACGCTGCTGGTGGTGGCATCGATCCCGGTGCTCGTGCTCGGCAAGCCGACGCTGACCATGTCGGGCGAGCTGGCGGCATTTTTCGAGCCCGGAGCGCTATCCCGAATGGCCGGCAGGCTTATTGGCGGGTTGAAATGAGCAGGCCCACGCCATGATCAAACACCAGCTTGCCGCCATGCCAGCCGGCAAATCCGGTGGCGATAGCCGCCAATGCGGACAGCAGCAGGCCATTGGGCAGGATTTGCTCGGGCCAATAGAGGCGCAGGCCGGCATTGGCGCCGGCAACAGCCAGCAGCACCATGGCGGCCACGGCATGGTTCCAGCTGGCGACACGAACCCTTATGCCCGGCACGGCCAGCAATTCCGCCGTGCCCACAATGGCAGCCAACACGCCGAAAGCGAAGGCGGCGCTTGCCGACCAGAGGCCTACAGCGGCCCAGAACGGATCGCCCGTCCACCAGTAGAACACGTCGATGCCCGTGGTGCAGATGACCAAAGCGATGGGGAAATGCACCAGCATGGCATGGATGGGGTGGCCGGCCACGGCGATGGCCGAGCCGATATCCTTGTCGGCAACGGCGCGAATGGCCGGATTGGGGTGATCGGACTCGGCCTCGGGTGCGGGTTGTTCGGACGCCGTTTCGCTGATCGGCTCTTCGCTATCCTGCGTCATCTGCACGCCTCCGGCACCAAATTGGTCCTCGTTGGAACGTGCGTGACCCTGTCGGGTTGCAGCGGCCAATTGTCGGCGCTCGATCCGGCGGGTCCAAGGGCGCACAATTTGGCGAGCCTGTGGTGGATCATGCTGGCTGGTTCGGTCATGCTGTTCGTGCTGGTCATGGGCCTTTTGGCGCTGTCCTATATCAGGCCGAAATGGCTGGCCCGGCTCAGCCCCGCGCACTGGATCGTCGGCGGCGGCCTGATCCTGCCGCTGCCCATTCTTATCCTGCTGACCGGCACCGCCCCGGTGCTGGGGGAACAATTGCTGCCCGGGGGCAGGCGCCGCTTTCGGTCGAGGCCCATGCCGAGCAATGGAACTGGCGGTTTGCCTATCCGGGCAGCGATCTGGCGGACGACGGCACGCTGCATATTCCCGCAGGGGAGCCTGTCGACGTGGTGGTAACCGCAGCCGACGTCATCCATTCCTTCTGGGTGCCGCGTCTGGGCGGCAAGATCGATGCGATCCCCGGGCGGCGCAATGTCATCCGGCTGGAAGCGGACGAGCCCGGCATCTATTGGGGTATTTGCGCGGAATATTGCGGACCCGGCCACGACACCATGATGTTCCGGGTGGAGGCGCATCCGCTCGCGGACTATCTGCAGCTGCGCGAGGGGCCCTTATGACCGAGCCGATATCGCCCATTGCCCTGCACAAGCAGCTGTCCCGGATTTGGGGCACGCCGCCCGGCTGGGGACGGCTGTCGAGTGTCAACCATACCATTCTGGGCAAGCGCTTCATGCTGTTGGCCCTGCTGTTTTTCGCCATTGGCGGGCTGCTGGCGATGCTGATACGGGCGCAGCTGGCGACGCCGCATAGCGTTTATCGGGCCCGAAATCTACAACCAGCTCTTCACCATGCATGGCACGGTGATGATGTTTCTGTTTGCCATTCCCATGTTCGAGGGCTCGGCCATTTATCTATTGCCCAAGATGCTGGGCGCCCGCGACATGGCGTTTCCGCGCCTCACCGCCTATGGATTCTGGTGCTATGCCATGGGCGGCAGCATCTTGATCGTTGCCATGCTGGCCGGGGTGGCGCCGAATGGCGGCTGGTTCATGTATACCCCGCTGTCCTCGCGCCCCTATACGCCGGGCATCAATGCCGATGTCTGGCTGCTGGGCATCACATTCGTTGAAATCTCCGCCGTCACCGCCGCTATCGAGATCGTGGTGTCCATCCTCAAGATGCGGGCGCCGGGCATGTCGCTGGCGCGCATGCCGCTGTTTGGCTGGTACATGCTGATCACGGCCGGCATGATGGTGGTCGGCTTTCCGCCGCTAATCCCGGGCTCGATCCTGCTCGAGCTGGAACGGGCGTTCGAGCTGCCGTTTTTCGATCCGGAGCGCGGCGGGGATCCCCTGCTGTGGCAGCACCTGTTCTGGCTGTTCGGGCATCCGGAGGTCTATATCATCTTCCTGCCGGCGGCCGGGGTGCTGTCCACGATCATTCCGGTTTTCGCGCAACGGGCCATATTGGGCTATCGCGCGCTGATCGCCGCCATCGTCGCCATGGGCTTTCTGTCCTTCGGGCTGTGGGTGCACCACATGTTCACCGTGGGCATTCCGCATCTGGCGCTGGCGTTTTTCTCGGCGGCGAGTGCGCTGGTGGCCGTGCCGACGGCCATCCAGATTTTTGCTCGGATCGGGACGCTGGCCAGCGGGCGGCCACGTTGGGACGTACCGATGCTCTATGTCGCCGGTTTCTTCGCCGTTTTCGTCATGGGGGGCTCACCGGCGTCATGCTGGCCATGGTGCCCTTCAACACCCGGGCCCATGACAGCTATTTCTGTCGTGGCCCATCTGCATTATGTGCTGGTGGGCGGTTTCGTGTTTCCCATGCTGGCAGCGCTCTATTATTGGCTGCCCCATATTACCGGTCGGCAGAGCCTTTATCGCCTCTCCGTGCCGGCCTTCTGGCTGATCCTGATTGGGTTCAACGTCACCTTCTTCCTCATGCATCTAACGGGGCTGATGGGCATGCCGCGGCGCATCTCCACCTATCCGCCCAATTGGGGCTGGGATTGGCTCAATCTGCTGTCCTCGGTCGGGAGCTTTATCCCGGCCATGGGTTTTGCGCTGGTGCTGGCCGATCTGGTGCTGCAGGTGCGCTTCGGCAAGCCATTCCGACGTGATCCCCGGCGGGCGGCGACGCTCGAATGGGCCATGCCCACCCCGCCCCCCGATTACGCCTTCGCCTCGCTGCCCCGGATCGAGCGCCGCGCCGACCAGTTGCGGCCCGTAAAAATCGGGCCTGTGCTGGCGGGCGGTCACGGCTATCTGGGCTTTGCGCGCGATGGGCAGATGGAAACGCTGGCGGTGGATTTGGTCAGCGGGGACATCGATCATGTGATCGTGCTGCCACGCCCGACCTATCTGCCCTTATGGACGGCTGTGGCGACCGCGGCGTTTTTCCTCGCCCTGCTGTTTGGCCAATATTGGCTGGCGCCGCTCGCCGCTATGGTTGTGGTGGCATTGTTCCTGTGTTGGCCAAGCCGGCTTGGCCGCAGGCAAGACCCGGGACCGGTCGACATTGGGCGGGGCGAAGCTGCCCCGTTCGACGGCGAGGCAAGGGGCAATGTCTGCGTGCTCGCCAACCAGACCGCGCTGGTCACCAATGCAACGCTGTTCGCGTCATTGCTGTTCGGCGGCCTGTTCTCGGCCGTAGTCGCACCCAATTGGGGCACCCTGCCCGTCGCCGCTCTATCGGCCACAAGCGCAATTCTGGCCGGCGCTGGGGCACTGGCCGGGGGCGGCGCCGCTTATCTGGCGCGGCGGGCCAATCGCGCCGGCCTTTCGCCGGTCGTTTTGCTGACTGCCGCAATTGTCGCCCAGCTTTTCGCAGCCGTGGTGCTGATGACGATGATGGGCGGAATGGGCGATCCGCGCCAGCATGCGCGGTTGGCGGTGATCTTTGTCACCATGGGATATTGCGCATTGCATTGCGCAATCGCCGCGCTGATGGCAGGGCATGCGCTTTGGCGCTGGCGCCAAGGCTATGTCTCGGCCCGCCGGGCCACCGATCCCGAGCTTGCCATGCTGTGGAACCTCTATGCCGCCGCTGCCATCGTGCCGGGGCTGTTGCTGGTACTGGTTCTTGGGGCCATGCGATGACCGAGCAAAGCCGCAGCGCCCTGTTGCTATTGTTTGCCGGTTTCTCGCTGTGGGCGCTGGCCTTCGTCATGCTCTATGCGTTGCAGGCGCTTGGTTGCGCCTATGGCTGGCCGCAGCACCGCCTGATCCTGGTCGGTGCCTATCTGCTGGCGCTGCTGGCTATGGCGTGGCTGGCTTGGACAACCCCCATTGGGCACCGGGCAACGGGACTTTGGCAATTGCCGCGAAATGGGCCAACCGGGCCGCCTTCGCCACGACGATACTGGTGTTGCTGCCGGCCAGCTTCGTCTCCGCCTGTATCTGAGGCGCACGGTCGGCATTGCCGCACTCGCCAGCTATCAATGCCCATTGCGCAAAAATGAGACGCGTGTATCATATTGATATGAGCGTCTCACATCAGCGAAATACTGTCACGACGATCCGTGGTTCAGGCGTCGAGCGGGGTGCCAAGGCCCGAACTCGTCGGCTCATGCTTGATGCCGCAATCGGCCTGATGCAATCGGGCATGACCCCATCGGTAACCGGCGTTGCCGAAACGGCGGGCGTCTCACGGGCCACCGCCTATCGCTATTTTCCCAGCCGAGCGGCGCTGGTTCATGCCGTGGTCGAGGAAGCCCCGGGACCGATTCTGGAATGGACGCCGGGCGATAAGGGCGCTGGCGCGCGGGTAGCGGATTTGCTGGCGACTGCGATGCCGCGCATCGAGGAGTTCGAGGCGACGTTCAAGGCCGCGCTTCGCCTGTCGTTGGAGCAGTGGGCACAGCGGCAGGCGGGCACGCTTGGCAGCGAGCCGCTGTTTACCCGCGGCCACCGCATTGACCTGTTGATGAATGCCACGGCCCCGCTCGCGGGCACGCTGACAGCCGGCCAGCATCTGCGCTCGGCGCAGGCGCTATCGCTGGTGTTCGGCGTCGAGGTGTTGAACGTGCTCAAGGATATCTGGGGCCTCAGCTCGAACGAAGCGCAGAATGTCGCCCAATGGGCTGCCAGAGCGCTGATTGGTGCCGCCGAGGCGGAAGCCGCCGCCGGCCGGCCGGCCAAGAGCACCATTGCTACTGAACGCACAAAAGATGCGTCGGCGGCACGAGCCCGGGAGGAGGGTGAATAATTTGCGCTCACATCGGCATCCACACCGCAATGGTGTGGCCATCGGCCGGTCCCAGAAGCGCAGATGATGGGGAGCGACGCGTCCGACACAGATCGGCACGGTTCTGCGAGCCACGAGGAGGGGATGAAGACCGGAGGAGCGTCCCAGCAGGGATTTGCTCGGTCAGCATCCGGTGAAACGCGGCGTTGGCACGCCACGGGCTCACCGAGCGAGAATGTGCATGTGAGGGAGAGATACAATGCGCAAGACTTTATCTGGATTACTAGCCGGAGCGAGCTTGGTGGCCCTGAGCAGCTTTACTGCCCGGGCCCGAGAGCTCACGATTCTCTGGGCAGAGTGGGATCCTGCGAACTATCTGCAGGAGCTGGTTAACGAATATCAGGCGGAAACCGGCGTCGCCGTGACCGTCGAAACCGTGCCGTGGCCGGATTTCCAGACCAAGCTGTTCACCGAGCTCAATGCTCAGGGTTCGGCCTATGATCTGGTTGTGGGCGACAGCCAGTTTCTCGGGGCCGCGTCCACAGGCGGTCACTATGTCAACCTGACCGACTTTATCGCCAAGCACGATCTGACCAAGACGATGGCCCCGGCAACGATGGCTTACTACTCGGAATATCCGGGGGTTCAGGCCAATATTGGTCGGTCCCGCTGGAAGGCGATGCTCTGGGTTGGGCCTATCGCAAGGACTGGTTCGAGGATCCGGCCGAAATGGAGGCCTTCAAGGCCAAGTATGGCTACGACCTTGCCGTACCCGCCACCTTCAAGCAATTGATCGATATCGTGGAATTCTTCCATCGTCCCGACCGGGGCCGCTACGGCGCCGCCATCTACTCGCAGAATGCCGGCGACGCCATCGTGATGGGCGTTGAAAACTCGATCTTCGCCTATGGCGGCTCGCTGGGCGACTACAATAGCCACGAAATCTCGGGACTGCTGAATTCCCCGCGTCGATTGAAGCGCTGGAGGATTATCGGAAGCTGTTCACCTTTGGCCCTCCGGGCTGGGGCAATGCGTTCTTCGCCGAAGTCAACACGGCGATCGCGCAGGGTCAGGTGGCGATGGGCATGAACTTCTTCGCGTTCTTCCCCTCGCTGGTGAACGAGGCCACCAATCCGCATGCGGCCAATATGGGCTTCTTCGCCAACCCGCCCGGCCTGCGCGGCGATGACTTTGCCGCACTCGGCGGCCAAGGCATTTCGCTGATCTCGTATAGCCAGAACCGGGAAGAGGCGATGAAGTTCCTCGAATGGTTCGTCAAGGAGGAAACCCAGAAGCGCTGGGCCGAACTGGGCGGCTATACCGCCAACGCGGCCATCCTCGAATCCGAGGAATTCCGCAAGGCCACCCCGTTCAACGAGGCGTTTTTCCAGACCATGTTCAAGGTTCGCGACTTCTGGGCATTGCCCGAATATGCCGAACTCCTGACCGAAGCGGCCGACGCCTTCTATCCCTATGTCGTGAACGGGGAAGGCACGGCCAAGGACACGCTCGACGCCCCGGCCGTCACTTGGGTCGATACGCTCAAGGCGGCCGGATACGAAGCCAAGTAAAGGCACGCCAATCATCCGGAGGGGCGGGCAACCGTCTCTCCGGCGCTTGCCTCATCGGGAGATCCGGGCCTTGACCACTCTCATTACCACGCTCGATCCGAAATCCCGCGCTGCCTCGCGTGGGTGGAGCGACACCACGATCCGGAACGTCTTCGTCATCCCGACGGTGCTGTTCCTCATCATCTTCAACGTGTTTCCGCTGCTCTATTCGCTGGCATTCTCGTTCACCGACTTTCGCGCGTCGAGCAAGGCCGCGGTCAATTTCGTCGGCTTCAAGAACTATATCGACGTTCTGGCGGACCCGGTGATCTGGCGGACGTTTTCGACCACATTGTGGTACGTGATCGTCTCGGTGACCGGCCAGTTCGTGGTCGGCTTCGGCTTGGCGTTGCTACTCAACCGCCCCCTGCCCTTCAAGGGCCTGCTGACCACGCTGCTCATGCTGCCCATGATGCTGTCGCCCGTGGTGGTCGGGTTGTTCTGGAAGCTGATCTACGATCCGTCCCGGGGCATTCTCAACCACGCTCTGGGCTCGGGGCCGGTCGCCCGGCTCAGCGACTCCAATCTGGCGCTTTATGCCGTGGCCATCACCGACATCTGGATGTGGTCGCCCTTCGTGATGCTGCTGTCGCTGGCGGGCCTGTCGGCGGTGCCCAAGCATCTCTATGAAGCCGCGTCGATCGACCGGGCCGGCAAGCTCTATACTTTCTTCCGCATCACGCTGCCGCTGGTCGCGCCGATCCTGCTGATCGCAGTGATTTTCCGCACCATGGAGGCGTTCAAGACCTTCGACATCGCCTTCGTGATGACGGGCCAGCCGGCCGCCGAACTCATCTCGTCGCGGCTCTACAAGATGGCCTTCCAGCAATGGCAGACGGGTCCGTCTTCGGCCTTGGCCTACATCATCCTGATCATGGTGCTGTGCATCACCAATATCTACGTCAAGTACCTGAACAAGGCAAAGGAGCGCTGAGATGGCTGTCGTTTCAACGCGCGGGCCGGCTGGGCAATCGCTCGGCGATTGCAGCGGTCATCGTCGTGACCCTGATCTTCCTGTCGCCGATCTACTGGATCACCTCCACGGCCTTCAAGCCGCTGGTGCTGGCCACATCGGTGCCACCGACCGTTGCTTTCTGAACCCACGATCACCCCATTCGTGAAGCTCTTCACCAAGCGCGCCCAGCTGACCACGCCTGTCGATCCGGCGGTCTATGAGGCGGCCCCATGGTGGGAAAAGCTGATCTTTGACGGGGGCGAGCGCCTGTCGCGTGACGGCAATGGAGATGTCGTTTTCTCGGCCTATCCCGATCGCTTCGTCAACTCGCTGATCATCGCGGTCACCTCGACCCTGCTCGCGGTCTCGCTGGGGACGATCACCGCCTACGGATTTTCCCGGTTCAGGGTGAAGGGCGAGGCGGACCTGCTGTTCTTCATCCTCTCGACGAGAATGCTCCCCCGATCGTGGTCGCCATTCCGATGTTCCTGATGTATCGCGCAGTCGGGCTCAACGACACCCATCTCGGTCTCATCATTCTCTATACCGCCTTCAACGTTTCGTTCGCGGTCTGGCTGATGAAGGGCTTCATCGATGAGATCCCCAAGGAATATGAGGAAGCGGCCCTCGTCGACGGCTATACCCGCATGCAGGCCTTCTTCAAGATCGTGCTGCCCGAAGCCGCCACCGGCATCGCCGCCACCGCCGTCTTCTGCTTCATCACGGCCCGGAACGAATATGCCTTTGCGCTGATCCTCACAAACCGCCGGGCGCAGACCGCGCCGCCGTTCATTCCCAGCCGAGTCGGCACGGGCCTGCAGGACTGGACCGTCATTGCCGCCGGAACCGTGCTGTTCCTGTTGCCGGTTGCCATCTTCACCTTCCTGCTCCGCAATCACCTGCTGCGCGGCATGAGCTTTGGTGCCATTCGCAAATGATCAGTCGAGAATTCAACAAGACGTATTTTGGCCCCGGCTCCATCGCGTTGATGGTCGCCGGCATCCTGTTCCTGTGTCAGCCCCGGATCGCCTTTCTGCACGCCCGGAGCGTGCTGGTCATGCTGATCGGCCTCATCGGCTTCAATATCTCCGTGCATATTCCGCCGCCGGAGCAGGCGGCGGACGAAGACGACATCGGCCCCGTGTCCATCTCGCAAACGCTGGCAGCGGGTGGCGGACATGACTGAAATTCAGCTGCGCAATATCGACAAGCATTTCGGCCCGGTCCATGTGATCCGCGAGGTGAACCTGACGGTGAAGGACCGAGAATTTGTCGTCCTGCTGGGTCCCTCGGGTTGCGGCAAGACTACCACCCTCCGCGCCATAGCCGGTCTTGAGGACATCGATTCCGGGGATATTCTGATCGATGGCAAGCCGGTTCAGAACCTGCACGCTTCGGAGCGCGACATTGCCTTCGTGTTCCAGAATTATGCGCTCTACCCGCATCTGACAGTCTACGAGAACATGGCGTTCCCATTGCGCGCGGTGCGCCAGAACCGCGCCGAAGTCGACCGCATGGTGCAGTCGGTAGCGGCATCGCTGGGCATTACGGGCCTGCTTGGCCGACGGCCGTCGGCGCTGTCGGGTGGCGACATGCAGCGTGTGGCCATCGGCCGCTCTGCTGGTGCGCCGGCCCAAGGCCATCCTGCTCGACGAGCCTATTGGCTCGCTCGATGCCAAACTGCGCGAAAGCATGCGCGTCGAGCTCAAGCGGCTCCATATCGAGAACGGGTCCACCTCGATCTATGTGACACATGACCGTGTCGAGGCCATGTCGCTGGCCGATCGGATCGTGGTGATGCATGAGGGCCTGCTGCAGCAGGTCGGCACGCCTGACGATGTCTATCGCTATCCGGCCAACATATTCGTTGCCCAGTTTGTCGGCAGCCCGATCATGAATCTGGTCGATGCCGATATCAACGAGAGCGCGTCAGGCGTCGACGTCATTATGGGCGGTGTCAACTTTACCTTTCTCGGGGTGCTTTCAGGCAAGCTCAGGGAAGCCGGCGCCCAGCCGGACAAGCTCAAGCTTGGCGTCCGGCCCGAAGGCATCCTGCTCTCCCAGAACGCCAAAGACGACTATGTCGAGGTCGTGGCCGGCATCATCGAGCCGCTCGGCTCCCATGACATCGTTGACCTCAGGATCGGGGATATCGTGCTGCGTGCCCGCACCAAAAGCGGCTTCGTTGCTGGCCCGAGCACCGTGGTCTGGGCCCGGATCGATCCGGCACAGGCGCATTTTTTCGACACCACATCCGGCAGTTCTTTGGAGATCAGGCTCTGATGGCGCATATCCAACTCAAGGGGATTTCCAAGACCTTCGGCAACCATGCGGCCCTGAAAGATCTCGATCTCGAAATCGCCGATGGCGAGTTCTTCGTGCTGCTCGGTCAGACCGGCGCGGGCAAGACGACGACACTGCGGCTGGTCGCCGGCCTTGAAAAGCCCACCGCCGGCCAGATCTTCATTGACGGCCAAGACGTCGGCGACTGGGGCGCGGCCGAGCGCGACGTTGCGCTGGTGCTTCAGCAATATTCGCTCTACCTGCGCTACACGGTGCGGGAGAATCTCGAATTCCCGCTCAAAGCGCCGATCCGCAAGACCAGCCCGGACGAAATCAAAGCGCAGGTGGACCGCGTGGCCAAGACATTGCGCATCGAACATCTATTGGACCGCAAGGTCGATCGGCTCTCGGGCGGCGAAATGCAGCGCGTCTCCATCGGCCGCGCCATCGTGCGCCGGCCCCGGGTCTTCCTGATGGACGAGCCGCTCTCCGCACTCGACGCCAAGCTGCGCGAGGCGTTGCGGACCAGAACTGAAGAACCTGCAGGTCAATCTGGGGGCAACCTTCCTGTTCGTGACCCACGATCAGGTCGAGGCCATGGCAATGGGCGACAAGATCGGCGTGCTCAATAACGGCCAACTGGTGCAAACCGGTACGCCGCACGAGATCTACGCCAACCCGGTCGACACTTTCGTGGCACGCGCCGTCGGCTCGCCGCCGATGAACCTGATCAACGGGCAGGTCGAACAGGGCACCGCCGTGACGGCCGCCGGCCAGCGCCTGCCCTTTGACGGGCGCGACGCAGCTGCCGGCCGCTCCCTCACCTTCGGCATCCGCCCCGAGGACCTCTATCTCGAAGGTGGCGCACCCGTTCCGGCGCGCGTCCATGACATCGAAAACCATGGCGTGGAGAAGATCGTCACCCTCAGCATGGGCGACAGCCTGCTCCGAGCAACCGTGCCAACCCAGACCAGCCTCAAGATCGATGAAGAAGTCCGGTTCTCCCGGCACCCCGAAAAAGTCGTGCTCTTTGACGGCAAGAGCGGCATCAACCTGCGTCATGCAGGCTAGAGCACGACTGCCGGTTCAGCAGAGATGCGGAGCCGGCAAAGGGAACCAGTCTTGTCTTCCCGACGCTGGTTCCTTTTTCATTCCTGTCGCCAGATACGAAAACGCCCCGATGTCACCATCGGGGCGTTTGCTATTGGCCAGCCGGATCAGGCGTGCTTGATCTCGGTGCCCAACACCTTGAGGCAATCGCGCATGAAGGCCGCCAGAGCGGTCCAACCCTTGGCGGAAACCATGTTGCCGTCAATCAGCGAGTCGGTGGGCGAAAGGTCCACATAGGTCCCCCGGCCAGCGTCACTTCCGGCTCGCATGCCGCCAGCGCACCGACGCGCTTGCCGCGCACCACGCCGTCCACCGCGATCAGGATCTGCACGCCGTGGCAGATGGTGAAGATGGGCTTTTTGGCATCGTGGAAATGCTTGACCATCTGCTGGATACGCTTGTCGGTGCGGATATATTCCGGGCCGCGGCCGCCAGCACAATAGACCGCGTCATATTGATCGAGCTGGGCCGGGGCTTCGGAGAACGTCTTGTTGATGTCGGCGTAGTGACCCATTTTCTCGGTATAGGTCTGGTCGCCCTCGAAATCGTGCAGTGACGTCTTGATGCGATCGCCGGCCTTCTTGTCGGGGCAGACGACATGAACGGTGTGCCCCACCGCCATCATGCCTTGCTGATAGACAAAGATCTCGTATTCCTCGGTGAATTCACCGGTCAGCATCAGTATTTTCTTGCCAGCCATTATCTGCTCCTCCTTGTTTTCAGATCATTCGGGCAATCGTCTCTTCGCCTCGTTCCAAATCAGGCAAAGGCCGGCAGCAGCCGGGTGCGAGAATTCTGGATATGGATGCGCATGGCCTCGCGAGCCAATTGCGGATCGCCGCGGCGCAACGCGGCCATCAAAGCTTCATGTTCATCCAGTGCCTCGACGGTCACCAGCCGGTGGTACATCAGGCGAAAGATATGGAAATGAGTGTGCTGCATTCGCAGGACGTCGCGCATCAGCCCATTGCCGGCGATGTCGAGTATCTTGTCGTGGAACTCGGCGTCCTGTCGGGCAAAATCGGAATATCGCAGCCGTTCGTCGCCCCCGTCATTGGTAGTGGCCATCACGCCCGCCAACTGGTCTAGCGCCACTAGCCCCGCCTCGTCCATGCGCGCGGCGGCCTTGGCTGCGGCTTCCGGTTCCAGCATCAGGCGCAATTCGTAAAGCTCGTCAAACCGGTCGCGACTGACTTGCGGCGCTGCGCGATAGCCCACCAGATGTGCACGCAGCACCAGCCCCTCCCCTTCCAGCCGGCCGAGCGCCTCACGGATAGGGGTGTGCGAAACATTGAGCTCGCGAACCAGCGTGTCCACGGTGATCCGCGCGCCCGGCGGAATCTGCAGCGACATCAGCTGCGCGAAGATCGCGTCATAGACACTGCCCGCCAGACTATTGGGCCGTGGCAGGCCTGAAAGTGTGTCGCTCGGATGGTTGACCACTGTCGATTTCATCGCCGCCGCTCGCCCTCTTGACATGGGCGATGATCTAGCATGATGGTGGCGAGCCCACAATACTATATCTTATACGATCCTATTTTGAGGTAGACGAAATGGGCGGAGGGAATGCTTCATGGGGCTGTTTGGCGCACTCAGGCTGCCGCGCGAAATCTTGTTTGGCAGCGGCCAGCGCAAGGCGCTGGGCATTGTCGCGGCCAAGTCTGGCAGACGCGCATTGGTCTGTACCGACGAGCGCTTTGCCGCCACGCCGAGTTTTGCTGAAATGCTGGCGGATCTGGGCAATTGGGGCATCGAGATCCCGGTGCACGATCAGGTCCAGCCCGACGTTCCGAGCGATACCGTCGCCGCCTGCGTCGCGGCGGCAAAAGGCTTTGCACCCGACATGGTGATCGGTATCGGTGGCGGGTCGTGCCTCGATATGGCCAAATGCGCCGCGCTGCTGCTGACGCATGGTGGCGCTCTGGCAGACTATTATGGTGAGTTCAAAGTGCCGGGAGCGGTGCTGCCGGTCATTGCCGTGCCGACAACCGCTGGAACCGGCTCGGAAGTGACGCCTGTGGCTGTCATCTCCGACCCTGTGCGGGTGCTTAAGGTCGGCATTTCCAGCCCGCATCTGATCGCCACCGCCGCGATCTGCGACCCCGACCTCACCCTGACCTGTCCGCTCGGCCTCACCGCCATGACCGGAGCCGACGCGCTTACCCATGCCATCGAGGCATTCACGGCCAAACGGCAGTCGGGCGAAGCGAGCCTGCCCCAGCAACATGTCTTTATCGGCAAGAGTGCTCTCACCGATCACTACGCCCTGCTCGCCATGCGCCTTTTGGGCCGGAGCCTTGAAACCGCCGTCAAGGATGGCAGCAATGCCGAGGCCCGCGCCGACGTCATGCTCGCGGCGATGGCCGCGGGCTGCGCCTTCGGGACGGCCGGAACGGCGGCTGCCCATGCCATCCAATATCCGGTCGGCGCCCTCACCCATACGGCCCACGGCACAGGCGTGGCCTGCGCCCTACCCTATGTGATGGCCTATAACCGCTCATCAAGCCTGTCTGAAATGGCTGAAATCGGCACCGCCCTCGGTGTTGCCAATGGCTCTGTCGAGGAGCGATCACAGGGCGCCATCGCCGCCGTCCGCCGCCTGTTTGGCGCCATTGGCATTGCTCCCACACTGGCCAAGCTTGGCCTTGCGGAAGACCAACTCGACTGGACGGCGGAACAGGCTCTGGGCATCGACCGCCTCATCAAGAACAACCCCCGCCCCCTCGACCTGCCGGACATGAAGACCCTGCTTCGCGCGGCCTATGATGGCGACATGACGAGGGCGACTGCATGAATGGATCAACAATGACAGTGCCTCCAGACCTCAAGGCGGCCTCTCGCGGGCTCTATATCGGTGGGCAGTGGCGACCCGCCAGTGGCGGGGCTGGTATCGATGTCGTGGACCCCTCCACCGAACTCGTGCTGGCTTCGGTGCCCGATGGGACCCTCGCCGATGCGAGCGCCGCCGTCGAAGCGGCCGCCATGGCAGCTGCGGGCTGGCGCAACACCGCTCCTCGCAAGCGCTCGGAAATCCTGCGACGCTGCTTCGAGCTGATGACCGAGCGTTCGGAAATGCTCGCTACGCTGATTTCTGCTCGAAAACGGCAAGGCCCTGCGCGACGCCGAGGGCGAGGTCGCCTATGCCGCCGAGTTCTTCCGCTGGAATGCCGAGGAGGCGGTGCGCATTACCGGCGAGTTCGGCACGGCTCCGGCGGGCACCAACCGTATCGTCGTCGACTATCAGCCCATCGGCATCTGCCTGATGATCACGCCGTGGAATTTTCCAGCGGCGATGGCCACGCGCAAGATCGCGCCAGCCACGGCGGCCGGCTGCACCGTGATCCTCAAGCCCGCATCGGAAACGCCGCTGACAGCCTATGCGCTGGCGGCGATCTACAGAAGCCGGCGTGCCGCCGGGCGTGGTCAACGTGCTGACGACAAGCTCGCCCGGTCCGCTGACAGCGGCCATTCTGGCCGATCCGCGGGTACGTAAATTGTCCTTCACCGGTTCTGACCGGCGTCGGGCGAGCGCTATTGGCGGAAGCTGCCAAGCACGTCGTTTCCTGCGCCATGGAACTCGGCGGCAATGCACCCTTCATCGTGTTCGACGACGCCGACCTCGATGCCGCGCTCGACGGCGCCATGATTGCCAAGATGCGCAATGCGGGCGAGGCCTGCACGGCGGCCAACCGGCTCTATGTGCAGTCAGGCATCCACGATGCCTTCGTGGCCGGGCTGGCCCGGCGCATGGCAGCGCTGCGGGTGGGCCCAGGCGCGGAAGCCGAAACCGAGTGCGGGCCAATGATTACCCGCAAGGCTGTCGAAAAGATCGAGCGACTTGTCGATGATGCCATCGACAAGGGCGCCCGAGTCGTCATCGGCGGCACTCGTCCGAATGGACCGGGCTTTTTCTATCCGCCTACAGTGCTGACCGGGGCCTCGGACAGCGCCGAGATGGCGAACGAGGAAATTTTTGGCCCGGTGGCGCCGATCTACCGCTTCGAGGACGAAGCTGAGGCCGTCGCTCGTGCCAACAATACCGAATACGGGCTTGCCGCATATATTTTCACGCGTGACCTCTCCAAGGGCATGCGCGTGGCGGGCGCGGTGGAAGCGGGAATGATCGGCCTCAATCGCGGCTCGGTCTCGGATCCCGCCGCGCCGTTCGGCGGGGTGAAGCAGAGCGGACTGGGGCGTGAAGGTGGCCAGCACCACGGCATAGCCGAGTTCATGGAGGCGAAGTACATCGCCACCAGTTTCTAGGAAGGCAGAAGCCATGGAAACCGACGCATTTCGAATACGTGGGCATGTCGCCAATTTCGATGACATCGTGGCCGACATCGTCGCCCGCAGTGCCGCTACGCGCCACCGTAGCGATGCAGGCCGATATTGCCTATGGCAATGGCCCCTCGGAAACCCCTGGACCTGTTTTTTCCCGCGGAGACCGGGGCGCCCCGCCCCGTTCACATGTTCATCCATGGCGGCTATTGGCGTGCCTTTTCCAAGAGCGACTATTCACTGGTGGCCGATACTGTCACTGCCGCTGGCGTCATCGCCGTCATCGTCGACTATGCCCTGATGCCCGCAATGCGCATGGCGACCTTGGTGGACCAGTGCGTCACGCCAAACAATGGGTATTGGACAATATCGCCGGATATGGTGGCGATCCCGAAAAACTGACGATCAGCGGCCATTCTGCCGGCGCGCATCTGGCAACCACGCTGTTTCAGCACGAGCGCGCACCGAGCCGGGTCCGCTCGGCATTGCTGCTGGGCGGTCTCTATGACCTCAAGCCCCTGCAGAAATCATTCCTCAAGGACGAGATCGCCCTGACCAATGACGAGGTGGCGGCCTTCACCCCGATGAAGAAGCAATATGATGCTACAACCGGGGTCATATTACTGGTCGGCGCCAAGGAAACTCCGCCGTTTCACGAGCAGGCAAATACCTTTGCGCGCAAATTATGCAGCCGGGGCCTGAATGTATCGCAACGCATCGTGGTCAATCGCAACCATATGGACAGCGTGCGCGACACAGGCGTGCCCCATTCACTGACCGGCCGCTATCTGGCCGAACTCATCGCCGGCGTCCGATAGGCGCCTCGTTCAGCGCTTGCCGAAATCCGGCACTTTGACGATCTCGCCACCCCGCAGGGCTGACTGGTGGGCGCAAATGCCCACGGACGTCCAATTAGCCGACTGCTCGACATTGGGAAACGGATCGCGGTTTTCCAATAGCGCATTGATGAACTCGTTGACCATGTGCGGATGCGAGCCGCCATGTCCGCCGCCCCGGATAAAGGACAGGTGATCCTCATCGACGATGCCGCGCGTGAATTTCTGGATTTCCCGGGGCAACAGGTGAGCGTAGTCGGGCACCTCTACCCGTTCGGCGATCTCGGTTTCGGGCCGCTTGGCCGTATGCAGTACCGGATGTTCGCCGGTCATCAATTCCCACTCGAACGATTTTTTCGAGCCATAGACGTCGATGCTCTCGTGATATTGCCGCGCCGTATCCCACAGGAACCGCCAGACATGGGCGGCTACGTCGGAATCCTTGATCTTGATATGGCAGGATTCCACTGCGAAAGCCGAACCTGACCGGCGCGCGATTTCATCATTGACCGCGCCTGAGCCGAAGCAGCTGACATAGTCGGCCATGCCGTCGACCATGGCCATTAGCGGGCTGACCACATGGGTGGCATAGTGCATCGGCACCATGTCCTTCCAGTAATCGGGCCAGCCTTCCATATCCGGGGATGTGACGCCTGCAGATATTGGATGCGGCCCAGTTCACCCTTGTCGTAGAGCTCCTTGATGAACAGGTATTCGCGACTATAGACCACCGTTTCGGCCATCATATATTTGAGGCCCGTCTCACGGACCAGAGCCGACGATTTCCTTGGCCTCGTCCAGCGTCGTCGCCATGGGAACGGTGCACATGACGTGCTTGCCGGCCTTGAGCGCGGCAATGGATTGGGGCGCATGGTCAGGGATCGGGCTATTGATATGGACGAAGTCCACATTGGGGTCGGTCACCACGTCGCGAAAATCGTTGTAGCGCCGCAATACTGAACTTGTCACCGACTTCATCGAGCTTGGCCTGCGACCGCTGGCAGATCGCAGCGACCTCAGCTTTGGGATGAGCACGGTAGATCGGAATGAACTCCGCTCCGAAACCGAGCCCGATCAGCCCTACACGCGCCTTGTCCATGATCCCCTCCCATTCGGTTGGACAAGTATTGCCGTCCCGCCTGGAACGGCCATGAGCATTCGCGCGAGATTTCTGAGATATTTTCCGATCGCCGGCTTCTCTGGCAACCTCAGCCGGCCGTCGTGGGGAACGAGCGCGCTCGCGTCTGGTCCCGGTATTCGCGCGGCGTGAGGCCCGTTTCCTTCTTGAAGAACACGCTCAGATATTCGGGATGCTCAATGCCGATCGCTTCTGCTGATTTCGGACAGCGACATGTCGGTTTCGAGCAGCAATTCACGCACCGCATTGGTCCTGACGCGCAGTATTTCTCGGTGCGGCGTGCGGTTGAGGGCCTTGCGGAACCGGGTCTCGAGAACTCGGCGAGACAGGGGAATGGCGCCCAGCAGATCTTCCACCCCGATATTCCTGTGCACATTGTTGCGGATGAAGGTCACCGCTTCAGCGACATGTCTGTCGCCCACGGCCAACACATCGGTGGAAACTCGCTTGCGCACGCCTAGCGGCTCGATCGGATGCTTGCGACCCGACAGCTTTTCCCCGCGCAACAGGCGATCGAGAATTTTGGCGGCATAGACGCCGGTGCCGAAGGCATTGGGCACGATGCTGGACATGCTGGGCGTGGTGATCTCGCACAGCAATTCATCATTATCGACACCGACGATAGCGACCTCGTCAGGCACCCTGATCTCGTAATAGCGGCAGATTTCGAGCAGTTGCTGACCACAGCCATCATAGCAGGCGAAGATGCCGACAGGCTTGGGCAGGCTATCGAGCCATGCGCGGATGGCTTCGCGCTGCGTCCACCACCGCACCCCCGGTTCCTTGCGGGCCGGCAGGTTGAAGATGCGCGACCCAAGCGGATCGGCGTGGCCGAGAATGCGTTCGAAAGCGTGCTGCCGCCAGATCGACCAATTGTAAAGGGGTCGCCGAAAAGGCGAAATTCTGCAACCCGCAATCGCGCAGATGCTCAAGCGCCAGCTGTGCAATGGCGTCGTCGTCGGTCTCCACCCAAGGAATGTCGTGCACCAGCCGCGCCGCGCTCACATCGACCGTCGGTACATCCATGGCGGTGACGATGCGCGCCATGCTCTCGGTTTCGATCCGCGCGATAATACCGTCAAACTTCCAATCGCCGGCAAAAGACTCGTCGATTTCGTGCCGGCCATGCTCGGTCAGATACAGCGTCCAGCGGCGCGTTCTGGCGTAGTCATGAATGCCGCGAAGAATGTCGCGGGCATAGCTGTTCGATGTTTCGACGATGACCGCGACATTGAGCTCGTCGACCATCGGCCCTCCCCTGCCCATCGGTACTTGCATATGGGCAAGCGCCCATTGCCGCGCTCACTATACGCAACTTGCCGGCATTGCCTATCGGTGTTCGCGGGCGCCTAGCCGAGCAACTGGCGCAGGAAGCGCGCCCTCTCGCGCCAGTTCGTCCCGGGAAGGGGCCAGCGGCCTCCAGATGGCAGCCGCCTTGGCGATTTCCACCGCCCCGGGTGTAAAGGACTCGATGACGACGGGGCCCTCATAGCCGATCTCCCGCAGCGCGTCGCGGACGCCGAGCCAGTCGATGTGCCCCGTACCGGGCGTGCCACGATCGTTCTCGCAGGCATGAAAATGCCCGAGCAAACTGCCGGCCGAGCGGATCGCGTCGGGAATGCTCTTCTCCTCAATATTGCTGTGGAAGGTGTCGATGTGAATTTTGTAGGCCGGCTGCCCGATCTCCTCGATCAGCTCGATTGCCTGCTCCACTAGATTGATCATGTCGGTTTCAAAGCGATTGAGCGGCTCGATACCCATGGTAACGCCAGCATCACTGGCGACCTTGCCGACTTCGCGCAGATTTTCGACGCACCGAGCCCGTTCACGCGCCTTTTGATCGGCAGAAACCAGCCGCGTCTTGCCGACGGCCGAATAGAGCGGACCCGAAACCAGCGTGCTATCCACGGCCTGCGCCAGTCGGATGCAATCGAGCATATAGCTGGCGCCATTGGCCCGAATGGCCGGATCATCGCTCGAAACGTCGCGCTGATGGGCCAAAGGCTCCGCAAATGGTGACGGACAGCTCGTTGTCCTTGGCTGTTTGGCCCAGCAGCTTCGCGTCGATCAGCGCAATGTCATCGACCGCAACTTCAACGAGATCGAACCCCATGGACTTGATCTTGGGCAGCAGGCTGAACTCCCGCGTACTGAATGGCGAAGTCCACACCCGAGTGTTTACGCCGATCTTCATTATCGCCTCTCCCCGATACGCGTCGTCTCTGTAGACCGCGACCGTTCCCTTCCTCTTTGTGTGGTTCCCCGGCAGCGTCGTAAATGAGTATTCGCGCAAAAAGATGAGATTTCTAACCGGCAATATGGGGCGCCCTTCACAAATTGATGGTGCAGCAGGGCCGAGCACAAATTCATATTGTAGTACTATTGGAAAATGTGGTTATTCTGATTGGGAGGGTCTGGGAGGAGCCTCCGCGCATCGAAGTACTTTACGCAGTGGCTAGCGGCGTCGCTCGCTGCTGCAGATGCGCAGGTACACTATGTGCCAATAGGGGAGTGTTGTGGCGCTATTGGAAATCAACAAGGTGACCAAGGAGTTCGGCGCGATCCGGGCCTTGTCCGATGTCAGTTTCTCGATCGAGCCGGGCGAGGTTGTCGGGCTGATGGGGGACAATGGCGCCGGTAAATCGACCCCGGTCAAGATCATCTCCGGCATCTACCAGCCGACCTCGGGCTCGCTGGCCTTCGAAGGCGCGAGCGCTCATATCGGCAGCCCCGGGAGGCCCGCAAGCTGGGTATTGAGACGGTCTACCGGGATCTGGCGCTGGCCGACAATCTGACGGCGGCACAGAACATCTTCTCGGGCCGGGAACTCAAATACAATGTCGGCCCGTTCCGGTTCCTGCGCCACAATGCGATGAACCAGCGGGCGGCCGAACTGTTCGCCGAACTTAAATCGGAAACCCGCGCTGACGATTATGTGCGGCAGATGTCAGGTGGCCAGCGGCAGGCCGTGGCCATTGCCCGCACCGAGCTTGCCGATGCCAAAGTCATCCTGATGGACGAGCCCACAGCAGCCATTTCGGTGCGCCAGGTGGCCGAAGTGCTCAACCTCATTCACCGGCTCAAGGATGCCGGCATTGCGGTGATCCTGATTTCCCACCGCATGCCCGACGTGTTCGCTGTCTGCGAGCGGGTGATCGTCATGCGGCGCGGCACCAAGGTGGCCGACAAGCCAATCAGCCAGACGTCACCGGAAGAAGTGACCGCGCTCATTACCGGCGCCAAGGAAGTTGCATGATGGCCAATATCGATACACAGGGCTTTTCCAATGTGCGCCGTACGCGCTTCTGGCAGAAAGGGTTCCTGGCCAGCCAGTCGGCCTATGTGCTCGGCGCTGATTGTCATCATCGTGGTGATGAGCCTGCTCTCGCCCAACTTCCTGACCGCGGGCAATATTTCCAATATCACGCGCAATTTCTCGTTCATCGCCATCGCCACGCTGGGCATCACCACAGTCATCATCACCGGCGGCATCGATCTTTCCGTCGGCTCCACCATGGCGCTGTCGGCCACGGTCACGTCACTCATCATGGGGGCGTTGGCCGGGGCTTCCTTTCCCTTTTCCCGGGTGGCGCGCTGATCCCGGCCCTGCTGGGCGGATTGGGCGTTGCCGCCCTGATCGGGCTGATGAACGGCATTGCCATCGCCAAGCTGAAGTTGAGCGCCTTCGTGACGACGCTGGGCACGCTCTCGATCGTGCGGGGGCTGACCTATGTGGCCACCTATGGCCGCGGCACGTTTCCATCCGGGCCGGACAAGGACCTGTTCCTGCTGGTCACCGCAGGCAAGCTCTTCAATGTGGTGCCGATCGCCTTCGTCTATCTCATCATCTGCGCCATCGCCATGTGGCTGGCGCTTACCCATACTGCACGGGGCGGCATGTCTTGCCATCGGCAGCAATGAAAGCGCGGGCCGGCTGACCGGCGTCAATGTCGACCGCGTGAAGATCCGAGTCTATATGCTGTGCGGGCTGGCTGCCGGTTTCAATGGCATCATCATTTCGGGCTGGCTCGGCTCGGCGCCGGCAAACCCGGCAACCGCGTACGAATTGACCATCATTGCCGCGGCGGTGATCGGGGGCGCTAACCTCGCGGGTGGCGTGGGCGGTGCGGCCGGGGCAATCATCGGCTGCGTGCTGATCGAGGTGATCCGCAATGGCACGGTACTGGCCCGGGTCGATCCATATTGGCAACAGACACTGGTGGGCTGCATCATCGTGGCAGCCGTGCTCGTGGACCGCCTCCGTTCCATGCGGAACGGCTGAAATCGCAGTCGTGCGACGAGGAGGTCGCGCGGCAGTGTAGGGAGGCCGGCAGAATTCTCTGCCGGCGAAATTGACCGGATATCCGGTTTTTCGGAGGAACAGAAATGAACAAATCCATCCTCGTGCTCGGCACGATCGCGTCGCTGCTGCTGGGAGGCACCGCCTTTGCCCAGGAAAGCTCGGTTTTCGCAGTCGTGCCCAAGGCGATGAATAACCCGTTCTTTGATCTGGCCCGCGATGGCTGCGAAGCACGCGCCAAGGAACTGGGCAATGTAACCTGCACTTATATCGGGCCGGTGGAACACGAAGCCGCCACCCGAGGCGCAGATCATCGAAGACCTGATCACCCGGGGCGTTGACGGGCTGGCCATCTCGGTATCGGACATTGCGGCCGCCACCACCGTCATCAACCGCGCCGTGGAGGCCGGCATCCCGGTCATCACCTTTGATAGCGATGCGCCCGATAGCCAGCGCTCGGCCTATGTGGGCACCGACAACAAGCAGTTCGGCACCGCGCTCGGCGAACTGCTGTTGCAGGTCAAGCCGGACAGGGGCACCTATGGCATGATTTCGGGTGGCGCTGCCGCGCCCAATCTTGCCCTGCGCGTCGATGGCGTGCGCGAAGCGCTGGCCGGCTCGGCTCGGACCGAAGTGCCGGGTTCGCCGACCTTCTCCAACGATGACATTGCCACGGCAGTACAGCAGATGGGCGATCTCAAGACCGCCAATCCCGATATCGGCGCCATCGTGCCGGTGGGCGGTTGGCCGATGTTCGCCCCCGATGGCTGGAAGAACTTCGTGGATGGCTTCAAGGCCGACGTCGACAGCAAGGCCCTTGCCCCGGTTGTCGCCGATACCCTGCCCCAGCAACTCCAGCTGCTGAGCGAGGGCTATGCCCATGGCACAGTCGGCCAGCGTCCCTATGAAATGGGCCGAGTCGCCATGGATACGCTGCTCGCGCTGACCAAGGGCGAGACGGTGGAAGACATCATCTATACCGGCGTGGATGTGGTTACCGCCGAGAACGTGGCTGACTTTCTGAAATAGGCACCAGCCCTCTCCAATGCAGGCCGCCAGAACCCGGTTCGGCGGCCTGCAATACTATCGTGGGATCGGAATACGGTAGATTGTCCCGTCACCCCGGGCCGCCGTCAGCAGCGATGCCCCATCGGGCGCCAATACCGAGCCGACAGGGCTGCGCAGCCCGTCGGCGACTGCGTGAGACTGCCCGTCCGGCAGAATTTCCCGAACGGTTGTGCCGCCGTAATCGACCACGAATACGCGTCCATCCGGGGTTATCGCGACGCCGGGTCCAGGCGTGTTGAAAGCGGCGCCCGCTTCGATGCGCGTACCATCGGGCCGCAGGATCGTGACCCCGCCGCCGATATTGGAGACAACATAGCCGCCATCCGGCGTCTGTACCGCGCCCACTGGTGTGCGCAGGTCCTCGATGACCGGCTCCGGGCGGCCATTGCCGACGACGGCGAGAATCTGGTCGGTGCGGCGGTTGGCAATCAGCAGTCTGCCGCTGCGGTCGAACCCGATGCCGGCGGGCGTCGCCAACCCTGTCGCATGGACGCTGCGCATGCCATCGGGCGTGAAGCGATAGATTTCGTCATCGGAATAGGACGCCACATAGATTGCGCCATCCGGCCCGACCGCCGAGCCCGATGGACCCGGAAGACCGTCTGCGAAAGTCGAGCGGGTCCCGTCTGGCGCGATCCGGGACACGCGCCCGGCGCCCCATTCGGCAACATAAAGATGCCCCGTCGCGTCGAACGCCATGCCGACCGGGGAGCTAAAGCCATCCCAGAGTTTTTCGGGCACGGCAGGAGTGGCTTGGGCGATGGCCGGCGCAATGAAGGACGGCGCTGCTGTTATAAAAACAGCGCCGATGGCCAAACAGCGCAAGAGCCTGATCATGGCGCGGACTCCTGTTGCGGAGCGGGCCGGTGGGCAAACACTTCCTTGGCGACGGAGAGGCCATTGAGCGCGGCAGGGAAACCGGCATAGACAGCCATCTGCATGATGATTTCGATGATCTCATCGTGCGACAAGCCGACATTGAGGCCCGCCTCGATATGCACTTTCAATTGCGGGGCGGCATTGCCCATGGCCGTCAGCGCGGCTATGGTGGCGATCTCACGAGCCCGCAGATCAAGGCCGGGGCGGCTATAGATGTCGCCGAACGGAAATTCGATCAGGTAGGTGGCAAAGTCGGGCGCGATGTCTGCCGGGGAAGCCACGACCTTCTCCCCGGCTTGGCCATCGATCTCAGCGAGCGCGCGCCGCCGCGTTCCAGCCGGCTTTCGCCGACGGACTGGTGGTGTTGCGTCATAGTCCTTCATCCTCTGTTCTGGCCGGCATAGCCGGCAATCTTGGTGTCGAGGACGAGAAGAGCGGCACGGAGTTCGGCCAGATGGGTGCGCACACGCTCGCGATGCTGTTCCAGCATTTCGCGGCGCGCTGTTTCCGTACCGACGCCGCGCTCCTGCAAGGCTGCATAGTGCAACATGTCCCGGATCGGCATCCCGGTCGTTCGCAAACGGCCAAGAAATTCGATCCAGATCAGGATTGATGCGTCGTAGTCCCGTTGGCTCGATTGGTCCCGGCTCGCATAGGGAAGCAGCCCGATCCGCTCATAATAGCGGATCGTATGGGCCGACAATCCCGAACGTTTTGCCAGTTCACCGATCTTCATGAGCACCTGTTCTCGTCACGACGCAGAGATAGATACGAGTTAGAGCGCACTCTAAGTCAAGGGCATTTCTCTCGCGGGATATTCCTCACTCGCGCAGCGCGTCAGCTTCATCCTCGGGGCTAAAAGGGGCGCCGGCGCCGATGGATTGCAGATATGTTTCGAGGGCATCGAGTGCGGCGGCAGGGGCATAGCCTTCGGCTGTTGCAGGGGTGTCGAGCGCAAAGGCCACGCGCCATTCCCCGGTTGGCCGGCAGGCAACAGCAACACTCGAGGATGTCGCGTCCAGCTCGAACTCGCGGCAGAGCGCGCCCGAAGTGTCCCTGAAGGTTGCAATCGGGCGCATGATCGCGCCATCGCCAAGCCTTTGCTCGCCGCCGGAGGGGAGGGAAGCCAGAAGGCTCGCCAGCTCACTGCTAAGCGGCGCGCCAACGCTCAGGCCATCGCCGGCGGGCGCCCGGCGCAGCAAGTAGCCAGCGGGGCCTGAGACGATGGCGCCCAGACATGCTGCCATCGCCGGGCCGGCAAGCTCGCTGCAGGCGAAACCGCGCTTGCGAAACGGCACCACATTCGGCGTGCTGCCAGCATTCGCGGCTGCGGCTATGACGGCTCTGGGTCAGCTGCGCAGGGACGGCCCTGTCGATCAGGGGGCGTAGACCGCTTTGGCCAAATCCTTGCCAAGCACCAGCAGTTCCAGCCGCTCAGCCAAGGCCGGTTCGGCTTCGATGGCGGCGGCGAGCTCGGAGAAATCGGGCTCGTCGAGCTGGCCGTCGGCGAAAGCCATCAATGTTTCGTCGTCGTAATTTTTCATGATGCCCTTCGTTCTCACAGCACCCGGCCCGACTCAACGCCGACATCTTCGGCAACGCGCTTGCAGGCCCGCGCCAGCCGGCTCATCACCGTACCCAATGGAATTTCGAGAATTTCGGCGGCCTCGCGATAGCTGACATCCTCGACGCAAATCAAAAGCAGCAGTTCACGCTGATCCTCGGGCAGGCGATCGATCGCCGCGGCCGCCTTGGCCAGAAGCATGCGGCGCTCGGGAATGGCCTCGCCTTCCACGACCACCAGATCGTCACGCGAGCCGATCTCGATTTCCTCGCCGCGGCTGCGCTGCCGCCGCAAGCGATCATACCAGAGATTGCGTACGATCCTGAACATCCGAGCATCGAAACGCAGAGTCTCGGACTGGTTTTCATGAGCGGCAAGGGCCCGCTCACAGGCCGACTGCACAAGCTCGTCGGCCACATCGGCCATTCGGCTGAGCAGAAATTGCATAGCGCCGCAGGCGCGGCAAAAGATCGATAAGCTGGGTTTCTATGGTGGCAATCATAATGTCCTCACCACCATAGACGATCCATTGCCAAACTTATTCCCCGCCCAACCGATTTTTGTTCTTATCGTGGCGCATGAAACGGCGGTACCAGCCGGTCATGGCCAGCGTGTTGCGAAACACCTTGCTGCGGCCCGGGGCCTCGGCCGGCCGCTCCGCCCTTATGTCGGCCGTCAGCGCCGTGGCGTCCCGTTTGAAGGGGATGACCTGAACCAGTGGCGTGCCCTTTTCCAGTTCATGAAGCCCGTCAGCGGCCCGGGCGAAGAAGGGAAAATGGATCGGGGCGGTATAGGTATCGGTGTCGACGATGCCGGCGACCGGCTCGAATATCGGGCTGGCCCGGTTGAGCGGTGCCACAAAAAGGCAGCTCCAACCCTTGGGCGTGCGGATCGACCAGTAATTGTGGAACTTGCAGGGCGGTGTCGGGCTGGATGGATGCCCTGCCACCGGTGCGCGCCGTGATTGCTGACCATGGTGCGGTCGAAATCCCAGCCGGCGGTGACGGTTTGTCCGTTGTCGCGAATATCAAGGCGAACCGTGGCGGCCAGCGGCAGGATGAAGCCGGTGGTCATGGCATCGATGAACGGCATGCAGCGCTTGACCGTAAGGCCCGTGTCGGACGCTCCATATTTGGTCTTGTCGACCGCCGGCAATCGCCGGAACCAGTCAGGCAGATGGGTCTTGGCCGGAACCGGCGGAGCGATGACGCCCTCGTCTTCCGGCTGGCAGAGGAAGGCAATCCCGGTGTCGGTGCGATTGAACATGGCAAACCTCGTTGCGTGTTTGCCTGAAAGACGCAGCGGCGCAGCATTTATTCCGGCAGTGGCGACAAAAATTGTTCGGTGATCATTTGGGAATAAACCGTCGGCTCGTCCGTCTTGTCCTTTCGTGGCGCCAGCCCGGTGCCCGAACAAGCAAAGGAAAGACCATGAGCAAGATGATGACGATTACCACGCTGGCCGTGGCCAGCATTGTCGCAGGCGCAACGCCGGCGGTCGTGGATCTACCCGGCGCCATGGGTGGCAAAGTTGCACCAGCACTGGCCGATACGGTGCTGCTCGCCGATAGCCGCGTTCGCTATGACGACGGCTGGATGGACTACAGGAACGGTCGCTGGGTCGCCCGCGACGGCGCCAATTCCAGCTCGAATTCCAACAGTTCATCCAACTCGAATTCGAACAGCTCGTCGAACTCGAGCAACAATAGCTCCTCCAATTCGAGCAATAACAGCTCGTCCAATTCCAGCTCGAACAGCTCTTCGAACTCCAGCTCCAACAGCTCTTCGAACTCGAGCTCCAGCAGTTCGTCCAACTCCTCGGATGACGATAACGATTGATGGACTGTCGCGCTCCGCGCGATGTTCCAGTGACCGCTAGTGAATCTCCGGGTGGCATAGCCATCCGGAGATTTCGCATTGTGGACCTCCCCACTGTCATCGAATTGTCAAAAAACTCTCCCGCTGTTGGAATAAAGCCGACGCCGGCCCGTCATCCCTTTCTGCCAAGCCCAGTTCCGGGCGTCAGCGAAAGGCCTTTCCGATCATGTCTGCCGTCGCGCTCCCCACCCCGATAAAAACCGAGCCCGCAGCGCCGGCTCCCACCCCGTCGGACACGCTGCCGCGCGCCTCATTGAGCAAAGCGTTGCGCCTTGGGGCCGGCGCCGTTCTCATCATTGTTGGCGCCACATTGCTCATTGCCGGGCTTGATGGGCTGAATTTACCGGCCCGCACCGCGCTGGCCGTCTTTGCCACGACCCTCATCGCCCGGACGGTGATGGATCTGCCCGATACGCCGGTGGCGTTGAGCGGCGCCCCGGCCATGGTATTGGGCGGCGCGGTGGGTGAAGAGGCGCTCTTCGCCGCCATGGGCAACCAGTTGATCTGGCTGCTCATCGCCGCCTTCGTGATTGCCGGGGTGTTGCGGCAGACCGGCATAACCGAGCACTGGCCTTTGCTGCGCTGGAGCGTTTCACCACTGTATCGGGGGTGTTCTGGGCCAGCTGCATCACCATCGCGGCCACTGCCTTCGCCATTCCCTCGACCTCAGCCCGCGCCGCCATGCTGGTGCCGGTTTTTCTGGGCCTCGCCGCGGCGATCAACCGGCCCTCGGTCAGCCGCGCCCCGGCGCTGCTGTTCGCTTCGACCATTCTGCTATCGGCCTGCGCCTCCATGATCGGCGCTGGCGCCCATCTGGTCGCCGCCGATTTTGTCAGCCGGCTGACCGGCAAGCCAATGGACTTTGCCTATTGGGCCCTGCTCGGCGCGCCATTCGGGCTGCTCACGAGCCTATTGGCCTGTGGCTTGATCCAGCTCCTGTTCCTCTCCGCGGATGATCGCCGTGCGCCTGTGGCCCCGGGCTGGCGCCCGCAAAGCGCGCTGGCTCGCAATCAGGGCCTGATCATCGCGGTGATTGCACTGACCATTGTGCTCTGGGCCACCAGCAGCCTGCACGGCGTGGACATGGCGGTAATCGCCTTGATCGCCGCGCTGGTTGTCGGCTCGCGGCTGGTCTCGGGCATCGCCCTCAAGGACGCGCTCAAGGCGGTGGAGTGGAACCTGCTGCTGTTCCTCGCCGCAACGCTGGTGATGGGCGAGGCGCTGCTCAGCACCGGCGCCGCCGATTTCGTCGCTGCCGGCATGGTGGACCTGTTCGCAACATTCGGCGCGCCGGCCCCCGGATGGTGGTGCTGTTCGCGGCAAGTATCGCGGCCGCCGCGCATCTGCTGGTTGTCTCCCGCACCGCCCGCGCCAGTGTGCTGATCCCGGCGGTGGCGCTGCCATTGGCGGGCTTCGGACTCGATCCCGCAGCCCCGGTCATGCTCGTCACCATCGGCAGCGGTTTCTGCCAGACGCTGATGATCTCGGCCAAGCCGATCATGCTGTTCGCCGGCCTCGACACGGCAACGTTCTCCCAGCGCGACCTGCTGCTGCTGTCCGCTCCCCTGTTGCCCGCCTTTGTCGGCTTGCTGGCGGCAATGGCGCTGCTCGTCTGGCCGCTGCTCGACCTTCCCATCCTCTGATTAATGCCAAGGAGACACGCAATGTCCATGACTATTCTGATTGCCCCATCGGGGTTCAAGGAAAGCCTTTCGGCCGATGAGGTTGCCGATTGCATTGGCGCGGGCGTGCTGCGCGCCATTCCCGATGCCACCATCCTCAAGGCGCCGATGGTCGATGGCGGAGAAGGCTTTACCCGGGCGCTGGTGGCGGCAACCGGGGGCACCTTGCATGCCGCCACGGTCACCGGTCCGGTCGGCGAGCCGGTGAAATCCTTCTTCGGTTTTCTGGGTGGACGCGGCCCGCGTACCGCCGTTATCGAGATGGCGGCGGCCGCCGGCCTGCGGCTGGTGCCGCGCGACCGGCGCGATCCATGCCTCACCACCAGTTATGGCGTGGGTGAGCTGATCACCGGGGCCCTCGATGCCGGGGCTCAGCGCATCCTGCTCGGCTGTGGCGATAGCGGCATCAATGACGGCGGCGCCGGCATGGCCCCGGCGCTGGGCGTGCGGCTGCTCGATGGCGATGGAGCCGAGCTGGGCCGCGGCGGCGCGGCCCCGGCACGGTTGCAGCGCATCGACATGAGCGGGCGCGATCGGCGGCTTGACCGGGTGCGGATCGATGCGGCCGTCAACTGGTACAATATGCTGCTGGGACCGCGCGGCGTTGCCCGCGTATTCGGGCCCCAGAAGGGCGCGACCCCGGCTCAGGTCGAATTGCTGGGCATGGCCCTTGAACGCTATGCCACGGCCATCACGGCTGCGAGCGGGTTGCAAGTCGGGACCGCGCCGGGGGCCGGTGCCTCCGGTGGATTGGGGGCTGCGGTGCTTGGCCTATTGGGCGGCACCCTGCACCCGCGCTATGAGATCGTCATGACCTATCTCGAAATCGATAGCCTCGTGGCGCAGGCCGATCTGGTGATTACCGCCGAGGGGAGCCTCGATGGGCAGACCCCTTATGGCAAGGTGCCGGCCGAGGTGGCCCAGCATGCCAAGGCAGCTGGGCTGCCGGTGATTGCGCTGGCAGGCACGATCGGGAAAGGCGCCATTGCCAATTTCGACCATGGAATTGACGCCTTCGCGTCTATTCTGACCCGGCCTTGCAGTCTCGAAGAGGCCATAGAAAATGCGCGCAAACTATTGACCCACGCCGCAGAGGACGCCGCCCGCATGATCAATGTCGGTATTCGCCTCGGTACACCGCCCGCACTGGTAGCCCTGCCGGAAGAAGGAAGCTCGTCATGGTTCTGACCGCCTTGTATCGAACCGTTCTGGCGGTGGCTCTTGCCGGATTTTGTGTGGTTCCGGCGCCGCTGTTTGCATCATTGGTCCCCGGCTTCGCCATAAAGGCGGTGCTGGCCGACGATGACGACGATGGCGGGGATGATGACGACGACGATTATGGCAGCGATGATGACGAGCCGGCTTTTTCCTCCCCGTCGGCGCCTCGCCGTCAGCCCGCGCCCGTCGTCGTTCTGCCGGACGCGGCGCCCAATGAGATTGTGGCCTATGGCTTGTCCGGCGCAAGCCTGACGCAGCTAATGGAAGCGGGATATGTGTTGGTGGCTGATGATGAGCTGTCCGACCCGGGCCTGCTGGTGCGGTTGCAGGTGCCCGCGGGGCACTCGATCGCCGATGCGCTGGCGCAGGTGGCCTTGCTGGAGCCGGATGCAACGGCCGCGCCAAATTCATACTATTACAACCGAGGCCGAACCGGCGCCCTGCACCGCCGCGATCTGCCAGCTTTGGCCCATGGTAGGCTGGCCCGAGACGGGAGCCGGCCAATGTCCCACGACGCCCCTGATCGGCGTCGTCGATACCGGGGTCAATGTGGAACACGCGGCGCTCGAAGGCGCCGATCTCACGGTCGAGCGGTTCATCGAGACAGGGGATGCGCCATCTGGGGCCAAACACGGCACCGCTGTGGTTGCGATGTTGGTAGGCGCCGCCACGAGCAGTGCCGGGGCTGTTGCCCAACGCCCGGGTGCGGGTGGTTGATCCCTTTGCGGCGCTGGACAGCGGCGGCGAGCGGGCCGACACTTATGCGCTAACGCGCGCCATCGTTCACCTGCTGGCGCTTGAGGTTGATGTGATCAATCTAAGCCTTGCCGGTTCTGACAATGCGGTCTTGGCCGGCGTGGTCGCCCTCGCCGATACCAAGGGGATCCCGCTGGTTGCGGCGGTCGGCAATGCCGGCGCCCGGTCCCAACCACTCTATCCGGCCGCCTATGGTTCCGTGCTGGCCGTGACGGCAATCGACACCCAGAAGCGCGTCTATCGCCGCGCAGTGCAGGGCGCCCATGTGGACATCGCGGCGCCCGGGGTCGACATCCCCACAGCCGCCTCCATCTCCGGGATGCGCCCCCAGACCGGAACCTCCTTTGCCGCGCCCTTCGTAACCGCCGCCCCGGCCGCAAGGCTGGCGGCCCACCCCGAGTTACCGCCGACCATCGTGGTGGAGGAATTAACTGCCGCTGCCGAAGACCTCGGCACAAAGGGGCAGGACGAGGTCTTCGGCTGGGGCCTCCTGCGCTCGGACCTGCCCTGCATGCACGGGGCAGCGCGGCCGGGATGAGTTAAGCGACTGCATCCGCCAGCTTGGGCATACGCGCGGCAGATCAGATATCGCCGCTCGGCCGGGACTTTGAGCGCTCGGCGGCCCTGTCCGGGCTCCGGCCCGCCGCGATTTATGATCGCTCACGGCGCCTCGCATGCATGGCATTTCCCGCTGCCGCGATAAAGCACGTGCCATTCACGAACTTTCCGACCGCTGCCGAAAATTGTTCACGCAGCGGTTTTCGGCCGAGCAGGCCGCCGGGCAGATCGTGGCGGCGCTATCCAAGGCATAGCTTGAGGGGCCGTTCGGCGCCCCGGACCGGAATCGAGCCAGTGAATAGCGGATTTTTAATCAGCGGCTAAGGCCTACCGCCACCTCACGGACATGTCCGCTAACCCACTTAGACGGCCAAAAGATAGTGTATCGCGGCGGCTGCGGCGTGATGTGAGATCGGGAAGCTGCAGCTTCTTCATGTACGACGCTGTCGAGGTCGCACCGACCTCGGGCATCAAGGGGAGGAGCGACGGCAATGGCGCATCTCGTGGGACTGGACGTGTCGGTGCAGGAGACGGCGGTGTGCGTGGTCGATGAGGCCGGCAAGGTAGTATGCGACCAAAGGTGCCGTCCGAGCCGGACGACATCGTCACGCTGCGGACATCAATTGGCGTGGACTATGGCCGCGTCGGGATCGAGGCTGGGCCACTGCCGCAGTGGCTGGTCAACGGCATGGCGGAAGCCGGTCTGCCCGTGATCTGCGTCGAGACCCGTCACATGAAGTCGCTGCTGAAGGCGCAGCAGATCAACAAGTCCGACCGGCACGACGCGCGTGGCATTGCTCAGATGATGCGCGTCGGCCTGTTCAAGCCGGTGCATGTGAAGACGCTGGCAAGCCGGGAGAAGCGCATGCTGCTGACTGCGCGCCAGTTGGTTCAACGCAAGATGCTCGACGTCGATGCCGATCTGCGTGGCACCTTGCGCAACTTCGGGCAGAAGGTCGACGTCGTCGGGCAAGCTGGATTCGAGACGCGTATCCGTGAGCTGGTCGAAGGTTTGCCCGAGCTTGCCGCCATCATCGAGCCGATGCTGACCACCCGTCGCTTCATGCGCCGAGAGTTCACCGAGCTGCACAGGATGCTGCTCGACGTCGTGCGGCATGATCCCGTCTGCCGGCGGTTGATGACGGCGCCGGGTGTCGGCGCTGTTGTTGCGTTGACCTACCGCGCGACTGTCGACCAGCCGCAGCGCTTTGTTCATTCCGGGGCGGTGGGTGCCCATGTCGGGCTGACGCCTCGTCGTCACCAGTCGGGCGAGATCGACTACGATGGCGGCATCTCGAAAGCCGGCGACACCATGCTGCGCACGATGCTGTACGAGGCCGCCCGAGTCCTGCTCACCCAACATGGTCACGGGTCGTGGCTGAAGGCCCGGGACATGCAGGTCGCGCAACGGCGAGGCCAACGCCGTGCCATTGTCGCCGTGGCCCGCCGCCCGGCGGTGATCCTGCACCGGATGTGGATCGACGGGACTGACTCCGCTGGGGCAGCGCCCCCGCAGCGGGCGCCTGATTACCCACTTACAGGAGCTTTAACGGTTCTGCCTCGGCAGGAAAGAGGTCCTCACGGGGACGAAGGTGGCGTGAGATCGTACTGGCAGCAGCCCTCCAGTTGGCAAGGGCGCCCAAAAGATTGATCCATTCCGCCTCTCTTACCCCATCATGGGGCGGCCACGGGCCGACCCCGAAGAGAAGCGCGAGCCCCATGTGGCATGACCTCATGCAGAGCAGCAAAGCCTGACCCTTAACGCGTGCCGCTCGCCGGCTTCTTCCAAGTCCGGCATGCCGCCGCTCGGCGGCAGATGACGCCGTGCGTCCCTTGACACAAACCGCGATAGAGAAGCTGCCGTTCGGCCCCACTGCTGCCATCAACAAATCAAAAACTAGGTATGAGCACCGCTAAGCGGGTTGTCGTCCTCAGGGGGGACGTCCTCCGAGATCTCGGTTCGCAATTTAGGACCTTGGGCGAGCCCGCGGCCCAACGCGGCCACGAAAGCGTCGTAGCGCTTGCCGGACTGGGCGCGTGCCGTTGCCTGCGCGGGTTCCGGCAATTGCCGCGTGGTGGTCAGCCAGAAGTGCACGAACACAGCGAGTGTTTCGACTGATATGCCGAGATCACGTTCGAGCCCATTAAGGCGCCGATCGATCTGATCGAGGCGTTTGCTCATGGCCGCTTCCTGCCGCTCGGTGGCATCCGGCGAAAGAAACGAGGCGATGGCCGCCTCAGCCAAGAGGGATCGCGAGGGGTTTCGTCGGGCCGCGAGAGGGCGAGGTCTTGGTGCCCCGGTCGGCCCGAGCCCGGAGGTCTTCGAGGGAATAGACGACGCGACCGCCGAGCTTTCGGTAGGCGGGGCCGGTACCATAGGTGCGGTGCTTTTCGAGCGTCCGGTCGGATAAGCCGAGGAAGCGTGCAGCCTCGGAGGTTCTAAGATAGCGCGGCGGTAAGCCGGCGGCATTGGAAGTCATGGTCGAGCCTTCGGACCTTCATCGGGGCTGCCGGGTGCTGGCGGCAATGACGATCACGGTGGCGAAGAGTGGGGACGGAAGGGGATGGGGAATTGAGGGTGGCCGAAATCCCCCAAGCCGAGCCGTGTTCGGCTATCTCTGCCGTCGATGACGCAGCAATTGACGATAGCCGCCGGCGATCATGGCGAGACCGCCCTCGACGAGGGCAATGACGCTGTCGCGCAGGGCAGAGGTTTTCCAATGCTCGGCGCGGATGCGTTCAATGCCGTAAATGACATCGGCGATCTGGCGGCAGGAGGCGCCGTTCAAATGCCCATCGGTCGCCCGGAGCATGTGGCGATGGCGCCGCTTCTGCTGTTGCGTCAAACGGCGATCGGCCGGCACCGTTCGCCTCTGCAAGGCGCGCAGGAGACGGTATGAGCTCGGTCAAGCGTTAGGCGTGAGTCACGTCGAATTGGTGAAGCCCGATGACAAAGGTGTGAACGACGCTTCGGTCTTGTGGTTCGACCGGGGCTTGAGGACATAGCAGCCTCATGCCCAGACCGTCTGGACGCCGCAAGGATTCCAGTATCAATCCATGAGGGAGCAGCAGCAACCGACCCCATGTCGGACATTGGCACTGGCGTTGGCCGATTCCAAAGCAGACAGACGTCGATAGTTGGCGCTGGGAACCCACGCGCGCCCTGCGCAGGGTCTGTGGTCAGCGGCCTGAGAGTCAGTGCAAATGTACTCGTGCCAACCAGAGCCCGAACACTTATGTCGCTGCCTGATGAACACCCACGCAGAGTTTTCCGCTTTTTGTAAGCAATTGCCGACCGCCACCTTCGGCATACCGACTCGGCCGAGGAACGGGTGGGCTCGTCGCGGCAATCCGAGTTAGCCTAGGCGCGCAAGGGCAGTTTGGGTGCGGCCGATTGTGCGAAGGTCACGTCGTGGCTCCCCCAAGCTTTGCACATCGTATGATATTGACGTTGCCGAGCTTTCATGGGACGTCGCATCTGCAGTGGTCAAACTAAGGCTGAAGTGTTGTTTCAAAAGCTAATAACGCAGCTACTGGCGCTTTCCCGTCCTTGGAAAGGAGTGGCTTTGGTATGTTTCGACATCGCGGTCCTGTCCATCATGATGTGGGCCAGTTTTTCTCTGCGCTTCGACCGATGGACGCCGCCGACGACCGGTGACCAATACTGGATAATGCTTTCAGCACCAATGGTGGCTATTCCGACCTTTATAGCCATGGGTCTTTACCGGGCGGTTGTCCGTTATCTCCCCGAACGCGCTATCTGGACCATGCTGCAGGCCGTCACAATTGCCACCGTCGTTTGGGTTTTGGTCGCGTTTTTGACGACCATGGCGGGTCGGGGTGTAGTGCCCGTGTCGGTCCCAATCATGTATTGGGCATTGGCTTCCGTTGCCATTATCGGGAGTCGGTTCGTTGCCAAGTGGCTCTTCTGGCCGGTTACCAGAAAGGCACTCGTACAGAGGCCAGCAGTAGTCATCTATGGCGCGGGCGAGGCGGGTACACAACTTGCCCAATCCCTACGGGGCACTCATTTCATTGCCGGCTTCCTGGATGACGCAATGGTCCTTCAAGGTCGGGAAGTCGGAGGCGTCGCCATTTTTCCGCCGTCTCATCTTGGCACCCTTGTTCGCGATTTCGGGGTCAAGCAGGTGATTCTGTCCATCCCCTCGCTTACAGCGGCCCGCCGTAAGGAAATCGTCGCGAGCCTTAGCGGGTTTGGGATCAAAGTCCAGTCACTTCCACGATGACCGATCTCATCACTGGCCGCTACATGGTCAGTCACATCCGGGAGATTGAGATCGGTGAACTGCTTGGCCGCTCATCGATACCGCCTGACCTCGACCTAATCCACGAAATGATCGTTGGCCGAACAATCATGGTCACCGGCGCCGGTGGTTCAATCGGCTCAGAACTTTGTCGCAAGATTGCACTATGGCGCCCACAGCGCCTGGTGCTGTTCGAGGCTAACGAATTTGCGCTTTATAATATCGATCGGGAATTGTCGGTCGGCGATGTCACTATCGTTCCCGTCTTGGGCTCCGTTGTCAATTCGGCACGCGTCTCTCAGGCGATCAGGGATAATGGAATCGAAGTTGTGTTTCATGCCGCAGCGCACAAGCATGTGCCACTGGTGGAGGCAAATGCGATCGAGGGCATAGCCAATAACGTCTTTGGTACCGCAACGGTGGCCGACGCGGCGATGCGGCTGGGCGTGAAGGATTTCGTGCTCATTTCTACTGATAAGGCTGTTCGCCCCACCAATGTTATGGGAGCGACCAAGCGGTGGGCTGAGCTAGTTGTGCGCGAAAAGGCGATGGAAGCCCGTGCCGCCAATACTGGACAACGCTTCTGCGCCGTGCGCTTTGGCAATGTGCTCGGGTCCAACGGCTCGGTCGTGCCGCTGTTTCAGGAGCAGATCGCCCACGGCGGACCGGTGACGCTCACCGACCCGGGTATGACGCGCTATTTCATGTCGATCGCCGAGGCCGCAGAGTTAATCGTACAGGCGGGCGCCCTGTCTGAGGGCGGTGATGTGTTCCTGCTGGATATGGGCGATCCGGTACTAATTTCCGATCTGGCGGAAAACATGGTCAGACTTGCCGGTCTTACAGTTCGCTCCGAACAGGTACCCGACGGCGACATCGATATCGTCTCAGTCGGCAAGCGGCCGGGCGAAAAGATGTATGAAGAGCTGTTTTACGACGAGGCTAGCGCTGTGCGGACGCGCCATCCTAAGATCCTGCGCGCCACGGCCATCGCGACCAGCATGGGTGACTTAAAAGCGCGCATGGACGCGCTGGCGGCCAAAGTTCACAATCAGAACGAGCAGGCTGCACGTCAGCTGCTGTTCGACCCGGTCGCCGAGTCTGACAGCGGTCCCGCTGCGGACAGGCAGCCCTTTAGTCTTGGCAACCGAGACATTTTTGCATTGAAGGAGTAGGCGATTTGAAGATCGTCATTACTGGCGCGAGCGGCCATATTGGGCGACAGCTGGTGCCCCCGCTGCAGCGCCGCGGGATTGATTTGCTGCTGGTGGGCCGTGATACCGCCAAGCTGGGCAAGATGTTTCCAGGAGCGCTCATCTCAGGATATAACGAACTAGCCAACGCTGGGCGTGGCGCTGATCTGCTGGTCCATCTTGCTGTTCTCAATAACGACAATACCGCCGCGCTCGACCAGTTCGAACAGGTCAATGTCGACTTGGCGTTCCGGGTTCTCGGCCTCACCCGAGATGCCGGTATTCGACGGTTCCTCAACATCTCTACCATCCATGCCCCGGACGATGCCAACCAGTCCAACTATGCGGTCAGCAAGCGCAATGCCAATGCCCGGCTGCGCGCCGAGAGGAGCGGCACGCCTGAAGTGCTTACGGTCTTCCTGCCTGCTGTCGTTGGTCAAAGACTATCCGGCAAATTGGCCGTGCTGGATCGCGTTCCCGAGCGGTTACGCGGTGCTTTGCTAATGGTACTATCGAGCCTGCGTCCGGTGGTCGGCATTGAGCATCTTGCCAATTTTCTGGTGGAGGCCGCCCGCCATGCGCCGATGCCCAGCGAGACGATCCTGTCCGATGGGCAGCAGTCCAATCCGGTTTTCCTGTTTCTCAAGCGTTTCATCGATCTGGGGTTTGCCTTTGCCGTCATCGTCCTGTTGTGGTGGTTGCTGATCCTAATCTGGATCGGGATAAAATTGCAGTCGCCGGGACCCGGAATTTTCTCCCAGTGCGCGTAGGCAAGGGCGGAAGAGAATTTACCTGCTACAAATTCCGCACCATGAAGGTCGACACCGTGCAGGCGGCAACCCATGAAGTGCAGCAATCATCGGTGACAAAGCTGGGCGCATTCTTGCGCAAGTCCAAGATCGATGAATTGCCGCAGGTTCTCAATATTATCATGAATCAGGTCAGTCTGGTTGGTCCGCGCCCCTGCCTGCCAACGCAGACCGAGTTGATCGAGGCGCGCCGGGCCAACGGCTCGTTGAACCTTAAACCCGGCATTTCTGGCTTGGGACAGGTGAACAAGGTCGACATGAGCGAACCACAGCGGCTTGCTGCGCTCGATTACCGCTATGGCCGCCTGCAGTCGGTCATCCTCGACATCAGGATTATCCTCGCCACAGCACTCGGTCGTGGGGGTGGAGACAACGTGGCCAAACACTGATAGCGCTTGGGCCGAAGGCTGTTGCAGCGCAACTCACGCCGCAACAATAGCGCGGTTGAACCGAGCTGTTTTTAGGCCTTGTAGTAGTCGCGATACCGGGTCACGAACCGGCCCACACCCTCGACCACATCCGTTTCGGGTTTGTAGCCCACGGTGCTTTGCAGTCTGCTGACATCGGAATAGGTGTCCGGTACGTCGCCGGGTTGCAGCGGCAGTAGTTCGACGATCGCTTTCTTGCCCAAGGCATTTTCCAACGCTTGGACATAGGCAGAGAGCTTGACCGGCTGGCTGTTGCCAATATTGAGGATACGATAGGGTGCGTTGCTGCTGGCGGGGTCAGGACTGGCGCTATTCCAGTCCGGATTGGGCGATGCGGGATTGTCGCTGGAACGAATCACCCCTTCGGCAATGTCGTCGACATAAGTAAAGTCACGCGTGTGATGGCCGTTGTTGAACAGCTGGATCGGCTCACCCGCCAGAATACCCTTAGTGAACTTGAACAGAGCCATGTCTGGGCGCCCCCAAGCTCCATAGACGGTAAAGAACCGCAGGCCGGTCGTGGGCAGCCGGAACAGGTGACTGTAGCTGTGGGCCATCAATTCGTTGGCGCGCTTGGTCGCGGCGTAGAACTGGAGAGGGTGATCTGCGCCGTCGTCCTCGGCGAACGGCATTTTGGTATTGCCGCCATAGACGCTGGAGGTCGACGCGTAGGTCAGATGACCCACGCCGGTGTGGCGGCAGGCCTCCAGAATATTGGTGAAGGCAATGATATTGCTTTCCACATAGGCGTAGGGATTTTCAATGCTGTAACGCACGCCTGCCCGGGCCGCCAGATTGATGACACGGTCGAAACGATGCTGGGCGAACATGGCGTTGACGGCGTTGCGGTCTGCTAAGTTGAGCCGATAAAATTGATAGCTTGCACCCTGCCGGCTAGCGAGGTCGGCTAGGATGGACAGCCGGGCTTCCTTCAGCTGCGGATCGTAATAATCGTTGACCAAATCGACGCCGACGACCTCGTCGCCTCGCTCGATTAGGCGCTTGGCAACATGAAAGCCGATGAAGCCGGCGTTGCCGGTAACGAGGATTTTCATAGATACTGTCCTGAGTTTCTATTACGCGTGCTGGCAGCATTGGCTGGCCTTTTAGTGCATGCCCGGCCGATTGCCCAGCCACCAATCGCGGTCGTTCAACCATTGACTTCCCGTCTTGGTGCCGACATTGAGGTGGCGGCCTGTCTGTGGTGGAAAGGCGACTTGCAGATCACAGATGGAGAAGCTCTGTGTTCGGATCGGCTATTTCCACTTCGGCATTTGATCGCGATACGAGTTGGGCTCGGTCAGTCATAATGCCAGCCTTCGCTATCTTGGCATTCTGGGACTATTCTGGGTCGATTGTGGTTGCTCCGGGAGTAGCGCTGGGGGCGACTCGACCATGATCCTGACCAGAGCGTTGGCCGGGATCGACCCCACCCTGTATCGACAGGATTACCTGTTCAACGATGCTGGCAACTATACCTTTTACAACAATGCCAATGTCGTTTTGTTCCAGATTGCCGCGGTACTTAGTATCGATAGACCCGATACCGTGCTGCGCGTGCTCAAAGGGCTGACATCCTTTGTTTTCCTGCTTGGATGGTACCTGTTGGGGGCGCGCCTGAGCGGCAGCTGGCTTGCCGGTGTCGCAACGGCGCTGGCTTGCACGTTGACCATTCCTACAGTGGTAGGAGACTATTGGGGGCTTTATCTCGAAGCGCAACCGCGGGTGCTGTTTGGTGCCTGCCTGCCTTATATCGTTCTTTTGGCGATTGATGCGCGGCGCCTTGCCCATTGGGTGGCGACTTTTGCCCTTTCGGGTTTAGCGTTTTGGTTGCATCCCGCGTCTGGGCCGCCGGTTGCACTGGCGACCATGGCTGCCATGGCGGTGGGGCATTGCGACCGGTTGAGGTTGCCGCGACTGGTCGGGGTGTGTCTGGTTAGCGGGCTCGTTTATCTGGCAATTATAGCGCCCAATTTCGGCCAATATGTCAGCGGCGTTTTGCAGGCAAGCCGAGGCGGAGACCCGGTTTTGACTGCCGAAGCGATGCATCTGCGCTTCGCCGAAGAATATGTCGATGGTATCCAGGGAGCGGCGGCGAGTCTGAAGTCCATCTTTGCTGGTCCGAGGGCGGTCTTGGCGCTGCTAGGCCTTGCAGGAGCGTTGATCATTTGGCGCCGGGGAAAAGGTGATGAGCGGCGCAGCTTGCGGGTGGTCGTGACGATGCTTGTTGTGATCGTTGTGCTTGCCTGCCTTGTGCCTGCGATCGAAAATATGGCGGCGCGTGCGGCAGGGCGCCAACCGCTGCAACTCGACCTCGTTAGGGCCGTCCGTTACTTGGTGCCCTTGCTACTCGTTTTGGCGATCTGGGGCGTGTCTCGCATCGATCACCATTGGCGGCTGAAATTTCTCCCGCTGGGTATCCTGGTTTTTGGGCGGCCGCCAGTATCTGGCCGCCCCGGCTGACACAGAATGCCGCGCCATATTGGGGTGCGCGATGCTGGGTGAAGTTGGAACCGCAGTGCAAGGCTCCCACAAAGGATCCTACCGGCGAAATGATCGCTTTCATTGCTTCTCAGACACCACGGGAAGCCCTTTTCTTCTCCAGCTGGCTCGGCCCTTCTATCCGGGCGTTGGCCCACAGGCCCACGGCGTTCGACTGGAAAGATACCGGCTGGTTGGCCTATTCCAATCATGCCAAACTCGATGAAAGCCTTCCTGCAATGCGCCGCTACTTGGCCATTGCTCGGGATGGATCTCTGGCTGATCCAGCCCTGCAATGGGTGATGCTGGGCCATGAGGTAGGAGCAGATTACGTCGTGGTGCGCGAAGCGGTAAACCCGGTGACCCTTACAGGCAGGGGACGGATTGTATTTCAAACCACGGCGGGCAGTGTCATCGAATTGACCGCAGATCGCCCGGCACTTCAAGAGGAAAGCAGCGGCGCCATGACCAATGCGCAGAAGGCCCACTACGAAGCCATCCACAATAGCTACGAGCAACACTATTACGACCAGACCTCGCTCGACTATCGGCGCCGCTTCGTCATTGAGCCGTTCGTGCAGGGTATCGACCTGTCTAATGCCCGCATTGCCGACATCGCCTGCGGCAGCGGTTGGAACACCACGATTTTGCGTGAGCGGTTTCCGCAGGCCCAGTTCCACGGCTACGACATTTCGGAGCGGGCCTGCGAGGACTATCGGCGCAACACGGGCTTCGCGGCAACATGCTGCGACTTAGGGGACCTGACGTTTGCCGAGGAGCCTTATGATGCTGCCATTGTCGTGGGTGGTCTGCACCACATGGTCAATGACCTGTCCGGGGCTACGGCAACGATTGCTACCATGCTCGGTTCGGGTGGCTATCTGCTGGCCTATGAGCCGAACCGGCACTTTTTTCTCAATGGATTGCGGGAGATCTGGTATCGCCGTGACCACTATTTCGAGGAGGAGAGCGAGCGGGCGCTTGGGCTGGAGGAGTTGACTGCCCATTTCGCGGGTAAGCTGGAACCCATCGACCAGCGCTATCTGGGTGGGCCGGCTTATATCCTGATCCTCAACAGTCTCGTGTTGCGCCTCCCATTGGCGGCAAAGAAGCCGCTTGCCGGTATCCTCACAGCCGCTGAATTGGCCTATAATCGTTTGCCGGGCCGGGCTACATTTCCTGCCTTTGTCTCCCGCTGGAAGAAGCTCTGATGGGCTGGATTTTGTTAGTTGTTATCTCGATGACCGCAGCACTGGCGCAGATCGTGATGAAGTATGCTGCCGATGCCTCCAGCAATGTGGGTATTTTCAATCCTAAAGTATTAGCAATCATCTTCACCAGTTTCCTGATCTCTTGCGCTGGTCAGCTGTTGTGGTTCTACGCGCTGCGTTTTGCTTCGCTCGGCACCAGCTATCTGTTTCTGTCTCTGGTCTTCGTTTTGGTGCCGCTGGCCGGCTGGTGGCTGTTTTCAGAAACTTTGCAGCCACTGCATTTCCTCAGCATGGCCCTGATTTTGTCTGGGGTTGCCGTGCTTGGACTGGTGGGGCGTGGCGGATGATCTCGTGCGTGTAAATCGGCCTGATGCCGTGGCTGCAGACTGCTGCAGTCCTGCCGCGAGCCAATCGGACAGAGCGTCGGCAATGGCCCCCTATGTGGTCATCGCACTAATTTTACTATCGATCTTCTGCTTCCACCTGCTCGTTGGTGTAATCGGCGTGTTGCGCGGCCCGGGCACACTCCGGCTCCTCGTTTTGGCTTTAGTGTGCTTGGCAGGGCTCTTTTGCGGGCGTCGCGACCTGCCCCTCGCCTTTCTGGCCGTCGCCTTCATGATCAACTTTGATTGCATCATCTATCTGGCGGGCTCATGGCAGACTTATACGCTTGGCCTCGACAATGGGCTGCTCGACAGCGTCTGGCTTCCGGTGATGGCAGGCCTGTTGGCCTTCTTCCGGCCGGCGCTGCTGCTCGTGCCCGGCATTGCCATACAGTGGTCAAAGGTTGCACTCGCTGGGAAAATCGGCGGCGGTATATCGGGCAATTCGGACTACATCATCGTCCCAGACCTAGCCGTGCTGATCGCGGTTTTCTCGGCGATCTATTCTAGTTTCCAGCTGTTACGTTTGGTCATTCCCCACAGATGGCCGGTGAATATGGCGGGCGACCGGCCAGCGTTGCATAGCTATTTCATAGGCTGCGTCGTGGCTATGGCAGGCATTCACCTGTCTAACTACTTCTATTCGGGCTGGGAAAAGCTGTTTCTGCTCAATGCCGCGCCTTGGACCCGGGTGCTGGAAAATCCTACCTATCTGCTGGCAGTCCATACGCAAGATTTCGGCTTCCTTACGACCCCCACCGTGCTGGGCTTGTCCGACGATTTCTATGCGCTGTTGATGATCGTTAATGTTCCCCTAAACGTGGCGGTGCTGGTTGCGCAACTGATGGCAGTCGGGGTGCTGTTATCCCCACGCGCCTCGACCCTGCTGACGATCTTCTACGATCTGATGCATCTCGCGATTTTTGCGCTGACGGCCATCTTCTTCTGGAAATGGGTCGTGCTCAACGCTGGCTTCGTGCTCGCGTTTGACACCATTCGGCGGCATAGCCCGGTGGTGCCGAAACCCGTGCTGCTAACCGGTTGCGTACTGGTCATCGCAGCGCCGTTGCTCTCGTTCAGCATCACTCGGCTTGCATGGTTCGATACACCCGGGGTCAACGATGTACACATAGAGGCAATCACTCAGGCAGGTGAAACAGTCCGGGTTCCGTCCAATTTCTTCCTCAACGATTCCATCGGGGTCGCCCAGCAACGCTTCGCGGGCGCCTTCCACGGCTATTTGCCGACGGCGACTCGGGGAACCACGGGTAATGCAGAAGTCCTCCATCGACTACAGCAGGACTGCGTCGCTGCCGCATCTGCGTGGGACCTGCCGGCTGGTGCGCATGACCGTATCGAACGCCTGCTGGTTTCGCATCACGCCGCCGCGATCGCATTGTCAGCCGATGGCAGTGGGCGGTTTGCCTATGATCTCTATCCGCATCACATCTGGTCATCGCCATGGGGCTTTGGACCATTTGCCGCGCTTGATTTGAGGACTGTGAGCTCATATGTCCCGGTGGTAGAAGGTCGTTGCGTCACAGTGGAACCGGATGGGCGCGTCGTGCGGACGCCGGTAGGAATTTCACGCCATGAGTTCCCAGTCTCAGCTCGCTGAGCGCCCTGAATGGGCCGACAAGACCGCAGTGGTCTATGACGGGCAATGTCCGTTCTGTTCGCGCTTCGTCACTTACCAGCGCTTGCGAGAGTCGATCGGACCGTTGCTGCTGATCGATGCACGGCAGCGTCCAGATCTGGTTCGGGAGTTTGAGGCTGTGGACATGCCGCTGGACCAAGGCATGGCATTGATCATGGGCGGCCGGGTCTATTACGGCGCCGATTGCATCAATCGGTTGGCGTTGCTGAGCAGCCGCAGCGGCCTGTTCAACAAACTCAATGCCGTCATTTTTCACTCGCCGACGGTGTCGTGGCTACTCTATCCGGTGCTGCGGGCGGGGCGTAATCTGACCTTGCGCCTGCTTGGCCACAGAAAACTGACCGACGAACTCGACCGCTGAGCCCTTGCTGGGAGGGATATCAATCCAGCGTCCCGGTGCCCGGGACCGTCCAGCTGTAGCCGTGACGGTGGTAGAGTTGCACATCGGTGAAACCGGCATCCTCGAGCAATTGGCGGGCCTCGCCCCGCGATAATATTTGGCCCGAGTCGGGTTGAGCTGGTCGACGATCACCAGACGTGCGTCCCGACCCGACAACGGTGCCAAGACCTCGCGCATGTAGCTGCGCATGGGCAGAGGCAGCCAGCGGCAGAGCTCGACATAGAGCGCCAGCGGAATATACATCAGCCAGGACAGAGTCCCATTGGCCGCCACTGGCAGTCGCTGGGTTATAGCCCGCAGCGGCTCCATAATGCTTAGGTAAGCTGTATTGCCTTCCCGGCCGTACAACCAGATCAGTACCTGACCGCTCGGCTTGAGCGCCTCGCGCATGCGCCTGACGGTCGGAGCAGGATCGGGAATATGGTGGAGAACCCCGATGGAGAAGATATAGTCCAGATCGTTGCCCACGAAGTCGTCGCCGCGCTTGCTGCACAGTGACCCGGTCCCCAACGACGGCGGTATTGTCGCGCAGTACAGTACTGGCGCGGGAGGGCTCCACGGCCAGAACATGGGCTACTCCGCAGCGCAGCAGCATGTTGGTGATCCGACCAGTTCCTGCTCCGATCTCGGCACAGCGAGCCCCGTCCAGAGATTCCACGGCGAGCAGGGGGCCGACAATGTCATGAAACATGTCCTGGCTAGCGTAGAACCCGCCATTTTCGGTATAGCGGGTCCATTGGTCACCGAAATCCTCGATGGTCTTGTCAGTCTGGGTTTTCTCGGACATGGACTTCACCTGCCCAGATGCATGCGCCACTGGGCGAAGGTCATGAGGGTCCATAAAAGGTACGCATGATTTGCTGTTCCGGCCAGATGTTGCCGCGCAAGCAGACGTACGTGGTCGACCCGCAGATGCGGCTCCACATAGTCACCGTCAATCAGCAATTGTGTCAGCACTCCACGATACGTGGAGCGAAGTTCGGCGGCGAGTGGCACATTGAAGCCAGTTTTCTTACGCTGGGTGATCGTGGCAGGCAGTCCATACTTGGCTAGCATGCGGCGCAACAGTGGCTTGGTCTGGCCCCGGTGCGGCAGTCGGGTCTGCGCCGCAACCTCGGCCACGCGCGTCACAAATTCGAGGTCAAGAAAGGGCACGCGAGCCTCAAGGCCATGGGCCATGCTCATGCGGTCGACCTTCATCAGCATATCGCCCGGAAGATAGTAGCCGATATCAGACGCTCGGCCCCGGGCAGCAGGGCCACCGGCTGGGTCGCCGATACGTGCGGCATCGATCGCCGCACGGTAGCCGCGGAGTGCTTCAGAATTCGTCGAACCTGTCAGTCTTTCCAGATCCCGGGGCATGGCATAGCGCCGCCATTCGGCATGGGCGAGGTGCCCCTGTGATAAGCCCCGGATGAAGCGTCCGGCAAATTCCAGAGTGGGATACCGGCTGACCGCAGATCCGGTTCGACCCAGCAGCCACCTACTTATCGGTTGCGACAACTGCGCGGGGATAGCCCTGCCAAAGCGGCCGGCAAGTCGTGTTGCTTGATAGGTAGCGTAGCCGCCGAATAACTCATCGGCTCCGTCCCCCGACAACACGACTGTGGCATGGCGCTTGGTTGCGGCGGACAGTTTCTTGACTGCCAGCGCCGAACTATCCGCCAGTTCGCCATCCATATGCCAGACAAGATCAGAAAAAACCGTGCCCGCTGCTTCGGAGCTGTCCTCGAGATGGATGACTTCCATCGGTGTCCCGAGTTGCTCGCAGATTGCGCTTGCTTCATTTGATTCGTTGAAATCAGCATGGCTGTTGCCGACGGTTAGTGCACGGGGCCGAGGCGATCCGCTCGCCGCATTGATGAGTGCGGAATCAACGCCTCCCGATTGCCATAGCGCCAAGGGTACGTCCGAGGCTCGTTGCCGCGTAACCGCCGCTTCAAAATGCGGCAGCAGCCACTCTGCCGCATCGTCAAGATTAATTCTTGCATCGCGCTTCGTGTTGGCAAGGGGGGACACACGGAACAGCTCAGCCAGCTTCCCGGTGGCGTCGACGCGCAGTATCTGCCCGAGTGCGACACTCGTCACGTCGACCATAAGGGAGCGTTCGGGCCCGACATAGCCCTGCGCCAGAAAACTGGCTAGGGCGCCGGGATCGACGGAGCGTGTAAATGCGGGTAGCGCAAGAAAGGCCTTGACCTCGGAGGCGAAGGCCATGCTGCGGCGATCAGCGGATCGCCAGAGATAGAGCGGCTTGACCCCGAATGCGTCCCGGGCCAGCAGGAGCTCTCCCCGCGTCAAGTCGTAGGCGGCAAAGGCGAAGATGCCATTGAAGTCCCGGATAGCCTCGGCACCTTGGTGGGCTATCGCCTCTAGCAATACTTCGGTGTCGCAGGCCGTGCGCATGCTAACGCCGTAGGTAGCGTAAAGCCGTTCGGCTAAAGCGTGCTCATTGTAGAGCTCGCCGTTATAGGTGACGATCCATTTCTCACCGTGGCTGAACATCGGCTGTTGACCCGCGACTGAGAGGTCGTGGATCGATAGCCTGCGATGGGCAAGGCCGATTGCTTGCGAGGCATGCATGTGCCGCCAGACGCCGTGCTGATCGGGACCGCGATGGCGCAGCGCGTTCGACATCAACTCCAGTTCCTGCCCGACAGGACGGCCGTCGAAGTTGATCAGGCCGGCAACACCGCACATCAGCTGAGAGGTTTCTCGGCAACGAATAGATTGTTCAGACCATAGCCAAACTTTTGATGTTTGGTGACGGTCAGCCCTGCATGCCGCAGCAATGCCTTCATCTCGCTGACATCCAGACCCATGAGCTCGTCGGGATGCATCTTCCGTTCCTTGTCTTCGCTATACCACCATAAGGCATGGCCTATCTTGCCCACAAAGGACTCGATCATGGTAGCGATTACCCTGCCCCCCGGTCTCAGTAGTCGGTTGGCCTCCTTGAGGGCATCTGCGCGTTCGGGTATGTGGTTGAGGCAGGCCAAGTAAGAGATCGTGTCGAAGGACCCGTCGGGGAAGGGTAGGGTGGCAGAATTGGTGATCTGCAGGATGTCGCTGGACCATGGGAACACATCAGCGCCGACGCTCACCTTGGCTGCGTCCGACGGTTTCCGTTGGCGATAAAGGCGCAGCAGCATGTTGTCGCCGCAGCCCACATCTAGCACTCGTCCCTGCAATTCCGGCAAGGTTACCCGCAGCCGCTCCGCTCGCAGGGAGGTCAGCCGAAGTCGCTCGGATTGATGGTCTGGCAACACCACCATCCGGAGCGGCGCACCAACGAAATCCCAACCACGCTGCAATATGCTCTTGTGTTGCCGAAGCGCCCAGTCCGGCGGTGGAGCACTGTGGAAAGCGTTGATGAAGTTCTTGTCTTCAGTCATGCACGTCCGTCCTCCGTTCCCGCAGCGACTGACCAGCCGCATAACTGTGCTGCAAGCGGAACATGCTGAGCTGATCGGCTAATATAGCGATCGCGCCAATCAGCAGCGCACCAATTAGCATCAGCGCCCCCGAGCGTTGGAAGGCCCTGACCGTTCACCAGCACGATGATTAAGCTGTAAATGGCGCCCATAGCGCCCAAGAGCGCTGCAAGCGTGCCAAACAGGCGAAATGGGTGCAATAGGCTTGCGATGCGCAACACGGTCACAAACGTCCTGAACCCATCGGCCATTCTCACCTTGCTGACACCCAAGCGGGGCCGGAGGATGATCTGCTGAAATGCAAAGGGGATGTTAAGGCGGATCGTGAGAAATGTGCTGGTGGTGCTGGCGCTGTATCCTGAGGGCAGAAGGAGCACGAAGCGGTGCATTACGTCGCGCTGAAAAACACGCAAACCGCAGTTGAAATCACGGACATATCCGAGGCCCAAAATGACCGCGAACATGCGGATTAGAAGCTTGCCTAGAAACCGCGAGCCTGACACCGAAGCCTGTCGTGCTCCGAGGACGGCCCCCAGTCTTTCGTCCCGCATGCGCTGGACCATCGCTGCCAGATCTTGCGCCCGATGCTCACCATCGGCATCGAACCGAGCGATCAGTTCGCCATTGGCCTGTTCAATGCCGACGCGCAGTGCGGCGCCATAGCCGTGATTATAGGGTAGTTGAAGCACCCGCACCGCAACAAAGGCCGACGCGCTCGCCGGTCAGGTCGGTGCTGCAGTCGTCGACGACGATGATCTCGCAGCCCGGCAGATGGTTCTGCAAATCCTCGATGACACCTGTAATCCCGTCTTGCTCGTTATGAGCCGGGACAATAACGCTGATCGGAGGGTAGGCATTGTCCATGTGCGTGTCTGCGTTCACGGTTTCACTCTTTTGGGCTCACGATCCACTAGGTGAGCCGCTCGAGACTGCTGTGCCACGCGATCATGCTTCGGACGCGTTTCTGTTACTAACAATAGGTTCAACCTTCAAGGGGCCCGTGCCTTTAGACGTGTAGGCCGGGGCGGCTTACTACTGGCGCGCGGCAAGAAAGATGCTATTGAGAGGCCGAGATTTGTGGAACAGGAGCTTCGCATTGAGCGTGCACCCTCTAAGTGACCTCACCATAGCGGTCATTGGACTGGGCTATGTCGGCCTGCCCCCGGCAGTCGAATTCGGCAAGATCCGGTCGGTTGTCGGGTTCGATATCAATGCAAAACGCATCCGGGCGTTGCAGGCGGGTGTGGATTCCACGCTTGAAGTCAGCACGGACGAACTGGCCGAGGCCGATCAGCTGCGTTTTTCCAACAATCCGGACGATCTGGCTGCCTGCAATCTGTTCATCGTGACCGTTCCCACACCGATCGACGAACACAAGCGGCCCGATTTCGGCCCGCTTTATTCGGCGTCCGAAGTCGTGGGCAAGGTGCTCAAGCGCGGCGATATTGTCGTCTACGAATCCACCGTCTACCACGGCGCTACCGAAGAAGAGTGCATTCCAGTTCTGGAACGGGTCTCCGGGCTCAAATTCAATCAGGATTTTTTTGCTGGTTACTCCCCGAGCGCATCAATCCAGGTGACAAGAGCCATCGTCTGCCGAGCATTCGCAAGGTGACGTCAGGTTCTACGCCTGAAGTCGCCGACTCGGTCGATGCTCTTTATAGCCAGATTATCACGGCCGGCACTTACAAGGCAGAATCAATCAAGGTCGCCGAGGCGGCTAAAGTCATCGAAAATACTCAGCGCGACCTAAACATCGCACTCATCAACGAACTGGCGATCATCTTCAATCGGCTCTCGATCGATACAGAAGCGGTCCTGAAGGCGGCCGGCACCAAGTGGAATTTCCTGCCCTTCCGACCGGGGCTGGTTGGAGGTCACTGTATCGGAGTGGATCCCTATTACTTGACCTTCAAGGCGCAGGCTGTTGGGTACCACCCCGAGATCGTCTCGGCTGGTCGTCGCCTGAATGACGGCATGGGCCAATATGTCTCGATGCGTATGATCAAGGCCATGCTCAAGCGCCGTATCCAGATCGAAGGCGCAAAAATTCTGGTTCTGGGCCTGACCTTCAAGGAAAATTGCCCGGACCTGCGCAATACGCGTCATCGATGTGGTGCGCGAGCTGGAGGAATTCGGCGCGCAGGTCGATGTCCACGATCCGTGGGCCGATGCCGATCAGGCACGTGAAGAATATGGCTTGGCGCTGACCGCCGAACCTCAGGTGGGCAGCTATGACGGCGTGATTGTCGCCGTTGCGCATGACGCCTTCGTCAAGCCCGGCCCACAGGCCATTCGCGCACTTGGCCGAGCCGATCACGTCTTGTTCGATCTCAAAAGTATTTTCGACAAGAGCCAGACTGATCTGCGGCTCTAATGATTGAGCGAAGCCGCCAGTTCACCGGTCGGGTTAAAAAAATCCCGACCTCCTTTGCTCGATACGTGACGGCCAAGGAAATATGAGCCCATCGCCAAAGAAGAGCACCTTGGGTGGCCTGGCATGGCTAGGCTCGTCCGCGGTTTTGCGGGGAGGGGCGCAACTGGTGTCGCTGGCACTGTTGTCCCGTATGCTTGAGCCGGCCGATTTCGGCATCGTTGCGGCAGCGTTGGTTGTCGCGGGCCTTTCCGCGGTGCTGTCGGAGCTGGGCGTCAACGCCGCCATCGTGCAGGCGGAGGAGCTGACGCCCGAGCTCGAAGTCAGCGCCTTTCTGCTCTCGATCTGCATGGCTATCGCACTGTTCCTGCTGGTCCAGCTCAATGCCGCTGCGATCGCCGGGCTGTTTGTCATTCCTGAGCTCGAGGCGGTACTTCCCTATATTGCATTTGGCTTTCTATTGCGTGGCCTAGCGCAGGTTTCGGAAGGCAAGGTCAACCGGAGGATGGATTTTCGCCTCCCGGCGTTCATAGAAACGTCCAGCTACGTGCTGGGCTATGCCGTCGTCGGCCCGCTGGCGGCCTTGCAGGGGCTGGGATATTGGTCATTGATTCTGGCCTATCTGGCTCAGACATCGGTGGCCACCATTGCGCTGATGGTGCAGTCGCCACCGTGCTTGGTGACACTGCCGTCTCGTCAGGCGCTCAAGCAGGCCTTCCTGTTCGGCAATGGCATCACGCTGGGCCGCATGTTTTCCTATTTTGCCGGCAGTGGCGATAATTTTGTCGCCGCGCTGGATCAGCGCCGAGGCGCTGGGTCACTACGGTCGCGCCTACCAGATATTGGTCATGCCAGCTGCCCTGATCGGGCAGGTTGTAGCCCAAGTCATGTTCCCTGTCTTCTCGGGGCTGCGCGGCAGCAGGGATGCGACGGTTTCGGCCTTCATGACCACGACAGCCGCCTTCTCGATGATCCTGTTTCCATTGCAGGCTTTAGTTATCCTATTCGCCGACGAGGTCGTCTTCGTGCTGCTCGGATCTGGTTGGGGCGAAACGGCCAGCGTCCTTCGGCTATTGTTCACTACACTCTTCTGCCGCACCGCTTACAAAATCAATGAATCACTGCTCAAGTCGGCTGGCGCGGTCTATCAGCTCGCGGCCGCGCAATTGATCTACGCGGCCGCCGTGCTGGTCTTTGCTCTCATCGGCGTGTCGTTTGGCTCGGAGGGGATTGCTGCTGGGGTGGCCACGGCAGTTCTGCTGTACTACGTCATATTGTGGTGCATGATTGTGCCAAGGTTCGGCATCGGGTGGGGGCAGGTCATTGCGGCCATCGCACCCGGTTTAGTACTGTGCAGCGTAACGATCGCTGTTGCCCTTGCAGTGCGCTTTGCCGCCGCCGTGGTCGGCTTGCCCACTTTGCTAGCCGCCATCATCGCTGGCGTTTTGGCTGTGGCCGCCACTATTGGACTGGTGTGGAGCCTGCCGCGTCCTGCACGGGGGCGGTATGCGGGGCTGTGTGCGCAAGAGGTTCAGCGTGTACTTGGCGCGCTAGGGCGACGTGTTCGAGGCAGGATGAAACAGGATTAACGTGCATTACCTGTTAGTGGGTCATCTTTGGGTCTTGTGCAAATGACAGCACGACCCTGAACGTGAAAGGCGGATGAAAAACCAGTGTCCACGACAGATACACATGTGCCGCAGGCAATGACGCGGCGGCCACCCATGGTCTATATTCATTGCACGGCGCTTGCCGTCTGGAGCCTGATGCTCCCCGAGAGCTCACCTCAATTTGTGCTGGTGGCATTCTCGCTGCTCAGTCTGGCCTATCTCGCGCTCTATAATGATCGCCGCTTCACACACCCGGTCGCGGTATTCACGCTGTTCTTCTATCCATATTCGACTTGGTTTGTATACTATTCTCTGATGAAGGGGGTACCACGAGGATATACTGTCAGAAATTATAATGCTTGAGTATCTCGGCCTTGTTGCGTTTGCCGTTTCTACCGATATAGCTTCTTCTTTTGGGCTGGGTCGCATCGGAATTACATCGCCCGCGCCTGTTCCGATTAAGCAGGAATTTCGATTGTCGTTGAATATATTAATGATCATTTCTATGACGATAATACTATTTGCTTTAATTGAGGCCGTTGCGTCAGGTGCTTCGATGAAGCGTGAATTAGTGGCGCAAGGTTCCTTTTTTGGAACGATTGCAGGCTTCGCCAGTGTCATTTTAACTTGCGGAAGCATTCTTCTGGCAGCGTCTATTATGCGCCAAAAGGGAGTTGCGGCTCTTTTTGGAAGTCCGTTAATTGTGTTTTCGGCTGCGGCTGTGTTTTTCAGTTTAGTAGTGCTTGGTGAAAGGGACTACGTCTTCCGGTTCGTTTTCTGCGCAATGGTTGTTTACTTTAACTATAAACGATCGATGGGCGTTGGGCGCATGTTGTTGTTGTTGGCCGCGCTGTGTTTAGTGCTCCCTGTAAGCCAATCTGCGAAGGGGTTGTTACTTTCTGGCGGAGAGTTCTCTATCGATTTTTCGATTAACTCAATTTTTGTTGGCGAGTTCATTTCCTCCGCTAGAAACATATATATGCTGCTTTTTCATGGGGTGCATCATAGTTACAGTTTTCTGGCAAATGATATTGCAAGGGGGTTCTTGCCATTTGGCGGGAACTTTCATTTCCAATCTACGAGTAATTGGTACAATTCTGTCTACAGGGTAGATCATAGTTTCTCTGGCAGAATCTGGGTGGGGATTCTCCTTGATTGGGCAGGGGTACCTGCTTGGTGGGCGAGGGGGCGTGGTTGTTGTAATGGCGCTGGTCGGTGCCATTGCGCAGATTTTGTATCAACTTCGTGAGCGATCTGACTTTTGGTTTGCATTTTATGTGCTTGCTCTTGCTACCCTTGTCTATTGCATCCGCGCTGATGTCGCTAATGTGCTCTCTCAAATTTTCAAGGTGGGGGGCTGTATTGGCCTTCTGGGTATCTCACACGTTGCTTCAAGCCCGCAAGGACACCTGATGGCAATGGAAAAGCAGAGGACACGCGGTCGAAATATCTTTAAGATCGTCCGGCCAATTCTTGTTGCCCTGACCGGCATTTTTACATCGTGCCCTTCGGACTGGCATCTTCGGCCCGGCAACTTTTGGACACATTTCCGGGTTGATAGGTCTGGGATTGCGCTATGCACTCATGAAAAGGCTTGCTGGCCACGTTGGCGAGAATGTCTTTTTGGCCGTGGTGTTGAGGTCAAGGAATGGCAGAATCTTCGTCTTGGCAGCAATGTTAGTATTCACAAAGACTGCTATATTGATGCAAGCGGAGGGCTTGTAATAGGTAGCGACGTATCTATTGCGCACGGTTCAAGCATCCTCACCTTTGAACATAGCTGGGATGATGAACTTATCCCAATTAGGTCCAACCCGATCCGATTTTCTGCTGTCATAATCGAGGACGATGTTTGGATCGGTTGTGGTTGTCGTATTTTGGCCGGCGTAACTATCAGGTCGCGGGTGGTCGTGGCGGCAGGAGCTGTGGTGACCTCAGAAGTCGCTTCAAGGTCACTTGTTGGCGGGGTGCCTCACAAATTTATCAAGAGAATATAGTACAGTGACAACCTGTTTATTCGTTCACGATCATCGTTTCCTTTCTGATGGTAGTAGTTACTATTCGGACAAATTGCCGTATTCCGTTTGGCTTAGGTATTTACTTCATTTTAGCAAGGTAACCGTTTTTGCTCGGTCGAGCTCTGCGCTCTTAGATAAGGATAACACTCCGATATCCTCCGGACCGGGCGTCGTATTTGAAGTTGCGTCATATGGCGGCTCCAAATTCAGTTTTTTTCGAGCTATCTCGCGCCAAGATACAAAGCTACGAAAGCTAATAGCTTCCCATGACGTGTTGGTAATTCGTCTGCCGAGCGAATTGGGGCTCATGGCCGCTCGCATCGCGCTTCAGCTAAAGAAACCATATGTCGTTGAGGTGGTAGGATGCGCCTGGGCCTCTCTATGGTACTACGGCACGTATTTGGCGAAGGCATATGCTCCGGTCCAGTTCTTAAGAATGAGACGAGCGGTTCGTCGCGCGGCGTTCGCCTCTTATGTAACGCAAAATTTCTTGCAGCGCCGCTACCCGTCAGCGACGGGTAGCCAAACGGTCGCCATTTCGAACGTCGAATTGGCGGCGCCGGATCCCGCTGTGGGGCTCAGCCGCCTAGGACGTATCACGAAACGCGAAGGGCCGTTTGTTCTGGGTTTGGTAGGGTCCTTCACCGCTAAACACAAAGGCGTTCATATTGCGATTGAGGCACTCGCTCTTGCGACAGCATTTCCAGATTGTCAGTTGCGGATTCTTGGCTCTGGCAAGCCGGCGCTGTACCAAGACATTGCCCAGCGGTTGGGGGTCGGGGACAGGGTGTTTTTCGACGGCGTTCGGTCTAGTGGCGCTGGGGTTTTCGAATGGCTGGACGGCGTAGATCTATACTTGCAACCGAGCCTAACCGAAGGGGTTCCGCGCGCTCATAGAGGCAATGAGCCGCGGGTGCCCTTCGTTGGCGTCTGCCGTGGGAGGAATTCCTGAATTACTGCCAGCCGCCAGCCTTGTGCCACTCGGTGATGCCAAATATCTGGCAAGGTCTTTGATGAGGTATATCCCAAATAGAGAGTGGCAGGGTGAACAGGCGCTGGCCAACATAGCGAAAGCCAAGTTGTATACGAAAGACAAACTTGATAGTCGTCGCGCCAGTTTTTTTGCCTCGGTGTGTACCTCTCTGTCTGAAGAAAGTGGGCGGTCATTACGTGGGTAAACGTATTCTGATGGTGTTGAATGACCCTCATTATTTTCTTCTTCATAGGCTGCCGATAGCGCAAGCCGCGGTGGCCAGAGGTGACGAAGTGCACATAGCCACCGCTGATGGCCCTGCCGCAGCGATCATTGCTAGTCTAGGACTGCAATACCACCCCATCCCTCTCACACGCAGTGGACGCAATCCAATTAGGGAACTGGCGGCGGTAGTTGGCCTATGGCGTCTTTACAGAAAGGTCCGGCCCGATTTGGTGCATTTGGTTACAATCAAACCAGTCCTGTACGGGTCCATAGCTGCTCAGCTAAGCAGAGTTCCGGCGGTGCTGGCTGCAGTATCCGGTCTGGGGACCGTTTTTGTGGATAGGGGGTGAGGGCCGCAATTGTAAAAGCGTTGGTCTCGGCGCTTTATCGATTGGCTTTCTGTCATCCAAATATTGCTGTTATTTTTCAAAACCCAGATGACCGTCGAACTTTGCTGAGTTTGACAAATCTACCTGAGGCGTCGGCGGCCTTAATTCTAGGTTCGGGGGTGGATCTTGACCAATATCAAGCGTCGCCGGAGCCGGGGGGTGCCTATAGTGATTCTCGCTGGCAGAATATTGCGGGACAAAGGTGTTGGTGAGTTCGTGTCTGCAGCAAGGCTTCTCAGAGAGGCTGGCATTGCCTCGCGCTTCCAGATTGCCGGAGCAATTGATCCGGGAAATCCGAGTAGCTACACAGAGGCGGAAATAGCCGCATGGGAAGAGAACGGACTCATCGAGCTCCTAGGCTTCAGGAGCGACTTATCGCGTTTGTTCGCCTCGGCCAATCTTGTGGTGTTACCTTCATATAGAGAGGGACTGCCCAAGGTGTTGATAGAGGCCGCGGCTTGTGCGCGCGCAGTTGTCACTACAAATGTTCCAGGTTGCCGGGATGCAATTGAGCCAGACAAGACTGGGGTTCTTGTGCCTGCACGGGACGGGCAGTCGTTGGCTCAGGCGATAAGGTTTTTGATCGAGCATCCTGTGATACGTAAAAATATGGGGTCCGCTGGCCGTAGCCAGGCGGAGAAATTGTTTTCTATTGAAAACGTTATCTCCAAACATTTAGAGATTTATGATGGTTTGATGGTCGGAGGCTGAAATAAACTCCTAAATTTAAGAAGTATATTTGCAGGTTTGTTCAGATACCCGCCATCATTAGGTTGCTGTCTGCATTGCAGAGGAAACCGGATTTTCGGGAACAGGAGATATAATGTCCTTAGACGATGCACGACAAAAAGCGGATGAAATCAGCGTCCTCGACTTGCTGGTAGTAGTCGTGGAATCTCGGATTGTCATCGTGCTTGTTTCCCTCTTCGCCGTTGGAGGTGCATATTTGACGATGCACGGCGCAGGCACGTATACCGCGTCGGCCTCCCTTGCAGTCGCGCCGGGCCGTGTGCAGCCCGTTCTTAGGGAGACGTTTCCCGACGTCGTCGCGACTGGCAAGGACAATAGCACCCGCATTAGCGCCACGGCAGGCACCTCTGTCGAAGCTCACCAGAGGCTGGAAAGCGCGGTGGAGCTCTTGGCCAGCTCGCCATACCTTTCGGAAACAGACACCGCTGCCGAGATCGTGGCCGTCGGTGTATGGTCCGAAGAGGCCAACTTACTGCGCCAGAGCCTAGCCCGGGTGGAAGGTGGTTACGAGGCCAGTGTTGCCACCGATCCTGGCTCCTACGCGTCGGCGGTAACGCTGCTGATGACCGAACTTGCCGCACGCGAGCATAAGCTGCGCAAGTCCGACATTCGTCTCTCTCAGAAAGTTGTGTCCAAGCCGGAAGCCGTACATGTTTCGATATCCGCGAACAGCGCTCTAAACGTTCGCACGCTGCTGATCGTCGGTTTTGCCGCAGCCCTATTGACCATCCCGGCTGTGCTGCTTGGCAACGCCCTGTCTCGCCTCGATACGGACGCGCAGAGCAAGTTTACCAGGATCCGTCGAGCCTTTTTATCCCCACTAGAACCTCGAAAAAATGACCGCAGCTTAACCGGTCACGATATTTACAGTGAAACGGGTGGTTGCGTTTATAGCGTTCATCCATGCTTTGACGCACGCCTCCATGCCGTCGTCGAGCAGCGCGCTGCCCCGGTGGACTGCAATTGCACTGCGTAGAGCAGAGATGACAGATTCAAATTCTCAGGGCCCATACACTCGCCCGCGTCCTGCACCTTAACGGTATTCAAGCCACGATCTACGAAGCCGAGGTCTCGCCGAGTGCAAGAGCACAAGGCGGCTTGCTCGACATTCATGAACACAACGGCCAGCGCACTCAAGGCCGCTGGCCTTTATGATGCCTTCCTCCGCCTTGTGCGGCCCGGCGAAGATGCCAAGGGCATCATCAACGGCCAGACTGGACGGTAGAGACAATCCGACCCTATTTCGAGCATGTCATCGAATGCTTCGGGTGGAACCGTGTTATTTGGGGCTCGGACTATCCCTTGATTACGCTGGCCGGTGGGCTCGAGCGGTGGGTGAGCGCAACTCGCCAAATTATAACAAGCAGCGTGGACGAGCAGACAAAATTCTTACACTTAAACGCCGAACGGCTTTATCGGGTCTAGTGGAGTACGATAGCTTCGGATGTCAGCTTGCGCTGATAAAGTTCTAAAAGCGGAGGACTATCAGACGAGTTTTCCGCGAGAGGCCCAGAGACGCTATCGCTGCCTGCGGCCGCCGGTGGAACTAACTTTGGTTGGACGATGAGGCAGGCTTTTCGTCTTTGCGCCCATGAAGGATTTCTGCTGCAGCGCGCAAGCCATCCACAAATCCAGCCGCCTCCAGTCGTTCGCGTTCCACCTCTAGCGAGGTCTTACCCTTTTCCAGCAAAGCTTTGCTGAAAACTATCTGGGCCCCGTCCTCGTTGGGAGTGGTGTGAGGACGCCCGCGAGGCGAAGCTGCCAGCCGGCGCTGTTACATTCAGAATTTGCGATGAACTGGTTCAGGCTTTCGTGCCGGGTTTCGCTTTTCGCAGGTTTCGTTTTATGTTTCTTCAGGAGCAAAGCGAAAACGTGAGCGGATATGAACATCGAGGACAGGCACGCGCAGATTGTTGAGATGGCGAAGTCTCGTGGTCGGGTGCTGGTTGATGATTTGGTGCGAGAGTTCGGCGTCTCAGCCCAGACGATCCGCAGGGACCTCAATGACATTTGCGACCAAGGACTGCTCAAACGCAGTCACGGGGGAGCGATATTCCCCTCGGGTATTGAAAACATGGAGTACGAAGCTCGTCGGCGCATAGCGGCTGCAGAAAAGGACGCAATCGGTCGTGCGGCTGCCAGGCTGATCCCGAACAATTGCTCGCTCTTCATCAATATCGGGACGACCACCGAAGCCGTCAGTCAGGCCTTGCTGGATCATGAGGGCCTGATGGTGATCACCAACAATATTAATGTGGCCAATAGAATGCGGATCTACCCGAGCCTCGAAGTAGTCATCGCCGGCGGCATCGTACGTGGCTCGGATGGCGGCATTGTCGGCGACGCGGCAGTGGATTTCATCAAGCAATTCAAGGTCGATTACGCGGTCATTGGTACGTCGGCGATCGACGAGGATGGAGCCCTGCTGGATTTCGATTATCGGGAAGTCAAGGTTGCCCGGGCGATCATTGCCAATGCCAGATATGTCATCCCGGTGTCGGATTCTGACCAAGTTCGAGCGCACCGCGCCGGTGCGCATAGCGCATCTCTCCCAAGTGGATGCCTTCATTACTGATCGATGCCCTCTTCCGTCCATTCGACAGCTTTGCGCCCAATCCGACGTGACCATCATCGAGACGAATGGTTAACAGGTTGAGCCTCCTCTCTATTTTTCTTTCGGAATATCGCGTTTATCTTCGATTGACATTCGTTTTCCTTTCGCCCTACCTTTTCAACTGTTCACGCCAACTGGAAGACCGGGGCTGAGCTTCAGGAGGGCGAATTGGATAGCACCCGCATCCATGACATCTTTGTCATTGGAGGAGGCATCAACGGCTGCGGCATTGCCCGCGACGCCGCTGGCCGGGGCTACAGCGTCTTCTCGGCAGAGATGAACGACTTGGCCAGCGGGACGTCGTCAGCGGCGACTAAGCTCATCCATGGCGGGCTTCGTTACCTCGAGCACTATGAGTTCCGGCTGGTTCGCGAGGCCCTACGGGAACGCGAAGTGCTGTGGGCTTCCGCACCTCACATCATCTGGCCGCTCCGACTGGTGCTGCCCTATCACAGGGCCTGCGGCCAGCCCGGCTGCTGCGGCTGGGTTTGTTCATCTACGATCATCTGGGTGGCCGCAAGCTGCTGCCAGCGACAAAGACGCTGGACATGCGGACCGATCCGGCTGGTGCGCCGTTGCAGCCGCTCTACACCGGGGCATTCGAATATTCCGATTGCTGGGTCAACGACGCGCGCATGGTGGTTCTGGCGGCTCGTGATGCGGCCGACCGGGGCGCGACCATTCGCACCCGTACCGCCGTAGTCGCCGCTCATCGTGACGATGGACACTGGGCCCTCACCACGCGCAATGTCCTGACTGGTGCCACCGAAACCGTCCAGGCGCGGCTGCTGGTCAACGCGGCCGGCCCTCGGGTCGATACCGTCCTGTCGCAAACACTAGGCCAGAATAGCGCCGGCCAGTGCGCTTGGTCCAGTGGCAGTCATATCGTGGTCAAAAAGCTCTATGAGCACGACCGCTGCTACATGTTCCAGAATGCAGATGGGCGCATCATCTTCGCCATCCCCTACGAGACGGATTTCACCCTGATCGGCACGACCGACCAAGATTATTTCGGGGATCCCAAGGATGTGCGGATCAGCGACAGCGAAATCGACTATCTGACCAAGGCCGCGACCGAATATTTCGCCAAGCCGGTGGCTCCGGACGACATTGTCTGGAGCTATTCGGGCGTGCGGCCGCTTTATGACGATGGGGCAAGCAAGGCGCAGGAAGCGACGCGCGACTATGTGCTCAAGACTAGCGGCGGCAGCGGCGAAGCGCCTTTGATCAATGTGATCGGCGGCAAACTGACGACCTTCCGCCGCCCGGCGGAGACGACGCTCACCAAGGTCGAGGCGCTGATCGGCGCCAAGGGGGCGGCATGGACGCGCCATGCCAAACTGCCGGGCGGGGATTTTCCGGCGACTGGTTTTGCCGAGGCCGTCGCGGCGCTGAAACAGAGCCACCCGTTCCTTGACTCGGCCTATGCGACGCGACTGGTGCGCCTTTACGGCACGCGCGCCGGCATCCTGCTTGGCGCCGCTCGCAGCTGTGACGAATTAGGCGTACACTTTGGCGCCGATCTCTACGAGGCCGAAGTGCGCTACCTCGTGGAGTACGAATGGGCCGTGACCAGCCGAGATATCCTGTGGCGCCGCACCAAGCGGGGCCTGCTGGGCGACGCCATCCGAATTGCCGAACTCGATCAATTTCTCGCTGCGCTCAGCGCACCGACCAGCCGGGAGCAGAAACTTGCTTGAGCTCAGGAACATCACCAAGCTGGCGGGGGCCGAAACCCATATTTCGGACGTGTCGCTCACGCTCGAACGTGGCACGCTCAATGTGCTGCTGGGGCCAACGCTGTCAGGGAAAATCCAGCCTGATGCGGCTGATGGCCGGGCTCGACCGGCCGAGCAGCGGCACGCTGCATTTCGACGGCGTCGACGTCACCGGTGTGGCGCCACAGAAGCGCGACATCGCCATGGTGTTCCAGCAGTTCATCAACTACCCGACCATGACCGTCTACGAAAACATCGCTTCGCCGATGCGCGTGGCCGGCGCCAGTCGCGCGGCGATCGACGAGGCGGTGCAACGTGCCGCAGCGCTGATGAAGCTGACGCCGTATCTGCAGCGGACCCCGCTCAATCTCTCCGGCGGCCAGCAGCAGCGCTGCGCTCTGGCCCGGGCCATCGTCAAGAATGCGGGTCTCGTGCTGCTCGACGAACCGCTGGCTAATCTGGACTACAAGCTGCGCGAAGAGCTGCGCGCTGAGCTGCCGCGCATTTTCGCCGAAGCGGGCACCATCTTCGTCTATGCCACGACCGAGCCATCCGAGGCCCTGCTGCTGGGCGGCAATACGGCGACCCTTTCGGAAGGGCGCGTTACCCAGTTCGGCAAGACCATCGACGTGTTCCGCAAGCCCAACGACACGGTCACCGCGCGCACCTTCTCGGACCCGCCGCTCAACACCATAGTCATGCGCAAGACGGGTGGCAATCTGGCGCTCGATGGCGGCATGTCGTTCCCCATACCGGCCCATCTCGGCGACGTTGCCGACGGGGTCTATACCGTCGGCTTCCAGCCCCATCACCTCTCGCTCGTCCCGGCTGGCGCCGCGCCGGTGTCGATCCGCGCCAAGGTGATGGCCATGGAAATCACCGGCTCGGAGAGCTTCGTCCACCTCAACTACGCCGATGCCCGCTGGGTCATGCTGACGCCCGGCATCCGCAAGTTCGAGACCGACGAGACCATCGAGGTGTTCCTCGATCCGCAATTGTTGCTGGTGTTCGACGGCCGGGGGCGCTCCGTCACCAACCGCCAGCCGCTGGCAGCCTAGGAGCACCCATGGCCCGCATCGATCTCGACCACATCCGCCACTCCTACCTACGCAACCCGGTCAAGGATTCCGACTTTGCGCTCAAGGAAGTGCACCAGAGTTTTGACGATGGCGCCGCCTATGCCCTGCTGGGCCCGTCGGGCTGCGGCAAGACGAGCCTGCTCAATATCATCTCCGGGCTGCTGCAGCCTTCGCGTGGGCGGCTGCTGTTCGACGGCGAGGATGTAACGGCGCTATCGCCCGAACAGCGCAATATTGCGCAGGTGTTCCAGTTCCCGGTCATCTACGACACCATGACCGTCTACGACAACTCGGCTTTCCCCCTGCGCAACCGCGGCTTTTCCGAAGTTGACGTCGATCGCCGCGTCCGGGAAACCCTCGAGATGATCGATCTGGGCGATCGCGCCAACAGGAAGGCGCGCGGCCTGACGGCAGACCAGAAGCAGAAAATATCGCTGGGCCGCGGGCTCGTGCGCTCCGACGTCAACGCCATCCTGTTCGACGAGCCGCTGACGGTTATCGACCCGCATATGAAATGGGTGCTGCGTAGCCAGCTCAAGCAGCTCCACAAGCGCTTTGGCTATACCATGGTCTATGTCACCCACGACCAGACCGAGGCCCTGACTTTTGCCGACACGGTCGTGGTGATGTACGAGGGCGAGATTGTGCAGATCGGCACGCCCAGCGAGCTGTTCGAACGACCCAGCCATACATTCGTCGGCTATTTCATCGGCTCGCCCGGCATGAACCTGCTGCCGGTGGAGCTGGATGGCGCCTCGGCACGGCTGGGGTCCCGTGTCATCGCCCTGCCCGGCGCCATGAAATCTGCCGGCGCCGCCAAGACCGAGCTCGGCATCCGCCCTGAATATGTCCGCCTCGGCCGCGAAGGCCTGCCCGTAGCCATTCGCGCTGTAGAAGATATCGGCCGCCACAAGATCGTGCGTGCCACGCTCGAGGGCCGCGAACTGGCGGCCATCGTGCCCGAGCATGGCGAAATCCCCGCCGAACCCCGTGTGACCTTCGACCCCAAAGGCATCAACATCTATGCCGATAGCTGGCGACAGGAGCTCGTGGCCTGATGGAAAGAACCCGGAACAACAAGGCTCGGTTTTTGGTGTTGCCCGTGCTGCTGCTGGTGGCGTTCTCGGCCATCATCCCGTTGATGACGGTGGTCAATTATTCGGTGCAGGACACCTTCGGCAACAACGTCTTCTTCTGGGCTGGCCTCGACTGGTTCGACGAGTTGTTGCACTCGCCGCGCTTCTGGCAGGCACTGGCCCGCAATCTTGTCTTCTCCGGCATCATCCTTGCCATTGAGGTGCCGCTGGGCATCCTGATCGCACTCAATATGCCCAAGGCCGGCTGGGGCGTTCCCGCCTGCCTCGTGCTGATGGCTCTGCCGCTGCTGATCCCATGGAATGTCGTGGGCATGATCTGGCAGGTATTCGGCCGCGTCGATATTGGCCTCCTTGGCAAGACGCTGTCGCTGCTCGGCATCGACTACAACTATGTGCAGGACCCGGTCGACGCCCGGATCACCATCATCGTGATGGATGTGTGGCACTGGACATCGCTGGTGGTGCTGCTGTGCTATGCCGGGCTGGTGTCCATCCCCGACGCCTATTACCGGGCCGCCAAGATCGACGGCGCCTCACGCTGGAGCGTCTTCCGCTACATCCAGCTCCCCAAGATGCACCGCGTGCTGCTGATCGCCGTGCTGCTGCGCTTCATGGATAGCTTCATGATCTATACCGAGCCATTCGTCGTCACCGGCGGTGGGCCCGGCAACGAGACGACTTTCCTCTCCATCGACCTCGTCAAGATGGCGGTCGGTCAGTTCGATCTGGGTCCCGCCGCGGCGATGTCGCTCGTCTACTTCCTCATCGTCATGCTTTTGAGCTGGGTGTTCTACACCGTCATGACCAATTACGGACGGGAGAGTTGACCGTGACCGATAGTGTTTCGACCAGCACGCGCCGATGCCGCAACGCCCCTCAATTCAGCACAAAACAAGGCGCTGCGCTGCGCCTGCCGCCGCTCGGCGCCGCGGGCCGCCCGGCTTGTGCCGACGATCTACATTATCTTCCTGCTGCTGCCGATCTACTGGCTCATCAATATGAGCTTCAAGACCAATACCGAGATCACCTCGGCCTTCACGCTGTTCCCGCGTGAGTTCACGCTGCACAATTATGCTGTGATCTTCACCGATCCGAGCTGGTATCGCGGCTATATCAATTCGATCATCTATGTGGCGCTCAATACGGTGATTTCGGTCGGCGTGGCGCTGCCGGCGGCCTATGCCTTCTCGCGCTACCGGTTCCCGGGCGACAAGCACCTGTTCTTCTGGCTGCTCAGCAACCGCATGGCCCCGCCAGCGGTGTTCGTATTGCCGTTCTTTCAGCTTTATTCGGCCTTCGGGCTGATCGACACCCATATCGCGGTGGCCTTGGCGCATTGTCTGTTCAATGTGCCGCTGGCAGTCTGGATCCTCGAAGGCTTCATGAGCGGCGTGCCCAAGGAAATCGACGAGACCGCCTATATCGACGGCTACTCGTTCCCGCGCTTCTTCTTCAAGATTTTCATGCCCCTGATCGCCTCGGGCATCGGTGTTGCCTGTTTCTTCGCCTTTATGTTCTCCCGGGTCGAACTGCTGATCGCGCGCACCCTCACCACCACCGATGCCAAGCCGATCGCCGCCATCATGACGCGCACCGTCTCTGCCTCCGGCATGGATTGGGGCGTCCTTGCGGCAGCGGGCTCACTCACCATTATTCCGGGTGCCTTGGTCATCTATTTCGTCCGCAACTACATCGCCAAGGGCTTTGCCCCGGGTCGGGTATGAGGAGCGCGTCATGAACTTTTCATGGATGGCTCGGACCCTGCCGACGGCCCTGTTTTTCAGCACCATCGTGCTGCTGCTGATCGGCATGGCGGTCTGGGAATACTTCTCGCCGGGCGGCAATCCCCGCCACGGCATCCTGCGCTTCAGAAACGACGCGCGGGGATCGCCTGTTCATCTCGCTGCTCGGCAGCGGATTCATCCATCTGGCATGGCTGGGGCTGGTCGGGCCGCAGTTGTGGTGGGCGCTAGCCCTGTCGCTGGTCTACGCGGTGTGCGTATTCCGGTTTGTATAGGGAGACGAATGAGGAGCGGCCGCCGGCAAGCTAACTGCTCCTCCGCAATACCAATCCAAGGGAGGATTAAGGCATGCGAAGCAAGCTACTAACATCGACAGCAGCACTTGTCTTGCTGCTGTCGACAATGCCTGCCCGGGCACAGAGCGCGGAGGGCATTACCACCTTCCTCGATGGCGAAATCGATGGCCTGTCAGTGCTGAGCCGCGCCGATCAGGAAGCGGAAATGCAGTGGTTCCGGGACGCGGCAAAACCGTTTGTCGGCATGGAAATCAAGGTCGTTTCCGAAACCATCACCGCTCACGAGTACGAATCCAAGGTGCTGGCAGCCGCCTTTGAGGCCATTACCGGCATCAAGGTGACACACGACCTGATCGGCGAAGGCGACGTGGTTGAAAAGCTGCAGACGCAGATGCAGTCGGGCGAGAATATCTACGACGCCTATGTCAATGACTCCGACCTGATCGGCACCCACTGGCGCTATCAGCAGGCCCGCAACCTGACCGACTGGATGGCCAATGCGGGCAAGGATGTCACCGATCCAATGCTCGACCTCGGGGATTTCATCGGCACCTCCTTCACCACTGCGCCCGATGGCAATCTCTATCAGTTGCCCGACCAGCAGTTCGCCAACCTCTACTGGTTCCGCGCCGACTGGTTTGCCGACGAAAAGAACAAAGCCGATTTCAAGGCCAAGTATGGCTACGACCTCGGCGTGCCGGTCAACTGGAGCGCCTACGAAGACATTGCCGAGTTCTTCACCGGCCGCCAAATCGATGGCAAGCCCGTCTATGGCCACATGGACTACGGCAAGAAGGATCCATCCCTCGGCTGGCGCTTTACCGATGCGTGGCTGTCGATGGCCGGCAACGGCGACAAGGGCATACCGAACGGCCTGCCCGTCGATGAATGGGGCATCAAGGTCAACGAAAACAGCCAGCCGGTCGGCTCCTGCGTCGCCCGCGGTGGCGACACCAACGGGCCTGCTGCGGTCTATTCGATCACCAAATACCTCGATTGGCTCAAGGCCTATGCGCCGCCAGCCGCTCAGGGCATGACCTTTGGTGAAGCCGGCCCGGTTCCTGCCCGTGGCGAGATCGCCCAGCAGATCTTCTGGTACACCGTGTTCACCGCCGACATGCTCAAGGCTGGCACCGCGGTGATGAACGAGGATGGTACGCCTAAGTGGCGCATGGCTCCCTCGCCACATGGCGTTTACTGGCAGGAGGGCATGAAGCTCGGCTATCAGGACGTAGGCAGCTGGACAATCCTCAAGTCCACCCCCGATGACCGAGCAAAGGCCGCCCGGCTCTATGCCCAGTTCGTCGTGTCCAAGACCGTGGACCTCAAGAAGGCCCACGTGGCGATCAACTTCATCCGCCAGTCGACCCTCGACCACGAAAGCTTCACCGAGCGCGCTCCGATGCTTGGTGGTCTGGTCGAGTTCTACCGCTCGCCGGCTCGCCTGCAGTGGTCGCCGACCGGCACCAACGTGCCCGATTATCCCAAGCTGGCTCAGCTGTGGTGGCAGGCCATCGGCGATGCCGCCGCCGGCGCCAAGACACCGCAGGAAGCCATGGACTCGCTCTGCGCCGAGCAGGAAAAAGTGCTGGAACGCCTCGAGCGTGCTGGCGTCCGGGGTGAATTCGGCCCTGTCCTCGCTGAAGAGCACGACTGGCCTACTGGAACGCCGACGCCGTAGCCCACGGCAATCTGGCGCCCCAGCTCCCGATCGCCAACGAAAAGGAACAGGGCATCACAGTCGACTATGACGAGCTCGTTAAGAGCTGGGCCGAAACCGCTCAGTAAGCAAATGATATCGTGCCGGGGCTCAGGCCCCGGCCCCTCCATCGAGCGTTGTCCAGCGCTTCACTGCTCAAATGCAATCTCTGGCGCATTACCAAGCACGACATAATGTCTGCTTTCGGGAAGCGGCAAAGTCGATTTCAACGGCAGGAATGGGGCGTAAAGCCGTCGTTGCTTGTCGATGATCGACAGTCCGAATCGCGCCAACAGCGTCCGCGGCTAAGGCGCACGAATCTGCCCGAAATCTTGGCACGGCTGTTCGTCAAGTTTTCGTCTGAACGCGGACGCCAAGCCATTTTACGATTTCCGTGAACCAAGCAGTGGGCGCTCGTTTGAGCCAATGACGAGGCTGGTCATTGCCTTGCATGCGAGTGAAAAGTCGCCGCGTGGTTGCAGCGGAGCAGGATCGGAATGAAACCGACGGACTCTACCAGCGTAACATATTGATTCTACATAGATTTTGGCGCACCCGGAGAGATTCGAACCCCCGACCTCTGCCTTCGGAGGGCAGCGCTCTATCCAGCTGAGCTACGGGTGCATCCGTGACGCGGGGGCGTGCCCCGGCTGAACGGGGTGCAAACTAGCTAAAGAGTGTGAGCCGCGCAACGGGGGTGGCGAAGAAATCCCGTATCGGGCGGCATTGGTGGCCCCTGAGGGTGTCGCGCCGTCCCCTTGCGTTATTCGTGGGGCTCCCCTGCCCCGCCCTGCCCCTCTCCTCTTGCTTGACCCGTAGGGGCTCTCTGCCACCGTCATCGTACTCTTCCTTGATCCGCGGTCTTTGCGGCTGTCGCTCCTTAAGTAGATCCGAAGCGTCCAGTGGCCACATGTTTCGCTTCCACCCATCACGCATCCCGATTTTGCCATCAAGCCGCCCTGATTTGCCTCTATCGCGCAGAGGATTGACTGCGGCGCGCCGGGTAGTTTCTTGGCCGCGCTGGATTTATGGTTAAAATCGTAACCATTTTTTCAGGCCGGCACTCTATCGCGCCTCCTATGGAAACGGTCTAGGATGACCTTATGGCAGATGCACAGACGTTTGGGATGACAGCGAAGACGATCGGGACGGCGGCCATGCTGGCGCTTTTGGTGTCGGGTTGCTCGATGGGGTCGCTCAAGCCCGCACCCGGCCGAGCGACGGCGGCCATTGCAGCGCTGGCGCCCACCCAGCCGGGCCATGTGCCCAAGGCCGATGCCGTGCCGATGGCGCCACAGGCGCTGGGCTATGCGGCGAGCGGGAGCCCGGATGGGCTGATCGCGCATTATTCCCAGCAATATAGCGTGCCCGAGGCCTTGGTGCGCCGGGTGATCGTGCGCGAAAGCAATTACAATCCGGCGGCCCGCAACGGGCCCTATTACGGCCTGATGCAGATTTCCCACGCCACTGCCAGCGGCATGGGCTATCGCGGCTCGCCGGGTGGGCTGCTCGATGCCGAGACCAATCTGCGCTATGCGGTGCGGTATCTGGCCGGCGCCTATGTCACGGCGCGCGGCAATCATGACCGAGCCGTGCGGTTCTATGCCGGGGGCTATTATTACGACGCCAAGCGGGCGGGGCTGTTACAGGTTTCCGGGCTGCGCTAACGAAGATACCGGTGCGCGCGGCTGGCCTTCAGCATGGATTCCGGCCTGCGCCGGAATGACATCGTGGATGGGGTAGCTTCGAGAACACGTCCTCCCCCGGCAACGCCCCTCACTCCCGATGCACCAGCAGCCGCGCGATCTGCGTCGCCAGATCGGTCTGCTGGTAGGGCTTGGCGAGCCGCGGCAAATCCGTTGTCGTGCCGCTGGGCAGGTCGGCATAGCCGGTGGCCAGAAGGATAGGCAGATCGGGCCGCAATTGACGGGCCTTGCCGGCCAGTTCCACCCCGGTCATGCCGGGCATGGCATAGTCGGTGATCAGCATATCCACCTGTTGGCCGCTGCCCGAGATTTCGAGCGCCTGCTTGCCCGAATAGGCCTCGATCGCGGTATGGCCGAGATCTTCCACCATATCCACGGTGTTCATGTTGATCAGCGCATCGTCATCGACCACCGGGATGGTCGAGGCGGGGGCTTCGGTGCGTTCCGGCGGCATTTCGCTAATCTCCGTGACGGGTGCGGTCGAGACCGGCAGCCAGAGCTCGGCAGTGGTGCCCTCGCCCGGCGCGCTGATCAATTTGAGCGCGCCATCCAGCTGCACGGCCGAGCCATGCACCATGGACAGGCCAAGCCCCGTTCCCTTGCCCAGTTCCTTGGTCGAAAAAAATGGCTCGATAGCGCTTTTGAGCGTTTCGGCATCCATGCCCGAGCCAGAATCGGCCACGCCCAGTGCAGGAAGGGGCCAGATAGGCCAATTCGGCTCTCGCTTCCATCCATCTGGCTCAGTGAAATGGTCAATTCGCCGCCTTCGGGCATGGCGTCGCGCGCATTGACCGCCAGATTGAGAATCGCCAGTTCGAGCTGGTTGGGATCGACCCGGGCCGGCGGCAGGTCGGGCGCCAAATCGTAGCGGATGGTTACCATCGTGCCCAGCGAGCGCTCCATCAGGCCACGCATGCCTTCGAGCAATTGAGCCAGATCCGTCGGCTCGGGCGTGAGTTCCCCGGCGGCGGGCAAAGGCCAGCAGCCGCGCTGTCAGCGAGGCGCCGCGCTGGGCGCCCTGCAACGCCCCGTCGATGAAGCGGCGGATTTGCGGATCGTCGGGCAGGCGCTTGCGCAGCAATTCGAGATTGCCCTGCACGGCGGCCAAGAGATTGTTGAAATCATGCGCCACCCCGCCGGTCAGCTGGCCGATGGTTTCCATCTTCTGGGCATGGCGCAATTGCTCTTCGGCGCGGTGGCGGTCGGTAATGTCGTGGAAAAATGCCGCCCCACCCACGATCTGCCCGTCACCGCCACGCAGCGGGGCATGCTGGCTTTCCAGCATCACTTGCCCGGCGGCAATAGTGGTTAATTCGATCTCCTCGATCGGGCCGGACACGCCCGCCAAAGCGTCGCGCAGCCGCGGCTCGATGATGTCGCCCTGTTCGCGGCTGAACACATCGGTCAGCGGCCGGCCCAGCACAGCGGGCGAGGGCAGCCCGAAAATGCGCTCCATCACCGGGTTCCAGATGGTGACACGGAAGTCGCTGTCATAGGCGACGATACCGGCCGGCACGCTGGTCAGCAGCAGGCCCGACAGCGCCCGCTCGCCCCGCAGGGCCTGCTGCGTGCGCTCGCGCTCCTTGGCCAGCGCCAGCATCAGCTTTTCGCGCTCGGCTTCGGCATTGCGCCCGGCGGTAATGTCGGACACCACGCCCACCGGGGTTTCGGGTCGCCCATAGCGGTCGGGCAGCACGCGGGCGCGGGAATCGAGCCAGTGTTCGGTGCCATTGGGCCAGATCACGCGATATTCAATGACCAGATCAGCCCCAGTATTGATCGGATCGCCCAGCGCCCGCTGCACCTGTTGCGCGTCAGGCGTGGCGATGGCGGCGATCAGGTCGGCATAGAGAAAGCGTTCGGTGGAAGCACGGCCATAACACGCCTTGAACTGCTCGGAGCCGTGCAGCACCTGTTCGGTAATGTCCAGCTCCCGAGAGCCCATGCGGCCGGCCAGCAGCGCCGTCTGCAGGCTCTGTTCGCCCTCGCGCAGGTCATCGAGATAGCGGCGCGCTTCATATTGCCGGCGGCGGCCGCGCAGCGCATTGCTCACCACGTTGCTCAGCGCCCGGGGGTGGAAGGGGCGCTCGAGAAAGATCACGTTGCCCAGCCCGGTCTCGAGCCCATTGTCAAGTGCGGTGGGGCCGCCCTCGTCGCGGCGGGTCAATACGATGAAGGGAAAGTCGGACCAGGACGGCTGGTTGGCGACCCATTCTGAACAGCGGCCGCAGATTGTCGCCATGCAGCGTTTCGTCGGCCAAAAGGGCCACCCCGGCGCCCTTGTGCAATTGCTCCACCAGCGGATCGACATGGGTGAAAGTTTCCGCCGCCCAGCCGGCACTTTTCAGCAATTGGCTGGTCTGGGCGTCGTCGCCATCCGCCGATACCAAGATCAATGCGCGTTCCGAACTGATCACGCCGGCGGCCCCTCCGCCGAGCGGAGTTTGGCCATTGCGCAGCCACCCCGTGCCGAGCGGCGATAATCGGCCGGGTTCAGTAAGTGGCGCGGAATGCGTCGAACCATGTCGCCCAAAAGGCTTGCCCATAACAAAAAAGCGGACCACCACAGCGATGATGGCGTAAAGCCAGCCAACGCCACAAGCCGGTTTTGGTTGCAGGGTTAAATGACCGGCAAGGCTTTTGGGCCGGAGCAAACTCCCTTAAAGTCCGCTCGCTCACGTTTCGGGAATCGTTTCATGCATCTGCTGCTCGTCGACGGCTCGGGTTACATCTTCCGTGCCTTCCACGCCTTGCCCCAGCTTAACCGCAAGTCGGATGGGCTGCCGGTCGGCTGCGTCCGGGGCTTCTGCAATATGCTCTTCAAGCTCACCGAGGATTTGAAGGGCGAGGACGAGCCCACCCATATGGCGGTGATCTTCGATTATTCGAGCAAGACCTTCCACGACGATATCTATCCGCAATACAAGGCCCAGCGCCCGCCCGCGCCCGAAGAGCTGGTGCCCCAATTCCCACTGACCCGCGCCGCCACCCGCGCCTTCGGCATTCCCTCCATCGAAATGGAGGGCTGGGAGGCCGATGACATTATCGCCACCTATGCCTGCAATGCGCGCAAGGCGGGCGGCAAGGTCACTATCGTCTCCTCCGACAAGGATCTGATGCAGCTGGTGGAGCCCGATGGCTCGATCCGCATGCTCGACACCATTCCCCGTCCCGGCCAGCCGCCGCTGCGCTGGATTGGCGTGGAGGAAGTGTTCAACAAGTTCGGCGTCGGCCCCGACAAGGTGATCGACGTGCAGGCGTTGTGCGGCGACAGTGTCGACAATGTGCCGGGCGTGCCGGGCATTGGCGTCAAGACTGCGGCCGAGTTGATCAACCAATATGGGGACTCGGAAAACCTGCTCGCCCATGTCGATGAGATCAAGCAGAACGCCCGCCGCGAAAAGCTGCGCGAGCATGCCGAGCTGGCCCGCATTTCCAAGCGCCTCGTGACCCTGAGCCAGGATGTGCCGGTGGAGCTCGACACAGGTGCATTGGCGCGCCAGCCGATCCCGCCGGGCACGCTGTTCCCCTTCCTCAAGGCGATGGAATTTGCCACCATCACCAAGCGGTTGGCCGGCCTGCTCGATGCCAATCCCGACGATTTTGCCGCCGATCCCGAGATCGCCGCCAAGCCGGTTGCCGCCGTCGGCTTCTGACAACACTGCTCGCGCCGAGGCCCGCGCTGCTCGCCGGAAGCCACCGGCCGCGCCGGCAATGCCACCGTGCTGCACGCCGCCGAGATGCATGCCGGGGTCAAGGCCATCCCCTTCAATCCGGATGCCTATGAGATCATCCGCGATGCCACCGCGCTGCAACGCTGGCTCGATTTGATCGTGAGCAATGGCCATGTGGCGACCGATACCGAATCCACCGGCCTCGACAACCAGACCGCGGACCTAGTCGGCATTTCCTTTTCCGTCGCCCCCGGCACCGGCGCCTATCTGCCGCTCGGCCACACCGAGGGCAATGACGACATATTCGGCGGGGGGCGGTCGAAGGGCAGATGGATATGCGCGAGGCGCTGGACATGGTGCGCCCCATGTTCGCCGACCGCTCGATCCTCAAAATCTTCCACAATGCCAAATACGATCTGGGCCTGCTCGCGCTATGACGTGAAGGTCAATTCCATCGATGACACGCTGCTGCTCAGCTATTCGCTCGATGGCCCCCAATTCAACACTATGGCGGAACTCTCCGACCACTGGCTGGGCTTTGCCGGCATTCCCATCAAGGACCTGTTGGGGAGCGGGAAGACGCAGAAGACCTTTGCCCAGTGCCGCTCGCCGACGCTGCCCGCTATGCCGCCGAAGACAGCGACATCACCATCCGCCTCTGGCAGGTGCTCAAGCCCCGCCTTGCCGCCGAAAACATGACCGCGCTTTACGAAACCATCGAGCGCCCGCTGGCCCCGGTGCTGGCGCGCATGGAAGGGCGCGGCGTTTCCATCGACCGCCAGATACTCTCCCGCCTTTCCGGCGAATTCGCCCAGCGGGCTGCGGCCTTCGAGGCCGAGGCCTATGAGTTGGCCGGGCAAAGCTTCAATCTGGGCTCCCCCAAGCAATTAGGCGAAATCCTCTTCGACAAGATGGGGCTCGAAGGCGGCACCAAGACCAAGACCGGCGCCCGGGCCACCGGCGCGGGCGTATTGGAAGAACTCGCCCTCAAGGGCGTGCCGCTGGCGCGCACCATTGTCGATTGGCGCCAGCTGACCAAGCTGATGGGCACCTATACCGATGCCCTGCCCCAATATATCAACCAGCGCACCGGGCGCGTGCACACCACCTATTCCCAGCATTCGGTGCTGACCGGCCGGCTCTCCTCCAACGATCCGAACCTGCAGAACATTCCCGTCCGCACCGAGGATGGCCGCAAGATCCGCAGCGCCTTTGTCGCGGCCCCCGGCAAGATCCCGGTCAGCGCCGACTATTCCCAGATCGAGTTGCGCGTGCTCGCCCATATCGCCGACATTCAGGCCCTCAAGGACGCCTTCGAGGAGGGCACGGATATTCACGCCATGACGGCGAGCGAAATGTTCGGCGTCCCGGTCCGGGGCATGCCGTCCGATGTCCGTCGCCGCGCCAAGGCGATCAACTTCGGCATTATCTACGGCATTTCCGCTTTTGGCCTCGCCAATCAGCTCAGCATTCCGCGCGGCGAGGCGGGCGATTACATCAAGACCTATTTCGAGCGCTTCCCGGGCATTCGCGACTATATGGAAGAGCAGAAGCGGCGGGTGAAAGCCGACGGCCATGTCAGCACGATCTTCGGCCGCAAGATCAATTTCCCCAATGCCAATTCACACAATCCGAGCGAACGCAGCTTCGTCGAACGCGCCTCGATCAACGCCCCCATCCGAGGCAGCGCCGCCGACATCATCCGCCGCGCCATGATCCGCATGGAACCGGCCTTGAAGAAAGCCGGCATCGAAGCCGACATGCTGCTGCAGGTCCATGACGAGCTGATCTTCGAAGTCCCCCGGGCACGGAGGAAACCGCCATGCCGGTCATCAAAACTGTGATGGAAGGGGCAGCAGAACCCGCGGTACGACTATCCGTCCCGATCCGGTGGACGCCCATGCCGCGCATAATTGGGATGAGGCGCATTGAGTTCTGAGGACGAAGAAATCCTCACCGGCGGCGGCCGCACTTCCGTCAGCCGCAAGGGCGACACCGTCTATCGCCAGACCGGCCCTTGGGCCGAAACGGTCCATGCCCTGCTCCGGCACCTCGAAGACGTGGGCTTTCCCGCCGCGCCCCGCGTGGTCGGCAGCGGCTTTGACGCCGAGGGCCGCGAAACCCTCACCTTCCTGCCCGGCGCCTCGCTCCATCCCGGTCCCCGGCCAGAAGAGGCCATGTTCAATCTGGGCCGGCTGCTGGCCGACCTGCACCGCGCCACTGCCAGCTTCCAGCCGCCGCCCAACGCCATCTGGCGCGACTGGTTCGGCCGCACATTGGGCGACAATCCCCGCATTATCGGCCATTGCGATCTGGGCGACTGGAACATCATCGCCCAAAACGGCCAGCCCACCGGCCTGATCGACTGGGAACAGGCCGGGCCCGTCGACCCCCGGTCGAACTCGCCCAACTCTGCTGGCTCAACGTCCATCTCTTCGACGACGACACGGAAGCCCGCCTCGGCCTGCCACCGCTGACCACCCGCGCCCGCAACCTGCGCCGCATCACCGATGGCTATGGCCTTCCCGCCAAAGACCGCGCCCGCCTGGTCTCCACGATGATCGAACTGGCCACCCACGACGCCGCCAATGAAGCGACCGAAGCCGGGCTCACCCCCGAAAGCACGGGACCGGTCGAGGCACTATGGGCCATGGCCCGGCGCGGAAAGAGCGCGGCTCGGATGCTGCGGAACAGGGCGGTGCTGGAGGGGGTGTTGGCTTGAGGGCCACACCTCCCACACTCGGTACATGGTGCGATTTCTAGCTGTAACCCCGGATAACTTCTCTTAGTGGCCCAGCTATCTTGAAAATGTCCTCGACCTGTTCGATGTCGTGCCGCACGCCCTCTTTGTCCGCGCCAAACACCGTCACGAACTTGGTCTTGCCATTGAAGTGCATGCGGGCAATGGGCTTGCGATTGTTGTCATCAAACAGGATCGCGCAATAGGTCTGAGCATCGCGCAGCGTGATGCGTGATACCGGTGCCACCTCTGCAGCGATGGCGCGCACGATCATGAAGCCCTGCAACTCTTCCCGGGTGGTTTCGACCTTGGTTTCGTTGACTTCAGGCAGCGTCTCTTCGCTGCCGCCGTCAAAGGCCGTGTCGATCTTTTTGAGGGCTCGTTGCCGGAACAGGTCGCCAAAGGCGCGCTTGACGATCGGCTTCAACGACTCGACGACGGGGGTGCGCAACTGGCCTTCATAGAAATCCTTGGCCACCATGCGCACGAAAGCTTCGTCGGGGTCCGCCCACTGCTTTTCGATGAAAGCGATTGCCCCGCGCAGGTATTTCAGCGTGGAGGCCGCGGCCTTGATGTTCTCAATGCTGAAATTGGCCTTGTGGAACTTCTCCAGCTCCTTGAGATCATTGTCATCATAGGACAGCAGATCGAACTTGAAGAAGGGCGTGGCATCCATCTTGTTGGGCGCTTCCAGATCGGTAAAAAACCAGATCTGTAACCCGTTGGTCAGAATGCCGATATTGGCATCGCAAGTGTGGAAGTAGCGGAAAAGCTGGCTATATTGCGCCTCGCGCAGATTTACCGAAACCGACTTGGCTTCCACCAAATACTCGATCTGACTGCCGATTTTGACGGCATAATCGATCTTCTCACCCTTCTTGAGCCCCACATCGGCAACATATTCGGGAATGATTTGCGTCGGATCGAAGACATCAAATCCCAGAACACGTAGAAACGGCATGACAATAGCGTTCTTCGTTGCCTCTTCAGTTTGAGCAACTGCTTGCGCGCTAATGGCACGCTTCGCCAAATCGGCGACATCTTCTTTAAATGACATTGTGCCCCCACAATGCTTGAAGCCTAGATACAATCGCGCGATGTAAATTGGGGTTTATCAGCACCTTGTTCCCCACCGGGTCATTCCGGCGCAGGCCGGAATCCATGCTGAAGGTCCACCACACCATCCGGGTTGTGGAGAGAACACAGCATGGGTCCCGGCCTCCGCCGGGATGACATCGTTGTTGATGAACGCTACCGTCCCCCCATGACCCCACCCCTCTTCATCATCACCGGCGCTATGGCCGCCGGGAAATCCACCGTCGCCGAGGCTCTCGCCCAGCGTCTGCCCAAATCCGTGCATCTGCGCGGCGACATGTTCCGCAAGATGATCGTCAATGGCGCGGCCGAGATGGGGCCGGTGCTCGATGATGAGGCGCGGCGGCAGCTGGATTTGCGGCAGCGTCTCGCGACCGACGCGGCGCGGGCCTATAACAAGGCAGGGTTTGCCGTGGTCTATCAGGATATCCTGATCGGGCAGGATCTGGTGGCGGCGGCGGAGCGGCTGGCCGATCTTGATCCGCAGGTGGTAGTGCTGGCGCCCTCGGTCGAGACATTGGCGCAGCGGGATCGGGCGCGGGCCAAGACCGGGTATAGCGAAAATTTTCCGCCCGCTATTCTGGCCGAGGCGCTGGCGCGGGAGACGCCGCGCGTCGGCCTCTGGATCGATAGTTCGGCAATGAGCGTCGACGCGGTGGTCGACGCCATTCTCGGCCAGCCCTGAGATTATTTATTGGTGCGGCCGCGGTGGCGCGGATTGATGCTGCCTTCGCCTTCGGTGCCGTTCATCACATCGCCCTCGACGGTGGAGCCGCCCTCCTCGTCCTCGAAATCGTCTCTTCCCCGGTCGATGCCGGACGTGGTCTGGCCGATGCCCGGATTGCGCTTGAGGTCGAGATCGTTGGGTTTGGTGGTCTTTGGATGCCGGTTCATGGCTTTGCGGCGCAAGAAGTTCCCCGGCAGGCGATCACATCGGGAAACCCTTGGTGATGGCCCGCGTTGGTCCTCATAGCAGCCAAGGAGGACCCCATCATGGTTCAGCAAAGCACGACCCAGCCGCGCGGCACCGAGAAAACCACTGGCGCCCGCACCCGCGAGCAGCAAAAGTCCATTATCGAGGGCCGGGAAAAAACCGAGGGCGTCCCGGTCGATCCGCATCAGAAATCCATGGCCGAGGCGCGTCACGAACAGGAGCAGCCAGCTGGGGAATATGACATTTCCCATGGCGACCGCTCCATTCGTCGCGGCGCCAATCAGGAAAGCGAGCATATGAAACGGCGCAGCGACAATTAACCGAGCTCAGCGGCGGGTGATGCTCACCTGCCGCCCCGCCCTGCTCGGCGGAATGGCCAGCGTGATCACTACGCTGGCTGCGCCCACGATTTCGGGCGAGCGCTCGGCCCATTCGACCAGCACGATGGCATGGGGATTGTCGAGCAGCCCAAGCTCATCCACCTCGCGCGGATCGCCCAGCCGGTAGAGATCGGCATGCAGCACCGCGCCCTTTGGCGTGTCATAGGGTTGCACCAGCGCAAAGGTGGGCGAGGGGACATCAAGCGCCGGATCACCCGCCGGGGCGCGGATGATAGCGCGGGCCAGAGCCGTCTTCCCCGCGCCCAGATCGCCCTCCAGAATGACCAGATCGCCGGGAACAAGCGTCGTGGCCAGTTCGGCGCCCGGGGCCGATGTCGCAGCATCGTCGGGGAGCAGCCGCTCCATTATTCCGCCACGCCCGCCATGGCGCTGTCGCGGGGCAGGTTGACCACGATGCGGCTGCCGCGGGGTTCGCGGCGCTCGGCTGAGATGACCCCGCCATGCAGGTTCACGAAGGTCTTGACGATGGCGAGGCCCAGTCCGGCGCCGCGCTGGCGGCCGCCGGCGGGGGCGTCGAGGCGGGTGAGGATGGCCGATTTCATTTCATCGGTCAGGCCGGGGCCCTCATCCTCGATGATGAACAGCATGCGCTCGGCCCGGTGGCTGACGGTGAGCCGGATTTCCCCGCCCGGCGGGGAGAAGCGGGCGGCGTTGGACAGCAGGTTATAGAGCACCTGCACGATGCGTGTGCCATCGGCGATGAAGGGGGCAGGCGGTCCTCGATATCGACCACGAGATTAATCGGCTTTTCGCCTGATACTTCCGGGAAGGTCGCCGACAGACCCGCCCGTGCCTTGTCGACGAGGCTATGCACGTCAAGCAGTTCGGGCCGCAATTCGGCAATGCCGGCATCGACCGAGGCGAGGTCCAAAATATTGTCGATCAGCACGCCCAGCGTCACCGAGGAGGCGCGGATATAATCGATATAGGCGCGTTGTCGCTCGTTGAGCGAGCCGCCTTCGCTGCCCGCGAGCAGGTCGGCAAAGCCGATAATATTGGTCAGCGGGCTGCGCAATTCATAGGATACATTCTCCACGAACGCGTCCTTGAGCACGTCGGCCGCCACCAGCGCATCGTTGCGCTCCTTGAGCACCTTGGAATAGCTGGCGCTTTCGGTGACATCGAGGAAGGTCATCATGGTCTGCCCATCGGGCAGGCGGGTAATGGCATAATCGAGCAGCCGCCCATCGGAGCGGTTGAGCCGCCCGGTCTGGTCGGAGCGGGTGGGGTTGAGGTCGATAATACCGCGTTTGAGATCGCGCCAAATGCTGGCGCCATCCTCGGGAATGGCGCGGCCGGAGGCCTCGGCGATCTGGTCGATATGGGGATTGAGCCCCAATTCGTTCATCGGCAGTTTCCACAGCGCCGACAGGCGTGGATTAGACAGCGTCAGCCGGCCATTGGTGCCGAACACGGCGACCGCTTCTGCTCAGCGCATTGATGGTTTCGCGCTGCACATTGGTGAAGGCCTTGTTGGTGCTTTCCAGCTTGAGCCGCTCGGTCAGGTCTTCAAAGACATAGATCACCCCGCCATTGGCGCCGGCCGGGGCCGAAATCACCTTGATGGTGCGGCCATCGGGCAGGTGCCGGGGCTCGTTCTCGAAGGCAGCGGTGCGGGTATAGGATTGCAGATGCTTGGTGCGCCGAGTCTGGTAATCCACCCGGCTGGGCAGCATGCCCTCGGTGCGCAGCTTGTCGAGAATGGCCCGCTCATCGAGCCCCAGCACGAGGAAGCCGCCATTGAGGTGCCAGAGATTGGCATAGGCCCGGTTGAACTGCACCAGCTCGCGCCGGCCATTGAAAATAGCGATGGGGGTGGCCAGCGCATTGATGATGCCCCCGATCTGGGCGACACCCGGATCGGCCGGCACGGCCGCCGCCTCGAGCGGCCGCAGATAGCCAGCGCGGCCGCCATTGATAGCAAATTCGACTAGCTCGAACCGGCCTCGGCCGGGCCAGTCGACGCTCATGCGGGCGGGCTTGTCGGCGCCGGCACAGGCGGCAAGATGGGTTTTGAGCGCACCGTTTTCGAGCAATTCGGCGGGGGCGGCTTCGCTGCCGGTCTTGTTCAGCGCCTTGGCGAGGCTGTGATAGGCCGGATTGGCAAAGATCAGCTTGTCGTTGGGCCCGCGCAGGAAAGCGGGCTGGCTCAGCAGCGACAGGATAGCGCGACGCTATCGGTGTCGCTCATCATGGCATTGGCGGCGGCGGCCTGCTCGGCGCTGGGCTGCAGGAAGGCGGGACGCAGGCGCAGCGCCACGCCGCCGCCCAGCACCCAGCCATTGGCGCGGATCAGCCGCCCGTCAATGGCGGTGAGGCTGGCCGAGAAAGCTCGGCCATGCACGCGCAACGCCTCGAGCGATTGGCCGAGCTGCTCGGCATCGTAATTGGCCAGCCGAGAATGGAAATTGAGAATGCTTTCGGGCTGCCGGCCGGTGGGCACCACGGCCGAGGCCCGGCCCGAGAATTTGGGCGCGCCGCTATCATTCTCGGTCCACAGCACGGTGACTTCGCGGACGCCCGAGAGCAGGGCTTCATATTCATCGACCAGCGCACGCAGGCCGGCGATCTGTTCGGCAGCCTTGCGGCGCGCCTTCTTGCCATCGGCCTGCATGGTGCGCACCACGGCCATAGCGAGCAGGGCAAAGGCGCCCGCGCCCACCGCGATGGCCAGCGGCGCCGCGCCGGCAAGAGTGGCCGTCGCGGGGCTCTGGGCCAAGGCGGGAACGGCTGTTGCCAGTGTCATAGGGGCTGCGGCCAATCCGCGGAATCCCCAATGCTTCCGGAAACGATCCGGCGCCATGCGCTGCCCTCGTGTTTGTTGACGTTCTGCCAAGTCCGCCTCAAAGAGCGGTACGCTTGCACTAGAGGGGCGACGCAAGCGGAACCATCGGTTCCCGCCACCCCGAGCCGGCAGCGTGTCCCCGCGCCCCCGAATCACCCTGACCATACCGGCACGGTGAATCGGCTAAAAGAGTCTTAATGGGTCTGCCCTGCGGACAAATGGCTGATATCGCCCCTTGACGGGGAACGAAGCAGAAACAAAAACGCCTGCAGCCAAGGCCGCGGGCAGAAATGCCAAAAGGGCAAAAAGATCAGTAGCGGTATTCGCCGGACTTGAAGGGGCCATTTTGCGGCACGCCGATATAATCGGCCCGGGTCTTGCTCAGCTTGGTGAGCTTGGCGCCCAGCTTGGCCAGTGCAGTTCGGCGACCTTTTCGTCGAGATGCTTGGGCAGGACATGCACCTTCTTTTCCAGCTTTTCGCCATTGGTCCACAGTTCGATCTGGGCCAGCGTCTGGTTGGCAAAGGAGGCCGACATCACAAAGCTGGGATGGCCGGTGGCATTGCCCAGATTGACCGAGCGCCCCTCGGACAGCAGGATCAGGCGCTTGCCATTGGGCTGCTCGATCAGGTCGACCTGCGGCTTCACATTGGTCCACTTGAAGTTTCGCAGGCCGAGCACGTCGATCTCATTGTCGAAATGGCCGATATTGCAGACAATGGCCATGTCCTTGAGATTGCGCATGTCATCGATCATCAGCACGTCGCGATTGCCCGTGGCGGTGACCACGATATCGGCGCGATGGGCAGCGTCTTCGAGGGTCACGACCTCAAAGCCTTCCATGGCCGCCTGCAAGGCTGCAGATGGGGTCGACTTCGGTGACCAGAACGCGGGCACCGGCGCCGCGCAGCGATTCCGCGGAACCCTTGCCCACATCGCCAAAGCCGCAGACGATGGCGACCTTGCCGGCCAGCATCACATCGGTGCCGCGACGGATGGCGTCGACCGTGGATTCACGGGTGCCATACTTGTTGTCGAACTTGGACTTGGTGACCGAGTCATTGACGTTGATGGCGGGGAAAGGCAGCTCGCCCTTGGCGTGCAGCTGATAGAGCCGCATCACGCCGGTCGTGGTTTCTTCCGACACGCCACGGATATTGGCGCGGATGGTGGAGAAGAAATTGGGCGACGTCGCCAGACGCTTCTTGATCGTGGCGAAGAAGATTTCCTCTTCCTCATTGCCGGGCTTGTCGAGGAAGGACGCGTCCTGCTCGGCCTTGGCGCCATTGAGGATATACATGGTGGCGTCGCCGCCATCATCGAGGATCATATTGGGGGTGAGGCCATTGCCCCAATCCATCATGCGGTCGGTGAAGGCCCAATATTCTTCAAGGCTCTCGCCCTTATGCGCGAACACCGGAATGCCGGCGGCAGCGATGGCGGCAGCGGCATGGTCCCGGGTCGAGAAGATATTGCAGCTGACCCAACGCACTTCAGCGCCGAGGGCGACGAGCGTCTCGATCAGCACGGCGGTCTGGATGGTCATATGGAGCGAGCCGGCAATGCGCGCGCCCTTGAGCGGCTGGGCGGCGGCATATTCCTCGCGGATGGCCATCAGGCCGGGCATTTCTGATTTCGGCGATCTGGATTTCCTTGCGGCCGAATTCGGCGAGGGAAATGTCCTTGACCGCATAGTCGGTCGATTTGGTGGTCATGGCGGGCTCCGCTTGGGCACAAGAAATCTTGCCTTTTGCTATAGCCAAGCCCGCAGCCGGGATCAACCGGATATAAAGATAAGTTTATATCTCCTAGCGATAGAGCACTTTCTGCCGCCGCTTGAACGGCAGGGCGCAGAAGCGCCACAGGCCCGAAAGCACCAGATAGCCCAGGATGAAACCAGCGCCGGCATAAAGTATGCCCTCAACGGTGACCGGAATGGCGGGCTTATAGGCCTGCAGCGTGCGGCGGCCGATATCGGTATCGAGATAGGCCGGCAGCGACTGCAAGCGCTCGACCGCATTGGCCCCCTCGATGCGGGACAGGGTGGTACTGAGCTGTTCATAGCGCACAAAGGTGGCGGCCATGGCGGTGCCGCGCCCGACGATGAACGTGTCGGCGGCGCTTTCATAGCGCCCCAGTGCCTGTTCCCGATTGAGCCCGCCAGCAACGGCCGCCCGGTCAAAATCCTCGGTGACGATGCGCAATTCATCGACGGCGCCGCCGAGCCGCTGGGTATATTGCTGGGCATATTCGGGAAACTGGCTGAGGATCAGCGCCAGCCCCAGCCCGCCGACCCCGGCAATAATCCGCCGCATACAAACCTCCGCGTTATGAAAAGCATGTCGGGCCGGAGTTACGGTAGTATGAATGGCCTCAGATGCCGGCAGCAGTTTGCCCCGCCCGTGTGTCGATTGCATGGTCGACCAAAGGCGGCAATTGAACGAAGATGCCACGTCCCTCGCCGAGCGGCCCGGCCTGCGCCAATCCCTTTTCAATCGCCCCGACGCCGATGGAAAGAAAGGCGGCGCTGTCCATGATCTCGGGGGTATTGAAGCTGACCCATTCCCGCTTGCCATTGACGAATATCGGGGCGCCTTCTTGGATGAGTACCGGATTGGCGACGTAACGCCGTTCCGCCAGATGCAGGGCAGTGCAGGTGTCGAAATCTACGCCCATGAGCAGAATTCCGGCCTCCAGCCGATATAGCGCCCCCAAGGGAGAGTGCTCGCCAAAAGGGTCGGCAAGATCGTGGCTTTGCGTCACCTCGGCCGCCAGCGGGCCTGGGGCGGAAAACGAAGTAGAGGGATGATTGCTGCGCATGCTGCCCGGCCAGTGCGAAAAAGCTCGGCCACCCGCCCCATCTGCCCGGTCGGCGTGATCTGTGCGTCGAAGGCCGGCATGGTGTCCCGGATGGGCTGATGCCATGCCTTGGGCACCGGCGGCGCCTCCCAATGCTGCGGATCGGTGAGACCAGCCGAATGGGCGGGCATAACGAGAGTGCCATCCTTGCCGATCGCGTCGAGCAGAGCCTGAACGACCGTAACGGCGCCGCCATTGACCCAGCCCAGCGCACTCAAGGACGAATGCACGACCAGCAGATCGCCTGCCTTGACGCCGAGCGCGCATATGTCGGCGAGCAGGCTATCACGCGTAACTGGCGCGGCAGTCCGCAAGACTTGGTCGGGCTCAGTCAAGGCATTCCCCATACTGCTGGTCGAGCAGCACGGGCTACCCCACTGCCCCGTCGCTATCCTCGTCGAACCCGTTATTGACCAATCTGACTATGGCTTCCAGCGCCTCGCGCGCCTGTTTGCCGCTGGCCCGGACCGAGATGGTGCTCCCCGGCCCGGCGCCCAGCATCATCAGGCCCATGATGGAATTGCCGGCCACCGAAGTGCCATCCTTGATGACGGCGATGGTGGCGTCGAAGCATTCTGGCGGTGCGCACGAAGCGGGCCGAGGCGCGGGCATGCAGGCCCTTGCGGTTGACAATGGTCAATTGCTGGGCGACGGCCCGGCCCGTGCTGGCAGCATCCATATAGGCTTACCCCGCACTCAGGATCGAATTGGCGACGGTGATATATTTGCGGCCCGCTTCCTGCGCCAGATTGACCGCTTCCTTGATGCTCATGTCGGAGCGGACGCGGCCCAGCTTGACCAGCATGGGCAAGTTGACCCCGGCAATCACTTCCACGTCGCGGTTCTGCATCACCGAGATGGCCAGATTGGACGGCGTGCCGCCGAACATGTCGGTGAGGATGATCACGCCTGAACCATTGTCCGCCTTGTCGACGGCGGCCAGAATGTCGTTGCGGCGATTTTCCATATTGTCATCAGGACCAATGGCGATGGTTTCGCAATAGTCCTGCGGGCCGACGACGTGTTCCAGTGCCGACTTGAACTCATTGGCGAGCGCACCATGCGTCACCAGAACCAGACCGATCATGCAACGTCCCCAGCCTGCCGAGATGCGCCTGCGTCGTGGCGCCGACGGCATTCCAGTATTGTCTGCCCCCTGCCCGCGCAAGGCCTTGTTTGGATAGCGCGCGGAGCCAGAACCCGGCCCAAAGGCGCGAGTGAAGGCCAGTCTTGCCCCGGAGCGACGGGGATTCAAGTGGTTTTTTGTCACGGCCGGCCTGCCGGCGGGTCTAGGGCGGCCAGAGCCTCACTTACCAACAGCATTTGATGGTCGAGCCCGATCAGCCCCGCTTGCGGCACCGGCGCACGGGGCAAAACGAGCCCCACAAGCTCGGCCGTGAAGGCGCCGGATTCGGGCATGCGCACCGAGTCCGGCACCAGATCAATGAGCAGATGCAGCGGCACGGGGCTGCGATAGGGCCGGCTGATAATCCCGCGTCCGCGCAACTCGATCAGCCCGGCAATCGGGGTCGGAGCGCCCATCGTCAGCCCTTCAGGGCCGGCAACCAAATCGACCCGGTCATCGGCCACCAGCGCCGCATCCAGTCCCCGTGCGGCCCAGCGGTCGAGCAGGGACAGGGCCAGCAGCGATTTGCCTGAGCCGGACGGGCCGCGTAACAGCAATCCGGCGCCGCCCAGCACTATGGCCGTGCCGTGAATATTGAGGCTTTGGGGCATGGCGGGGGCTATTTGCGAGCTCGCGGCAACACAATCGTGAACACGGCGCCCGAGCGATCCCGGCGATTGGCCGCCCGGATCGTGCCCTTATGGGCGTCCACGATCTGCTTGGAGATGGAGAGACCCAGCCCCGAATGGTCGCCAAAGCTCTCGGTATCGGGCCGGTCGGTATAAAAGCGCTGGAAGATCTTGCCGAAATCCCCGGTAATGCCGCGCCCCTCATCAGTCACCGTCACGGTGATGTCGTCGGCATCGGTGGCCAAAGCCACGGTCACCACGCCCCCTTCGGGCGAGAAGGAAACGGCATTGTCGATCAGGTTGGCAAAGACCTGCGCCAGCCGGCTTTCATGGCCATTGACGATGGCATTGCCCTTGCCGCTGCGCTTGCCCAGCACCACCGTGACATTGCGGCCCAGCGCCATGTCCTTCTGGATGCCGACCATCACATCGGCCAGTTTTTCCACATCGATGCGATCCGAGCTTTCGCGCGCCAGTTCGGCATCGAGCCGGCTGGCGCTGGAAATGTCGGTGATCAGCCGGTCGAGGCGTTTCACATCGTGCTGGATAATGGCGTTAAGCCGGTCGCGATCCTCGGCCCGCTTGGCCAGCGGCAGGGTTTCCACCGCCGATCGTAGCGAGGTCAGCGGGTTTTTCAGTTCATGCGCCACATCGGCCGCGAAGCGCTCGATGGCCTCGATGCGGTTATACAGCGCGTCGGTCATGCGCCGCAGTGCACCTGACAAATGCCCGATCTCGTCGGGGCGGTCGGAGAAATCGGGGATTTCGGCGCGAGCATTGCCGGCGGTCTGCACCCGCTCAGCGGCCTCGGACAGGCGCCGCATCGGTCCGGCAATGGTGCCGGCCAGCAGCAAAGACAGCGCGATCTGCACGGCCGCCGCGATCATGGCGATGCGCAGAATGCCCCAGCGCTCCTGCGACACGATGGAATCGATATCGCCCGGCGCGGTCGACAGCAGGATGGCGCCGACCACGGCGCGCACACGCTGCACCGGCACGGCCACCGACACCACCAGCTGGTTCTGCCCATCGACACGCACGAAATCGGCCGGAGCCCCCTGCCAGTGCCGAGGCGACTTCGGGATAGCGTATACCCTCGTCGACGCCATATTCCCGGTATTTCGGATAATTGTCGCCCGGCACCCAAGCCAGCACGGCGTTCCACCAATGCCAGAGGAAGAAATCATCGCCCTTCTTGGTCTCGATGATCTGCCGCATCACCTCACCGCGGGCATAGATATTGTCGCTGTCCAAAATCATCAGCCCGCCCTGATCGTAGATACGGGCGCGGGTACGGGTGGGGGTGATCAGGTTACGCAGCAGCGGCGCGACCCGTTCGGGGCTGATCGGGAATTCGAGCGAGGGATCGAAATAGGAGAGCGAGGACACCGTGCCGTCGCCCTGCAATTCCAGCAAGCGGTCGGGATTGACCGAGATGACATCGCTATCGACGGTGGCCGAAGCCGCGACGGCGGCGGCGATGATTTCGCCCTGCACGCGCAACGATTGCACGCGCGTCGATCAGCCCGGCCCGCCATTGGTTGAGATACAAAATCCCCACCACCAGCACCAAAAGCCCCGCCAAGTTGAGCACGATGATGCGACGGGTAAGGCTGGAAAAGATGGTGAAATCAAGAAAGCGGCTGATGCCGCTGGCCAGCCGATAGAATGGGGCCAGCACCAGCCGCCAGCGATGGCCGCGGCGCGGCTCTGCCGGCTGGTCCTGCTCGGGTTGGGGCATAGGAGTGGCCTTGCCGGGCGCCTTGGCGTCCGGCTTCTCATCCATATCGGGGTCGATTATGGCCACTTGGGTGTCTATTGCTCCTTAAAGCGATAGCCGACGCCATAGAGCGTCTCGATCATTTCTGAAGTCGTCGTCGGTCGCCTTGAACTTCTTGCGCAGCCGCTTGATGTGGCTGTCAATGGTGCGATCGTCGACATAGACTTGATCGTCATAGGCCGCATCCATCAAGGCATTACGCGACTTGACGACGCCGGGGCGAAGCGCCAGCGCTTGCAGGATGAGGAATTCGGTAACGGTCAGCGTGACCCGCTGGCCCTTCCGAGTGCAGGTATGGCGCTCTTCGTCCATCACCAGCGAACCGCGCTCGATCAGTGCCTTGCCGGGCGAGGATTCCCCCGGTGCGCCGGCGGGCGCAGAAGGATCGCGCGGGGCCGAGCGACGCAGGATGGCCTTGACCCGCTCGACCAAGAGGCGCTGGCTGAACGGCTTGGTGATAAAATCGTCGGCGCCCATCTTGAGGCCGAACAGCTCGTCGATCTCTTCGTCCTTGGACGTCAGGAAGATCACCGGCACATCGGATTTCTGGCGCAGGCGGCGCAGCAATTCCATGCCATCCATGCGCGGCATCTTGATGTCGAGGATGGCAAGGTCCGGCTTGTCGGTGGTGAGACCTTCAAGACCCGAGGCACCATCGGTATAGGTGGCGACCTGATAACCTTCTGCTTCCAGCGTCAGCGACACTGAAGTCAGAATATTGCGGTCGTCATCTACTGGGGCAATCTTGGGCATGAGCTGCCTTTCTTGTTGTGACGCTTGTAGCCGGCCGGGACTATAGCCGTTTAGGCTGCGCGTTGCAGGCGACAATTACGCGTTAAATAAGGCGCGGCCAAGTCTTGCGCAATGGCGGCCACTTCCCGCAAGCAGATGCAACTTCCGTCTTACGACCCATTTCGGGATGGTTGGCACAAGGTTATCCACCCTAATCTGGGCGCCATTGAGGGCCGCATCATGGTGTTGCGGCGACCCTTGGAGAGTAAGCCAGATGAGTGTGTTCGACCATAGCGCCCTGCGGGACCGGATTGGCAGGGCAGCCGCTTCGCTTTTCGTCAACGATATCGCCCCCAGTCTGGTTGCACACGCCGTCGCCGATGGCAGCGCCGTATTGACGGCCGATGGCGCCGTTTCGGTCCGCACCGGCGCCTTTACCGGCCGCTCGCCCAAGGACAAGTTCATCGTGCGCGACGGGCTGACCGAAAACAGCGTGTGGTGGGACAATTCGGGCGCCATGAGCCCGGCCCATTTCGATGTGCTGCTGGCCGATGCGCAGCGCACCGGCCGGCGGCCCGCTCTACCGGCAGGACCTGCTGGCCGGGGCCGATCCACGCCATCAATATGGCGTGACGGTGCTAACCCCTAGTGCCCGGCACGCCCTGTTCATCCGCAATCTTTTGATCCGCCCCGGCGAGATGGTGGAGGCATCAGCCAACCCGACCGCCGTCACCATCGTGCATGCGCCAACCTTCAAGGCCGATCCGGCCCGCCATGGCAGCCGCACTGATACGGTGATCGCGCCTCGATATGAGCCGCAATATCGTGGTGATCGCGGGCACGCTCTATGCCGGGGAAATCAAGAAGAGCGTATTCAGCCTTTTCAACTTCCACGCACCGCGCCAAGGCGTCTTGCCCATGCACTGCTCGGCCAATCTGGGGGCCAATGGGGAGAGCGCATTGTTCTTCGGATTGTCGGGCACCGGCAAGACCACGCTGAGCAACGACCCCGATCGCCCACTGATCGGCGACGATGAACATGGCTGGAGCGAGAATGGCGTTTTCAACCTCGAAGGCGGCTGCTACGCCAAGACCATCAAGCTGAGCCCCGCGGCAGAGCCGGAAATCCATGCCGCCACCAAGCGTTTTGGCACAGTGCTGGAAAATGTCATTCTCGATGTTAACAGTCTGCCAACATTTGATGACGTTTCGCTCACCGAAAACACCCGTGCGGCATACCCGATTCACGTGCTGCCCGCCATTGCCAAGGGCAGCGTGGGCGGGACACCGCGCACCGTGGTCTTCCTCACCGCCGACGCCTTTGGCGTCCTGCCCCCATCGCCCGGCTCACCCCGGAACAGGCAGTTTATCATTTCCTCTCCGGTTACACCGCGAAAGTGGCCGGCACCGAACGCGGCGTCACCGAGCCGCAGGCCACCTTCTCGGCCTGTTTCGGCGCCCCCTTCATGCCGCTCCATCCCACGGTTTATGGCGCCATGCTCGCCGAAAAACTCAAGGCCAGCGGGGCTTCGGCTCGGCTGATTAATACCGGCTGGACCGGTGGTGGCTACGGCCTCGGGCAAGCGCATCGACATCGCATCGACCCGCCGCCTGCTCAGTGCCGCGCTCAATGGCGAGCTGGACAAAACCGAAATGCGGACCGACGAACTCTTCGGCTTCGCCGTGCCCATTGCCGTCCCGGGCATCAATCCTACGCTGCTAACGCCCCGTGCCACTTGGGCCGACGCTGAAGCCTATGACCGCCAAGCCACCCACTCGGCCGGCCTGTTCCGCGCCAATTTCGAGAAGTTTGCCAACGAGCTGACGCGGCACCCGGGCCCAGAATGGCGCAGGCGGCGGAGTAGGGATTTCGTCAATCGACGTAAAGAAGGGCGCCTCCGGGCGCCCTTTGTTTTGGGTATGGGCCGCGGGCAGGGAGGGCGGAAGCCGCCAGCTACCCCACTTATCCCCGGGCCCAAATCTTCAGGCACACTTCACATCCGACAAACGGCCGGCATGGGGACGCATCTCGCAAGCCCAGAACCGTAAGGCTCGAGCTCCAGACCCGGCGCAGTGCATCAATCAGTTGGGAGAGTAAAAGATATGTGAGCCGATTTCGGCGACCGCATTATAGGTATTGGCCCGGGAGGGGCGCACTGCGGTGGTGTGGTAATAGAGGGTCGAGCCCGGTACGGCGCCGACATTCTCGCCCGGGGCGAATTCGGCATAGACCTGTTGGGCCAGGTCCTTGGAGCGGACCCGGGCGCGGCGTTCGGCTGGCGCGTCGTCGCGGCCGTCGCAGGCAAAGGTGAACTGGCAGCGATAGCGGCCCTTATTGGCGTTCTGATAGATGACGCCGCACAGGGTGGACGGGAACTTGCCTGAGCGCGCACGATTGACGATGACATTGGCGACGGCGAGCTGTCCGGCTTCGCTTTCGCCACGGGCCTCGTGATAGATGGCTCGGGCGAGGCATCCGCGCTCGGTATTGGCGTGATCGAGCCGCTGGCCTGTGGTCCGGTAGCCGCTTTCGACATAGGCAGCGAGCACGGACGGGCTGAGCGCCCGCTCGGTTGGAGCGCTGGAGGTCGCGAAGCTATCAATGGCCGAGAGCGCGCCATTCCCGCCAAACGAGCCGCGGGCAATATAGCCCATCAGCACTTCGGAATTGAGCTCAGGCTGCGGCAGGGCGGCGTTGACGTCGAAATTGCGGAGCGCCTGCTGGCGCGCGACGTAATTGGACAGGAGAGCGCCAGTCAGCTTCTGCTGGCCGGGCTCGAGCGGCGCCATGGTGGCGCCTAGCGCCGGCTGGGCGCGCAGCACGGCCAGATCGGCCGGCACATCGAGCGGGGTCACATCGGCGACAAGCAGGTTTTCAGCGTGGGCGGGAACCGGGGTAACGAATAGCACGAGCGCAACCGCGCACAGGACCAGTACATGCGAAACCGCACGCACAGCGATGACCTGCCGGGTTTGCGTCAATGCCCCGTCCTTGCCCCTGAGCCCGTCCGGCCGTTTCCGGCGGGCCTTCGCATTCATCCGTTCCGTCGTTGCGGACCGGCTTCGTCTGATAACGAGCCGCACCCTAACCGGGCTTGGCTCGGCTGGGAAGCCAAAATTTACCGCTGGTTAACCATAGCCGTTAGCTTCTTAAGTTACGGTTAATCCAGCCGGCGCGACTTGAAAACCCTTAGCCTACAAAGGCTTGGGACGTAACAAATGAGGCTTTAAGCAGATCGATAAAAGTTTACGGGGTTCGAGCGCCCGAAAACTATTAACAATTGGAAAGCCCGGGCCTGCGCAAACAAAAGAGCCCCGAGCAAAACTCGGGACCCTTGGACAGGCGCAGAAGACGTGCGATCAGCGCGGCGCGAAGGCCGCCAGCCGGACGTGATCGAGGCTCTCCATGACGGCGATGCCGAGGGCGCGCAATTCGTCATTGGGGTGGACCAGATCAGGCACCATGACGGTCTGCATGCCCGCCGCATGCGCCGCGCGAACGCCCGCATGGCTGTCTTCGAGCGCCAAGCATTGCGCCGGATCCACACCCAGCCGCCGCGCCGCCGTCAGGTAAGGCTCGGGATGGGGCTTGGGATTGACCACATCGTCGCGGGTGACGACGGTCTGGAACAGATCGAGCAGACCCGCAGCGCCCAGATGGGTATGGGCGTGGGGTGTGCGCGAGGACGTGGCGACGGCAATTGGGATTTTGCGGTCAATCAGCTCGGTCAGGAATTCACGGGCGCCCAGCTTGACCGGCACGCCGGCATGGGTACGCTCGCGCATGCTGACGCGGCAGCGTTCATCGAACAGGGTATAGGGGAAGGCCACGCCATAGGCTTCGAGCAGCAGCTGATTGGTGCGCTCATGGCTGGAGCCGACCATGGACATATGCACAGTATCGGTCATCTCGAAGCCCAGATCGGTGCAGACTTCATAGACGATCGTCTTGAACACCGCTTCGGTATCAAGCAGCGTGCCGTCCATATCGAAGATGGCGGCCTGAAAGGGCGCGAGGCGCAGGATGTCGCTCTGGATTGTCATTCCTCGGGATATAGGGCGATTTGCTGGCTTGCGCTAGGCGCGCAAACGAAAGGCTGGGTTGCACACTGGCGTCTGGGCGGGCCAATTGCTAGCTTTGGTCCATGCCCGCATTCAAGCCAGCCACAGAACACGAAACGCTCGGCGACGCGTTCTTCGACCGTGTCGTCCCCGCAGATTTCCCCAAAACGATATTGCGCCACCGCGACCAGCGCTGGGCCGCGCGCATGGGACTGGATGGGCTCAGCGACGCCGAGTGGATCGACCATTTCGGGCGCTTTGCGCCCCTGCCCGGCTCGCTGAACCAGCCGCTGGCGCTGCGCTATCACGGCCATCAATTTCGTAGCTACAATGCCGATCTGGGCGATGGACGCGGGTTTCTGTTCGCGCAAGGCCATGACCTCAAGGATGGCCGCCTGCTCGATTTCGGCACCAAGGGCAGCGGGGAAACGCCACGGTCGCGCGGCGGGGATGGGCGGCTGACGCTGAAAGGCGGGGTGCGCGAAGTGCTGGCCACTGAAATGCTGGAAGCTCTGGGCGTCTATACGTCCAAGAGTTTTTCGCTGATCGAGACCGGCGAAGAGCTCTATCGCGGCGACGAACCCTCGCCGACGCGCTCTTCGGTGCTGGTCCGGCTCAGCCACAGCCATATCCGCATCGGCACGTTCCAGCGCTCGGCCTATCTCGAGGACAATGAAGCCATCGGCCAATTGGTCGACTACACCATCGCGCATTATTACCCCGAATTGGCAGACGCGCCCGATAAGCCGGCGGCCCTGCTCGAAGCCGTGGTTGCAGCTGTGGCGCGGCTGGGCGCGCAATGGATTGCCGCCGGTTTCGTGCATGGCGTGCTCAATACCGACAATATCAATGTCACCGGCGAGAGTTTCGACTATGGGCCGTGGCGGTTCCTGCCGACCTATGATCCCGATTTCACCGCCGCCTATTTCTGACGAGACCGGGCTCTATAGCTTTGGCCGCCAGCCCGACACTTTGGCCCGGAACCTGACACGGCTGGCCGAATGTCTGTTGCCGCTGTCCAGCATCGCGGCGCTGGAGCCCGCCCTCAATACGATCTGGCCGCAATTCCTGCGCCGCCCTGCCCGCCGCCATGCTGGCCCGGCTGGGGCTGCAATCGCGCGATGTGGAGAGCGACAGCGGCTTTGTCACGGCTCTATTCGGCTTCCTCAGCCAGTCGCAGGCGCCCTATGAGCAATTCTTCTTCGATTGGCGCGGCGGGGCATTGAGCGCCGAGGCGGGCGGCGGCCAGTTCGTCAGCCGCATTCTATGCTAGTGAGGCGTTCCGGCCGATTGCCGACGCATTGGAAGGCTACACCGCCACAAGCGACGTCAATCTCGATCACCCCTATTTCGCCCGAACCGGACCGCGCACCATGCTGATCGACGATGTCGAGGCGATCTGGGCGCCCATTGCCGAGCGGGATGATTGGGGCATATTTGCCCGTGCACTGGCTGAAATCGCCCAGATGCGCGATGCCTATGGCGTCGCGAGCTAGGGAGGACCCTTGATGAGCCTATATGAACTCGATGGCATTGCGCCGCGGCTGGACCCCGATGTCGCTCGGATCGCGCCGACCGCCGTTCTGGTGGGCGATGTCGTGGTGGGGGCCGATGCCGGCATCTGGTTTGGCGTGGTGGCGCGTGGCGACAATGAGACCATCACCATTGGCGCCCGCACCAATGTGCAGGACAATGCGGTGCTGCATACCGATATGGGCTTTCCGCTGACCATCGGGACCGGCTGCACCATCGGCCACAAGGCCATGCTGCATGGCTGCACCATTGGCGACAATACCCTGATCGGCATGGGCGCCACCGTGCTCAATGGCGCCAAAATCGGCAGCAATTGCCTGATCGGGGCGGGCGCCTTGATCACCGAGGGCAAGGAGATTCCCGATGGTTCGCTCGTCGTCGGCGTGCCGGGCAAGGTGATCCGCGCGCTCGACGCGGAAGCCATTGCTGGGCTGGTTCGGTCGGCGGATGGCTATGTACGCAATGCCGGGCGCTTTGCCACCGGGCTGGCCGACGTGACGGGCCGGCCCTCCGATTTCGAGCCGGCATAGGGGCCAGAGGTGAGCGACACGCAGACACGCCAGCAGGCGATCCCGGAACTGGCCCGGCTTGAAGGGCGGGTCCTTGTCGAACCATTGGCCGAGCGTTTTGCCGTTTCGGTGCAAACCATCCGCAAGGATCTCAACCAGCTCTGCGATCAGCGCCTGCTCAAGCGCATGCATGGCGGGGCCGTGCTGCCCTCGGGCATCGAAAACCTCGAATATGAAGCGCGGCGGAACATTGCGGCGGCGGAAAAGCAGGCCATCGGCAAGGCGGCAGCCGCGCTCATTCCCAATGATGCGTCGCTGTTCATCAATATCGGCACCACGACCGAGGCGGTGAGCCGAGCCCTGCTCGATCATTCGGGTCTCTTGGTCATCACCAACAATATCAACGTCGCCAACCGGATGCGCATCTATCCCCAATTTGAGGTGGTGATTGCGGGCGGGGTGGTGCGCGGCAGCGATGGCGGCATTGTGGGGGAAGCCGCGGCTGGCTTTTTCTCCCAGTTCAAGGTCGACTACGCCATTATCGGGGCCTCGGCACTGGACGAAGAAGGCGCCCTGCTCGATTTCGACTATCGCGAGGTCAAGGTGGCGCAAGCCATCATCGCCAATGCGCGGCACATAATCTCGGTCGCTGACGCCGGCAAATTCTGGTCGCACCGCGCCGGTCCGGATCGCCGGGATCGACCAGATCGATACCTTCGTTACCGACCGCAGCCCCTCCCAGGCCTTCACCGCCCTCTGCGCGGCGGCGGGCACAATCGTGGTGGAAACCGGGTAAATACCAGCGCCAAGTTTAGCCCGCCGCTAACCACAAGACGATAGAGCTGGCGCGGGTAAGGCAAACATAAAGGTTGTGCTGCCGAGCTCATCCTGCCCGGACAGAAGACTGGGAGGCGGATGTATCAGTGGTGAATTCAACTGCGTCGCAGGACAATAGACTAAGCTGGCTGCGCCCCATTGCCGTGCCGGCAGTGATTGCGCTGATCGTGTTGATTGCTGGCGGGCTGTTCCTCGACAAGCAGACCAGCATTCTGACCCGCGAAAGATTGCGGGCGGACGTGCAGGCCGAGATTTCCTCGGTCCGCGCCAAGCTCGAAGGCAATATCAACGGCAATATCCAATTGGTGCGCGGGCTGGTATCGACCCCGGCGACCGAACCGGGGATGGATCAGGCCCGCTTTGCCGCCTTGGCATCGAGCATTTTTGCCGAGCGGAGCCAATTGCGGTTGGTGGCTGCGGCGCCGGGTCTGGTGGTCACCATGGCCTATCCGATGGCGGGCAACGAGGCGGTGATCGGGCTCGATTATGTCATCGACATTGCCCAGCGCGATGCGGTGCTGCAGGCCCGCGACACGGGTAGGCCGGTGCTGGCGGGCCCGGTGGACCCGGTGCAGGGCGGGCAGGGCTTTATCGGACGGTTCCCGGTCTTCAGCGGCAATGGCACGGAGCGCCGTTTCTGGGGCGTGGTGTCGGCCGTGGTCGATATGGACCGCCTCTATGTCGAGAGCGGATTGCTCGCCCCCTCGCTGGGCAGCGATATTTCCATCACCCGCAGGGATGCGCGCGGCGCCAAGGGCCCGCGGTTTTTCGGACCGGACTCGGATGGGCAAGACCCGGTGGTCGCCAATGTCGTGCTGCCCTCCGGCTCTGGGAGATTGCAGCCCGGCCAAAGGGCGGCTGGACAAGCGATCCCGGCATCTGGGCGCTGCGCGGCACATTGATTGTTGCGGGGGCGCTGATCCTGTTTCCCATTCTGATTACCGGGCGGTTGATGGGCGAGCGGCAGCTGCATATTCGCGTGCTCAAGCAACGCGAAGCCGAGCTTGACCGGCTGTCGCGCCGACTCGCCTTGGCGCTGGACAGCTCCGAGGTCGGCGTCTGGGAAATGGACATCGTGACCAAGGACTCGGTCTGGGACGAGCGGATGAACGAGCTCTACGGCCTGCCCAATGATGGCACGCCACGTCGCCTCGAGCATTGGAATGCGGCGCTGCATCCGGCCGATTTCGCGCAGGCGCAGACCGATTTTTCCAAGGGTATTCGCAGCGGGCAGTATAAATCGGTGTTCCGCGTCACCCGGCCGGACGGCACCGTGCGCACCATCAAGACGATTGGCGCCGTCTATAGCGAGGCGGGACACAATCCCAAAATCGTCGGCATTAACTGGGACATCACCGAAGACGTTGCCCGCAGCGAGGACTTGCGGCGCACCAAGCTGTTGACCGAGGCGCGCAATCGGGAGCTGGAAGCCGCCAAGAGCCGCATCGAGCACAATGCTCTGCACGATAGCCTGACCGGGCTGCCCAATAGGCGCTATCTCGACGATATCCTTAGGGCCAATGCGGCGGGCGGCTATGGTGGCAGCGGCAGCATTGCCCTGCTGCATCTCGATCTGGACCGCTTCAAGCAGATCAACGACACGCTGGGCCATGCGGCGGGCGATGCCATGCTGATCCATGCCAGCGCCGTGCTGCGGGCCAATTGCCGGGCCAGCGATTTCGTGGCGCGGATCGGGGGTGACGAATTCGTGGTGGTCTGCCCTGCTGCCGATGGCGATCATTATCTAGGCATGATGGCCGAGCGGATCGTGGCGCAAATGCGCAAGCCGGTGAGCTATCAGGGTCACCAATGCCGCTTCGGGGTCAGCATCGGCATTGCCGCCGAACATGGGCCCGATATCGATGTGGGCCGCCTGCTGGTCAATGCCGATATCGCGCTTTACCGCGCCAAGGGCCGGGGCCGGAACCGCTTCGAATATTTCTCCGAGGCGCTGCAGGCGGAGGTGGTGCATACCAAGCGCGTAGCCGACGAAATCCTGAGCGGGCTCGAGCGCGAGGAATTCATCGCCTTCTACCAGCCCCAGTTCGACGCGCGACCCATGACTCGGTCGGCGTGGAAGCGCTGGTGCGCTGGCGCCATCCGGTGCTGGGCCTGCGCGCGCCTGACGCCTTTCTCGCGACGGCGGAAGACCTCAATGTCATGGCGACCATCGATCGCATCGTGCTCGAACACGCGCTGGCCGACCTCGACCGCTGGGAAAGCTCGGGCCTCAAGGTGCCGCGCTTCGGTCAATGTCTCCCACCGCCGCCTGCATGATGACGAGCTGATCGAGAGCCCGGAAAAGCTGCATATTCCGCCCGGACGGATTTCGTTCGAATTGGTGGAATCGATCTATCTCGATGAGGACGATGCGGTCATCGCGCGCAATATCGAGCAGCTCAAGGAATTGGGTATCGAGATCGAGATCGACGATTTCGGCACCGGTTACGCCTCCATTGTGTCACTGCAAAAGCTGCGCCCGGCCCGGCTCAAGATCGACCGGCAATTGGTCGATCCGATCCTGGACGATGCCGGGCAGCGCCAATTGCTCGCCTCCATCGTCGATATCGGCAAATCCATGGGCATTGCGGTGATTGCCGAGGGCGTCGAGAGCATGGCGCATGCCGCGATCCTGACCGAACTCGGCTGCGATATCCTGCAGGGCTATGCCTTTGCCCGCCCGATGAGCCGGGATGATCTCGAGATCTTTCTGGGCGAACAGCGTTGGCGGCAGGCTTCCTGAGCTTTCCCGCTCCACGACTTTCCCCATCCACGGCGTCATCCCCGCTTTCGCGGGAACGACATTGTGGTGGACGGAATTAGGAGGCCAAGGCCGCCTTTTTGGCGATGCGTGCGCGGATCGATTCGACGTCGGATTTGGGCGTCGCGGCAAACAGGGTCTTGGTGTAGCTGTGCTGGGGATTGCCGAACACGTCCTCGCGGCTGCCATGTTCGACGACATCGCCGAAATACATCACCATGACCTCATCGGCAATGTAGCGCACGACGCTCAGATCATGGCTGATGAACACATAGGTCAGCCCGAACTCGTCCTGTAAATCCTTGAGCAGATTGAGAATCTGCGCCTGCACGGAAAGATCGAGCGCCGATACCGGCTCGTCGAGCACGAGGAAGCTGGGATTGAGCATCAGCGCGCGGGCAATGGCGATGCGCTGGCGCTGGCCACCCGAGAACATGTGCGGATAGCGGTTGAAGTGCTCGGCACCCAGCCCGACCTTGAGCAGCATGGCCATGGCGCGGTCGCGCCGTTCTGCGGCCGGCATCTTGGTATTGAGCAGCAGCGGCTCGGCCAGCACGTCGCCGATCTTCTGGCGCGGATTGAGCGAGCCATAGGGGTTCTGGAACACGATCTGCACCTTCTGGCGCATTTCGTGCGTGACGTGACCAGCATCAACCGGCTTGCCATCGATCAGGATTTCGCCCGAGGTGGGCGGGTCGATCAGCGTGATCATGCGGGCCGGGGTCGACTTGCCGCAGCCGCTTTCGCCCACCACGGCCGGGGTACGACCCTTGGCGAGTGAGAAATTGACGCCCTTGACCGCGTGCACGACCTTGGCCGGCCGCAGAAAGCCGCCGGAGGAGGTATAGTCACGCGTGAGATTGCGAACTTCGAGAACGGGTGCGCTCATCATGCCACTCCCGGCGCGGGTTCGAAGACGAAGTCGGAGACCGTGGGCAGGCGATCGCCCACCGCGTTTTCCGGCAGGGCCGAGAGCAGCGCCCGCGTGTAATTGGATTTGGGGTTTTCAAACAGGGAGAGCACGTCGGCCTCCTCCATTTTGTGTCCCTTATATTGCACGATGACCCGATCGGCCGTTTCGGCCACGACGCCCATGTCATGGGTGATCATGATCAGGCCCATGCCATGCTCGGCCTGCAGCCGGACCAGCAGATCCAGAATCTGCTTCTGAATGGTCACGTCGAGCGCCGTGGTCGGCTCGTCGGCAATCAGCAGCTTGGGATTGCAGGAAATGGCCATGGCGATCATGACGCGCTGGCATTGCCCACCGCTCATCTGATGCGGGTAGGCGCCAAGCCGTTCGGCCCCATCCTTGATGCCGACCAGATGCAGCAATTCCACGGCCCGTGCAGCATGGCGCGGCCATTAAGGCCCATATGCCGGCTCAGCACTTCCTCAAGCTGGAAGCCCACGGTGAAGCACGGATTTAGGCTTGCCACCGGCTCTGGAAGATCATGGCAATGTCCTTGCCGATGATCTTGCGCTTTTCCTGCGCGGTCATAGCGAGCAGATCGAGGCCCTCAAACTCCATCTTGTCGGCGGTGACTGTGGCGGTCTTGGGCAGCAGGCCCATGACCGCGAGCATGGCCACGGACTTGCCGGAGCCCGATTCCCCCACAATGGCCAGCACTTCGCGTGCCTCGACCGAAACGTCGATGCCATCCACGGCCTTGAACAGGCCGACCGAAGTGTCGAAGGCGACGGTGAGGTTCTTGATGTCAAGCAAAGCCATGGTGTCAGCTCCTCTTGAGCTTGGGATCGAGCGCGTCGCGCAGGCCGTCGCCGACCAAGTTGATGGCCAGCACCGTGATCAGGATGGCCAGACCCGGCAGGGTCACAATCCAGGAGCGCTGCTGATGAATTCGCGGCCCTTGGCCAACATGGTGCCCCATTCGGGGGTCGGGGGTTGCGCACCCATGCCCAAAAGCCCAAAGCCGCCGCGTCCAGAATGGCATTGGAGAAGGAGAGCGTGGCCTGCACGATCAGGGGCCCCGAGCAATTGGGCAAGATGGTTATGCCCATCAGGCGAAAATGGCCGGCGCCCGCCATTCTGGCGGAGGTGACATATTCGCGGTTCTTCTCGGCCATGACCGATGCCCGGACTAGGCGGGCAAAGTGTGGCTGCAGCACCGGGGCGATCGCCAGCATGGCATTGAGCAGCCCCGGGCCCAGAATGGCCACCAGCACCAGCGCCAGCAGCAGGGAGGGGAAGGCCGGGATGATATCCATGACCCGCATGATGACGACGTCGACCCAGCCGCTGAAATAGCCGGCTAGCAAACCCGGGATAATGCCGACAGTGGCGGCAATGCTCACGACGACCGGGCCGATGGAGAGCGAGTAGCGCGCCGTGAATAAGGCGCGACAGGATGTCGCGGCCAACTTCATCGGTGCCCAGCAGGTAGGCGGGATTGCCGCCCATGAAGGCGGGTGGCAGCTTGTCAAAGCCGCGGAACTGCTGCTCGGGCGCATAGGGGGCAATCCATGGCGCCAGCAAGGCCAGCACAATGAATATGGCGACCACGGCGAGCCCGATTACGGCCCCGCGGTTCATCGAGAAATAGTGCCAGAATTCGACCGGGGCCGCCCAGCGGGCGCCTTTGGAACGGGTTGGGATCGGTTTGGTGGTGTCAGTCATCATCGCACCCGAATGCGCGGGTTGATGGCCGCGTAGAGAACATCGACGATCAGATTGACCGCCATGATAATCAGCGCGATCAGCAGCAGCCCGCTCTGGACCACGGGATAGTCGCGCTTGAGGATGGATTCGATCATCCACTTGCCGATACCGGGCCGAGGAAAGATCGTTTCCGTCAGGATGGCGCCCGCCATCAGCGCGCCCACCTGCAGACCGATCGTGGTAACCACCGGAATGAGGGCATTGCGCAGGGCATGGACGTTGACGACGCGCTTGGGCGAAAGCCCCTTGGCCCGGGCGGTGCGCACATAATCCTCGCCCAGCACTTCGAGCATGGCCGAACGGGTCTGGCGCGCGATCACGGCCAGCGGAATAGTGGCCAGCACCACGGTAGGCAGGATCAAGTGGCGCAAGGCCGAAACGAAGGCCGGCCAATTGCCATAGAGCAGGCTATCGATGGTCATGAAGCCGGTAATCGGCCGCAGGAAGAAATTGAGCGCGATGCGGCCCGAGACCGGCGTCCAGCCCAGATAGCTGGAAAAGAACATGATCAGCAGCAGGCCCCACCAGAAAATTGGCATGGAATAGCCGGTAAGGGCCACGCCCATCGTGCCCTGATCGAGCCAGGACCCGCGGCGGACAGCCGCCAGCACGCCAGCAGGCACGCCCACGGCGGTGGCCAGGATGATGGCGCAGAGCGCCAGTTCGACCGTGGCCGGGAACAGGGTCAGAAATTCGTTCAGCACCGGACGCTTGGTGCCCGGGGACACGCCGAAATTGCCGGTCAGCACTGGCCCAGATAATTGAAATATTGCTGCCAGATCGGCAGGTTATAACCAAACGCTTCCTTGAGAACCTCGTAGCGCTCGGGCGTCACGCCATGCTCGCCGGCCATGGCGAGGATGGGGTCACCCGGCAGCAGCCGGACGAAGGCAAAAGCGCAGATCGAAATGCCGAGCACTGTCGGCACGATCAGGAGCAGCTTGCGGAGAATGTAGGAAATCATGAACTTTTCTTGAGCGGAGGCGCCGGACCGAAGTCCGGCGCCTCCTAACCTAGTTATTCGGCGATGTCGACATTATCGAAGACGTGATCACCCGGGGGCTCTGCACGAAACCGATGACGCGCTTGTTCATCGGCACGAACACCTTGGAGTGGGCCGGGGTCAGGGCCGGCTCTTCAGCCTTGAAGATCACCTGTGCCTGCTCGTAGAGAGCGGTACGCTCGGCCGGGTCGGACGTGACCTTGGCCTTCTGGATCAGATCTTCGAACTCTCGGTTGCACCAGCTCGAATAGTTGGACACGCCAATGGCCGAGCAGGAGAACAGGGTCGCAAAGAAGTTGTCCGGATCGCCATTGTCGCCGGTCCAGCCGATCTGGAACGGGCCCTTGCGGTCCTTTGCCTTGCCGCGCTCGCGGTATTCGGTCCATTCGTAGGTGACGATATTGGCTGTAACCCCGATCGCGGCCCAGTCGGCCTGGATCATTTCAGCAACGCGCTGGGCATTGGGGTTATAGGGACGGCTGACCGGCATGGCCCACAGATCGGTGGTCAGCCCGGTAACACCGGCTTCGGCGAGCAGCGCCTTGGCGCCCTCGACGTCATAGGTGTCATCGGCGACGGCGTTATTGTACGACCACATGGTGGGCGGGATCAGGTTCTTGGCGACTGGCCGGCACCTTGGTAGACGGCGTCGACGATGGCCTGCTTGTCGATGGCCATCGAGAGCGCCTTGCGCACCTTGACGTTGTCGAACGGGGCTTCGGTGACATTGTAGGACATGTAGCCGATATTGAGGCCTTCCTGCTCAAGCACAGTCAGGTTCTCATTGGCCTGCAGCATCGGAACGTCAGCCGGTGCCGGATAGGGGATGACGTCGCATTCACCGGCGATCAGCTTTTGCGCGCACCGACTGGTCGGGCGTGATGGCGAAAATCAGATCGTCGATCTTGGGCTTGTCGCCCCAATAGTCCGCGTTTGCGGCATAGCGGATGACCGAGTCGAGCTGATAGTCGACAAAGGTGAACGGACCGGTGCCGATCGGCTGGGTCGAAAGCAGCTCAGGCGTGCCGGCAGCAGCGAGCTGGTCGGCATATTCCTTGGAGACGATCGAGGCGAACGGCATCGCCAGATTGGCGATCATCGGCGCATTGGGCTCGCTGAGGACAAACTTGACGGTCAGGTCATCGACCTTGACGATCTCCTTGACGTAACGCGGCATGTCCATGCCCCGGTAATAGTCCCAAGTCAGGTTGGCGAGATACGCGAAGTACGGATTGTCTTCCTTGTACTGGCGCTCGAACGAGAAGATCACGTCGTCGGCATTGAAATCACGCGTGGGCGTGAAATAGGGCTGGGTGTGGAACTTGACGCCCGCACGCAGCTTGAAGGTGATCTCGAGGCCGTCCTCGGATACTTCCCAGCTCTCGGCCGGGCCCGGTTCCACGTCGGTGCTGCCGGGGACGAACGCGGCCGAGCCGTCATACATGGTGTGCGCGGACGCGTCGAAGTCGTTGCCACCGGTCGTCGGACCTGGATCGAAGTGAGCAGGCGAAGCTTCCGAACAGAATACCAATTGCTTGGCTCGGGCAGCGCCTGCGGCTAGCGCCAGCATGGCGGTCGCCGCCAGCAGGGTGGTCATCAATTTCATGATTGTTGTCTCCCGAGAAAGTTTTTTGCGCATCCGGTTTGCCGGCCGGAGCTTGGGCGCCAACAAAGCGTAGAATTTGGGGGAGCGCAATGGGTCAGTTTGACCATTTGGTCAATTCGATGACGGTCCTGGGCCCATTCCACAGCAATGGACGGTTTTATCGCGATCCGTTCGGCTGGCCCGGCGCCGCTTGACGCCCGATATAGCGGAGTGATCCAACAGGATATGACCAGTTCGATCGCCACCATCGCCCTGCTTGTCGCAGAATATGATGAAGCCATAGCCTTTTACCGGGACAAAGCCGGTTTTGCTTTGCTCGCCGACACCGATATGGGCGGGGGCAAACGCTGGGTCGTGATGGCGCCGCCGGGCGGAAATGGCGCGCGGCTTCTGCTGGCCCGTGCCGATGGCCCAAAGCAGCGTAAAGCCATCGGTAACCAGACCGGCGGAAGGGTCATGCTGTTTCTCGAAACGGATGATTTTTCGCGCGATCATGCCGCCATGATGGCGCGCGGCGTCCGCTTTCTTGAAGCGCCCCGGCATGAGCCCTATGGGAGCGTTGCCGTATTCGAGGATCTCTATGGCAATAAATGGGACCTTATCGAGCCCGGGTCCTAGCCTTGGGCATTTTGCGCACCACCTTACACAAGGTGGCGAACGGAAAGCCGCCCAACGCGTTTAGACAGCATCACAACAGGAGAAGACCCATGGATCGCCGCCCGCTCGGACGCAGTGAACTTGTCATCGAACCGCTTGTGCTGGGGGGCAATGTGTTCGGCTGGACGGTGGAGAAAGACACCGGCTTTGCGGTGCTGGATGCCTTTGTCGATGAGGGTTTTACGGCCATCGACACGGCCGACGTCTATGGCAAGGGCAAGTCCGAGACCATGATCGGAGAATGGCTCAAGGCGCGCGGCAATCGCGAGGCGGTGCATATCTTCACCAAGCTCGGCTCGGAAATGGCGCCGGACAAGAAGGGCCTCAAGGCGGCCTATGTGAAACAGGCCATCGAGGACAGCCTCAAGCGCCTGCAGACCGACTATATCGATCTCTACCAGAGCCATCGGCCCGACCCGGAGACCCCGCATGAGGAAACGCTCGAAGCCTTCGACCTGCTGATCCGGGCGGGCAAGGTGCGCGTGGTCGGCTCGTCCAATTTCACGCCGAAGATGATCGAGGAAGCGCACCAGATCGCCGTGGTGAAATCGCTACCGCGCTACGAGACCGAGCAGCCCGAATATAATCTCTACGACCGTTCGACCTTCGAAGGTCCGCTACAGGACTCGGCGGTCAAAGAAGAGATCGGCATCATTCCCTATTTCAGCTCGGCTGCCGGGTTCCTCACCGGCAAGTATCGCTCGGCCAAGGATTTCAACAAGAGCCCACGCGGCACACGCATGGAAAAGTACCTCAACGACAAGGGCTTCCGCATTCTCGAAGCGCTCGACGCCGTGGGCAAAAGCAATGACGCGACGCCGGCCGAGGTGTCACTTGCCCGGCTCGTCGCCCAGCCCGGCGTCAGCGCCCCCATCGCCTCGGCCACCTCGGTGGATCAGGTCAAAAGCCTCGCCAAAGGCGTGCGGCTCAAACTCAGCGATGCGGATTTGAAGACGCTGACCGAGGCCGGGAAATAAGCTCTCAGTCGTCACCCTCCCCTTGCGGGGAGGGATCAAGGAGGGGGCGGAAGCCCCGATATGCGGGCTCTCAACGCCCCCTCCCAACCTCCCCGTCGAGGGGGAGGTGCAGATCAGTGGTTATCCTACCACTCGAAATCCGGTCCATTCACCCGCGCACCCAGCAAAAACACATCCGCCATCATGCGCAAAGGCGCCGCATCGACATCGGTTTCGTGCCGGTCCAGCAGCGTGGCGAATCGCTCATACATCAGGCCATATTCCTCGTCGCCATGCTGGAGCACCAGCTCGTCATTGACGCGCAGGGTGCGGCCGCCATTTTCGAGCTTGAGCACATCGCCGGCCATGGTCTCGAAACGGATGGTCCAGATTTCCCCACTCTCCTCAAGCCAGTTGAAACCGGCCGAGAGGCTGGGCTTGTGCAATTGGCCGGACTTGAAGGCGATTTCGACATCGACCGGGGTCTGCCGATTGGCCGGGAAGGTCAGCTTGCTCGATTCCACAAAGACCGGGAAGGGCATGACCTTGGTGAAGATCGACATGGCATTGATGCCCGGATCGCAGACGCCGAACCCGCCCGGCTCCCAAACCCAATCCCGGCCCGGATGCCATTTGCGCACGCTTTCGCGCCAGTCGATGCGCACCGATTTGACGCCGCTTTCGGCCGGGATATCGCAGGTGCGATCGACCGCGGCATTATATTGGGAATGCCAGGTCTGGTAGAGTACGCGGCCCAGCCGGCCGGCATAGGCAACCAGATCGTCCAGCTCGGAAATCGTGGTAGTGGGCGGCTTTTCCATCATCACGTCCTTGCCGGCTTCGAGCGCCTCACGGACATATTGATGGCGAATGCCGGGCGGCGTGCAGATCGAGACCAGCGACACATCGGGCAGAGCCTCATAAAGCTCGGCCGGCGTCTTGAACACAGGCAGGCCATTATGGCCGACGCCGCATGTCGACACCGTCGCGGCCAATTCGAAATCTTCGGACCTGTCGATAACCGGCAGGTGCTGATCCTGCGCGATCTTGCCCACACCGATGACGGCGATTTTGCGTTTGGCCATTGTCGATTTCCCCGAGCCGATTTTGCGCGGTGTTAGAGCAGAGACCGGGCAGACCGCCAAGGTCTGTCGCGATAAAAGTATGATTTTTATTGGGGCTGTGGCGCCGAAGGCTCCCAGAGTTCGATCTGATTGCCTTCGGGGTCGTGAATGCGCAAAGCGTCCGGTCTCAGGCGCATCCCATTCTTCCGGTCGCGTCTCGACGGCGATACCGGCAGCGCGCAGCTGCGCCATCATGCCGTCGAGATCATCGACGCGGAAATTGATCATCCATTGCTTGTCGGCCGGAAAATAGGTGCTCGTCTGCTTGAACGGCGCGAAGACGGTAAGCCCGGCTTCTCGGTTCCAGAGTTCGGTCACGCCCAGATGCTTTTCATACCAGCCAGCGAGCGCCGATGTATCATGAGACCGGAAGAAAATGCCGCCAATGCCAGTCGTCTTTGCCATCATCCACTCCTAACGGATCAGGATTGCCCGGAAATCATTCACATTGGTGCCGGTCGGCCCGGTGACCAGCAGGTCGCCAATGGCGGAGAATGCCGAATAGGCATCGTTATTGGCCAAGGCCGCCAGCGGATCGATACCGGCATGGCGCAGCCGCGTGGCGGTGCCACCATCGGCAAAGGCGCCGGCATTGTCCTCCGAGCCATCAATCCCGTCCGTATCGGCAGCCAGCGCCGAAATGCCCTCGACCCCGTCAATGGCAATGGCAAAGGCGAGCAGAAATTCGGCATTGCGCCCGCCCTGCCCCTTGCCGCGTAGCGTTACCGTGGTTTCCCCGCCCGAGAGCAACACGACGGGCTTGTTGAACAGGCGATTGCGCACGGCGATTTCGCGGGTCATGGCGGCATGAACCTGCGCCACGTCGCGCGATCTGCCTTCGATTGAATCGGAGAGGATTGCCGCCTCGATCCCTTGTGACCGCGCAATGTCGGCGGCCGATTCCAGCGACAGCGCGGCCGAAGCGATGGTGCGCACCGTATGTTGGGCAAAGACCGGATCGCTGGGCAAGGGCGCAAGATTGTCCTCGCCCGCCAGCAGCGCCTGCGCGGCAGGCGGCAGTTCGAGCCGGTAGAGATTGGCGTATTTGCGGGCCAGCTCACGCGTGCCCGGCAGGGGGATAGTGGGGCCGGAGGCGACAATGGCCGGATCGTCACCCGGCACATCGGACACTACCAGCGTTGCCACGCGCCGGGGCGCAATGGGCGGCGAGGCGTCCGCCCTTGATGGTCGAAAACTGATTGCGGATCAGGTTCATTACCCCGATTGGGGCGCCCGACGCCAGCAGCGTGCGGTTGATGGCTTGCTCGTCATCCAGCGTCAGGCCCGGCGCCGGCGCCGGCAGGAGCGAGGAGCCACCGCCAGAAATCAGCGCCACAACCAGATCGTCGGCCGACAGCCCGGACACGGTTTCCATGATGCGCCGCGCGGCAAGAAACCCGGCTTCGTCTGGTACCGGGTGTGCCGCCTCGACAATTTCGATGCGCTCGCAAATCTCGCCATAGCCATAGCGAGTGACGACCAGCCCGCTCAGCGGGCCGTCCCACGCCGCTTCAAATGCCTTGGCCATCTGCGCGGAAGCCTTGCCGGCCCCAATGACCAGCGTGCGGCCCATTGGCTTGGGTGGCAGGTTGAGGCGGACGGCCAAAGCGGGTTGCGCCTTGGCGACGGCGGCCTGAAACAAAGATTGAAGTAGGGTGCGATCCATGGGCTGGGTTGCGACTCGATACGGCCAAGGGTAGCCAACTTGTGGCGCAGCCATTTGGGGCTGTCCAGCAGCGCACTGTCAAACGACGGACATAGAATGCGGATAGCGGCTGGCTGGCGCTTGTTGCAAAGGGGCAAAAATGACTGAACGATACGCGATCTATTTTGCCCCTCCGGCTACCGGGAGCCTGTGGGAACGCGCCGCAACCCGGCTAGGGCGCGACGCCGCCGATGGCGATCTGTTTGACGGGCCGGTGGCCGGGATCGATCGGGCGCGCCTGCTCAATCTTACCCAATCGGCCAATCGCTATGGCTTTCACGCCACCATCAAGGCGCCGATGGCTCTGGCCGATGGCGCCACCGAGACCGATCTGCGCGCCGCCCTCACAAGCTTTGCCGCCGAGCATGCCCCCTTCACCCCGGGCAAGCTCAAGCTGGCGTCGCTCGATGGCTTTCTGGCTCTCATTCCCGAAAATCCAAGCGAAAAGCTGCAGGATTTTGCCGCCCATGTGGTGGAGAGTTTCGAGCTGTTCCGCGCGCCGATGAGCGTCAAGGATCGCGCCGCCCGCCTCGGCAAGGGACTGAGCAGAACGGCAGGTGGAACTGCTCGATGGCTATGGCTACCCCTATGTGTTCGAAGAGTTCCAGTTTCACATGACGCTGACCGACCGCTTGAGCGCGGAGGACGCCACCGACATCGCCAAGGCGGCCACGACTCGGTTCTCGCCCGTGCTGGACGATGAATTGGTGATCGATAGCCTGTCGCTGTTTGTCGAACCCGAAAAGGGACGGCCCTTCCGCCGCGTCGCCGAATTTGCGCTGGGAGGCAAGGACTGATGAGCTCGCTTGTTCTGCGCAATGCCGGGATCGTGCTGGAAGATGAGGTGATCGAGGGCAGCGTCGCCATCGAAGATGGCGTGATCGCCGCTATCGATAGCGGATTGGCCCGAGCCGGCGAGGATTTCGCGGGCGATTACCTGATCCCGTGTCTGGTGGAACTGCATACCGACCAGCTGGAAAGCTATTACCGGCCCCGCCCCGGCGTGTTCTGGGATCCTTTGGCGTCGCTGCATGCCCATGACGTGCAGATTGCCGGCTCAGGCATTACCACCGTATTCGACGCGGTGCGGATCGGTTCGGATTTCGACATGCCCACCATGGGCGAGCATGTCGACAAGCTGGTCGGCGCCATCCATGCCGGCCGCGAGGGCGGCTGGCTGCGGGCCGAGCATTTCATCCATCTGCGCTGCGAATTGCCCAGTCACGACCTGCTCACCCAATTCGAGATTTATGCGGCCGACCCCGCTACGCGGCTGGCCTCGGTGATGGACCACACGCCCGGCCAGCGCCAGTTCGGCTCGCTCGACGATTACAAGCGCTTCTACAAGGACAAGATGGGCCGCACGCAGGCCGAGCTGAACAGCTATATCGCAGCGCGCCTCGGCGAGCAGGCGCAATATTCGGCTGCCAATCGCCAGACCATCGTCAGGCGCGCCGCCGAATTGAGCCTGCCGCTGGCCAGCCATGACGATGCCACGCTGGCCCATGTCGAAGAGGCGCTGGCCGATGGCGTCGCCATTGCCGAATTTCCCACCACGCTCGAGGCCGCGGCGGCCGCCCATGATGCCGGGCTCGCCATCCTGATGGGCGCGCCGAACGTGGTGCGCGGGAAGTCGCATTCGGGCAATATTTCGGCAACGGACTCGGTGCGGGCGGGGCTGCTGGACGTGTTGAGTTCGGATTATGTGCCATTCGCCCTGCTGCAGGCAGTCTTCGTGCTGCCCGAGCGGGTCGAGGGGCTGAGCCTCTCCCGTGCGCTGGCGACCGTCACCGTCAATCCGGCCAAGGCGGCAGGGCTCGAGGATCGTGGGCAGATCGCCATCGGCAAGCGGGCCGATCTGGTGCGGGTGCGTAAAGCGGGGCCGATGCCCGTCGTGCATGGCGTCTGGCGGGAAGGCCAAAGGGTAAGCTAGGCCGGCACATCCGGGCAATGAACCAGTTGGGCGCCAACGCGTTGTGTCTACATCACAAGCGTCTGGAGTTTTCATGAATCGCAATGGTCTTTATGCCGTGATCGCCGTCCTGCTGGTCGCGGTGGTGGTGTTTGCCATCTATACCTATCAACAGCAGAACCGCCCCGGCGTCGAGGTCCGGCTGGACGAACAGGGAATTTCCATCGATGGCAATGGCTAGCGTTCAGGACAATCGGGTGCCGCGTGCGGCCTCGGCGGAGGCTATTTCGGACGAGTTGGAACGGCAGGGCGCGCAACGCGTCGATGTCACCGCCCCGGTCGATGTGATCGAGACCCTGCTGCAAGCCCATGCAGCGCCGCCCGCCGATGAAGGCAGGCGCCCCGAGGAGCTCAACGCCACCAATGACGATTGAGCGTGCCGTTACATGAAAAACAAAAGGCATTCCCCGTGGCGGGAATGCCTTTTTGTTTTGCTTTTCGTGAGCTGAATTCAGGCCGCGTCGGCGCTGCCCTTGCGGACCGCCCGGGACACGGCAAAATGCGCCTTTTCAACGGTTTCTGAAATGCTGGCCATCGATCGCGAAGGCCGGCAGACGAACGGCGAGGAAGCGATAACCAGCTTCGTGCGGCACGACGACGCCCAAAGGCTCGCCAGCCACTTCAATGACGATAGGCTTGTGGGCCTTGGCCCGATCTAGACTGTTTTCCTGCATCAGTGGATGCTCCACTTGGCGTCGACTCATTCACCACCCTTGCGGTTGGTCCCGGGGGACCACCGGGGTGAATCGGCAACGCTGGGGGTTCTATCGAGAGTTTGAGACGAGGTTGTGACGAGTCACATTCGTTTGGAGCGACAGATCCGTTGCCAGCGTTTGGGGGCTTGCATGGAAATACGTACGTTCGCGCAGCCAGCATGGATGGTGAAGGTATTCGATGATGTCATCTTCAGTCCTCTCCTGCAGGTTGAACGAAATGGCCGCTGGGGCTCTGCCAGCGGTGAAGGCAAGATAGGAGCGTTCGAGCGCGATTTCCAGCCCGGCCAACGCCATAGAATGACGATTTCTGAAAAAGCCTACTCGACTTTGGGCGCAGAACGAAAACTGGTGTGATTTTGTCATATTATGACGGAGCCATGACACTGCCGCCGTGCTTGCAGTGACCGTGACAATCTGGTGATGTCCGCCCCCGATAGATGATCGCTACCCCCGCAGGGTGGCCAGAAGGGGTGCTGCGTGCCCGACGAACAAATACCGGCCGAGCCGATAGCCAAGCGTGGCGTCAAGCCAACCGGCAAGCCGACGCTCAAGACCATTGCCGAATTGACCGGCTTTGCGGTGACCACGGTGTCGCGCGCCCTCAACAATGCGCCCGAACTGGCGCAGGACACCCACGACACGGTGCAAAGGATCGCTGCCGAAATTGGCTATCTGCCCGATCGCGCGGCTTTGCGCCTCAAGACCGGCCGCACCAATGTGCTCTCGCTGGTGCTCGAGCCCGACGAGCAGATCTACGGCTTTGGCACCTCCATCGTCAGCGGGCTGACCGAGGCGATGCGCAACACGCCCTATCACCTCGTGATCACCCCGCTGTTCCGCAATGTGTCGCCGATGGACCCGATCCGCCACATCGTGCGCAATCGCATGGCCGATGGCGTGATCTTTTCCAAGACCGAGATTTTCGACGAGCGGGTGCGCTTTCTGCTCGACAATGATTTCCCCTTTATCAGCCATGGCCGCAGCCGCTGGCCCGACGCCCATCCCCGGGTGGATTTCGACAATGAGGCCTTTGCCTATGGCGCGGTCAAGCGGCTGGTGCAAAAGGGCTGCCGGCGGGTTTGCATCGTTTTGCCCGATAGCGCCCTGACTTATACCGAGCACCTCAAATCCGGCATTGCCCGGGCGGCAGGGGAAGCGGGCATCGAGCATGAATTTGCCGCCGACATTAATTTGGGCAGCCCCACCGACGCGATCCGCACCTATGTCGCCAAACGCGCCCGCCGCCCCGATGGCGGACCGGACGGCTATGTCTGCGCCTCCGAGATTTCGGCTCTAGCGGTGATCGGGGCACTCAACGAGGCGGGCAGGACTGTCGGGCAATCGGCCTATGTCGTCACCAAACAATCCTCGCCCCTCTTTGCCCAATTCCAGCCGGGGGCCGAGACAGTTTTCGAGGATTTCACCAAGGCGGGGCACAGCCCGGGCACGCTACTGCTGCGGCGCATTGGCGGGGAGAGCGCGGACAGTTTGACCGCGCTGGATGCGCCCGAGTTCGACTGGAACAGCTAACCCCTAGCGCAACCACCCCTTGGGACTGGGATGCAGCTCCATCTGCCCGTCCTTGGTCGCCGCATCGATCTGGGTAATCTCGTCCGCGCTCAGCTCCAGATTGTTCAGCACACCCAGATTGTCCTTGAGCTGATCCAGCGTGCGCACGCCCACCAGCGCCGAAGTCATCTCCTTGCGCCGCAGCGCCCAGCTGAGCGCCAGCTGCACCATGGATTGGCCCCTTGCCCGCGCGATGGCCCCGAGCTTGTCGACGGCCTCCGGGACGCGCGGCTCGACATGGCTGGCGCGCAACGTGGTGTTGCTGGATGCCGCGCGTGCCTTCCTTGTTGCCCGAATTATATTTGCCGCTCAGCACGCCCTGCGCCAGCGGCGAAAAGGCGATGATGCCGATGCCAAGCTCACCGCAAGCCTCGATCGTGTGGTCATTCTCGATCCAGCGATTGAGCACCGAATAGCTCGGCTGATGGATGGTGGTGGCGACACCCATCTCCTTGAGGATGCGATGGGCCTCCCGTGTCTCGGCCTCAGGATAGCTCGAAATGCCGACATAGAGCGCCTTGCCCTGCCGCAGCACTGGGCCAGCGCGCCCATGGTTTCCTCGAGCGGGGTATTGGGATCGTAACGGTGGGAATAAAAAATATCGACATAATCGAGCCCCATGCGCCTGAGGCTCTGGTCGAGGCTGGCGATCAGATATTTGCGGCTGCCGAATTCGCCATAGGGGCCCGGCCACATATTGTAGCCCGCCTTGGTCGAGATGATCAGCTCATCCCGATAGGGCCGGAAATCGCGCGCCATGACTCGGCCGAACAGCTCTTCGGACGAGCCGGCGGGCGGCCCGTAATTATTGGCCAGATCAAAATGGGTAATGCCCGCATCGAACGCATAGCCCGAGATTTCCATGGCACCGGGATAGTCCCGCGTGCCCCCGAAATTCTGCCATAGGCCCGGAGCTGATGATCGGCAGTTTGAGCCCCGAACGGCCCGAATGGCGATATTGCATGCTGTCATAGCGTGCCGGATCGGCCCGATAGGTCATGACGTCCTCCTGAGAATTTGCGATTTTCCCGTGCGTGACGGGTGGCGCGACGAGTGGTAAGAGCGGGGCCATGTGCCCGCCCGATGATACGCCCATGCCCAGTCTGCCCCAAGCTAATCAGCCATACAAGGTGATGGCGATCTATAAATTCGCCGACCTGCCTGACTGCGCCGAATTGCAACCGCGGCTGGCCAAATTCTGCTGCGGGCATTCCATCAAGGGCACGCTGATCCCGGCACCCGAGGGCATTAACGGCACCGTGGCGGGCAGTGTCGCGGCCATCGACGAGCTGGAACGCTATCTCTTGGACGGTCCTGATTTCGGCACACGACTCGTCGGTGCCGAGATCAAATTCTCGACCGCTGGCACTATGCCCTTCCTACGCATGAAGGTGCGTCTCAAATCCGAAATCGTCACCCTGCGCGCCCGAGGCCAATCCGGCCAAGGCCGTTGGCACCTATGTCGAGCCGGAAAACTGGAATGCGCTGATCGAGCGCAATGACGTCGTGCTTGTCGATACGCGCAATGATTACGAGGTGGGTCTGGGTACATTCCAGCGCGCTCGACCCCGCCACCAAGAGCTTTACCGAGTTCAAGGATTATGTCGAAACCCATCTCGATCCGGCGCGCGACAAGAAAGTCGCCATGTTCTGCACCGGCGGCATTCGCTGCGAGAAGGCATCCTCATATCTGCTCAGCAAGGGCTTTGAGGAAGTGTTCCACCTCAAGGGCGGGATTCTGAAATATCTCGAAACAGTGCCCGAGGATCAGAGCCGCTTTGCCGGCGAATGCTTCGTGTTCGATGAGCGCGTCTCAGTCGGCCATGGCTCGGTCGAAGGCGACGCCACCTTGTGCCGGGCCTGCCGGCATCCGCTGACGGCTGCGGATCGCGCCGACCCGAAATATCAGGAAGGCATTGCGTGTCCCCATTGCAGCGATGACAGCGCCAAGCGTGCCGCTGCCGCCGAACGACAGAAACAGATGGACCTCGCTCGCCAGCGTGGCGGTGCCCATCTGGGCGACGACGCCGCACAAGCTGCCGAACGCGCCTGGGCCTGCAAACGGGCAGAAGCGGAAGCCTCGCGCGAGCGCAATAAGGCCGGTTGAGCCCGCTTCCCCATCGCAAAATGCAATGCTAGGCTGCAAATTACTGGCAATACCTCTAGCCGCATAAGCATTCCCGATGGACCTCGACCAGCTTCGCACGTTTGATCGCATCGTTCGCGACCAGAGTTTTACCAAAGCCGCCGCCTATCTGCACATCACCCGGGCCACTGCCTCGATGCGCATCCGCGCCCCGGAGCAGCTTCTGGGCGTAACCCTGTTTCAGCGCGGCCGCACCGTGACGCTGACCGATCAAGGCATGACCTTCCTGCCCTTTGCCCGCCGCATTATCGGCACGGCCCGAGAAGGCCGCGAAGCGCTACGCCGGGTCGAGCGCGGCCGCATCGCCATTGCCTCGCTCCGGAGTCTCGTTTCCCCGCTCATCACCGAGGCATTGCTGCGTTTCCAGCAGAAATATCCCAGTGTTGATGTAGTGGTGCACGAGGGAAGGCAGGCCCAGATCGCCGCCATGCTGCATGAGCGGGACGCTGAAATGGGCATATTGTGCTGGCCCAATATCGATCCATTGATCGTTGATCTGGTACCGCTCGTCATCATGCGTGAACGCGTGCCGCTGGTGGTAGCGCCCGAAATCGCCGCGCGACTGCCCGCTCAATTTACTATCGCGGATGTGCTGGCGCTGGTGCCGCGCGTCATCTCGCTGCGCTGGTGGCAGGCCGAGCCCGAAACTGCCGCCGCTTTGGTGCGGCTGGCCAAAACCAGTGTCGAGCTCCCCACCGGCCCCGCCAGACGCCTTGCCATCAAGGGCGAGGGCGTGGGCTTTTTCGTCAGCTCCGCCGTGGCCGACGATATCGAGGCGGGGCGGCTGGTGGAAATCGCCCCGCCCGATTTCGAGCCGCTGCACCGCGACACCGCCATGGTCGTCCGCTCGCTGGCGGCGCTCGAGCGCGACATGCTGGCCGACTTCATCGCCGAAATCGCCCGAGAATGCGCTGAGATCGGCGTCATCCTCGACAACCGGCTGGCCACACTGGGCAACAAGGTGGCTTAGGCTTGGTTCAGGGCCGCGCCATGGCAAGATCGAGAAAATCGCGCAGCGCGGCGGCATCGGCCGTCGCCGAGCCATAACGGCTGGCGGCATAAAAGCCGAGCAGCGCCAGATAGAGTGCCTCGGCACGGCGCTGGGCCATGCCGGGCTCCTGCCCCAGCCGGCATAATTCATCGGTGAGGTAGCTGACACGGCGCGCGTCGACGATGCGGATGCGCTCGGCAATGGCTGGGTCCTGGGCCGCCCAGCCGCGTAGTGCCCCCTCAAACCCGGCCACGTCGATCCCCCCGGGTCCAGCCGTATGGCCTCTTCCATGACGGCCACCAGCCGCTCCCTTGGCGTGGGAAGATCGGCGGCCATGGCGATGACGTCGCTGGTGCCCTCGGCTTCCCAGAGCGCCAGTACCGCTTCCAGCAGGTCGGGACGATCCTTGAAATGCCAGTAGAACGATCCCTTGCTGGTCTTGAGCCTGCGCGCCAGAGCCTCGACCCGAACGCTGTCGACGCCACTCTGGCCCAGCGCGGCCGTGGCGGCCAGAATCCAGTCCATGCGGGTCAGGCTATCGGCTTTGGCCATATTACAGGGCTCCCTATGCGGCACCGCGCCGCATCCATACGGTAGCGTATGGACAGGCGAAATCCTGAGGCGTACATACGGCAGCGTATGGTCAATCGCAACCGCAAAGGACATGTCCATGACCGCCTTACGCGCCTACCGTATTGCTCCCGCCAGATGGGCGGGCGCCAGTCAGTTGAAATGGGCCGGTTATACGATGATTGGCATCGGGGTACTGCATATTCTGGTTCTGGGTCTCGACGCCGTGCCGCTGCTCGACCAATGGGCGCGCGGCGCCCTCTGGACCTCGGCGCATTGGCAGCCTCTGGCGAGCCAGACGCGAGACCTCCCGGTCGGCAATGCCGCCTTTCATTCGACGATCGGCAGCTTTGCCGGGCCGGTGATCGTCTTCGGCTTCCTGCTGCTCTGGATGGAACGGCGCGCCATCGTGCCGCCGGCCTTCTCGGGGTGGGGGCTGGGCGTTTGGGCCGCCATGGCCTCGCTGGTGATGGAGCCCAGCGGCTACCCGCTGGGTTTCATCCCGGCCGTGCTGATCGTGCTGGCCGCGCGCAGTGCCCGGGGCTAGGCATTGCCGATCAATATGCCCGCCGCAAAGACCAGCGAGCCGCCCAGCACGACCTGCAGGACGGCTCGCCAGAACGAGGTCTGCATATAACGGTTCTGGATGAAGGCTATGGCCCAGAGCTCGACCAGCACGATGACGATCGCCAGCGCCGTGGCCGTGAAGAAATCGTGGATCAGATAGGGCAAAGCATGCCCCAGCCCGCCCACAGCGGTCATAATGCCGGCGGCAAGACCGCGTTTGACGGGCGAACCGCGCCCGGTCAGCTTGCCGTCGTCAGACGCAGCCTCGGTAAAGCCCATGGAAATACCGGCGCCAATGGCGGCGGCTAGGCCAACGAGAAAAGTCTGATGCGTATCCCCGGTGGCAAAGGCGGCGGCAAAAACTGGCGCCAGCGTTGAGACCGAGCCATCCATCAGCCCAGCCAAGCCGGGCTGCACATAGGTCAAGACAAACTGGCGATGGTTCTCGCTCTTTTCGACATCGCGCCCTTCGGCGCCCAGCACGGCCTCATCGATCCGATCGGCCGCATCGGCATGCCGGCGTTCCTGCGCGGCCAGATCACCCAACAGCTTACGCGTACCGGCATCGCTGACCTGTTTGGCCGCCTCCATATAGAAGCGATAGGCGCCCTCCTCCATTTCCCAGACCTGCTGGCGAACCGCTTCAAGCGTCAGGTTCTTCAGCAGCCAGATCGGCTTGCGGTTGATGAAGCCGCGCACATGCTCGCGCCGGATCGGCACCAGCCGCTTGCCGAAGCGCTCGACATAAAGATCGAGCAGGCGGCGGCGATGCTCGTCTTCCTCGGCCGCCATGCCCTCAAACAAAGCCGCCGAGCCGGGATAGGTCGGCGCCAGGCGCGTGGCGAATTCGGAATAGATGCTGCCATCCTCTTCCTCTGCCGCAATTGCCAAAGCCAGTATTTCGCGTTCCGACAGGCTAGCGAAAGAGCGGCGGGTATCGGGCAGCAGGGAAAACATGACGTGGTCTCGTTTAGAATGGTTCTAAACATTTTCTAGAACCATTCTAAACTGAAAGCAAGATATCCTGCTCCTATTGCAGCATGGATTGCTGCGCGAAAATCGCCGCCATGGCGCCGCTCGACGTCGCCAATGTTACGCTGGCCATCGGGTTGGCGAGGTCGCCGGCGGCATAGATGCCTTCCATTGACGTCTGGCGGCGATCATCGACCTTGAGATAGAGCCCAAGCGGGGCCTCCAAAGTCTCAAGCCCCGGGCTGGCATGCAGGCTGGCAGCAGGCCGATTGCGCGGATGGGCGAAAAGGACATCGACAGCGGCCGTACGGCCGGTATCGAGCTGGATCGCCGTCAGATGACCATTGTCATGCGCGATGCTCGCCAGCTTGCCCTCAATCACCGGCACATTGCGCCGCGCCAGATCGGCCCGCGCCTCGGCATCCAACTCGTGCCCATCGGCGAACAGGGTGAGCTTGTCGGTCCAATCGCCGAACAGCGAGACGGCATGCAAAGCCTGCGGTCCGGAATAGACCAGCCCCCAATGCTGGCCGGCCACCTCAAAACCATCGCAATAGGGACATGGTACGATCGACTTACCCCAGCATTCGGAAAAGCCGGGAATGGCCGGCATCTGGTCGGACACGCCATAGGTGAGCAGCAGGCGCCGGCCCCTCAGCGTTTCGCCATCATCGGTCAGGACCGCAAAATCATCGACCGCGCCGCTGGCGCTTTCAGCCCGGGCATTGATCAGACGCACCGTGGGATAGCGCGCAAGCTGCTGGCGGGCGGCGGCTAGAATATCAGCAGGGGCCTTGTGGTCGTGCCCGAGCAGGCCATGGGAATGGGCGGCAAAGCGATTGCGCGGCAGACCGGTGTCAAGCACGGTGACCTTACGGCGGGCCCGCCCGAGCTGCAGCGCCCCCGCCAGACCGGCAAAGCTGCCGCCGATGATGATGACGTCATCCATGATGAAGAGCTCCGTGTTGAGATGCAGGCGGGCGCTCGATCGGACCAACAGCCGAGGCTCGAGCATCGCCTTTCATGTAACTTTATTTGTTACATTAAGCCTGCTGTGTCAAGGCCGGTTCCGTCGCTGGCGATTTGCGGCTAGGATCGCGCGAAGTTTCCGCGTTGGAGTAGTCCATGAAGATCCCACTCGCTGCCGCATTGCTGCTCGTCGCCACGTCGGCAGCCTTCGGTTTCGACAGCAGGACGCAGGGGATCATCGACCAATACAAGTCTGGCAAGCTGATCCGCATTGCCGATGTCGCTCACCTGATGGCAGGCAGCGAACGCTGGTGCTATCTCGAGCAGGCAGGCACCTGCTCATGGTCCGATATCTATCTCGATGTGGACAAGAGCGGCGCCGAGTTTGAAATCGGCAATGCCCGGAGCGAGGATGTCGACATCGCCTTCACCGATCGCGGCAGCTTTCGCGATGGCCGCTATATCTGCGAAACCGGAACCGATTGGGTGCCCAATATGCGCGCCACCGGGCGTTCGGACGGCAGCGTAATCGGCGGCCGTGAATTGGCCCAACTCAAGAGCGAAATAGCCAGCCAGCGCCGAGGATAGCCGAGATTGCTTTGACTACGTCTTCATTTCCGCCGATGCAGAGAACCGGACCATCACGCTAACCCAGCGCCAATATATCAACGACGTGCACGAAACCGCGAGCGACACCGAGGTAACCCTCCATTTCGACGAAGCAGCAGCAAAGGCACTGACCTATCGCTGGTGAGATCAGAACGGTTGACTCTGCGCCCCAAAGCCGGACCGTTGATCATGCAGGATATGACTTTGCCAAGACTGACCGTCGCGTTTCTCGCTCGGGCCATGCTTTTGGCCGGCTTGACCCTGCCAACCTTCGCGCCTGAGATTTCCAACACCGCAATCCCGGTGCTGATGAGCATTGCGCTACTGCATCTGATCTGGGTGCCCGAGCGCAGGCAATTGCTGCGCCAGCCCGCAGGGTGGATGCCCTTGCTGGCCGGCCTGCTCTTGTTCGTTGCCTTTAGCTTGACGGCCAAATCACCGCTGCATGTTGCCGCATTCTCGGCCCTGATCCACCTCTACATGGTGGTACCCATGGCGGGTTTGCTGACCCGGCTGGGCGACGCGCTAACACTGGATCGTATCGGGCTATTTGCTCTCGCCGGAACAGCCGGGGGCGCTCTTGCCGCGGCCATCGATGTTTTCGTGCTCGGATCGGCGCGCAGGCCCGGTCAATAACCCAATCCATCTGGCGGCCTTGGGGCTGGCGCTCGGCTTTGTGTCCTTGATCGGCATCTGGGGCACAGGCCGGCTGCGTGCCATATTCCTGCTCGGTCCACTGCTCGGTATCGTAACGGTCTATCTGACGGGGTCGCGTGGCCCAACCGTGGCTGCTGCCCAGATGTTGCTGGTGGCGGCCGCCGCCGTCTGCTTTTCCCGGTTGCCGACACGGACGGCCCGGCGGGTTGTCGGCTCCGGCATGGTGATCATTGCAGCCATCGTCGTATTGTTCTCGGTCACGGGGGTGGCTGACGAGCTCACCCCAACCGGCAAGATTTTGTCGTTGCTGCGGACGGGCGTGACAAGTGACACCTCTACCGCTGAGCGGCTCATAATGTACCAATCGGCTTTCAACGCTTTCCTCGCCTCCCCCTCGTGGGCTACGGTCTGCTCGACTACCCGGCAGCGGCCGCTGCACATGCCCCCCGTGCGTGGTCTTCCCGCTCTATACCCATCTCCACAACGACATCGCTGATTTTGCTGTTGCCGGCGGCCTGTTCGGCTTGCTGGCCTATGGGTTATTCCTGTTCGCGCCTGTCGTCGGCGCCTTGGGCGCCCACGGCCCATTGCGCATTCCGTTGCTTTATCTCGGTGGCGTCACCACGGTCGGCTATTTTTCCATGGGCATGACTAACGCGGTGATTGGCTTGCGCTGGCAAGATATCGTATTGGCGAGCGTGCTGGCGCTCATCGTGACGCTGTCCACCCGTTCGCAAGGACCTCAAGCATGAGCGCAAGCTCAATCCATATCGCTCTGACCTTCGATGACAATTTCTGGGCGCCCGCCTATGCCACGATGCGGTCGGTTTGCCTCTTCACCGAGCGCCGTAGCGACTCGGTATTTCATCTCTGCCATCGCACGCTGACGCCCGCGCATATTGCAGATCTCAAGACCATCGAAGGCGAGTTCGGTGTTACCACGGTCTGGCACGATCTGGATGGTTCCGAGCTGTTCCACGATGTGGCCGCCCGCATGCCGGTCAACAAGCGGCTAAGCAATATCGTCTATGCGCGGCTGATGATCGACAGGCTGATCGGCCCCGATGTCGCACGCGTGCTCTATCTCGATTGCGACATGCTGGTGCGCGACAATATCGAAAAGCTCTATGACGTGGACATGGAAGGCCGCCCCATCGCGGCGGTGCGCGACTCCATCGGCGCCTTCATCACCGGTGGCCGCGACCTGCGCAACAACCGCGATATCCTTGATCCGGCGGATGCCTATTTCAATGCCGGCATGGTGCTGATCGATACCGCCAAATGGCGCGAGGCCGATATTATCGGGCGGCTGGAACAGGCGCTCAAGGACGGCGTCATGGCCCGCATCTATTACGACCGAGATTTTCTCAACCCGGTGTTCCAGCGCGATTGGCTGCAATTGCCCCGGCGCTGGAACACGATCGATGCGCGCCATGCCCATGAGGGGCTTGATCCGGCCATCCTGCATTATACCGGGGAAGCCAAGCCCCGGGGCATTTTCTCGGGCATGCTGCAGAGTGTGGCCTTTGCCCGGCTCTATCGGCATGTGATGACCAATGAGCTGTTCTACCGCTTCGCCCGCCACCGCTGGAAGCGCTGGTGGAAGAAGAAGCTGGGCTTGGGCAAATAGGCTAGCCGAGCACGATCTGCTCGCGGGCGCAGAGTTCGGCCAGCGCGCTGCCGGGCGCGGGCGGCGGCATATCGGCACGGCCGCGGCGGGTCAGCTGGCTACGCCAGATATGGACCGCCAGTGTATCGGACCCAATGGCTGCATCGATACTGGAGCCGGGCTGCATCAGGGCGGGGATACCCTCATAGGGGATGGGGTAAAGCACGCTACTGGGACGCACCAGATGTTGCAGCCCGCGTTGACGCACATAATGGGTCAGCGCGAAGGGGCCTGTCGCACCATATTGCATGTCTTCGGGCGCAATCTTTTCGCCCATGAGGCGCTGCGCAGCGACTTCCGAGCGCCGGAACGGGGGCAGGTGTGGCTCCAATAAAGGCCGCTTGGTATCGGTGAAGATGGCGAGCAGATCATCGAGCAGCGGCGCATCGGCAGGAATATGCAGCACCGCGCCATTGACCGAGCCGGGGCGCTCATAGGCCATCAGATAGTCCGGCGGGCCTTCGATGGGCCGCACGCAATAGACGTCGAGATCGGCATAGACCCCGCGCCCCGGCGCAGCAGGCTCATGCGGAAATAATCCGAGAACACGCCGGGGGTACCCTTGCCCTTGTAGAAAACCAGCTTGTCGCGCGGCAGGATTTCGGCGGCATCCATTGCCACCGCGCCTTCGGGCAGGCCGGGCACGGGATCGAAGGAATAGACCTCGACACGGTGACCATGGCGACGGAACGAAGCAATGGACAGCGCTTCGAGCCAGCTCATCGGGCCGTGCCAGAAGCTGACGATCGTGGGCAGGCTCATCGCTTGGTTTCCGGGCCGAAGACATCGGTGAAGGTCTTGATCATCAATGGGTCCCGCACATGCAGCTTGGGGTCGAATACGATCTTTTCGGTGCGATCCCAATACCGAGAATGCGATATGCCGATGAAATGATAGCCATAAAAGCGGTCCGAGGAGCCTGAGAGGTTAAGCCAGCCCTTGACTCGGTGGGTCCAGGGCTGCGCGCGCCAGCTGGCGAAAAATGCCCTGCTCGGCGCCAAGGCCCATTTCTTACCGCGGTCGCGGGCGGCAATGCCCTTCTTGCGGATGACGAACTGGCGATGGCGCGGCGGCCCGGCCTCATCACGAGCATTGAGCACCCAGACCCGGTTGAAGCGCAGCAGCCCGAAGGGGGAGCGCTCGACCGCCTTGAACACCGATTTGCGGAAGGGCGACATCACCAGCTCGTCCACATCGACATTGAGGATGGAGCGCGCCCGCATGGCATATTTGCGGAAGAACTGGACGAACAGAGTCGGCTGCGCAAATTGCGGCCAATGCCCACCGAATTTGTGCTTGGTATAGACGTCGCCCATGGAGCCGTATCGGTAGGGCAGGGAATGACCAAGAATTTTTTGAGCCCTTCGACCGCAGCTAGGGTACTGCGGATATCGTCAAGGCCATATTCGGTGGAGCCGTTGTCGTAGACGACTACAGCGGTGGCGCCATGTTCCTTGACGTAAAAGCGCGCCCAATCGGCAATCCATTCGAGATTATTGTCCTTGTTGATGGTGAAAATGACGCGATCACCAGCAAGCACCGGCTTTGGTTTGGCTGAACGGCCAGCTCGAACCGCTGATCGCCAATGCTGAGTCGTACATGGGTATCCGCTCGGGGCAGGACCGCCCGCAGGATGATGGCCTGCACGCCATGATGTATCTTTGGCCGGACGATGGTGCCGGTTTGAACGCCCTCGAGGACGAGCCCATCAATATGGGGCGCCAGATTGAGCGCCATTGGCCCCATCAGGTAGACGTGCTTGCCGCTGTGATCGCGAAACACATCGTAGAAAACCGCCCAGTCATCGAAGCGCTCATAAAAACTCTGGGGCCGCTCCAACTCGGGCCCAAGCGGGAGGCGCCGGAGCGATCCCGCTTCGGACAGCAGAACGGGGGAAGACGCGGCAATGGTCGCGTCGGATTGCGCAATGTCGATAGCCATGCCGTGCCTTAACCCACTGCAAGCCGGCAGGCTAGCGTGAACCCGCCTATTGCTGCTGGCTCGCCAGCCGGGCGGCGTCGGGCTCGATGGGGGTGATGATATCGAGCAACACGCCATTGGGGTCCGAGGCGATGAAATGGCGCTGGCCGAAAACCTCGTCGCGCAGCGGCTGCACGATGGACACGCCGGCCGTACGCAGGCGCTCATATTCCGCCGCCGCATCCTTCACCTCAAAGCTCAGAATCAGGCCCGCTGTCGGCTTGCGGCCGATTTCGGGAATGGTTTCATGATCATATGCGATGACGGCGAGCTCGATATGGTCCTTGGCGGTGCAGCGCATATGCACATACCAGTCGCTATCGAAAACCGGGGCGAAGCCGAGATGGGTCTGGTAGAAAGCAGCGGTTGCCGCGACCTTTTCGACCTGGAGGAGCGGATAGGAATTGAGCATTTCCATAGTGAGCATCCTTGCGAAACATGGAATTTACGTGCAATCTGTCTGCAACATCATCTAACATGCAGGCTGTACGTATGCAAGAGCGCCGAAGCCAAGCCGAACGACGCAGCGGAACGCGGGCCGCCTTGGTGAGCTGCTGCGCGCCTCTTTCGCCCAAAACGGCTATGCCGGAACGGGTACGCCGGAGATCGTACAAAGCGCCGGGGTCACGCGCGGCGCCCTCTACCACCACTTTGCCGACAAGGCGGCCCTGTTCGCCACAGTGGTGGAGGAAGAGCACATGCTGCTGGCCATGGCGATCAATGCTGCCACCGAGAGCGAGGACGAGCCGGGACCGGTCAAGGCGCTGATCGCTGGGGGAGATGCATTTCTCGACGCCATGCAGGACCGGGGCCGGCGGCGCATCCTGTTGGTCGATGCGCCGGCCGTGCTCGGCCGGGCAATGGTCGATGCGATCGATGGCCGCCATGGTCTGCGCACCCCGGTCGAAGGTGTGACGACCGCCATGGAGGCCAAGGCGATTCGCGAATTGCCCGCCGTACCGCTGGCGCATTTGCTCAATGCCCTGTTCTGACCGCGCGGCGCTGGCGCCGCCGGAGGAGGTCAATGACTATCGCAAAGCCATCAAGGCCCTGATCCGCGGCCTCAAGATTTAGCGCGTTCCGGGCTTTTAACGCGGTCGGCCAATTGCTGCACAGCTGCGATCAGCGGGGCGATGAAGGCGTCGTAGCGCAGGCCCTCCTCGCTCTGCGGATCGGCGGGGTCGGCCTTCACATGGCCGGCAAAATCCACGCAGCCTGCTGCCTCAAGCACGCTCTTCACCTGCTGGGCCAGGAGACCATAATGGGTGCGGCGGCCCGGCCGCGGGGCGCCATCTTCCATGCCACCAATAATCCAGCGATATTTCACCGGCTCGAGCGACAGGATAAAGTCGAGCCCCAGATCGCTGGGCGCAATATCGGTCTTTTGTCGGACGTCGGAGGTCTGGATCGTGCCGGTCGCCGCCCAGACCGAAGCCCAGCGCGCCGCTGGCACCCAGCGTTACGGCATTGTCGCTCGTTGGCCGCACCGACGCAGCAAAGCTCGCCACCCCGCTGGCCGCATCCACCGTCAGGGCATTGACCCAGCTCGAGCCATTGGCGCTGACCTTGAGCCGCCAATGATCGTCCCCCGCCAGCCCCATTTCGGCGCGGCCCGACCAATTGCTTTGATAAAGCAGGCTTGCCGTGTCGCTGGCCGCGGCCTTGTTGAGCTTGAGCTGATGGCCATTGCCCGCATGATTGAGCAGGGTCGTGGGACTGGAAACCGCCAACCGGTTGGTCGTATCGGGGGAGGCATTGATGCCCAATTGCGGCAGGCCCGATCCGAGCGAAACGAGGGGCGTCCAATTGCCCGCGTCAAAGACCGTGGACCGTACGCTCGGCTTTGACATAGACCTGCCAGCCCGAGGCCGGATCGTAGAACATCCGAGCGCCGGACTGGAACGCGGCGATTTCATTGGCATGGCCCGCCCGAGCGCCGCTGGCCGAGGACGGCACGATATAGGCCTCCCCGGCCAATGGGCTGGCGGGTGGCATTAGCAGCGCGGCTTTCGACAATGGGCTGCACTAGCGCATCGAGCGCCCGGATCGCCTCGTTATGCGTGACGTGTTTCTGGGCCTGCTGCGGCATGATGAGCGGCAATGACAGGCGCGGGCTTTGATCCATGGGAAAACTCCTTTGCCGGCCAGTCTAGGCCGGCCGGCAAAGGCGGGGATAAGGGGGAGAGATTCCGTTTCTAGACTGCAGCAAGCGGCTCGGGCCGCCGCATCGTGGTCGCCACAAAGGTCACGATGAAGGTCATGCTCATCAGCAGCACGATAGTGGGAGCGGGGGCGGAATCGATGAAAAAACTGGCATAGATGCCGACCAGCGAGCAGGTCACTGACACCGTCACCGCAACCAGCATCATCGGCGCAAAGCGCTTGCTGATGAGATAGGCGATGGCCCCGGGGGCAACCAGTAGCGCGATCACCAGCACGATGCCGACCGCCGTCAGCGCCGCAACGATGGTCAGGGACAGCAGAGCCAGCAGCCCATAATGCAGCACGCGCACCGGCAGACCGATGGCGCCGGCCTGTTGCGGATCGAAGGTGAAGAGCAGCAGGTCCCGCCATTTGGCGAGCACTATCACCGTGACCACCAGCGCGATGAGCCCGGTCTGGATCAGGTCGCCCACGCTGACGCCCAGAATGTCGCCGAACAGGATATGGTCGAGATGCACATCGGTCTGGATCGAGGTGTAAAGCACGATGCCCAGACCAAACAGGCCCGAAAACACCACGCCCATCACGGTGTCCTCCTTGATGCGGCTATTTTCCTTCAGATACCCCACCGACAGCGCGCAGCCCATGCCGGCGGCAAAGGCGCCGATACCGAGCGGCAGGCCAATGATATAGGCCAGCACCACGCCGGGCAGCACGGCATGGGAGATGGCGTCGCCCATCAGCGACCAGCCCTTGAGCACGAGGAAGCACGAGAGCAGGGCGGTGGGAATGGCCACCATGACGGCTATCGCCATGGCCGAGGTCATGAATGGGAAGTGGAACGGCCAGAGCGCGTAAATGAGGAAATCGTTCATTTGGCCAATTCCTCAGCGGTGCGGCGCTTGGCGGCCAGAAGGCCATGCTTGGGGGCAAAGAAGAAGGCCAACAGGAACACCCCGGTCTGCAGCACGACGATGACGCCGCCCGTCGCCCCGTCGAGAAAGAAGGAGATATAGGCGCCGAACAGGCTCGATAGCGTGCCCACCGCCACCGCGATCAGGATCAGCCGCGGAAAGCGGTCGGTAAGCAGATACGCCGTCGCCCCCGGCGTCACCACCATGGCGATGACGAGGAAGGCGCCGACAGTCTGCATGGCCGCGACGGTGCAAGCAGCCAAAAGGGTGAAAAGATCACCCGCAGCAGGGGCGGATTGAGCCCGATGGTGCGGGCATGGCTTTCGTCGAAAAAGGTGACCATCAGATCCTTCCAGATCACCAGCATGATGGCCAGTGTCACAACGGAAATGATCACCAGCTGCAGCGTATCCTCAGGCGTCACCGCCGGGATATTGCCCATGACGATGGTCTGGATATTCACCGCCGTGGGCGACAGCGAAATCATGAACAGACCCGGGCCAAAAAACGCGGTGAAGATCAGCCCGATCACCGCGTCTTCCTTGAGCTTGGTGCGCTGGGTCAGAAACAGCATGGCCCCCGCCGCCAGCCCCCGGAAAAGAAGGCGCCCAGCGAAAAGGGCAAGCCCAGCATATAGGCCCCGGCGACGCCGGGAACGATGGAATGGCTCAGCGCATCCCCGATCAGCGACCAGCCCTTGAGCATGAGATAGGCCGACAGAAACGCGCAGACCCCGCCAACCGGGCCGGAAACCCAGATGGCGTTGATCATGTAGTGATAGCCAAAGGGCTGCAGCAGGATATCGATCATTTCTCGACCGGGTCCGACTGCTTGGTTTTCATCTTGCCGTTTTCGCCATACATGACCAGCGGGCGTTCATCATCGGTCAGCACCGAGACGTGACGCGGATCATCGTCATCATGCAGGTCCGAACCGGCCAGCACGAAGTGGCGCAAGGCGCCGCCAAAGGTGATTTCCAGCCATTCGCGGGTAAAGACTTCCGCAGTGGGGCCGGAGGCCAAAACCGTGCCCTTGACCAGCACTGTGCGGTCGCAGAATTCGGGGACCGAGCCCAGATTGTGGGTCGAGACCAGCATCACCTTGCCCTCGTCGCAGCAGCTGCGCAGCAGGACGACAATGGCATCCTCGGTCTTGACGTCGACGCCGGTAAACGGCTCGTCGAGCAGGATGACCTCGCTTTGCTGGGCCGGGGCCCGGGCGAGGAAGACGCGCTTTTTCTGCCCACCGGACAGCTCGCCAATCTGGCGGTGGCGGAATTCGAGCAGGTTCACCCGCTCCAGCGCTTCGGTCACCATCTGGTGGTCGACCGGGCAGGGGCGGCGCAGGATGTTCATGTGGCCATAGCGGCCCATCATCACCACGTCTTCGACCAGCACCGGGAAATTCCAGTCCACATCTTCCGATTGGGGCACATAGGCGACCGAGTTGCGCTTGAGCGCCTGCTTGCCCGGCACACCCAGAATTTCCACCGATCCGGCCGCCAGCGGCACAAAGCCCATAATGGCCTTGAACAGGGTGGATTTGCCCGAGCCGTTGACGCCGACCAGCGCAGTGATCGAGCCGCGCGGAATGGTGAAACTGGCATGTTTCATGGCGGTGGTGCCGTTGCGGTAAGCGACCGTGATGTCGCTGACCGCCAGCCCCGGCTGTTGGGCAGCATTCATGGCTCAAGGCCTTCTACAATGGTGGAGGTGGTGACTTTGAGCAGATCGAGATAGGTCGGCACTGGCCCATCGGCTTCGCTCAGGGAATCCACATAGAGCACACCACCATATTTGATGCCCGTTTCACGCGCCACCTGCTCGGCCGGCTTGGACGAGATGGTGGATTCCGAAAAGATCGCCGGCACGTCATTGGCCCGCACTTCGTCGATCACGTGGCGCACCTGTTGTGGGGTGCCCTGCTGGTCGGCATTGATCGGCCAGAGATAGAGTTCCTTGAGCCCAAAGTCGCGCGCCAGATAGCTGAAGGCGCCTTCCGAACTGGCGAGCCAGCGCCGCTCCTCGGGAATGGCGCCGATGGCCGCGCGGATCGGGGCGACCGCGGCATTGATCTGTTCAGAATAGGCAGCCGCATTGGCATTGTAGGTCGCGGCATTGGCTGGATCGGCTGCAACGAACGCCTCGCGGATATTGTCGACATAGATCAGCGCGTCGGTGGGCGACATCCGGGCATGAGGGTTGGGCTTGCCCGCATAGGGCCCCTCGCCAATGCCCATGGGATCAACGCCTTCGCTCACCACGACATTGGGCACATCGCCCAGATTGGCGAGGAATTGGGCGAACCATTGCTCCGGGTTCAGCCCATTCCACAGGATCAGATCGGCATCCTGCGCCGCAATCAGATCGCCGGGCGTGGGCTGGTAATTATGGATTTCGGCACCGGGCTTGGTGATCGACACCACATCGGCCGCGTCGCCGGCAACATTGCGCGCCATATCAGCGATAATGGTGAAAGTGGTGACGGCCTTGAGACGTTCCTGAGCGGCAACAGGCAGCGATGCGAGGACAATGGCGGATACAGCAAGCACGGAAAACAAGCGACGACGCATCGGGCACTCCAGAACGGGACATCCAATCAGTAGTGCAATTGCAAATCATTCGCAACAAAGAAATGCAACGGCGTGCGCGCAACAGCAGGCAGCGGCGCCAGCGTTACTTCTGCGGAGTCCACGCTTGGCGTGCCATCGATACTCGGCGGATGGCACAGACTGAGGCGCCCGGTTGCGGAACGGTAGCCTTGGGCACCCGAACGCATTAATGAAGGCGCGCAGGGCATGCGGTCTTCGCTCAATGCAGGGAATGCCATGTCTGTCCAGAGCCGAGCCAAGCGCCTTACCACGCGCGATATACGGGCCAAGAAGCGCAGCGGCGAGAATATCGCCATGCTCACCGCCTATGATTATGTGACCGCGGCGCTGCTCGACCGAGCGGGGATCGATATCCTGTTGGTCGGCGACAGCCTGGGCAATGTGGTGCTGGGGCATGAAACCACCCTGCCCGTCACGCTGGACGACATGATCCGCCATGCAGCGGCCGTGCAACGCGGCACCAATCATGCGCTGGTGGTGTGCGACCTGCCCTTCGGCACGGCGACCGATCCCGAAACCGCCCTGCGCAATGCGGTCAGCCTCTTGCAGCAGACCGGCGTTCAGGCGGTCAAGATCGAAGGCAGGGCAGCCGCCGCGCCGATCGTGGCGCGGTTGGTGGGACAGGGCATTGCCGTCATGGCCCATATCGGGCTGACACCCCAATCGGTGCATCAATTGGGCGGCTATTATCGCCATGGCAAGCAGGAGGCCGAGGCGCGCGAGCTGATCGCGGCAGCCAAGGCGCTGCAGGAGGCGGGCGCCTTTGCCATCGTGCTGGAATTCCTCGTGCCCGAACTGGCCGCCGAGATTACGCAACTGCTCGACATCCCCACGATCGGCATCGGCTCGGGCCCCGATTGCGCCGGGCAGGTACTGGTGATCAATGACCTGATTGGGTTGAGCGTCAGCCCGCCGCCCAGCTTTGCCAAGCCCAAAGCCGATGTCGCCGCGATTGTCCGCGCCGCTGCCACTGCCTATATCGCAGAGGTCAAAGCCGCCCCAAAGGACCCCGCCCTTGACCAGTAACATCCTCATCGCCGTCACCGGCAGCATTTCGGCCTATAAGATTGCCGATGTGGTTTCCGCCCTCACCAAGCAGGGCCATCAGGTCCAATGCATCCTGAGCGCCAGCGCGCAGCACTTCATCACCCCGCTGGTGCTCGAAACGCTGAGCGGGCGGCCGATCAAATCGGATCTCTTTGGGGCCGATATTTCGGGCACCGAGCATATCGATCTGGCGCGCTGGGCCGATGTCTTCGTCGTGGCCCCGGCGACAGCCAATGTGCTGGCCCAAGCTGGCGCTGGGCCCGGCCGATGACCTGCTGAGCACGGTGGCTTTGGCAACCAAGGCGCCCGTGCTGATCGCCCCAGCCATGAACACGGTGATGTGGGAGCACCCCGCCACCCAGAGCCATCTGCAGACCTTGCAGCAGCGCGGCGTCGGCGTGATCGATCCGGCCGCCGGAACGCTGGCCTGCGGCGAAGTCGGCATCGGCAAGCTGGCGCCCATCCCCGCCATTGTCGCGGCCATCGAAGCAGCCCCTGGTCCAGCCCGCCACCGATCTTGCCGGCACCACGGTGCTGATCACCGCCGGCCCCACCACCAGCCCGATCGACGCGGTGCGCTACATCACCAATCACTCCACCGGCCGCATGGGCGCGGCTATGGCCGAGGAAGCGCTGCGGCGCGGCGCCGCCGTGCGCTATGTGCTGGGCGTCGACAAGGGCGTGGTGCGCCCGGTTCCACCCAAGGACAGCGCCGGCCGCCTCACCCCGGTCGAGGTACGGACCGCCGAAGAGATGGCCCGAGCCGCGCTCGGTTTCCTGCCGGAGGTGGATGGCGTGATCGCCACCGCGGCAGTACTGGATTATCGCGTGGCCGCCCCTTCGGCCAGCAAGCTCAAGCGCGCCAGCGAAGCGGTGGCGCTCGACATGGTGCCATCCGTGGACGTGCTGGGCGCCTTGAAAGACGCCGCCACTGACCAGTGGTTCCCTGGGCTTTGCCGCCGAAACCGATAATGTCGAAGCCAATGGCCGCAAGAAGCTCGACGGCAAGAAACTTGATTTCCTGTTTGCCAATCCCGTGGCCCGCAGTGGGGAAACCAGCACGACCGGATTTTCCGTGCCCACCAATGGCGGCACCCTGTTCCGCGCCCGGGGCGAGGCGGTCACCCTACCGGTGATGAGCAAGACGGATCTGGCCAAACGCCTCTGGGACCTCATCGCATGATCACCATATTGCGGACCATCGCCGAGGTCCGGGCTCGGCGCGACAGCCTGCCCAGCACCCAAACACTGGGCTTCGTGCCCACTATGGGCGCGCTGCATGCCGGCCATATCAGCCTGATGGAGCTGGCCCGGCGCCATGCCGACCGCACCATTGCCAGCATTTTCGTCAACCCGCTGCAATTCGGGCCCAATGAGGATCTGAGCAAATATCCCCGCCCCATCGAGAAGGATCTCGCTTTGCTCGAAGCGGCGGGGGTGGATGCGGTGTTCCTGCCGCCGGTGCATGAGCTTTACCCGCCGGATGCTTCCACCTTCGTCACCGAGGACAGCGTCTCAAGCCATCTCTGCGGCGCCGTCCGGCCCGGCCATTTCCGGGGCGTCACTACGGTGGTGCTCAAGCTCTTCAATATCGTTGCGCCCGATCTTGCCGTATTCGGCCAGAAGGACGCCCAGCAATGCGGGGTGATCGAGCGCATGGTGCGCGACCTCAACCTGCGCGTGCAAATCCTGCGCGGCCCCATTGTGCGCGAAGCCGACGGCCTCGCGCTGAGTTCGCGCAACATCTATCTCGAACCCGCCGACCGCCGGCGGCTCCGGCGATTTTCAGGAGCCTTGAGGCAGCACGCCGAGCCTTCGAAGGCGGCGAACGCAACGCGACCACGCTCGCCGCAATCGGCCGGGCAAGCCTTGCCACCGAGCCGCGCATCGCCCCGCAATATTGGGAAGTGCGTCACCCCCAGAGCCTTGAGCCGATCGCCACGATCGGCCCCGAAGGCGCCCTCCTCGCCGTCGCTGCGCATCTGGGCAGCACCCGGCTCATCGACAATCTGTTGCTGGAGTAGAAGCCGCAATCAGCGCTGTCGAAGCGATCCCGTAAATGCGTTCGATATCATCAAGCGCCAGATGGGCGGCTAGAATTCCGCCCGCGGTTGCCCAGACCGTGTCGGACACGCCATGGACATGGCCGGCCTTGGCCACGTCCAGATTCTGCCAGAGCGGATCGCTCAGCCAGTTCTGTTCTTCCTCGAGCGCCAGCCCATCGCCGGTCTCGTAGGAGAAATACAGCAGGCGGTCGCCATCGAGTTCGGGAATGCGTTCCTTGGTGATCGGCTCGGCCAGACTCGGCTTGTCCCGGGCCTGCGGCCGCCCGAAGCCGATATCGCGCAAGATCGAGCCCGAAAAACTGTCATTGTCATAGGCGTAGTTCTGCCCGGCGATGAAGCGCACCAGCCCCACCTTTTCGGCGCGGCGCTCGCCCAGCGCGGTCTGGATGGCAGTCACGCGGCGCTGATAATCGGCCAGCGCCACCTCGGCTTCCGCGGTCTTGCCCGCGGCCTCGGCATAGACCGCCAGATTTTCCCGCCATTGGCCGGTAATGTTCTCGACAAACACCGTGGGGGCAATGGCCGAAAGCTGGTCGTAGATCTTTTCGTGCCGCTTCTTGTTGCCGATGATCAGATCGGGCTGCAGCGCCGCGATGGTTTCCATGTCCGGCGCCAGTTCCTCCCCGACCAAAATCGTATCGGCCAGTTGGGCCGCGACATGGTCGAACCATGGATTGGCATTGGCCGAACGCACCGCCCCGACCGGCACGATGCCCAGCGCCAGCAAATCCTCGGTCGCCTCATTGGTGAGGGCAACGATGCGCAACGGCGCATCGGGCACCGTAGTCGTGCCCATGGCGTGGGTGACGTCGTGGGCAAAGGCGGCAGGCGCGAGCATGGTCAGCATGGCCGGGAGGGCCAGAAGCGAAAAGAAGCGGCGAGTGATCATCTTTGGTCCATAAAATGACAATTAAAGTCATGTTTGGACATCAATCCTGCCGCGCTTTCGAAGTCAAGCCGTCTCGCGCCGTCGCAGCCGCCGCATGATCGGCACCATGGCCAGCCCGCCCGAAGCCGGCACTACGGCAAGCGCCAGCCGTGGGATGGCAGCGGCGGGCGAGGGCACCAGCGATAGATCCAGAATCGGTCCCAGCAGCACATTGCCCACCAGCACGGCCAGCCCGCCCACCGAGGCCAGCGCGCCATAATAGATGCCGGTCGGCCGGCCTTTGGCAAAGCGGGGAATAATGTCCATGGCGATGGGCTTGACGATCATCTGCCCCAATATCAGCAGCATGACCATGGCGGTGGCCGGCATCAGCCGCAGCATGCCGGGCGGCGCCGGCAGCGTTGCGCATAGTGCGGTAACGCCAAAGGCCAAAGCCATCAGCAGGAACCCGGTGGACAGGCTCGCCGTCCAGCTGATCTTCTGCACCAGTCGGGCAACCGGCATTTGCAGCACAACGATCATCACCGAGGCAATCATGAACAGCGGCGCCGAGTCCATATCGGTACCCCCGGCCCGCGTCACCTCGACCGGCAAGGCAAAATAAAGCTGGTTATAGCTGAACAGAAATCCGGCATGGGCCAGTGTGAAAGCCAGAAACAGCCTGTCGGTAAAAGCATGCCACCGAGCGCCGTCCTGCTTTTGCACCGGCAACGTCTCCGCCCGCGGCAGATAGATATGCAGCACGATATAGGCCAAGAGGAACACACCGGCGCCGGCAAAGGCCATGGCCTGAAAGCCAATGCCCAGCAGCAAGGCCCCGAGCAACGGCCCGACCACGGCGCCCAGCTCACCCCAGACCGCCAGCCGCGCAAAAAACTGCACCCGCGTGCCCTTGCCATTGCGCGCAGCGGCCTCGCCCACCGGGCGGCCGAGGTCGATATGGCGGGCGAAAACAGCGAGCCGGCGAGACCCGTGAGACAGGCGCCGATCAGCACGGTGACGAAATTGCCGCTCAGGCCCAGCGTGACAAAGCCCAATACCCGCAGCATGCAGCCGAGCAGGATCAGCCGCCGGGCGCCGAGCTTGTCGGCAAAGCCACCGCCAATGACATAAAGCCCCTGCTGGGAAAAGGTCCGCAGCCCCAGCACCAGCCCAATGGCGGCGCTTTCCAGCCGCAGGTCGTCGCGCATGAAGGCCGCCAGAAACGGCACCACCATGTAGAACCCGACCATGAAGATGAACTGGTTGGACAGCAGTAGAAAAGGGGCAATGGGCACGCGGCTACCGGGCTGGGCGGATCAATATCGCCCAGCCATGGCCGATTGCAGGCGCGCGAACAAGGGCAATTGCGTCAGGCCGGGCTGGCCTTGGCGCCCTCGCCATCCGTGTCGTCATCGTCCGGGCCGCCGGCATAGGCCGCCGAGAGCTGGCGGTAATATTTCGAGCGCAGCGCCAATAGGGTCACGACCACGCCCACCATGCCCGCCAGCGTAAACACCAGCGCAATGCCCCGTGCCGGGCCGGTGCCGAACCAGCCGCCAATGGCATCGGCACCCGCCCCATCGGTCATGAACGGGATGACGACGAATTGCGTCAGCGGGCCGATCAGGAAAGCGGTCAGGGGCGAGGCCGATTGTTCGACCGATTGGGCAAAGCCGAAAACACGACCCTGCCGTTCCAGCGGCACCACTTTTTGCAGCGTGGTATGTTCGGCCGCCTCGGCATAGGGCCCCAGCAGCATCCAGATGAAGCAGCCGCCCGCCAAAAGCCAGATCGAGGGCTGAATGGTAAAGATGCAGCACACCGACCGGGTGATGAGATTGACCAGCAGCAACGTGCGCAGCGGATTCTTGCCCAGCCCGGTTTTGGCGATGATGATCCCGCTCAGGATGAACGCCGTCGAGATTGCGCCGAACAGCAGGCCCCAGACCTGCACCGACACCAGCGACAGCCCATAGGCGTCGAGCAGCGCCATGAACACGCCGCCCGGAAATTGTTGAAGGTGGCAAAAAGATCAGCGCGAACAGGCCCGGCACCGCGGCGATCACCGCAATCGTGCCCTTGATGTCGACCCGCTTGGGCTCGACCGCCTCGCCCGGCACCGCCTCGACGCGCCCCTCATCGATCCGCACCGGGAAAAGATGGGCAAAGGTCAGCAGCGTCAAAACCAGCGCCAGCGCCAGCGTCGCCACCATGCCGCCCCGGGCCACCGAGAACCCGCTGATCACCGAGGTGGTCAAAAACCCGATGCCGGTGACCATGCCGACCAGCCCATTGGCCTTGTCGCGCCGATCCTCGGAAATAAGGATGGTGACCGGGGTCGGCAGCGCGATGGAGCGGATATTGCCGGCAATAACGCCCAGCATGACGAGGAACACGAAGATCCAGAGCTGGGGACCATAGGGATTGGTGAAAGCCTCGGCCGGCGACAGCAGCAATACGGCGAGCGATACGGCATAGAAGCCCGCCGAAACCACGCTCGAGCCAAGCATGGCGAGTTTTTTTGGATTGTGATCGACAATACTACCCAGCCAGAAGCCAAACCCGGCGGTGAACACCGGGTAGATGCCGGCGATCATGCCGGTGGCGAATACCGATCGGGTCTCGATATAGACCCAGAAGGTCAGCGCGAACCACACGGTGAAGTTGGTGATATTGGCAATCAGATTATTGCCCAGCAGATGATAAAACAGGGTCATCGGCGCCTCTCCTTGCCGGCGCGGCAGGCTAGGACGACACGGCGCGATGCTCAACCCCATTTACCCGCCGTCGTAACAGGAGCGTAAGCATTGCTGGTGCATTGGTGGTGCCAGGCCGTCCGGCCACAGAATCACCCGGAGCTTGCATGCCTCTTCATCGTCGCCTGATGGCCACTCTGGTGCTGGGCGCCGCTTTTGCCGCTCCCGCGCATGCGGCAAATTTCGACCTTTATGGCGCGGCTCCCGCTGAGCTAGCGCCGATCCAGCCCGAATCCGATTTTATCGTCATCCTCGGCTCAGGCGTCGGCACGGCCGCGGCCTATGAGGGCGCCTCCGACTATACGATGACGTTCAAGCCCATCATCAAGGTCGAAAAGCTGCAATGGGGCTGGATCGATATCGATGGCGAGAAAAAGCCCGGCGGCTTCAAATTCTCGCCCTCGGCCGGCTATGAGGGCGAGCGCCGCAGCAAGGATCATGCCGCCTTGACTGGCCTTGACGATGTGAGCGCCACCTATGCCTTGGGCGCCCGCATCGGCTATGAATTTGTCTTCGATGACGCGATCTCGGCCGAGATCTATGGCGCGGCGCGCTACGCTTTTGGCGGCGCCAAGGGCTGGGTCGGGGAAGCTGGTCTCGATGTCACGGCCAAGCTCACTCCGGAGCTCGAAATCGTCGGCGGCCCGGTCGTCAATTTCGCGTCGGAAGGGTACATGGACAGCTATTTCGGCGCCACCCCAGCCGAATCGGCAGCATCAGGCGGGCGCCTCGAGGCATTCGATCCGGGCGGCGGCATCAAATCGGTGGGGGTCAAGCTTGAGGCCCGCTACGAATTCGTCCCCGACACCTTTGTCAGCCTCAACGCCTCGTACAGCAGCTATGTCGGGGATATCAGCCAATCGCCCGTGGTCAAGGCAGGCAGTGAGCAGCAGTTTACCCTCGGGCTAGGCTTGGCGCGGCGCTTCTCGTTCTAGACTTGCTGCGGAACGCCAAACCGGCAGACCGGCACGCCCGGCACCGCGACGCGGAATTGCACCACGCCGTCACTTCCCTCGGTGTCACTGCCTGAATTCAGGCTGGTGACAAAGACCGTGCGCATGTCCGCGCCGCCGAAACAGGGCATGGTGGGGTGGCCCAGCGGCAGGTCGACCCAGCCGGTCAGCGTGCCATCGGGGGCAATGCGATTGATGCGGCTGCGGCTGGGCGCGGCGGACCAGTAATAGCCATCCATATCGCAGGCGGCCCCATCGGCACGGCCATTGGCCTCGTCCCGGTCGCGCAGGCGGCGGCGATTGGCGACGGCGCCACTGCTGGCGTCGAAATCCCGTGCATCCACCCACATCTGCCCGCGTGAATCGGAATGATAAAGCGTGTTCGCCTCCCGGTTCCGAGCCAGCCCATTGGCAATGGTCACCCCGCTCGCCAACACGCTGACTTCGCCTTCGGGCGTGACGCGATAGAGGCGCCCTTCCGGCTCGCCAGCACTGCCAAAATCCATGCTGCCGACATAAAAGGCGCCGTCCGGCCCTACCTTGCCGTCATTGAACCGCATATTGGGCTTGGCATGCTCGACCGCAGCAATCAGCGTCCGCCGCCCGCCTTCGATATCCACCAGCTCGACCGTGCGCCGGAACGCCACCACCAGTTGGCCGGGGCCGGCCGAGCCAAAACTGCCCACCGGCTCGTCAAAGCGCAGCGCCTGCCGCGTGCCGTCGCCCAGCGAGAGGGCATGAATCACCCCCGCTTCGATATCGCACCACCAAAGCCGGTCATGCGCCCCGTCCCAGACAGGGCTTTCCCCCACGCCGAAGCGCTCGCGCACCACAAATGTCACGGGCCCCGGGGCCAATTGCTCAGTCGCTGTCTCGCTCACCGGCACACTCCCGATTCGGGCGTCATGCCCCACGGCCCTATCTTGCTTCAAGGCCGGATTAGTCATACCAACTTTTGCACCGCTCAATCGGCAATCGTGCCACGCCATCTCATTCCGGCGCGAATAAGGGCTTCGGTTCCATGTCCCGCATCCTGCTCACCGGAGCCTCCGGCTATCTGGGAACACAGCTCCGTCAAGCGCTCGTCGCGCAGGGCCATGCCGTGCTGGCCACCGATATGCGCCCCGCGCCCGACGGCGCACCAATCGAGCTTGCCGACTCGGCCGATGCCGCAGCCATTGACGCGCTGATGAGCCAAAAGCCGGATGCCGTACTGCATCTGGGCGGCATGGCCAATGAGGGCGATTGGGACCTCATCCTGCACGCCAATATCATGGGCTGCTACAATATTTTCGAAGCCGCCCGCCGCCGCGGCGTACGGCGGGTAATCTATGCCTCGTCCTATCACGTGGCCGGGTTCTACCCCACAGCACAGGCGCCGCTGCCGGTGGACATGCCCTATCGTCCCGACACGCTTTACGGCGTCTCCAAGGCCTTCGGGGAGAATCTGGCCCGGTTCTATTTCGACAAATATGGCATTCAGTCGCTGTCGATCCGCATCTGCTCGGCCCACAGGCCGAAGACGCCGCGCGAATCCTGCAATTGGTGCGATCCCGCCGATCTGGCGCGCATGGTCGGCCGAGCGCTCAGCGTGGACGCGTTGGGCTGCCAGACCCTTTATGGCATATCGGACAATCCCGGCGCCTTCTTCACCAACCCGCCCGACAATGGGTTGGGCTGGGCGCCCTGTGGCAGCTCGCTCCTGCATGATTTCCCCGATCCGCGTGATCCTGTCGATCTCGAGGATCCAGCCAATATGTTCCTGGGCGGCGGCATGGCGCGCCGCGCCGTACCGAGATGAAGCCGGTGCAGCACAAGAAAATCGGCTTCAAGGAAATCGCGCAACAGGCCGATGTGGCCATTTCGACCGTGTCGCATGTGCTCAATGGCACCGCGCCCATCTCCCCCGAGGTCCGCGCCCGTGTGCTCGATGCTGCCGGGCAATTGGGCTATCTCGCCAAGCGCCGGGAAAAAGCCTCCATCGCCGTGCTGCGATCCATCCTTCTGGCCGTGCCCAGCGATACCCTGCCGCATAATGAATTCAATCTCTTCTCCTGGACGCTGCTGAGCACGCTGATGCGCGAATGCGAGCGGCGCGCCATTCGCGTCGTGCCCATGGAAATCGACCGGCCTGATATCAGCGGCGACAAGATCGTGGCCCAAGCCCGCGCCGCCGAGGTGGATGGCATATTGCTACTGAGCGAAGACCGCCGCGACGTGCTGCACGATATCGCGGCCTCGGAAATTCCCGCCGTGCTGATCAATGGCGAAGACCATGAAATGCAGATCGACAGCGTCACGCCCGGCAATCGCTTTGCCGCCCGCTACGCCACCAATTGGCTGATCGAGGAAGGCCACCGCTCGATCCTGCACCTGACCCGGGAAGGCCGCTCGACCATCCGCCGCCGCCGCGACGGCTTCCTCGACGCCTTCCGCGCCAATGGCCTGTCGCTCGACACCGCCCATGTGCATCTGGCCGAAGGCTATCTGCCCGACCGTGGCGAAGCCGCGCTCACCGCCCGGCTGGCCGAGCATAATGGCTCGGGCGGGGTGACGGCCATCTTCTGCGCCGCCGACAATCTGGCCCCAGGCGCCCTCGCCGCCCTTTCCAAGGCAGGGCTGACCCCGCCCCACGATGTCTCCATTGTCGGCTTTGACGGCGTCGCCATCGGCGAATTGACCACGCCCAGCCTCACCACGGTCAGCGTACCGCTCGAACATATGGGCACCGCCGCCCTGCACCTGCTCGAACAACGCATCGTCAACGCCGCCCAGCATCCCCCGCCCACCGGCTCGAACTGGGCTGCCGGCTGACAATTCGTAATAGCGCGGCGACTGGTTTAGGTCCCCTCACTCCTCGCCAAACAGATCCGCCAGCAAATGCCGCCGCGCTGTTTCTGAGCGCCCCGGCCAACCCGGCCCGCGAGCCGGTATTGCTGGCCACAATCGGCACTGGCCGCTCGAACCGTGCCGCCAGTTCCGCCTGCACGCGTTCGATCAATTCAGGTCGCGCGCCGACGCTGCCGCCCAGCACCACCAGCTCTGGATCGACCAGCGCAATCAGTGACACGATGCCCGGGGCGACATGTCCTGCCAGTTCATCAATGGTCTGCAGCGCCCGCACATCCCCCGTGGTGGCGAGGTCGAAAATTGCCCGCACCGACATGTCGGCCGCTCCGCCCCGCCGGGCAAAGGCTTCGCGGATACCGGCCTCGCCGACCATGGTTTCAAAATGCCCCTGCGCCAGCGAACGCGCCGTGGTGCGATGGTCGGGCAATGGCAGATAGGCGATTTCCCCGGCCCCGCCGGTCGCGCCACGCAGCAGCCGACCATTGACCATCAGCCCCGCGCCGACCCCGGTGCCCAAAGCCACAAAGGCGATATCGCGCTTGCCTTGGCCGCTGCCGCTGGCAACTTCCCCCAGCAATGCCAGATTGACGTCGTTCTCGATCGAGACCGGGCAATTCAGCGCCTTGGTCAACCTTGCATGCAGGTCGACCGCGACGAGGCCCGGCAGATTGGCGGCGAGATTGAGAATGCCGGTGGCCGGATTGACCGCGGCCGGCACCCCGACCGTTGCGGCCTGCACGCGGAAGCGCTGCGCGCCGGCGGTCTTGGCCGAGCTATCGGCCAGCTCCACCAATTGCCCGACCAGTTGATCGAGCCCGCCCGGGGCGGTCGGCACCACGGTTTCGGCCAGCACCTTGCCGCGCAAATCGACCGGGGCCGCAGCAATCTTGGTGCCCCCGATATCAAAGCCCAGCGCCAGCGCCGCATCGGGCCGCAGTGCATAGCTCAGGCTCGAACGCCCCGGCAGGCCATTGAGCGGCCCGGCCACCTGCACCAGCCCGCGCTGTTCCAGCACCGACAGCAATTCGGACACGGCCTGTTTGGAAATCCCGACCCGCTTGGCCAAAGCGGGGCGTTGCAGCGCCCCTGCCTCGATCAGCACCTCGGCCAATTGGCGCAGCTGGGGCGGCGCCGGATTTGAGGCACGTACCTTGGAAAAATCGGCCGGCTCCGGCCGCTGCTCCCTAGGCGATTGATTTATCTGCCAATCTTCCATTCAAGATAGATCCCTTCCCCTCCACTCCGCAGCATAATGCCATTCGTGCAAAATTTTTCTAGTTGATTCATACGACGACTGACGCAATTATGAAAGCGTAGCAGCCGAAAACGCCGGAAAGACGAGTAAATCGCACTGGCCTCGAATGCTTCACCGGTAGGAGGATATAGCTCATGCAAATATTTTTATTGTGATGAGGCTGCTCCTGCGCAAAATCACAGGCCGGGCATCGTGCCTCGCCGAGGGAACCCAGATCATGTTGGGGGAGGATTGAGACGATGAATTCCAAGAGATGGGTTGCAGCTTTGGCAACCGGCATCCTGTGCACCACCGGGCTGACAAGTCTGGCTCGGGCCTTCCAGGAAGCCCCGATGCTGACCGAGCTGGTCGAGGCCGGCAGCCTGCCGCCGGTCGATGAACGCCTGCCCGCCAAGCCAACCGTGGTCAATGCCCTCGAGGTTGGCCAATATGGCGGCACTGGCGCCGCGCCTTCAGCGGCCCGGGCGATCGCTGGGGCCCCACCAAGCTGATGGAAGAACGCGTCCTCAAATGGACCGCCGACGAAAAGGCGGCGCCGTGCTGACGCCGGGCTATATCGAGAGCTACCGAGTCAACGAGAATTCCACCGAATTCACCTTCACCCTTTTGGACGGCCTCAAATGGTCTGATGGCGTGCCGGTGACCACCAAAGACGTTGCCTTCTGGTACAATGACATCTTCCTCAACCGCAAAATCGTGCCCACGCTGGAGCCGACCTTTGCGCCGGGCGGGGTCCCGCTCGAACTCGAAGTGGTTGATGCGCGCACCTTCAAGGTGAAGTTCGCCCAACCCTATGTCTATTTCCTGCAAATCCCGGCCAAGGATTCCACCGGGGAGCCGAGTCTGGATCGTCCCAGCTTCCTGTTTCCCAAGCATTACCTGAGCCAGTTCAACAACAACTATGCCAGCGACGAGGAACTGGCGGCAGCGGCCAAGAAGTTCAACGTCGCCGCCTGGACCGATCTCTGGGGCTCCAAGGGCGCCGCCACCGCTCGGTGGTCCAATCCCGAGCTGCCGGTGATCACCGCCCGGAAGATCGAAACGCCACCGCCGGCCGATACGGTCGTTATGGTGCGCAATCCCTATTATTACGCCGTCGATCAGGCGGGCAACCAGCTCCCCTATATCGACCGCATCGAACACCGCCTCTATCAGGATCCCGAAACGCTCAACCTGATGATCGCCCGGGGCCAGCTCGACATGCAGGATCGCGGACTGACCCTCACCAATTTCACCTTCTACAAGGAAAACGAGACGCGCGGCGGCTATCACACGGTCAATTGGAAGGACACCAATATCTGGTCGCTGGTGCCCAACATGACCGTCAAGGATGAGGTGCTGGCCGCCCTGTTCGCCGAAGAGAAAGTGCGCGAAGCCTTCTCGATCGCGGTCGATCGCGAGCTGATCATCGAATTGACCCAGTCGGGCATGGCCCAGCCGATCCAGTGCGGCGCCGGTGACCGGCACGCAATACTATAATGAAGAGCTGTCCACTCATTGGACCGAATACGATCCGGACTCGGCCAATCAATTGCTCGACGAAGCAGGCCTTGACCAACGCGACGCCCGGGGCTTCCGCCTGCGTCCCGATGGCAAGCGCTTTAGCCCGGTGGTCGAAACCAGCGACGCCGCCCATGCCAAGACGCTGGAGCTGCTGACTGAAAACTATGCCCGTGTGGGCATTGAAATGCTGCCCCGCGTTATCGACCGCACCCAGTGGGACAATAACCGGGCCAATAACGACTTCCAGATGCACTGGATTCCGTTCGACCGCATGACCTTTCTGCCCGCCGATCCGCGCCGCCTGATGGGCTGGGACGGCTATGGCAACGAATATTTCAAATGGTACAGCACGGACGGCGCCGAAGGCATCGAGCCGCCCGCCGACGATCCGGTCCGCGAGATCTGGGCCCTCTGGGACAAGGCCTCCCAATCAGCCTCGATCGAGGAAGCCGATGTCTCGGTCAACGAAATGGCGCGCATCTTTACCGAACAGGGTTGGGTAATCGGCGTCTATGGCGAAGGCCCGGTGGTCAATATCGTGGGCAATACCATGGAAAACGTGCAGCCCGATCTGGTGCAGGACGACATTTTCCGCGGCATTGGCCCGGCTCGCACCCAGCAGTTCTGGCTCAAGCAGCCCTGATAGACGCAAAGGCGCGCGGAGCCCCGGCCCCGCGCGCCATCTCGGCCCCACGGCCCGGACTCCAAGCCGGGCCGTGGCGCGCCGGCAAGGGGAGAGAACTGCAGTATGATTGCCTTTATCGGGCGGCGTGCGCTTCTGGCGATACCGACGCTGATCTTTATCTCGTTCATATCCTTCGTGATCATCCAGCTGCCGCCGGGCGATTACGTCACCTCCTACGCGGCCCAGCTGCGCCAACAGGGCGACTATATCTCCATCGCCCAGGAAGCGATCATGCGGCAGAATATGGGGCTCAACGACCCCATATTGGTGCAGTACTGGCGCTGGATTTCCAACATCGTGTTCCGCGGCGATTTCGGCCATTCGCTGGAATGGAACGCCCCGGTGGGCAGCCTGATCTGGGACCGGTTGGCGCTCACCCTCGCTATCTCCTCGCTCAGCTCGGTCTTTACCGGATCATCGCCATTCCGGTCGGCGTCTATTCCGCCACAAGGCAATATTCCATTCTCGACCACCTCTTCACCGTTTTCGATTTTCTGGGCAAAGGCATTCCCGATTTCCTGCTCGCACTGATCCTGATGTGGATCGGCTTCATGTATCTGCAGATCGATGTGGGCGGGCTATTCTCCCCGCAATATCAGAACGCCCCCCGGAGCTGGGATAAGGTCGTGAACCTGCTCTCGCATTTGTGGATTCCGCTGGTCGTGCTGGCGACGGGCGGCGCGGCAGGCCTCATCCGCGTCATGCGCGCCAATATGCTCGATGAATTGGGCAAGCCCTATGTCGAGACCGCCTATGCGCAGGGCCTCAGTGAACGCCGGGTGGTGTGGAATTACCCCGTGCGCGTCGCGCTCAATCCCTTCATCTCCACGGTCGGCTGGTCGCTGCCGGCCCTGTTCTCGGGCGACGTGATTACCGCTGTCGTGCTCAACCTGCCCACCACCGGCCCATTGTTGCTGCAGGCGCTCAAAATGCAGGACATGTATCTGGCGGGCAGCTTCATCCTCATCCTCAGCGTCTTTACCGTGATCGGCACGCTGGTCTCCGATATCCTGCTGGCGTGGTTCGACCCGCGCATCCGCTACGCGTGAGGAGTGCTCCCGTGACCGATTCCGCCCTTGAAACCCCCAAAATCCACGACCACAAGGAAGACCTGTTTACCGCCAAGCCGTGGCAATTGGTGTGGCGCCGCTTTTCCAAGCATTTGCTCGCCGTCATCTCGCTGTGGTTCCTGATCCTGCTGGCGCTGACCGCCATCTTTGCCGATCAGGTGGCGCCCTATGACCCGTTCAAGGTGCAGCGCCTGCGCACGCTGGCACCGCCCACGGGCATTCACCTCTTCCATGAAGGCCAGTTCGTCGGCCCCTTCGTCTATGGCCTGTCGCGCGAACGCGACGTCAATACCGCCCGCGTGCTCTACGAAACCGACCCGGAAAAAGTGTTGCCGATCCAGCTTTTCTACCGGGGTGACGACTACAATTTCTTCGGCCTGTTCAAGTCCAATATCCACCTGTTCGGCGTCGATGACCGGCGCGAGCAGATCAACCTGCTCGGCACCGATGATCTGGGGCGCGACGTCTTCTCCCGCCTCATGCATGGCGGCCGCGTGACGCTCTCCGCAGGCTTGATCGGGGTGGTCTTTGCCTTTGTGCTCGGCCTCACCCCGGGCTCGATCTCGGGCTATTTCGGCGGCTGGATCGATAGCGCCATCCAGCGCCTGATGGAGTTCATCCGCTCCATCCCCACCATCCCGCTCTGGATGGGTCTGGCCGCCGCCCTGCCCATCGCCCGGGACCCGATCTTTGTCTATGTGCTGATCACGCTGATCCCGGCGCTGATCGGCTGGACCCATCTGGCGCGTGTGGTGCGCGGCCAATTCATGGCCATCCGCAACGAGGATTTCGTGATGGCGGCCCGCCCGGCCGGCGCTTCGGAATACCGCATCATCACCAAGCATATGCTGCCCTCGATGACCTCCTATATCATCGTGGCGCTGACCCCGGCCGTGCCTGAAATGATCCTGGGCGAAACCGCGCTCAGCTTCCTCGGCCTCGGGCCTGCGTCCCCCCGTCGTCAGCTGGGGCGTGCTGCTGCAGGATGCCCAGAACCTGCGCTCGATCTCGATGGCGCCCCGGCTGCTTTCGCCGGGCCCGGCGGTGGTGCTCACCGTGCTGGCCTTCAATTTCCTCGGCGATGGCCTGCGCGACGCGGCCGATCCTTATGGGCAATAGCATCATGACCAACACCATGCCGGAAAACCGGCTGCTCGGAACTGGACAATGTGCAGGTGCAGTTCCCCATGCGCGAGGGCTCGGTCAAGGCCGTCAATGGCGTCTCCTACCATGTTAACAAGGGCGAGGTGCTCGGCATTGTCGGGGAAAGCGGCTCGGGCAAATCCATCACTGCCCGCGCCATCATGCGGCTGCTGCCCAAAAATGCCAAAGAGACCGGCGGCAGCATTCGCCTGCGCCCCCGCACCGGCGAAGAGTTCGAGCTCTCCGCGCTCGATCGCAATAGCCGCGCCGTGCGCAAGGTGCGCGGCAATCATATCGGCATGATCTTTCAGGAGCCGATGACGGCGCTCTCCCCGGTCCACACGATCGGCACCCAGATCATGCGCACCGTGCAATTGCACAAGGGGCTGAGCAAGGCCGACGCCCGCGCCCGCGCCATCGAACTCCTCGCCAAAGTGCAGATGCCGCGCCCGGCCCAATTGGTCGATGCCTATCCCCACCAGCTCTCGGGCGGCATGCGCCAGCGCGCCATGATCGCGCTGGCCATTTCCTGCGACCCCAGCCTGCTCATTGCTGATGAGCCGACCACCGCGCTCGACGTCACCACCGAAGCCCAGATCATCGAGCTGCTCAAGGAACTGAAATCAGAGCTGGGCATGGCCATCGTCTTCATCACCCACAATTTCGGCGTCGTCGCTGACATCGCCGACCGCGTCTCGGTGATGTATCTGGGCCGGATCGTGGAAACTGCTGACGTCGACGACATTTTCTACGCCCCCAAGCATCCCTATACCCGAGCCCTGCTCCGCTCGATTCCGCGCCTTGGCGTCGATCAAGGCCGGCGCCTCCCCACCATTCCGGGCATGGTGCCCGATCCATTCAGCGTGCCCAATGGCTGCGCCTTCAACCCGCGCTGCATCCATGCCGTACCGGGCCTCTGCGACACCAAAGTGCCGCCCGAACTGCGCTTTGGCAGCCAGATGTCGCGCTGCCATATTGCCGAGCAATTCGCCCAAACCGAACAGCAGGAGCCAGCCCATGTCTGATTCAGAACTGGCCCTACCCGACGACACTTTGATCTCGGTCCGCGGACTCAAGAAATATTTCCCCATCCGAGCCGGCTGGCGCAAACGCCATGTCGGGGACATCAAGGCCATTGACGACGTTTCCCTCGATATCAAAAAGGGCGAAACCTTTGGCTCGGTCGGGGAAAGCGGCTCGGGCAAATCCACCGTCGCCCGCCTGATGCTGCGCGCCTATAGTCTCACCGATGGGCAGATCCTGTTCCGCCGCGCCTCTGGCGAGGTGGTCGACATTTCGGGCCTGTCCGAGCGGGGCATGCGTGAGATGCGCCGGAAATGCAGATGATTTTCCAGGACCCCTATTCCTCGCTCAATCCGCGCATGACCCTGCTCGAATTGGTGGGCGAGCCCATGGTGATCCATGGCGTGGGCACCCAAGCGCAAATCCGCGACCGGGTGGCCGAATTGCTCAGCGTGGTCGGTCTGCGCCCCGAATTCCTCACCCGCTATCCGCATGCCTTTTCCGGCGGCCAGCGCCAGCGCATCGGCATTGCCCGGGCCCCGGCGCTTAACCCAAGCTTCATCGCTGCTGACGAAGCGGTCTCGGCGCTCGATGTCTCGGTGGCCGCCCAGAATATCAACCTGCTGCAGGATTTGCAGGAACAGTTCGGCCTCACCTATCTCTTCATCACCCATGATCTGGGCATGGTCGAGCATATCGCCGACCGTATCGGCGTCATGTATCTGGGCCGCATCATGGAGATCGCGCCCACCCACGATCTCTTCAGCAAGCCGCTTCACCCCTATACCGAAGCCCTGATGGCCGCCGTGCCGCAGCCCGATCCGCGCGGCAACCGCACCTGCAAGCGCGTGCCGCTCAAGGGCGAAATCGCCAATGCCGCCAACCCGCCCTCGGGATGCCTGTTCCACCCGCGCTGCCCCTATGCGCAGGACCGCTGCTCCAGCGAGCAACCGGCTCTACGCGCCCTGCCATCGGGCCGCCAGGTGCGTTGCCACTTTGCCGATGAATTGAGCCTGACTGGCGCCGTTGCGGCCGCTCAACGTTAACAGTCTGCTAACCAAACTGGGTCCTATGTCAAAACCGCTTCTCATTCTCAACCGTGGCGAAAGCCTTGCCGCCTGGGCCCTGTCGCCGGTCATCGCCACGCCCTTCCCCGGCATTGCCGCCCCTGCCGAGGACAGACAAAACTACAAATATATCAATGGTTTCGTCGATGTGGGCGACCTGCCCTGCCGCGTCGCCACCGGCGCGACGTCGCCACACGAAATGTCGCGCTCGACACAAGCTGGGCCGTCGAAAGCCTCTATTTGCCCGGTTCCAATCGCCGCGTCGAATTTAGCCAATTCCGCTCCACGCCAACACGTTTGGCCCGCTGGTGCCGCACAAATCTGGGCGCTCCGGTCGACCGCTATTGCTCCTTCCGCCTCTCGACGCGGGGGTGTGCATATCTGGGTCGATGGCGAATTAGCTGCGCGTTTTGAACCCTTTACCCGCAATTCCACCGAGCAAAGCGTCGTCCATCTGCCCATCAAGGCAGCTGGCAGCGACGTGGTCGTTTTGACCGAGGACATGGCCGAGCGCGACACCAATTGGTTCTTCGAACTCACCCTGCTCGATGATGTGCCGCTCGCCGTCTTCCTGCCCGGCGCCCCCGCCGATGCGCATCTCGACACGCTCAAGGCCCTCGCCGCCGAAGTCCGCCCGGCCGGCGAATATACCGGCCCCAGCGATCCCCCGGTGCTCGAATTCGACACGCCGGCAAGCCTATCCGTCGCCATCCACGCCAAGGTCGGCTCGACCTCGCATGCCAAGCACACCATGCTCGACCGCATAGTGACGCTGAAGGCGGGCGAGACAAAAGTCACCCTCTGCCGCGGCGACGAATTGCCGGACGGCTATCATATTATCGACCTCACCTTCGTCGTCGACGACACCCGTGTCGCCCGCCAGATCGCCTGCGCTGTGATCTATGATATTGCCCCCCAACCGCGCCATGCCGACATTGCCGAACGCAAGCGCGAAGCCCTGTTGCACAGCGCCGTGGAAGGCGAGATGCGCATGGGCACGGCCCCGGCCATGCTGGCGGCGGGCCTTGAGCCCGACCAGCGTTTCCACGACATTATCGAGGAAACCCTGACCATTATCGAGCAGCGCTGGGACTGCGCTGATTTCGTCAGCGTGCCCCTGCTCTGGGCCTATGCCCGTCACGCCGCCCAATTCCCGCCAGACCTGCGCCTCCGCACCGAAACGGCTTTGCTCACCTTCCGCTATTGGGTGGATGAGCCGGGCAATGACGTCATGTGGTTCTGGAGCGAGAACCATGCTCTGTGCTTCCACGTCTCCCAGCTCATGGCCGGGCAGACCTTCCCCGACAGCCTGTTCACTGCCGCAAACCGTAACGGAAGCGAACAAGCCCGCCTCGCCGCCGAACGGCTGCATTTGTGGTTGGACGCGGTCGAAGCCGAGGGCTCGGCCGAATGGAATTCGTCGGCCTATTACCCCGTCGATTTCATTGGTCTTTTGGCCTTGGTCGAATTCGCCCCTGCCGATATCGCCACACGCGCCCGCCGCGTCACCGACCGCATCTTCACCATGATAGCGCTGCACACCCTTGGCGGCGTGCCCGCCGGCAGCATGGGCCGCGCCTATGACAAGGAATTGCGCGCCGGCCCGCAGACCGAACTCGCCCCTTTCGCCACCGTCGCCTTCGGCAAAGGCTGGCTCAACCAGTAGCGTCGCCTCGCTCCCGCTCTTTGCCGCCGGCAGCTATCTGCCGCCGCCCGAACTGGGTGAACTTGCGTGGCCCGAGCCGGGCAGCGCCGTCACTGCCCATTACACCCGGGGCCATGACCACGCCGCCCATCTCAGCCTCTTCAAAACTCCTGCCGTGCAGCTCTCGAGCAATGCCGGGGCCAAGCCGGGCGGCTATGGCCATCAGCAACATGTCGTGGACATACTATTCTCCGCCCACCCGCTCGCCCGGAGCTGGATCAACCACCCGGGCGAAGACGACCCCCGGGGCAGCCAGCGCCCCTCCTATTGGGCCGGCAATGGCGTACTGCCGCGCGCCGCGCAGCACGACAATGTCGCCCTGCTGCTCTACGACACGGGCAGCACTCCGCGCCTCGATTTCACCCACGCCTATATCTCGCAGGCGGGCGTCGAAGCCCACCTCATAGACGGCGCCCTAATCCTGCGTTCGGGCAATGGGCTGCTCGCCTACAAAGCCACCGCGCCTCTGCAATTGGTCACCAAAGGCCCCAGCGCCGGTCGCGAATACCGCTGTTATGGCAAGGTGATGGGCTGGATGGCCCCGGTCGCCGAGGGCGACGACATCAACGCCTTCGGCCGCCGCATTGCCGGGCTCGACCTCAGCCTCGACGGCCGCCACCTGACGCTGACGGGCCTGCCCAGCGGCACGATCGAACTGGACTGGAGCAATGGGCTATCGGCGGACGGCAAAGCCGTAGCACACCCCAATATGAGCATCGAACCGCTGATCCAGCGGCGCAGGCTGAGCGAGACAATGGCGGGGTAAGGCCGCAATCGGGGCTCTACTTCGGCCCCGGATCCATCAACACATGGATCCGATCCGCCCCCAGCCGCGCGAGTTTCAGCATCAGCGCCTTGCGCCGTGCCGGGGACATGGGCGTATCGGGACTGTCCCGCAATATCGCCCCGTCATGCCCATCGGCCACGATCAGCCCCTCGCTCTGCGGGAAAATCCCCGCATCCAGTTCCGGCGGCTTGGCAAAGAAAAACCGGTCGGAGAACTCGCGATATTCGTGCCATTTCTTGTCGACTCGGAAATCGAGCAGGCCTCGACTTGATCTCGACGATCCAGATTTCACCCTTGGGCCCCACGCCCAGCACATCAGCCCGCCTGCCGCTGCGCAAGGTCACCTCGGCATAGCAGGCCATGTCATAGGTTTCGCGCAATAGCCGCATCACCCCGCGCTGCACGCGCAGCGCGGTGGCCGATTGGCGCAGGTCAACGATTGGACCCAACTCAGCCATGCGGCGGCACGGGCTCGGGCGGCAGGCCATGCGGATCTTCCACCTTGCGCGGGCCCAGCGCGAAGCTGGCCGCCCATAGCCCCGCCACCAGCAGCGGCAGGCAGATCAGGTAGGAATTGCGGATGCCCAGATATTCGGCAACGAAGCCCAGCAGCGGCGGCGCGAGGAAGAACACCACAAAGCTCACCTGTCCGAGCGCCGCCACATTGACTGCCGCCGGCCGGTCGGTACGCTGTGCCGCCGCCGAGACGGCCAGCGGATAGACGGCCGAACAACCAATACCCATCAGCGAGAAGCCGGCCAATGCAATCCGAGTCTGGGGCGCCAGCCCCACCATCAGCACGCCCAATGCCGCCAGCACCAGCAGCACCATGGCCACATTGCGTGGCCCATAGCGGGCCACGACCGGATCGGCGGTGAGCCGCATCGTCGCCATGAAGAAGGCAAACAGGGTCAGCCCCATGCCGCCCACGAAAGGCTGGGCCGAAAACACGTCACGCATATAGATGGCCGACCAGTCAATGCCCGCCCCTTCGACGAGGAAGGCGGCAAAGCCGATAATGCAGAGCGGCACCGAGCCCCAATTGGGAAAGGCGATGCGGTGCGCGCCGGCATCGTGGCTTTGCCCCTTGGGCTTGGGCGCCGGCACCATGCCGAAAAACATGTAGCCGCCCACCAGCACGACGATCACCGCAATGATCCCCATATGCCATTGGGCGCTGAGCCCGGATTGGCGGATCATGGCGCCGAACAGCGCCGTGACGAAGAAGCCGACGCTCCAAAAACCATGCGCGCAGTTCATGTAGCGCTTGCCGCTGGCCGTTTCTGAGCCGGTCGGTCTCGACATTGAGATTGATTTCGAGCGCCCCGGACAAGAGTCCGGTAAAGAACATCACGACGAACACCGCCGGCGCCACCGGCAGCCGGGGATCAGCGCAAAGAGCAATGACGGCCCCAGCACGGTAACGAAGGCCGTCATGCGCGGCCCCACCTTTTCGATCAGCGGGGACGCAAAGGTCAGCGAAATTAGCGAGCCGAGCGACATGCCGATCATGGTCAGGCCCAGCTGGCTTTCGGTAACGCCCAGATGGGTCTGGATATCGGGCAGGCGCGCCATCAGGGCGCCGGTGGTTATGGCAAACAGGAAAAAGCCCGCATAGATGCGGTATTGTGGCGCGATAATCATGGGGTCACAGTCGATCTGATGGGTTTGGCGCCGAGGGCACTGGCAGCGAACAGGCTCAACGCGACGAGCGGCAACCCGATGCCAAAGGCCCAGCGAATGCCGAAATGCTCGGCGATATAGCCCAGCAGCGGCGGTCCCAGCAGGAATGACACAAAGGAAATCTGCGCCAGCGCCGCCACATTGACGGCTGCCGGCCGGTCGGTGCGCTGCGCTGCCGCCGACATGGCGAGCGGGAAGATGGCGCTGGTGCCCACCCCCATCAGCGCCGAGCCCAGATAAGCGGCCCATTGCGCAGAGGTGAAAAGACCAGCAGCGTGCCGATGCCCAGAATGGTCAATAGGCTCCGCGCGACGATGACCGGGCTCCAGCGCTCGACGAAACTATCGGCGAAAAACCGCGTCACCGCCTGCGCGCCGGCGCCCAAAGCCACGGCAAAGCCGGCCCAGAACAGGGCGGCGCCGAACACGTCGCGCATATAGATGGCCGACCAATCGATACCGGCGCCCTCCATGATCATGGCCGACAGGCACACCGTCACCAGCACCGGGATGGCCAGCGTCGGTCGGGCAAAGCGGGGCGCCGCGTCAGTGCTGCCGCCGCTGCGATGTTCGGCGGGCTGAAACCGGCCCAGGATGAGCAGGGTGGCAATGGTGACGACGGGTACCATGATGGCCAGATGCAGCTGGGCAGAAAGACCGCTCTGGGCGATGAAGGCGCCCACCATGCCGGCACTGAAAAAGCCGAAGCTCCAGAAGGCATGCGAGCGGTTCATGATGCGGCGGCCAATGGCGTGCTCGACCCGGTCGGCCTCAAGATTGATGATGATCTCGATGGCGCCGATGGTTATGCCCACCGGCATCAGCAACAGGAAGAGCGTCAACGGCGTTTGCGCCCAGACGGCAATGGCGTAAAATACCGCCAAGAGCGGCAGCGCCGTCAGCAGCGTGCGGCGATAGCCGACGCGTTCGATGATCGGGCTGGCAAAGGTCAGCGAGATCAGCGTGCCCAAGGCCGCCCCGATCAGCGCAAACCCGAGCGCGCCTTCGCCCACGCCCATGGCAAGCTGGATATCGGGCAGGCGGGGATACAGGCTCCCCATGCAAAATGAATAAACAAAGAACGCCCCATAGACCTTGATCTGGGGCGGCAGCTCAATGCCGAATCTCATAATAAAAGCTACTCGCAAACAGAAGCGAGGCGCACGCTAGTCCATTTCGCCGAGGAGTAAAATAGGGCCTGCAAGCGCTTTAGTTACATTATTATATCGTTGCAACTGCATCACAGCGCCGCCGCAGCGCTGCCTAATGTCCCGGCCGCTCACCCCGGAACAGCGGCCCGTGCGCGCCCATCAGCTTGCCGATACGATCGGCCACGGCGCACGGCCGGGGCATGGCGTTCCTCATGATGGCTGACCAGCCATTGGTCGGTTTCGAGTTCGGCGATCAGCGGCGCCACGCGGATGAGCACTGGAATCGCTATCGCCCACAAAACACGGAAAGACCGACAGCCCGGCCCCCGCCGCCACCAATTCGCGCACGCTCATCGAATCATTGCCGCGCACGGCGATGCGGTCACCATGGCGCGCCTGCATCCAGCGGGCCGATTGGGTCTGGGCGCCATCGCCGGCAATGCCGACGAAATATCCGGCGGCAATGCCATTGACCGAGTTGAGGCCCGAATAAAGGCCATAGGCCACCTTGCCGATCAGCCGCCCGGCCAGCCATTGCTCGGAGGGGCGCTGGTTGCAGAATACCCAGATCGGCATTGCGCCGGCCGATATCGACCTTCTCATTGGCGGTGACCAGTTCGAGCCCGAAGCGATCCTCCACGCTCCACAGCGTTCCGATGTGCCGGGCGAGAAAGGCCGAGGTCCAGGCGCCAGCCGAGACCCGCACCACCCGCTCGCCGATCGCGCCTTCCTTCCAGCGCTTGAGCGAGAGCATCGCCGTCTCGACCTCCTCGGCGCGGGCCAGCAGCGCCTCGCCGGCCGGGGTCAGCCGATAGCCGGTCTGGGAGCGAGCAAACAGCGGCTCGCCCAATTGGCGTTCAAGCGCGGTAATGCGGCGGCCCAAAGTGGCCGCACTCAGGCCCGTCGTGGCGGTAGCCGCGCTCAGCCCGCCCAGCCGCGCCACGTCCAGAAACAGCCTCAGATCGTCCCAGCTGAAATCCATTTTTCATTTCTGCAAAGCGTCTTGCGTTCTTGAGCATAGCGGCAGGGCGCGGATGTGCGCAAGTATGGCTGCAACGGTACCGCGATAGGCGCCGAACGGAAATCAATACGGCCAAATCTGCAAAGCCGACAGCTGCGCTGCCGGCCATGGGTTCGGCTTGCCGCAAGGAATATTGCAATGCTGCACACCCTGTTCCGCTGGGTCCGGGCCGTTCGGCAGGACCACCTCGCCCTGCGCATCCTGCGGAGCATGGATGACCGCCAGTTCGCCGATCTGGGGGCCAGCCGCGACTGCCTCGCCGATTTTGTCCGCAATCACGCCAATCATTGACCCCAAGGAACCCATCATGACCTTTTCCAAATTCCGCTCCATCGGCCGCTCCGGCATTGAGGCCAGTGCCATCGGCATGGGCTGCTGGGCCATTGGCGGCCCTTTCCTGCTCAATGGCAAACCCGATGGTTGGGGCGATATCGATGATGCCCAATCGGTTCGCGCCATCCATCTGGCGCTCGAGCTGGGCGCCACCCTGTTCGACAGCGCCGATGCCTATGGCACGGGCCACAGCGAAACCGTGCTCGGCCGGGCCTTGGCCGGACGCCGCAGCGACGCCGTCATCGCCACCAAGTTCGGCTATACCTATGATCCCGGGGCCAAGGCGCTGCTCGCCACCGATGTGAGCCCGGCCTATGTGCAATGGGCCTGCACCCAATCGCTGGCGCGGCTGGGTACCGATTATATCGATCTGCTGCAGATCCATGTCGGCGATCTGCCGGACGACGCCGCCGACGCCGCCGGCGAGGCGCTGGAAAAGCTCGTCGAGAGCGGCCAGATTCGCGCCCGGGGCTGGAGCACCGACAATGCCGCCGCGGCCGCCCGCATGGTCAAATTCCCCCATTTTACCGCCGTGCAGCAGGAATTGAGCGTGTTCAAGGACGGGCCCGACATGCTCGATCTCTGCGCCAAGCAAAACTCGGCCAGCCTCAACCGTTCACCGCTGGCCATGGGCATGCTGACCGGCAAATTCACCGCCGCCTCGGTGCTGCCAAGCTCGGATGTGCGCGGCGCCGGACACGAATGGGTGCGCTTTTTCAAAGACGGCAAGCCACTGCCCGAGGCCCCGGCCCGGATCGAGGCCATCCGTGAGCTGCTGACCAGCGGCGGGCGCAGCCCGGCACAAGGCGCCCTGGGCTGGATCCTGGCTCGCTCGCCGCATACCCTCCCCATTCCCGGCTTTAAATCGGAAGCCCAGGTGCGCGACAATCTGGGTGCCCCTGGACAAGGGTCCGCTTACCGCCGCCACCATGGCCGAGATCGCCGCTATTCTGGATGAGCTGGCCGAGCCGGCCCTCGCCTGATCCCAAAACCGGAGAACCGCAATGCAACAGAATCTATTGGGCCCATTCGGACCGGTTAGCCGCCTCACCCCGGGCGGTGGCGGCATCGGCATGGTCTGGGGCCCGGCCTCGGAAGAAGACGCCATCGGCACCCTGCACCGCGCCGTCGAGGCGGGCATCGATCTCATCGACACCGCCCCCGGCTACAAGACCTGCGAGGCGATGGTCGCCAAGGCCTTTGAGGGTCGCATCCCCCGGGGCGTGCGCATCACCACCAAATATGGCTTGGGCAATCCGCCCGCCGGCGAAGCCTATCCCCGGCTGCGCGCTTCGCTTGAGGCCAGCCTTGCCGCCATGCGCCTCGAACGCGCCGACATGATGCTGCTGCATACCGAAATCCGGCCCGACGATTTCGTCTATCCCAATAATGACCGGCCGCGCGACAGAACGCTCCACCAGCCTCAGCCTTTATCGCGAGGCCGTTGTTCCCGCCTTCGAGCGCCCGGTCGCCGAGGGGCTGATCGCGAGCTGGGGCATTACCGGCTTCAACCATACCGGCGCGACTATCGACGCCATTTCCGTCGGTCCCCGCCCCGCCGCTTTGCAGGCCATCGCCAACCTCATGGATAGCGCCGGGGAAATGAACGGCACCGGCACGCCCGGCCGGCCCCGCGATATCATCGCCGCTGCCAAGGCCAATGGGGTTGGGGTCATGGGCGTGCGCGCCGTGCAGGCCGGTGCGCTGACCGCAGGCCTTGACCGCACGATCACCGAGGACCAGCGCGCCACCGGTAATGACTTCGATCGCGCCGCTCCCTATCGCGCGCTTTGCCGGCAATGGGGCGACGACCCCGCCATCATCGCCCATCGCTATGCCTTGGGCCCGGACGGCGTCGACACACTGGTGCTGGGCGTCAAAACCGTCGCCGAACTGGAACAGGCGCTTGCGGCGGAGCGAGCCGGCCCGCTAGAGCCCGACCGAGTCGCGGCCATCGACGCGCTCGGCCTGCGCTCGACATAAAAAAACGGGCCGCTCCAACCGGGCGGCCCGTTTTCACAGTCAATTATGTCTTGTTCAGATCTGCTCGAGGCACACCGAAGTGGTGCCGCGATTGCAGAAACCGAGCTGGCCGGCAGCGGCCTTGGACAGATCGATGATGCGGCCGCCGATAAATGGACCACGATCGTTGATGGTAACTCGGATTTGCCGGCCGGTGCGCTGGTCGGTAACGCGCAACTTGGTGCCGAAAGGAAGGGAGCGATGGGCCGCCGTCATGGCGTTTTCGTTGAAGGTCTCACCCGATGCGGCCTTTTTGCCATTGAAGCCGGGGCCATACCGAGAAGCGCCGCCGCATTGGGCATAGGCTGCAGTGGAAAGCGAGAGCAATGCTGCAGCAATTGCGGCGGCGGAAACGACTTTTCTAATCAAGCTGAGAAACTCACATAGTTACGGTGAGCAATCGATTAATGGCTCCGCCCGGCCATAATGTGGGCGGCAAGGCCATGACTGGCCTCAAAGCACCTGCTGTTGCGCAGATGCCGCAGGATTACAGCCTGCACTGGCATCCTATTGGCAAGATTTGCGCCGCAATTGCAGGAAATGAATCCTCGATTCGCCGATCTGAGAAAACGCAAGACGAGGATTCCGCCCAATACAGGATTCATCTTGCCCGCTGTGACCCAATGGCCACGGTTCCATGCCATATGCCAAAAAATCGCATTTTCACGAAGGTTCCAGCAAGAATTCGGGAGATCCAAAGGCAGAACAGCAGCAAATCAGGCGAGAAAAAGGCAGGTTCTGTGCCGTTTTGGGCCTTGCATGGTCTCGGCTTGCCCACCTGCCGCCGATCCAACCCCATCCACGGCGTCATTCCGGCGGAGGCCGGAATCCATGTCCGTGGTGCCCCGCACCCATCTAATGCTGGGATGACCTTCCGCATGGATTCCGGCCTCCGCCGGAATGACACCACGGTTGATTGAGCGAGCCCGGGATCATTCCCAATCTCCCCTCCCCACCGCTCTCCCTCGGGCTCGACCCGAGGGCCACTCGCCGCGTGCGCCGGGTTGGGAAAGACCCTCGGGTCAAGCCCGAGGGAGATGCAGTGATATTGGAAGCGCATGCACCAACCAACCTGCCCCATCGAGTGGTTGACCAAGCGTTACCCCATCCACTTATCCATCTTATCCCCACCCCACGTGCCCCATGCCACTATCCCCTCATCACCCCGCCGGAGCGTGGTCATGACGAGTGGATAGGCTGGGTGAATGCCGTGGGTTGGAGGTCGCTCCGGCCACGCAGAGGATACGACAGCTCGCCTCATAACAAGGCAAGCTCATCCGGCCCTGCGAAAAATCCCGGCGCGATGGCGAGGCCGACGTTTCAACATACTACCAACCATCCGAGACGCCGGTCTCGCCATCGTCGCTCAACCTACAACCGGAAGCCCCCACTTTCCGGCGCTTTGCCACGCCTGCCGTTCCATAATTTGACCAATTGATAAAAAATTGGAGCTGCGCTAGCTTTCCTTTGGGGAATACAGCAGCAAGGGGAATTTCAGGTGGCACAGGGTGTTCTCAAACAGGGCATCGCGCCCGGTCGGCTAGAGCCCGACCAGTATAAGTCCAACTTTGCCGATCTGCATCCGCCGCTCGACCGGCACGAGGCCTATGTCGAGGCCGACCGGTGCTATTTCTGTTATGACGCGCCGTGCATGAATGCGTGCCCGACCGCGATCGACATTCCCCTGTTCATCCGCGAAATCGCCACCGGCAATCCGATGGGCGCGGCGGAAACCATTTTCGAGCAGAATATCTCGGGCGGCATGTGCGCCCGCGTCTGCCCCACCGAGCAGCTTTGCGAAGAAGCCTGTGTGCGCGAGGAAGCCGAAGGCAAGCCGGTCAAGATCGGCCAATTGCAGCGCTACGCCACCGATATCGCCATGTTCCACGGCGCCCAATTCTTCGAGCGCGCCGCCCCCAGTGGCAAGACCATTGCCGTGGTCGGCGCTGGCCCGGCTGGCCTTGCCGCCGCCCATCGCCTCGCCGTCAAAGGCCATGATGTCGTGATGTTTGACGCCCGCCCCAAATCGGGTGGCCTCAACGAATATGGCATCGCCTCCTATAAAAGCACCGATGGCTTTGCCCAGCGCGAGGTCGATTACGTCACCGCCATTGGCGGCATCAGCATCGAGAATGACAAGGCACTGGGCCGCGACTTCTCGCTGGAAGACCTGCAGGCCAAATATAGCGCCGTGTTCCTCGGCATGGGCACGGGTGGCGTCAATGCGCTGCGGGCCGAGAACGAGGATGCAAGCGGGGTTTCCAACGCCGTCGATTTCATCGCCGAACTGCGCCGGGCCACCGATCTGGCAAACCGGCCGTGGGCCGCCGCGTCGTCGTTATCGGCGGCGGCATGACGGCGGTCGATGCCGCCGTGCAATCAAAGCTCCTCGGCGCCGAAGAAGTGACCATGGTCTATCGCCGCGGCAAGGAGCACATGAACGCCTCCGAGTTCGAGCAGGACACGGCCGCCGCCAAGGGCGTCACCATCCGCCACTGGATGGCCCCCAAGCGTGTCCTCACCGATGGCCAAAAGGTCACCGGCATCGAATTGGCCTATACCGCCCCGGTCGATGGCAAACTGGTTGAAACCGGCGAGATCACCACCATAGCGGCCGATCAGGTGTTCAAGGCGATCGGGCAGACCCTCGCCAGCGATGGCGGTGGCTTGGCGCTCTTGGGCGGCAAGATCGCGGTGGACGAGCAGGGCCGCACTTCGCTAACCGGCGTCTGGGCTGGCGGCGATTGCGCTACGGGCGGCGACGATCTCACCGTTACCGCCGTTGCCGAGGGCCGCGACGCGGCCGAGAGCATTCACACTTTCCTTGCCGGAGGCTCCAATGGCTGATCTGCGCAATAATTTCGTCGGCATCAAATCGCCCAACCCGTTCTGGCTGGCTTCGGCCCCGCCCACCGACAAGGCCTATAATGTCGAGCGCGCCTTCAAGGCAGGCTGGGGCGGCGTGGTCTGGAAGACGCTGGGCGAAGAAGGCCCCCAGTGGTCAATGTCAATGGCCCGCGCTATGGCGCCATTTTCGGCGCCGACCGGCGCCTGCTCGGCCTCAACAATATCGAGCTGATCACCGACCGCCCCTTGCAGGTCAACCTGCAGGAAATGAAGCAGGTCAAGATGAACTGGCCCGACCGCGCCCTGATCGCCTCGATCATGGTGCCCTGCGAGGAAAATGCATGGCGGGCCATCCTGCCGCTGGTGGAGGAAACCGGCGCCGATGGCATCGAGCTCAATTTCGGATGCCCGCATGGCATGAGCGAACGCGGCATGGGCGCTGCCGTCGGCCGGTGCCTGAATATATCGAAATGGTGGTGCGCTGGTGCAAGCAATATACTCGCATGCCTGTGATCACCAAGCTGACGCCGAACATCACCGATATCCGCAAGCCCGCCCGCGCCGCCAAGGCCGGCGGCACCGACGCGGTCTCTTTGATCAACACCATCAATTCGATCGTCTCGGTTGATCTGGATGATTTTGCCCCCATGCCCACCGTGGCTGGCAAGGGCACCCATGGCGGCTATTGCGGCCCGGCAGTCAAACCGATTGCCCTCAACATGGTCGCCGAAATCGCCCGGGATCCCGAAACCCATGGAATGCCCATTTCGGGCATTGGCGGCATCACCACTGGCGCGACGCGGCCGAATTCATTGCCCTCGGTTCAGGAAATGTACAGGTCTGCACCGCCGCCATGACCTATGGCTTCAAGATTGTCGAAGAGATGATTTCGGGCCTCTCCAACTGGATGGACGAAAAGGGCCACAAGGACCTCGACGCCATTACTGGCCGGGCCGTGCGCAATGTCACCGATTGGCAATATCTGGACCTCGAATATATCGCCAAGGCCAAGATCGATCAGGACCTCTGCATCAAATGCGGCCGCTGTCACATTGCCTGCGAGGACACCTCGCACCAGGCCATCAGCAAGGAAAAAGACGGCAAGCGCTATTTCGAGGTGATGAACGACGAATGCGTCGGCTGCAATCTATGCGTCAATGTCTGCCCGGTGGATGATTGCATCGCCATGGAAGCCCTGCCTGTCGGCACGCTGGACGAGCGCACCGGCCGCGTGGTCACCGGCAAATATGCCAATTGGACCAGCCACCCGAACAACCCGATGGCCAAGCCGGCGGTGGAACCAGCCGAATAAAGCTGGAATTCAGGGAGCCACCGCACCAGCACCTTCCCCTCGACGGGGAAGGTTGCAGTTCCCGGTTTTCTCAAGCCGCAAACTTATCCCCGTCCCCACCGAACCAGCTAATCTGCCCCGGACCCGGCGATAAATCCCGCATCCTGTCGAATTCTGTCAGCATCAACCGTCATAGCAATACCATCCGCATCATAGGATTATGCAATGCCAACCGATCTGACTTCGACTCTCATCCTGCTGGCCCGCCTGCTGCTGGGCGGTGCCTTTCTGATTTTCGGTATCCGCAACATCGCCAATATCGGACCGCTCACCGCCGGTCTCACCGCACGCAGGCTGCCGCTGCCCCGCATAGCCGCGATTATCGGTGTGGCGCTGCAGATTGTTGGCGGGGCGTTGACCACGATCGGACCATTCGGCGCTCGGGGTGGCGCTGGCCTCATCGTCTTTGTGTTGTTCGCCACCGTGCTGTTTCACAATTTCTGGGACTATAAGGGCGCCGACCGCGCCAACCATGTCACGGCGAACATCATGAATGCCGGACTGGCCGGCGCATTCCTGCTCGTTATCGCCGTTAGTCTCTGATTGGCCGGTGACCTAGATAGGCCCGAGGACAGACAGCGGTATTCAATTTTGAATGGAGAGTGATCAATTTTTGAGAAATTACTTCTTTCTTGAATGAACACATGATTGAGCCAGTTCAGGAGAGGATGCCGCCATGACCAGCAAAATTGCCGCCACCAGCCAGTACAGAATAGCCGACGCCGTGCTGCTGCAACGCCTCGAAGGGCTCGCCGCGTTAGCTCTGGGCGTTGTGGCCTATGCCCGGCTCGGCCAGTCTTGGGTGATCTTCGCCATACTGTTCCTCGTGCCGGATTTTGCCATGCTCGGCTATCTCCGCTCGGCCCGGTTTGGCGCGCTAAGCTACAATCTGGTGCATAATTATGCCGCGCCCGCGCTCCTCGCGTTGGCTGGCTTGGTTATCGGCCCATGGGCCTATGGCCTTACCGCCATCTGGGTTGCCCATATCGGGGCCGACCGGCTGCTGGGCTATGGCCTCAAGCTCGACAGCTTCGAAGCCACCCATCTCGGCCCGGTCGGCAAGGCGCGCCATGGCCGCTAGGTCAGGATTTTGCGACGCGATAATCCATATGCGTGGTGAGCCGCGTCGCGCGGGCGCCGATGGGTTGTTGCAGCTTTGCGGTCAGCCCATCCCACAGCCGCTCGCCCCGGCCCAGAACGACCGGGGCGATCTGCAAATGCAGCGTGTCGATCGCGCCTATATTGAGATAGTTCCGCAGCGTGGTAACGCCGCCCGCAATGGCGACATTACGGCTGCCCGCCGCGTCCCGCGCTCGGGCCAGCGCCACTTCGGGTCCTTCGGTTACGAAGTAAAACACCGTACCGCCCTTCATTTCGATCGGCGGTCGCGTATAATGGGTCAGCACGAATACCGGGGCATGATAGGGCGGATTTGGTCCCCACCAGCCCTTCCACTCGATTTCCCAGACATCAGGGCCCGGCGCGGCGAACATGTTTCGGCCCATGATAAAGGCGCCATAATCGGTGATGGCGTCGAGCTCGGCCCGGTTATTGTCAGCGTCCTCGAACATCCAGCGGTGCATGGGTTCGCCCACGATGTCGCCGAACGGCTTTTCCCGGCTCTGATTGAGCCCGGTGCCGAAACCATCGAGCGACAGGCTCATGTGAGCACGAACTTGCTGGGTCATTCCCACCCCCATTACTTAACTCAACACTTAAGCATTAGGACGGCAAAGCATCTCTGTCAAGCGACAGCTTAACAATCACCGCTTGGAGCGTGGTGTCAGCCCATAGAGGAACAATTGCTCGAGATAGCGCGCCGCATCCTCGAAGCGCCCTTCGCCGCCCACGACAGGCCGAGCACGGCGCGCACCTGCACGTCGAAATCGGCATAATGCTGGGTGGTGGCCCAGATCGAAAAGATCAGATGGTAGGGATCGGTCCGCGTTATGCGGCCCTGGTCCATCCGAGCGGTCAGCACCGCGGCTTTTTCATCAACGAGATTTTTGAGATCGACCTCGATCATCTCGATAATGCGCGGTGCGCCCTGCAGCATTTCATTGGCAAAGAGCCGGCTTTCGCGCGGGAAATCGCGCGCCATTTCGAGCTTGCGGCGAATATAGGAGCGGATTTCGGGGAAAGGATCGCCATCGGCATCCATCTCGCGCAACGGCGCCAGCCGAGTGACCAGCAATTCAGAGATCAGGCGGCGGTGAATCTCTTCTTTGCGCGGGAAATAGTAGAGCAGGTTCGGCTTGCTCATGCCCGCCACCTCGGCGATCTGGTCGATGGTCGCGCCGCGGAAGCCATGCAGGGAAAAAACGTCAAGCGCCGCTTCCGGGATAATGTCCTGTTTTTCCCGCTGAATCCGGGTCAGCGGCCGGGGTTTTTCCTTTGGCTGCGTAGCCGCTTTCGCCGCGGCCTTGTGCTGGCGTTTGGCGGCGGCGGGCGACGGAGAGCTTTTCAACTTGATCGGCGGCATTTTCGCCTTGCGGGAAGTTTTGGGAGTGCTAACATTTTTCCAACTGGTCAAAATTCTTGGTAACACGTTCCCACGTCAAGAGCCAATAAACATGACCAACAACGTCATATAAAAGAATTCGGGAGCGAGGCTATCGTGTCCACCTCAACAAGTAATGCGCCAAACGATCTGAGCGCCTTCTGGATGCCGTTTACGGCCAATCGGCAGTTCAAGAAATCTCCGCGCATGTTTGTTGCGGCCAAGGACATGCATTACACCACTTCGGACGGTCGGCAGGTGCTCGATGGCACAGCCGGGCTGTGGTGCGTCAATGCCGGCCACGCCCGCCCGCTGATTGTGGAGGCCATCGCCAAGCAGGCCGCCGAGCTCGATTATGCCCCTGCCTTCCAGATGGGCCATCCCAAGGCGTTCGAATTGGCCAATCGGCTGGTCGATATCGCGCCCAAGGGGCTCGATCATGTGCTGTTCACCAATTCGGGTTCTGAGTCGGTCAGAAACGGCCCTCAAGGTGGCGCTTGCCTATCACCGTGTCAAAGGCGATGGCAGCCGCTTCCGCCTGATCGGCCGCGAGCGCGGCTATCACGGCGTCAATTTCGGCGGCATTTCGGTGGGCGGCATTGTCACCAACCGCAAGATGTTCGGCACGCTGCTGACCGGCGTCGATCACCTGCCGCACACCCATAACCTTGCCAAGAACGCCTTTACCAAGGGCGAGCCCGAGCATGGCCTCGACACGGCCGATGAGCTGGAACGCATCGTCACCCTGCATGATGCCTCAACCATTGCCGCCGTCATTGTCGAGCCGGTCGCCGGCTCCACCGGCGTGCTCATTCCGCCCAAGGGCTATCTGCAGCGCCTGCGCGACATCACCAAAAAGCATGGCATTCTGCTGATTTTCGACGAGGTCATTACGGGCTTCGGGCGGTTGGGCACCCCATTCGCTGCCGACTATTTCGGCGTCACGCCCGATATCATGGTGACCGCCAAGGGCCTGACCAATGGTATTATCCCGATGGGCGCCGTGCTGGTTTCGCCAGAAATCCACGACGCCTTCATGGGCGGGCCCGAGCATGTCATCGAGTTCTTCCACGGCTATACCTATTCGGGCAATCCGGTGGCTTCGGCCGCGGCTCTCGCCACGCTCGAAACCTATAAGCAGGAAGACCTGCTGACGCGTGGCGCCGAGCTGGCGCCCTATTTTGCCGATGCCCTGCACTCCCTCAAGGGCGAGCCGCATGTCATCGATATCCGCAATATCGGCATGGTCGGCGCCATTGAGCTCGATCCGATTGCCGGCTCGCCGACCAAGCGCGCCTTCTCGGCCTTCCTTGCCGCCTATGAAAGCGGCTTCCTGATCCGCACCACCGGCGACATCATTGCGCTCTCGCCCCCGCTGATCATCTCCAAGGGCCAGATCGACGAATTGATCGACGGTATTCGCACCGTGCTGCGGGGGATTGCATAATGAACATTATCGAAAACGCCGTTGCCGGAAAACGCTATGTCTCGAGCGGCCGCCGCGTGCCGGTGTTCAATCCGGCCACGGGCGAAGTCTCCGCCGAGCTGCCGCTATCGACGCTGAGCGAACTCAATGACGCTGTGGCTTCGGCCAAAAAGGCGCAGGTTGCACGGGGCAATACCCCACCGATGAAGCGCGCCCGCGTCATGTTCAAGTTCAAGGCGCTGCTCGATCAATATGCCGATGACTCGGCCCGCGAGATTTCGCGTGAGCATGGCAAGGTGCATGACGATGCTTTGGGCGAAGTCGCCCGTGGTATTGATTGCGTGGATTTTGCCTGCGGCATTCCCCAGCTGCTCAAGGGCGAATTCAGCCGCAATGTCGGCCCCTCAATCGATTCCTATTCCGATCGCCAGCCGCTCGGCGTCGTCGCGGGCATCACCCCGTTCAACTTCCCAGCCATGGTGCCAATGTGGATGTATCCGGCCGCGATCGCATGCGGCAATGCTTTCATTTTGAAGCCGTCGGAACGTGATCCCAGCGCCTCCATGCTCTCCCGGAACCTGTTCATGGAAGCGGGCCTGCCCGAGGGCATTCTCAATGTCATTCATGGCGACAAGGAAATGGTCGACAGGATTCTCGACCACCCCGATATCAAGGCCGTATCCTTCGTGGGCTCGACCCCAATCGCCGAATATGTCTATCAGCGCGGCACCAAGGCCGGTAAGCGCGTGCAGGCCACAGGCGGCGCCAAGAACCACATGGTCATCCTGCCCGATGCCGATCTCGACCGGAGTTGCCGATGCCCTGATGGGCGCCGGCTATGGTTCGGCTGGCGAACGCTGCATGGCCATTTCGGTGGCTGTCCCGGTGGGCAAGGAAACCGCCGACGCACTGGTCGCCAAGCTCAAGCCGCGTGTCAGATCGCTCAAGATCGGCCCAGCCACCGACAAGGACGCCGAAATGGGTCCGGTCGTCACCAAGATGCATCGCGACAAGATTGTCGGTTACATTGATTCAGGCGTCGAGCAGGGCGCAGAGCTGGTGGTCGATGGGCGCGGCTTCACGCTGCAGGGCTATGAAGGTGGCTATTATGTCGGCGGCACGCTGTTCGACAATGTCACCCCTGACATGACCATCTACAAGGAAGAGATCTTCGGCCCGGTCCTGTCGGTCGTTCGCGCCAACGACTACAATGCGGCGGTCAAGCTGATCAACGAGCACGAATATGGCAATGGTACCGCCATCTTCACCCACGACAGCGATGCCGCCCGCGAATTTGCCGACAAGATCGAAGTGGGCATGGTGGGCATCAACGTCCCCATCCCGGTCCCGGTCGCCTACCACTCCTTCGGCGGCTGGAAGCGTTCGCTCTTCGGCGATCACTCCATCTACGGCCCCGAAGGCGTGCATTTCTACACCCGCCTCAAAACCGTCACCACCCGCTGGCCCGCCGGCATTAAGGGCGGCGCGGAATTCTCGTTCCCCGAGCGTCAAATAGTATCTCGTCCATAGGAAGCGCCCATGTCTGCCCCCGGAGAAAACCTCAAGATCAATGGCGACCGTCTGTGGGACAGCCTCATGGATATGGCCAAGATCGGCCCGGGTATTGCCGGTGGCAATAATCGGCAGACGCTGACCGACGAAGATGGCGAGGGCCGTCATCTGTTCCAGCGTTGGTGCGAGGCTGCGGGCCTCAGCATGGGTGTCGACACGATGGGCACCATGTTCGCCACCCGTGCGGGCAGTAATCCCGATGCGCTGCCGGTCTATGTCGGCAGCCATCTCGATACCCAGCCCACCGGCGGCAAATATGATGGCGTGCTGGGCGTTTTGGCGGGGCTCGAAGTCATCCGCTCGATGAACGATCTGGGCATCAAAACCAAGCACCCCATCGTCGTCACCAATTGGGCCAATGAGGAAGGCGCGCTTTGCGCCGGCCATGCTGGCCTCGGGCGTTTTCGCCGGCATGCATAGCCTCGATTACGCCTATGGCCGCAAGGATATGGACGGCAAGACCTATGGCGAGGAGCTCCAGCGCATTGGCTGGCTGGGCGCCGAGGACGTCGGCGCGCGCAAGATGCATGCCTATTTCGAATATCACATCGAGCAAGGCCCGATCCTTGAGGCCGAAAACAAGCAGATCGGCGTCGTCACTCATTGCCGGGGCCTGTGGTGGCTTGAATTCACCCTCACCGGCAAGGAAGCCCATACCGGCTCGACCCCCATGGCCATGCGCGTCAATGCGGGGCTGGCCATGGCGCGGATCATCGAGGCGGTGCAGGCCATCGCCATGGAAAACCAGCCGGGCGCCGTGGCCGGCGTCGGTCAGGCAAAGTTCTCGCCCAATTCGCGCAATGTGCTGCCCGGCACGGTGGTATTCACCGTCGATCTGCGCACGCCCGACCAAGGCAAGCTCGATCGTATGCGCGCCGCCATCGAGGCCAAGGCCGCCGAAATCGCGGCTGATCTGGGCGTCGGCTGCTCGGTCGAAGCCGTCGGGCATTTTGATCCCGTCACGTTCGATCCGACCACGGTGGCCCGCGTCCGCAAGGCCGCCGAAGATCTCGGCTATAGCCATATGAACATCATCTCCGGCGCCGGGCACGATGCCTGCTGGGCCGCCAAGGTGGCACCATCCACCATGATCATGTGCCCCTGCGTCGGCGGGCTCAGCCACAATGAGGCCGAGGAAATCTCCAAGGAATGGGCAGCGGCTGGCGCCGATGTGCTGTTCCACGCGGTTGTCGAGACAGCGGAAATCGTGGAGTGACGTTTTTATATAATCATCTGACCGCGCCCCCATTCTGAGGGGAAGAAGGGGCGCAGGACTGGCATTTCAGAGGGAACGGAAATGAGCAAAGTCATCAAGAACAGTACGGTCGTCACCGCCGACCTGACCTATAAAGCCGACGTCAAGATCGATGGCGATATTATCGTCGAGATCGGCCAGAACCTGTCCGGCGATGAAGTGCTCGACGCATCAGGTTGTTACATCATGCCCGGCGGCATCGATCCGCATACCCATCTCGAAATGCCCTTCATGGGCACCTATTCGGCCGATGATTTTGAATCCGGCACCCGCGCGGGCCTCGCCGGTGGCACGACGATGGTGGTCGATTTCTGCCTGCCCAATCCCAATCAGAGCCTGCTTGAGGCCCTGCAGATGTGGGACAACAAAACCGGCAAGGCCAATGCCGATTATTCCTTCCACATGGCCATCACACGGTGGGGCGAGCAGGTGTTCAACGAGATGGCCGAAGTGGTCGATCGGGGCATTACCAGCTTCAAGCATTTCATGGCCTATAAGGGCTCCCTGATGGTCAATGACGACGAGATGTTCTCGTCGTTCCAGCGCTGTGCCGATCTTGGCGCACTGCCATTGGTGCATGCCGAAAATGGCGACGTGGTTGCCGCCATGACGCAAAAACTGCTCGAAGCGGGCAATAATGGCCCCGAGGGCCATGCCTATTCTCGTCCGCCGGAAGTGGAGGGTGAAGCCACCAACCGCGCCATCATGATTGCCGATATGGCCGGCGTGCCGCTCTATGTCGTCCATGTCTCGTGCGAGCAGGCCCATGAAGCCATTCGCCGCGCCCGGCAAAAGGGCATGCGCGTCTATGGCGAGCCGCTGATCCAGCACCTGACGCTGGACGAGAGCGAATATTTCAATCCCGATTGGGACCATGCCGCCCGCCGCGTCATGTCACCGCCCTTCCGCAACAAGACCCATCAGGATTCGCTGTGGGCCGGGCTGCAGTCCGGGTCGCTCTCTGCAGTTGCCACCGATCACTGCGCCTTCACCACCGATCAGAAACGCAATGGCGTGGGCAATTTCTCCAAGATTCCCAATGGCACAGGCGGGCTCGAAGATCGTCTGCCGGTGCTGTGGACCAAGGGGGTCAATACCGGCCGGCTGACCATGAACGAATTCGTCGCCGTCACCTCGACCAATATCGCAAAGATTTTGGGCCTCTACCCCAAAAAGGGCGCCGTGCTGGTGGGCGCCGATGCCGACCTGATCGTCTGGGACCCAGCGCGCAAAAAGACCATCACGGCCAAGGCCCAGCAATCGGTCATCGACTACAACGTGTTCTGAAGGCTTCGAATTGACCGGCCTGCCGCGTTTTGTGCTCAGCCGTGGCAAAGTCTCGATCGTCGAAAACGAGATCAAGACCGAGCCCGGCCATGGCAAATCTGTCGGCCGCGAGGCCAAGAACCCGGTCAATCGGGCGCTGAGCCAATGGAAAGACATCGTCGCCCCGCGCAAGGTCGAACGCTCCGGCATTCCGGCGACGGGGGTTTGATGGCTATCTTCCCCCACTACTTCCCGACCTGTTGAGAAAGGCCCGCCCTTGTCCGTGACGACCGATTCCTCTGCCGCCATCACCGACAAGGCTCCGCCCCGGGCGGTGGTTTCCGCCGCCGGGCTCGGCCTCACCTTCAAGACCAATGACGGGGACGTCACTGCGCTCAGCGACGTCAATCTCTCCATTTCAAAGGGCGAGTTCGTCTCTTTCATCGGCCCTTCGGGCTGTGGCAAGACCACGTTTTTGCGCACCATTGCCGATCTCGAACAGCCGACCTCGGGCACGCTGACCATCAATGGGCAGACGCCCGAAAATGCCCGCAAGGACCGGGCCTATGGCTATGTGTTTCAGGCGCCAGCGCTTTATCCCCAGCGCACCATCGAAAAGAACGTGGCGCTGCCGCTCGAGATCATGGGCTATAATCAAGCCCAGCAGGCCGAGCGCATCCAGCGCACCATGGAATTGGTGAACCTGTCCGGCTTCGAGAAGAAATATCCACGGCAGCTCTCCGGCGGCATGCAGCAGCGCGCCTCCATCGCCCGTGCGCTGGCCTTCGACGCCGACCTATTGCTAATGGACGAGCCGTTTGGCGCGCTCGACGAAATCGTGCGCGACCATCTCAATTCCGAACTGCTCAAGCTGTGGGAGCGCACTCAGAAAACCATCTGCTTTGTTACCCACTCCATCCCCGAGGCGGTCTATCTCTCGACCAAGATCGTGGTGATGTCGCCCCGCCCCGGACGGGTGACCGATGTGATCGAGTCGACGCTCCCCAAGGACCGCCCGCTCGATATCCGCGAGACGCCGGAGTTTCTAGCCATTGCGGCGCGAGTGCGCGATGGCCTGCGGGCTGGGCATTCTTATGAGGAGACGGTTTGATGGGGCCGTGTGCAACGCCATGACCCGCGCCTTCCCCATCCTCATCGTTCTCCTCGCCATCGTAGCCGTCTGGTATGCGGCCGCCATCGGCATGAACGCCCCTTGGCAGAACGACGTCTATCGCCGTGGCGACATTACCAATGTCCCTGCCACCCAATTTGTGCTCGATACCCGGAACCGGGAAAAGCCGGTCCTCCCCACCGCCCACCGTGTGTTTGGCGAGCTGTGGAACTCCACCGCGCTCGTCGCCCCCAACAAGCCGCGCAGCCTGTTATTCCACGCCCGGGTAACCTTCTCGGCAACCGCGCTCGGCTTTGCCATGGGTTCGGTGCTGGGCATATTGCTGGCCGTGCTGATCGTGCACAATGAGGCGATGAATCGTTCGCTGATGCCCCGGATCGTGGCCAGCCAAACCATTCCCATCTCGGCGCTAGCGCCGCTGATCGTGGTCATCGGCTTCAATATCTTTACCGGTACATTGGGCGTTCCGACCGATCCGGCGCGGCTGATCAGCAAGGCGATCATTTCGGCTTATCTGAGCTTTTTCCCGGTCGCGGTCGGCATGGTCAAAGGGCTGCGTAGTCCCGAGGCGATCCAGCTCGATCTGATGCACACCTATAATGCTTCGCCCGGCCAGACCTTCTGGAAACTGCGCTGGCCGGCCGCCATGCCGTTCCTGTTCGCCTCGCTCAAGGTGGGCGTGGCGGCCAGCCCGGTCGGCGCCATTGTCGGCGAATTGCCCACTGGGGCCGTGGCCGGGCTGGGCGCACGGCTCTTGGCTGGCTCCTATTACAGCCAGACCGTGCAGATCTGGGCAGCGCTGGTCGCCGCCTCCATCCTCGCCGCCGTGCTGGTGCTGGCAGTTGGCCTCGTCGAAAGGCTGGTTAACAAGAGCATGGGGGCGCGACCGGCATGAGCCAGCTGCAATTCTATCTGGCGCTTGTAGTCGGCGGCCTCTGTGCCGCAGCTCTTGCTTTGAGCTTTGCCACACCCTTTGAAGCCGGGCTACTGCTCAAGGCGTTCCTCGCTTTGGGAACGCTCTCGCTGATCCGCTTTTTCGTGCCGATCGGCCTATGGGCCGATGGCGCCCTTGCGGTGCTGGGTGCGGTCGCCCTGCTCACCAGCATTGGCGTGTTCAGCCCGGCGCCGGCATTCTTCTGGATGGCGCTAATCGCGGCTCGGCTCTTTGCCCGGCTGTTTGTTGAACGCCTCTCCAAGGCCATCGCGCCGGGCTATGCCGACAATGCCGGGCTGGACCTGCTCATTCCCGTCATGTTCGGGCTCACCATCCTCGTTGCACGGGAAGTCATCACCCGCGCCGGCAATGTGCCCCGAGTCATTCTGCCGCCGCCCTCGATGATCTGGGCGCGTATCACATCCTCAGTGCCGACGCTGTTGGCCGATTTCCAGCAGACCTTCAAGGCCGTGCTGATCGGCTACGCGCTGGGCTGCGGGCTGGGCTTTATCATCGCCATTCTCATCGACCGCTCGCCCTTCCTCAAATCGGGGCTGTTGCCGCTGGGCAATTTCGTCTCGGCGCTGCCCATTGTCGGCGTCGCGCCCATCATGGTCATGTGGTTCGGCTTTGACTGGCAATCCAAAGCGGCGGTCGTGGTCATCATGACCTTCTTCCCCATGCTGGTGAATACCGTGGCCGGCCTCAACGCATCCTCCGCTATCGAGCGCGATCTGATGCGCACCTATGCTGCCGGCTATTGGCAAACCCTTATGAAGCTGCGTCTTCCCGCTGCAGGGCCCTTCATATTCAACGCCCTCAAGATCAACTCGACTCTGGCCTTGATCGGCGCAATCGTAGTGGAATTCTTCGGAACGCCCATTGTGGGAATGGGTTTCCGGATCTCAACCGAAGTCGGCAGAATGAATGTCGACATGGTGTGGGCCGAGATCGCGGTGGCGGCTGTCGCAGGATCGGTCTTCTATGGGGTGATTAGCCTGATGGAACGGGGCGTCACCTTCTGGCATCCGTCTGTGCGCGGTGCATAGGCGGGGCAAAACTCAGGGGAAAGTCGACTATGAAGAAACTTCTTATCGGCACAATGGCAGGCGCAATGGCGCTGGCCGCAGCAGCAGTCGGGGCCCGGGCGCAGGAGAATGTCACCCTGCAGCTCAAATGGGTCACCCGGGGGCAGTTTGCCGGCTATTACGTGGCCCGGGCCAAGGGCTTTTATGAGGAAGAGGGCCTCACCGTCGAAATCAAGCCGGGCGGCCCCGATATCGCACCCGAGCAGGTGATTGCCGGCGGTGGCGCCGATGTCATCACCACTGGATGGCGGCGGGCTTGGCCGCCCGCGAACGCGGCGTGGCGCTGGTCAATATCGCCCAGCCGTTCAAGCAATCGGGCCTGTTGCTCACCTGTCTCAAGGAAGCTGGCGTCGAAACCACCGCCGACTTCCCCGGCAAGACGCTGGGCGTCTGGTTCTTCGGCAATGAATATCCCTTCTATGCCCGGATGGCGAAGCTGGGCCTTTCCACCGAAGGCGGCGCCGAGGGCGTCGAAGTGCTCAAGCAAGCCTTTAACGTTGATCCGCTGATCCAGAAGCAGGCCGCCTGCATCTCGACCATGACCTATAATGAATATGGCCAGTGCTGAAGGCCGGGCTGACGCCCGAAGAGCTGACCGTCTTCAACTATCGCGACGAAGGCGTCGGCATGCTCGAGGATGGACTCTATGCGCTCGAGGACAAGCTGGCCGATCCGGCCTTCGTCGCCAAGATGACCAAGTTCGTCCGGGCTTCGATGAAGGGCTGGGAATATGCCCGCGCCAATCCGGAAGAAGCCGCCCAGATCGTGGTCGACAATGACTCGACTGGCGCCATGACGCTGGAAGACCAGATCTACCGAGTCAGCGAAATCAACAAGCTGACTGAAGGCTCGACCGGTGTGCTCGACGAGGCCGATTACCAGCAGACCGTCGATACGCTGCTCTCGGCCGTGTCGCCCGACAATCCGGCCATCACCAAAGCGCCGGAAGGCGCGTTCACCCATGCGGTGACCGACGGGCTCTAAAGCTTGGATATGAGAAACGGAAGGCGGGGAACGATCCCCCGCCTTTTGGTTAGTTGAACACCCGCCGGCATTTGAACTGGCCGAACTCGACCCAGCCGGTGGCGAGCACTTCGCCCTTGAAGCTCACCCAGCATTCGTCGAGCGACACCGGCGAACCGGCCCCCGTCAGCAACACCGCATTGCCATGCCGCACGGCGGTCGCCTGTTGCGCATCGAGCCGGATTTCCGGCAAATCCGTGAACCCCGCAGAAACGCTTTTCAGCAGAGCGTCGCGCTCGCCGATCTCCAGCGCTTCCAGTTGTTCAATGGTCAGTGCGTCCGCATCGTTGAACGGCCCGACTGCTGCGCGATGCAGCATCGAGACATGGCCGCGTGTGCCCAAAGCCTCGGCAATGTCACGAGCCAGCGAGCGCACATAGGTGCCCTTGCCGCAGGTGACTTCGAGCACTGAATGCTCAGCGCCATGGGACACCAGAACAATGGCATCGACGTCGATTTCGCGCGGCGCCAGCTCGACCGTCTCACCGGCCCGGGCCAGATCATAAGCGCGTTCGCCATCGATCTTGAGGGCCGAAAAGATCGGGGGCCGTTGTAGGATCGTGCCGGTAAAGCTTGGCAGCACCGCCAGCAAAGCCACCTCATCGGGCCGGACGTCAGAAGTCGCAATGATGCTGCCTTCGGCATCGTCGGTCGTGGTGGCACTGCCCCATTTTATGGCGAAGCGGTAAATCTTGGTGCCATCCTGCACACGGGGCACGGCCTTGGTGGCCTCGCCCAAAGCGATGGGTAGGATGCCGGTGGCCAGCGGGTCGAGCGTGCCAGCATGGCCCGCCTTTGCGGCGCTGAACAACCAGCGCACCTTGCCCACGGCTTGGGTCGAGGTCATGTCATAGGGCTTGTTGAGAACGACCCAGCCGGAAATCGCGCGCTTGATGCGCTTGGTGGCACTCAATCTTGGCTCTCGTCCTCGTCGCCATCCAGATCGCGCTGCACGCGGTCGGAGCGGAGCAGGGAATCGATGCGGCCGGCTTCCTCGAACGTGTCGTCGACGTAAAAGCGCATCTCAGGGGCGAATTTCATGTTGATCTGCGGCGCGACGCGGCCACGGATGAACTTGCGATGCCGGTTCAGCGCCGCGACGATTTCCTCGGCATGCAGGCCGCCCAGCGGCATGATATAGGCGTTGGCGATCTTGAGGTCGGGGGTCATGCGCACTTCGGGCACGGTGATGACCGAGCCGCGCAGGGCGTCGTCCTCGACATCGCCGCGGGCGAAGATCGCCGCCAGCGCGTGGCGGACGAGTTCGCCGACGCGCAGCATGCGCTGGCTGGGGCCAATTGGCTTGTTATCTTTGCTCATGGCGAGGCATTAGGCCCTCGTCGCGCCCCCGTCAATCCGCCAGTGTCAGGCTGACTTCGGCCTGCAGCTGGCGCGAGCGCTCTTCCACCACATTGGTGGCGACCGGCCAGCTGGCGGGCTTTGAAGGATCGAAGGCCGGGCCGCGCCAGTCTGGTAGAACACGGCAACGCCCTTGTCGCTTTTGCGGAAGCTCATCACGGCGATCTCGCCACGGCCAGAAAGACCGGCCGGAGCCGTCGAAAAAGGCGCCGCAGGCAAAGCCGAGCGGGGCCAGATTGTCGCCGTCATCTCGGCCGAACTGGAAGAAGGCCATGGCATTGGGCTGGCAGCTCTGGCCATAACCGGCCATGACGCTGCGCCGAAAGCCAACCAGCGTGCCGCTGGTCTGCTCCTGCAGATGGGCGCCATAGGCGATTTTCCAATCGGCCTCGGTTTCCCCTTTGGGCCGGATATCGAGCCGGATTTGGCCGTTCTCGACGCTATAGCTCAAATCGACCAAGGGCTTGATATCGCCCGAGCCGACATCACCCGCGTTCAGCCAATCGGGCATGGGCATGGCGAGGCGCTGTTCGGGGACATCGAGCACCAGCTTGCCATCGGCCGCGCTCAGCGCCGGCTCACCCGCATCCTGCGCCCGGGCCGGTGCAATCAGCAGCAATGCTGCGGCAACCAGCAAGAGTGGTTTGGTAAAAGACAAGAGGGCACTCCTCACCCAGATTCCATCACGCGCAGCGGCCGCACCTGCCCCCGCTGGTGCCGCCATTTCCCCACGATTAGGGGGCAAGCGGGTTCAAGAGCAAGAGGCAAGGCTATGGCTAGTGCCGAAGGACGGCGTGGTGCTGTGTTGGCGCAACACTCCGGGGCACGATCAGGCGCTTTGGCTCCGGCCAACCCCGCGTGGTCCTTCGGGCAACAGGCGATGGGGTGGTTGGTGCCCATCCATGAAGGTGCGGATATTGACGATGACGGTCTCGCCCATTTCGATGCGGGCCTCGAGCGTGGCCGAGGCCATATGGGCGGTCAGCACCACCTTGTTGTCCTCCGCCAGCGCCAGCAGCCGCGGATCGATGCCGTGCTTATTCTCGAACACGTCCAATGCGGCGCCGCTCAGATGGCCATTCTCGATCTGGCTCACCAGCGCTGTTTCATCGATCAGTTCGGGGCGGGACACATTGACCACAAAGCTGCCCGGCTTCATCGCGGCCAGCCGCTCCGCGGAAAGGATGTGAAAGGTCTCGCGGGTATGCGGGGTGTGCAGCGACACAATATCCACCGCGGCCAGCATGGCGTCCAGATCATCCCAATAGGTGGCTTCGAGCGGGGTTTCGATGGCCGGGGGCCGGCGGTTACGGGAGAAGTAATGGATATTGAGGCCAAAGGCCTTGGCGCGCTGGGCGACAGCGGTGCCGATACGGCCCATGCCGATAATGCCCAGCGCCTTGCCGCGCAGGCGATGGCCCAGCATGGAGGTTGGCGACCAGCCGGCCCAGACCCCGTCGCGCACCAGCATCTGGGTGCCTTCGACCAGCCGGCGCGGCAAAGCCAGCATCAGCACCATGGCCATGTCGGCGGTATCTTCGGTGAGCACACTTGGCGTATTGGTGACGGTCAGCCCGGCCGCCCGGGCCGCTTCTGACATCGATATTGTCCACGCCATTGCCGAATTGGGCGATCAGCCGCACTGATTTGGGCAGGCGGGCGACCAGATCGGCATCGATGCGGTCGGTGATGGAGCTGACGAGCACATCCTTGCCCGCAAGGCCTTCGATAATGTCATCGGCCGTCAGCGTGACATCGGCTTCGTTGACATCGGTTTCGAACAAAGTCGCCATCCGCGCCTCGATGGTTTCGGGCAGGCGCCCGGTGACAAGAATCTTGGGTTTGGAGCTGGTCATCAAGTTCCGGAGCGCGGCTGGACAGGCTTGTGGAAAACCACACCTTCAGCGACCATTAAGGATCATCGCGTAGTGATAGGGCAAATCCAGATCTTCTGCAAAGTCATGTTTGACGAGACCTCCGGCGCCCTGCGCGTCCGCCATATCCAAGCCCCCCAAAGCCTCGTCCTTCGCATTGTCATGGTGTGCACGGCGCTGCTAGCGATGGCATGCGCCACGCCAGCCCGGGCGCAGGCGGATAATCCGAGCGGGCTGCCGCTGCCGCGCTTTGCCACCACGCGCTCCACCCCGATCAATGTGCGTGTCGGCCCCGGCACCAAATATGAAGTCGTCTGGACCTATCTCAAGTCCGGCATTCCCATCGAGATTATCCAGGAATTCGATACCCGGCGGAAGATTCGCGATGTGGATGGCGACGAAGGCTGGGTGCACCAGAACCTGCTTTCGGGAACCCGCGCCGGCTATGTCACGCCCGTCATGGCCAATAGCGAAATTGCCCTGCGCAGCGACAAATCCGACACTGCGGGCGTGCGCGCCCAGCTCGGCCCAGGCCTGCGGGTGCAGATCAAGGAATGCGACGGGGAATGGTGCGAGGTCAGCGCCGCCCAGCCGGGCAATGAACATCGCTCCTATTCGGGCTATCTGCGCCAGGGAAGAAATCTGGGGCGTCTATCCCGACAGAATCGTTCGACTAATCCTGTTCGGCGACCGCATTGGCGGTCTGGCGCGCAATGCGAGTCGCTTCGCCCTGTTTGGGGCATGAGGCGCAATAGGCTTTAGGCTCGATCAGATAATCAAGGCAACAGCCTTTGCGCGTTACGATGAGCACCTCGCGGCCGTTGCCCACGTCAATCCGGTCGAGCCGGCCCTGCCCAGCCAACCCCAAAGCCGCCAGCCAAAGCTGGGCGTAATCGTCTGCCATTGCTGCAGTAATGCCGGGCTGCCATTGCGGCAGCCGGGCGATGATGGAGAGCATGCGATCGGCCAGCAGTCGCCGCGCCGGCAGCGGCTTGAGCTTCACAAGCACATTGATCTCGTCCAGAAGGCTCGCGCAGAACGGGCGCAGGGCCGCCGCGGCGATCGGGATCAATTGTTCGGGCGTGCCGGATTGCTGCGGGCCGACCGGCAGGCGGTAGCCATCGGCATAGATGCCATGGACGCGCTGCGACAGCTGCCCGAGATCGGGCACGCCGCCGTGGATATGGGCGGCGATAACCGCCAGATAAGCGGGCTGCCACAAAAAATTGGTCCACAGCCGCACTGCCCAAAAGGCCGGCCCGGCCTTGGGATAGGTCTCGGCCAGATGCTGATGGAGCTGGCCCAGCACCACACTATTATCGGCGTCCGGCCTGTACCAGCCGGGACGATGCCCGCCCGGCGCGCCCTTCATGAAGCCGGTGACGCGGGCGGCCGTGGCAATGAGCTGCGTGGTGCGGCTCGAAGCATCGTCGGCGGCAAAGAGATAATTGCGCGTCGTCACTTGGATGACAGCGTCAGGCCGCCCCGGCCGCTGCGATGGTGGCGCGCACCGCGTCCTCGTCGGTCACGGTGATTTCATATTCGCGCTCGATGGCCGTGCCGCCCATGCCGACATGGGGATTGCGGAAGGCCATAGTACTTTTGAGCGTCTTGAGCGCCGCGAAATGCATCTCATCGACGCCGGTGGCACGCCGCACTCGGGCGATATTGTTTTGATCCAGCGCCCCACAGGCCATGACCACGATGCGCCCATCGGCAATGGCGGCGGTATCCTTGAGGATGTCGATGCCTTCAACGGCCGTATCGCGCTGCCCGCTGGTCAACACGCGATCGACACCGGCGCGCACCAGCGCCTCGATGGCCGCGCGATAGTCGCGCGTCATGTCGAAAGCACGGTGGCAGGTAACTTTCATGGGACGCGCAGCATCGACCAGCGCCTTGGTGCGCACTTCATCGATCTCGCCATCGGCCGTGAGGCAGCCGATGACCACGCCCACCACGCCAAGATCGCGCATGGCCTTGATGTCCTCTACCATGCTGGCGAATTCCAGCTCGGAATAGAGAAAGTCGCCGCCGCGGGCGGATAATGACGTGGAAGGGAATGGTAGCGACCCGCAGGGCTTCGCGCACCACGCCCGAGCTCGGTGTCAGCCCGCCTTCGAGCAGGCTCGCGCATAGCTCCACCCGATCGGCACCGGCTTGCTGGGCGGCAACCAGACCATCAGTGCCTTCGACGCAAATCTCGATCTTGAACGGGTGGCGCGGCATCAATGGTCTCCTATTGGTATGGCATTGGATAGCCGTCAACCGGGCGTCCAGCAAGGAGATTTCAGCTTGGGACCGATGCCTATAACTTGAGCATAGGTAATAGTGCGCTGTGGAAATTGACGAAGCATCAACACATGCGGCGCAGGCTTAGAGGCAGAAATCACGGCTTGCTGGGGGGCTTATTATGCGATCCCGTTTTGTATCGTGGGCTCGCGACGACCGGGCGACCTCTGCCGTGGAGTTCGCCATTCTGACGCCGGTCTTCCTGCTGCTGTTAACCGGCATGCTGGCTTATGGCATTTATTTCGGCGCCGCTCATTCCTTGCAGCAATTGTCCGCCGATGCGGCGCGAACCGCGATTGCCGGGCTCAACCAGACCGAACGCAACCGCTCGGTCGAGGAATTTCTCGACGACAATGCCGCCAGCTACATGCTGATCGAGCGGTCCCGCCTGACCTATACGATCGGCGACAGCACGACCGATCCCAACCAGTACCGCGTTACCCTGCGCTACGACGCCTCGGATCTGCCGATCTGGAACCTCTATGTGCCGCTGCCGCTGCCCAGCCAGGAGATCGCCTATAGCTCGACCATTCGCCGGGGCGGTATATGAAACTTTGGCGACGGTTCTGCGCCGATCAGCAAGGCAATATGGCGATAATGTTCGCCGCAGGCTTTGTCGTGGCCAGCATTGTCGCCGCCATCGCGGTGGATGCGGCCGCAATTTACCATGAGCGACGAGGCGTCCAGAACGGGGTAGATCTGGCGGCCTCGGCAGCGGCCAATAACCCTGCCGCCGCCCAGAGCGTTGCCTATAGCACGCTGATTGATGCCGGGCTGATGAGCGCCGGATCGCAAGCTGGGCTCACGGTGGTGACAGGTAATTACAATCCCGATCCGGCAGTAGCCGTCGAAAGCCGCTTCGTCGCCAATAAGTCCCCAACCAATGCCGTCCGCGTCTCATTCAGCAAACCGGGCACGCTGTTTTTTGCCAATGGCTGGGCAGAGCCGCCGACACTGGATGCCTCAGCCACTGCTACGGTCACCCCGCAAGTGGCGTTTTCGGTGGGGTCGTGGTTGGCCAAGGTGGAAGGCAGGGCGATCAATGGCCTGCTCAACGGGTTGCTTGGCACCAATATCGAGCTGTCCCCGGCCGACTATAACGGGCTGGTCAGTGCGAAAGTCGATCTCTTTGCCTTTCTCGACAAGCTTGCCAATCGGCTGGGCGTGAGCGTGGGGACTTATAACGACTTGCTGGCCATGCGTGCCGATCATGGGCAATTGGCCATGGCGCTGGCCGACCTGCTGACGGGGGTGCAGCGCACGGCCATGCTCAAACTGGCCAATACGGCAGGGCATAATGGTACGCTGCCGATCGGCAAGCTGCTGCAACTGGGCGGGCTGGGCGATTTCGACATCGGCACCGGCGCAGCCAATGGGTTGTTCACCAAAATTTCCGCGCTGGACCTGCTATCGGCCAGTGCATCGCTCAGTGATGGCAAGCATCAGGTCAATGTCGGCATCGACCTGAAAGTGCCGGGACTTCTGGATGTGACCACGACCGTTACCGTCGGCGAACCGCCACAGGGCGGCAGCTGGTATGCGATAGGGCCGACCAATACGGTCGTGCGAACGGCCCAGTGCGTCTCAGCTCGGAGATTCGCCTCAGACTCACCTTGCTGGCAATCCTGCCCCTCATCGAAGTGAATTTGCCGCTGCATGTGCAGGTGGCGCATTCGGAGGCCAGTGTCGCATCCGCCACCTGTCCCACCGGCACCAACCCCTCCGGCTCGGCCGTAATCAATACACGGCCCGGAGTGGCCAAGATCATTGTGGGGGAAGTGACCAATTTCAACAGTTTTGACAAGCCGGTGGTCGAAAGCCCCACCAAACTGCTCACTTTGCTCGGCATCCCGATCACGGCTTTCGCCAAGGTCGAGATTGCGCAGATGACACCCGTGCCGCTGTCTTTCTCGGCGAGCGAGATCGCGGCCAATACCGTCAAGACAGCCAAGACTACGGCAATACTGGGATCGCTGCTCGGCACCCTGCTGGGCAATCTGCAACTGGGAGGCCTGCTGGGGCTGGGCGAGTTGCTTTCTGCGCTGCTCGTACCGGCGCTCAAGGCCCTGCTCGTTCCCCGGCGGCACCGCTGGACCCGATCCTTACCGGCCTGCTCGAGGCCCCGGGTGTCTCTGCTCGGCGAGGCTGATGTGCAGGTCTATGGCGTGCGCTGTACCCATCCGGTGCTGGTCGGCTAATACCCCCAAAATCCCCGCTTCCAATCCCGCTTGACACATCCGCTTAGTGTGCTACAAAACTAATACACTACACAGGCACAACACATGGATGATTTTCACACCAGCCAGCCGATCTTCGTGCAGATCCGGCAGCGGCTTATCGAGATGATCCTGCGCGGCGCGGCGGCGGAAGGGGATGCCCTGCCATCAGTGCGCCAGATTGCCGGAGACCTTTCGGTCAATCCGCTGACGGTCACCAAGGCATTCAAGCGCTGGTCGATATCGGGGTGGTGGAAAAACGAAGGGGACTGGGCATGTTCGTCAAAACCGGGGCGCGGGCCGAATTGCTCGCCCATGAACGGGACAAATTCCTCAAGGAAGACTGGCCCCGCATCGCCGCCCAAATTGCCGCGCTCGAACTGGACGTGGCCACTCTGCTTGCAAAAATTCCCACTCCTCCTCCCGCACAAGGGCTGATCAAAAATGACTGATCTTTCCGTTTCGGTCCGAACCCATTGTCTCCGCTCGTGGCCTACGCAAGAAATTCGGCGGCAAGGAAATCCTGCATGGGCTGGATTTCGATATTCCGCCCGGCCGTATCTATGGCCTGATTGGCCACAATGGCGCCGGCAAGACCACGACCCTCAACGCCATGCTGGGCCTGACCAATTGCGAAGGCACCATTCGCGTCTCGGGTGAAGACCCCTTCGCCAAGCGCGCCAAGCTAATGGAGAATGTCGCCTTCATCTCGGACGTGGCCAGCCTGCCGCGCTTTTTGCGGGTGCGGGAGCTGTTTGCCCTGCTCTCTAATATTCATCCCAATTTCAGCCGGGCCAAGGCGCAGAGCTTCCTAACGGGCACCGACATCAAGCCCGACATGAAGATCAAGACCCTGAGCAAGGGTATGATCGCGCAGCTGCATCTGGCCGTGGTGATGGCGATCGACGCCAAGCTGCTCGTGCTCGACGAGCCGACGCTGGGCCTCGACATCACCTATCGCAAGCGCTTCTACCGGCGGCTCTTGGAAGACTACATGACCGAGGAGCGCACCCTGCTCATCACCACCCACCGGTGGACGAAATCGAGTTCATGCTCTCCGACATCATGTTCATCCGCGATGGCGAATTGATCCTGCATATGCAGATGGAGACGGTGAACGACAAATTCACCCAATTGGTGGTCAACGACGCCGCTTCGCAGGCAGAAGCGCAGGCGCATGGGCCCGTCTATGAAGAAACGCGCTTTGGGCAGACGGTGATGATCTTTGACGGGGTCGATCGCGCCGTGCTCGAACCCTTTGGCAAGCTTTCCACCCCGACCCTGTCGGACCTGTTCGTGGCGCTGATGCAGCGGCCCACCGCCAATCCGGAGCCCGCCCAATGAAGGCTTTCATTGCCACGGTGCGACGCGAGTTCATCGAGCATAAGGGGGCCTTTCTTTATGGCCCGCTGCTGCTGGTCGTGCTGCTGTTTGGCGCTGCGATCTGGCCTTCACCGTGGGCCGCGTTGACGCGCGGTTCTCGGGCGCCATGTTCACAGTCGCGCCGCTGCGCATCTATGAGCTGGGTTTCCTCGGCTTCGGCATTGCACGGTCGCTTTATCTCACCGCCACGCTATTCTTTTACTGCGCTGATGGGTTTGCGGCCGACAAGCGCAACAATTCCATGCTGTTCTGGAAGTCCATGCCGGTCACGGATTTCAAGGTGCTGCTCAGCAAGCTTGTTGCTGCCATCACCATCCTGCCCGGCACGGTCTATGGCGTGGCGCTGCTGAGCGGGTTGCTGCTCTATGGCGTGGCGTTCGTCACCACCATGATCAACGGCACCGGCAGCTTTGCCGCATTGGGCAGCATTGCGGCGGTCTATGGCCATGTGGCGCTGGCAATCTCGGTCACCATGATCTGCGGCCTGCTCTGGTATCTGCCCTTCATGGCGCTGGTCGGTGCATTGGCGACCGCCATCGGCCGCTGGGCTATCCCGGTGTCGCTGCTGCTGCCATCCATCGTGGCCATGCTCGAATGGGTCACCACAGGCGGATTGCATCCCTTCACCACTCACACTAGGACTATATGGGCTATCGCACCACCTTCCCGCTGACCGAGGACGGCTATATCGACGTCTGGTTCTCGGGTAAGGAGCCCTTCAACGCGATCAGCTACGCCACCGACCTGATCGCCCGCATGGATTGGACGCAAGTGGGCATCGGCGCCGCTTTCGCGCTGGTTTGCCTTTATGTCGCGAGTGAGTACCGGCGGCGAAGCAATGCCAACGGATAAGCCCTAAGGCGAGATAAAGAAAAGCCCCGCAGCGTGCGGGCTTTTCTTTGCGGTAGCTGGTGGCTACCCCTCGATCTCTTCCCGAAGCAATTCCAATTCCAGCCATTGTTCCTCGGCGGCGGCGCGCTTGGTTTCGGCCGCGGCGAGGGCCTTGGATTTGGCGGCAAAGCTGGCCGGGTCCTTGGCATAGAGGCTGCCATCGGCCGGGGCGGCGTTGAGCGTCTTGATCTCGGCCTCGAGCTTTTCGATATCCTTGGGCAGGGTCTCGAGCGCGTGCTTTTCCTTGAAGGAGAGCTTGCGCTTGGCGGTGGCGGCCGTGGTCTGGGCTAGCGCTGTCTTGCCGGCGCGATGAGCCTTGGTGATGGCGGCGCGGGCGTTGACGCCTTCGCCGCGCTGGATGACCATGTCGGAATAGCCGCCGGCATATTCGGTCCACATGCCCTCGCCCTCGGCGATGATCACCGAGGTGGCAACGCGGTCGAGGAAATCACGATCATGGCTGACCACGATCGCCGTGCCGGCATAGTCCGACACCATTTCCTCGAGCAGATCGAGGGTTTCGAGATCCAGATCATTGGTCGGCTCGTCCAGCACCGGGAAATTGGAGGGCAGCGAAAGGGCACGAGCCAGCGCCACGCGGGCACGTTCGCCGCCGGAGAGCTTGCCGATCGGAGTATTGGCCTGTTCGGGCGTGAACAGAAAATCCTTCATATAGCCCACGACATGGCGCGCCTCGCCATTGATGTGGATCGTGTCGCTGCCCCCGCCAGTCAGCGCGTCCTTGAGGCGGGTTTCGGGCAAGAGCTTGGCGCGGCCCTGATCCAGCATGGCCAGTTCCAGCGCTGAACCCAGCTTGATCTTGCCGCTATCGGGCTCAAGCAACCCGGTCAGCATCTTGATCAGCGTGGTCTTGCCCGCGCCATTGGGGCCAACAATGCCGATACGGTCACCGCGCAGCACGCGGGTGGAAAAATCATTGACGATGACGCGGTCGCCATAGGTCTTGGTGATATTTTCGGCTTCAACCACCAGCGCCTGAAGTGCGGCCTTCCGACACATTCATATTCACCGCGCCGGTCACGCGGCGCTGCTCGCGCCGGTCCTGCCGCAGATTGCCCGAGCGTTCGAGGCGCCCAACATTGCGCTTGCGGCGGGCGGTGACGCCGTAACGCAGCCAATGCTCTTCGCGCACGATCTGGCGATCAGAGCTTATGGCAGTCGCGCTCTTCTTCTTCCAGCACTGTGTCGCGCCGGGCTTCAAAGGCAGAAAAACCCTTGTCGAGCCGGCGGGTGAGGCCGCAGTCGAGCCAGACGGTGGCGCGGGTGAGATCGGAGAGGAAGCGGCGATCGTGGCTGATCAGCACCATGGCCGAGCGCAGGGAATTGAGTTCGGCCTGCAGCCATTCGATAGCCGGCAGATCAAGATGGTTGGTCGGCTCGTCCAGCAGCAGGATATCGGGCTTGGGCGCCAGCACCCCGCTAAAGCCGCCCGGCGGCCTTCGCCACCGGAGAGATTTTGGGGCTTTCCTCGCCGGTCAGGCCCAGCGAATTGAGCAGATATTGTGCGCGATAAATGTCGTCGCCCGGTCCAAGACCCGCTTCGACATAGGCGAGCGTCGTGGCAAAGGCTGACAGATCAGGCTCTTGCGGCAGATAGCGCACGGTGGCGCTGGGCTCGACAAAGCGCACCCCGCCATCATGCTGCACGTCGCCGGCGGCAATCTTGAGCAGGGTCGACTTGCCCGAACCATTGCGGCCCACCAGCGCGATGCGCTGGCCGGGCGAGACGATCAGCTCGGCGCTTTCGAGCAGCGTGGTGCCGCCAAAGGTCAGGTGAATATTCTGGAGCGAGAGAAGTGGTGCAGCGGCCATGGGGATCCCGGATTTCCGGCCCGGATAGATCACAGGCGGTCCGCCAGATCAATGCGCGCAAAAAGGCTGGTCAGGGCGTTGAGGACCCTGACCAGCCCGGGGAGACGGTAGCAGCAAGCCCCGTCGTGCCGCTCGCAGCGCCGGCAGACCTACCCCTCAGGCCAGTGTCAGCGCTTGCGATGACTGGAGAAAACCATATATAATCATGACTGTCAAACTCATATTTATGGAAATTCGCCGTGGAGTTGGCGACGTTGTGAACGCAAAACGCCGCCGCGGCGAACCGAGGCAGCGTCAGTGCAGAAAGACGGCTGAAATTATTCAGCGGGCACCATCATGGCGTCGACCGTATTGAGGCCGAGGCGATCGCGAATGGAGCGTTTCTTGCTGGCTAGATCGGCGATGGTGTATTTTTGCAGAACGGTGAAGAAAGCGCCCAGCGCCTCGCGCAGCGCACCGTTAAGATCGCATTCCCCGATCAGCGGGCAATCGGCGCCGTCCTCGAAGCATTCGGCAAGGGCGAAATTTTCTTCGGTGAGGCGGATGGTGTCGAGCAGGGTGATCTGTTCGGCGGGCTTACCCAGCTTGATGCCGCCATGGCGGCCGCGCACTGCTTTCTGATCAACCCGTTTTCCACCAGCGGCTTGATCAGCTTGAACAGGAAGAGTTCGGAAATGTTGTACGCCTTGGCGATATCAGCGACGCGGCTGAGCCCAGGCTCGTTCACCGCGCAATAGACCAGGGCGCGAATGGCATAATTGGATTGACGCGTCAGTCTCACGTATGGACCTTTCTGCCGAGTCGGAACCCGGATCGTACAGTCTGCGGCGCGGCCAAAAATGGCGGGCGCTCAGGGCGTTGATATTGCTGCAAGCACGCTTGAACTGTTCGCCAGCTTATAACCATTCTAAAATAAGTCAACTAAACCTGAACGATCAATTCAAGTTTGCGTAAGGCGGCGCGATGCTGGACAGCGACTTAAATTCCTCCTATGAATTTAATAGGGGCAGGAAGGACAATCGTGAGCAAGACCATTACGCGTGCAATGCTCAGCGAAGCTGCAGCTCGAAAGACCGGTATTTCCAAAAACAGAAGTGGCCGCGATTGGCGAGGCCATGTTCGCCCTGATCGGGGAAGCATTGATGGCGGGTGAAGGCGTCAAGCTCACCGCCTTCGGTTCGCTGCAGGTCCGCCCCCGTGCCGAGCGGCTCGGCCGCAATCCCCGCACCGGCACGGAGCATCGGATTTCCCGCGCCATACCGTGATCTTCACGCCCAGCATGCAATTGCGCGACCAACTCGACACGGCGATCAGCCATGCCGCAGCCAAGCCAAAACCGCGCAAGCGCAGCTGGGATGCCGAAGCCGCCCATCCGCGCTGACGGCTAGGCTTTTAATCCAGAAATCTGTGAGAGCGATGCCGCGTGCGCTCGCCTAATGGCTCTGCGCCGGGCTCGCGATATCGGCCAGACTGAAGCCGGCGGCAGAAGCGGCGCAGGTGGTCGCGACCACGATGATTGCGGCGATCAGGCCATATTCGATGGTGCTGATACCCGCCTCATCGCGCAGAAAACTGGAAATGGCCGAGATCATGGGCAGACGCCTTCCGCACGCAATATCAATGGGCAGAGTTTGCCGGACAAGGGCTGAACCCAATCTGAACGGCAAAACACTTTTCCACCGCCGTGAACAGGCCGATTTTCAAGTACTAAAATTGGCTAACGCACTGAAATAGATGCAATTTTTGTTCGGATTGAGAGCAGCTCAGCGTTGTATACGCACTGTTAACCACGCCGATAAAGGTTAACAAACGCTTTACATGGCGTCGAGCGGCCTATGGCTGCAAGGTGGTGTTGAGCCCGGAAGAATCCGGGAACGCCCACGAGAGGGTGGCCCCCGCCGCAAACAGGCCGCCCTCTCGGTTCCCCTCCCGCGCTCAAGGTTACCCCCATGCCCCTCTACAAGGTAAAACTGCGGTCCGGCGAACTTATCACCGTCGAAGACGGCCGCGATCTCACCACTCTGAGCAAGACGCTGCGCAGAACATGGCTTCCTGCAGGTCGAACGCCGCGATTCCTGATTACGCCCCGGCCAAGATGACTCTGGTGTCGCTGATGGAACACGCAGTCAATTCGATCAGAGCGGGACTAGGACCGGTCCCGGGTTTCCGGCACCTTTAGAATGACGGCGTCATCCGAACCGATGGATCGGCCGTCCCGGGTTTTGACCTCGAGGTGAACCGGCCGGCCGGTTGTCCGCTCAACCAGAACCGAATGTTCCTCCTGAGGCGCGAACAGGTGCCGCTCGCCGAACTGGCGCAGCGCCACCATGACCGGGAACAGGTCTTTCCCCTTCTCCGTCAAAAGATATTGCATGCGCGCGCCGCCTCGACGGCCGGAGTAAGCTCAAGAATATCATTTTCGACCAGCGTCCGCAGGCGTTCGGTGAGGATGTTCTTGGCAATGCCGAGGCTTTTCTGAAACTCGCCGAAGCGCGTCAGCCCATCAAAAGCGTCGCGCACGATCAGCAGCGACCACCAATCCCCGATCACATCCAAGGACCGCGCTGGGGCAGTAATCGCCTTTCAGACTCTTGCGAGCGACCATTACCTAGCTCCGCACCTGACTCGGGCCACATAAATTTGGTTGCATTATTAAACCTATCCTGCTAGCTGATTATTGGTTTTATAATTAAACTAATATCCGGGGTTTGCAATGACGATCAGGCAGGGCACGGCGCCTTTGGGCGCTGTGAGCGAAGAGGCACGCGTGCAGCATGGGCATGCTGAGGCGGCGTCTGCGCCGGCCACAGGCGGCACGGCACTTACGCGTGCCACCATATTCCTCTTCGCACTGGCGAGCGGACTTGCCGTGGCCAACGCCTATTTCGCCCATCCGCTGCTGGATGTGATGGCCGACGATCTGGGGCTGTCCCGAACCATTGCGGGCCTCATCGTGGGGGCCACGCAGCTTGGCTATGGGCTGGGCCTGATCCTGCTGGTGCCGCTGGGCGATCTGATCGACCGGCGCAAGCTGATCGTTGCGCAGTCCCTGCTCTCGGTTGTGGCACTCCTCTGCGTCGGCTTTTCGACATCGGCGGCCATGCTGCTGGGCTCGATGGTCAGCGTGGGGTTTCTGGCCGTGGTGACGCAGGCTCTGGTTGCCTATGTCGCGAGCTCGGCGCGGCCATCTGAGCGGGGTCATATCGTGGGCATGGTGACGAGGCGGGATCGTGCTGGGCATCCTGCTGGCGCGCAGCGTTGCCGGAACACTGACAGACCTGTCGGGGTGGCGCACGGTCTATATCGCCTCGGCGCTACTGACCCCGGCCATCGCATTGCTGCTATGGCGGGCCTTGCCGCGACAGGACAAGCCGTGTGCGCGCCTGTCATACCGGGCGCTTATCGTCTCGCTCGCCACGCTCTTTAGTGAGGAGCCGGTGCTGCGCATCCGCGCGGTGATCGCCATGCTGATCTTTGCCAATATTACGACGCTGCTGGCGCCCCCGGTGCTGCCGCTGACCGCGCCGCCCTTTTCCATGTCGCATACGCAAGTGGGCCTGTTCGGCCCGGCAGGCGCGGCGGGTGCACTCGGCGCCATGCGAGCAGGCCGCTGGGCCGATCGGGGGCATGGCCAACGCGTCACCAGGAATTGCGCTTGGGCTGATGCTGTTCGCTTGGCTGCCGATTGCCTTGCTGGATCACTCGATCCTGTTTCTGGTCGCAGGTGTGCTGATCATCGATTTCGGCCTGCAGGCCACCCATGTCACCAATCAGGGCATGATCTATCGTGTGCGGCCAGAGGCGCAGAACAGGCTCACGGCAGTCTATATGGTGTTTTATTCGCTGGGCAGCGCCCCGGGTTCTTCGACATCGACAATCATCTACGCCCATGCCGGATGGGCTGGTGTCTGCCTCGCCGGCGCGGCGATCAGCCCGGTGACCATCGCCTTCTGGGCTCGGACCTTGCGCGCAACGCCGGTAGCGGCAACGCAGCGGGTGACATGAACGGCCTTTGCTTGACAGGCCTGCGCTCGCCTCAATAAATTGGGTGGCGCGTATAGATGCGCTGCCAACCGCCTAGAGGTTCCGATGCCCCGATTCACTTCTCACGAAAATCACATGCGAAATTCTGAGAAGATGATGGTTCATGCGCACCTTGAATCTGGGCATTCTGGCCCATGTAGACGCAGGCAAGACTAGCCTTACCGAAAGACTGCTTTTTAATGCCGGTGTGATCGACAAGCTTGGCAGCGTCGATTCCGGCAATACTCAAACCGATAGCCTCGCTCTCCGAGCGGCAACGCGGCATTACCATCCGGGCCGCCGTGGTGTCGTTCATGCTGGGCGAGACAAACGTCAATCTGATAGATACGCCCGGCCACCCCGATTTCATTGCCGAGGTTGAACGGGTGCTCGAATTGCTGGATGCCGCCGTGGTGGTGGTGTCGGCAGTCGAAGGCGTGCAGGCGCAGACGCGCGTGCTGGTCCGGGCACTGCGGCGCCTGGGCGTGCCGATGGTGTTTTTCATCAACAAGGTCGACCGCATCGGCGCGCAATACGAGCGGGTAATGGCCGAGGTCGCCCAGCAATTGCCGGTCCGGCCCATTGCCATGTCGGATGTACTCGAGGCCGGTAGCAAGGCCGCGCAGGTGCAGGACCGTGAACCGTGGCACGCAAGTTCGGGCTTGTGCGAAACACTGGCCGAGAATGACGATACCCTACTGGCCGATTACGTGCTGGCGCCGCAATTGGTAACGGCGGCACGGCTGAGGGACATCCGGCCGGGCAGATCGCCGGGGGACTGGTGCAACCCGCCTATGCCGGATCGGCAACAACCGGGATCGGCGTGCCGGCACTGACCAAGGCTATTGAAGGCCTGCTGCCGACCCGCTTGCCGGATGCCGATGGGGCGGTGGCGGGAAAGATCTTCAAGATCGAACGGGGCTGGGGCGGCGAAAAGCTGGCCTATCTGGCGCTGCAATCTGGCACGATCCATATGCGGGACCACGTCAACCTGCCCAATAGCGCGGAGCGCGTGACCGGCATCGACCTGTTCGAGCATGGTCGGGTTCATGCTGTGTCGAGCCTCACGGCCGGGCAGATCGGCCGCGTCAGCGGCCTCAAGACGGCCGGGGTGGGCGACGCCATCGGCAAGGGCGTGCTGGCCGGCAACCGCGCCTTTTGCGCCGCCGACGCTTGAAACCCGGGTGGTGGCGCGGCGGCCCGCCGACAATGCGGCGCTGTGGCTGGCATTGGGCCAATTGGCCGAACAGGACCCCTTGATCAACCTGCGCCGCAACGAAGATGCCAACGAGGTTTTCGTGTCGCTTTATGGCGAGGTGCAAAAAGAGGTCATCCGAGCCAGCCTGCTGGCCGATTTCGGCCTCGAGGCCAGCTTTGCCGAAAGCACGGTGATCTGTGTCGAGCGACTGACCGGCACAGGAGAAGGGCTGGAAATCATGTTCAAGGAGCCCAACCCTTACATTGCCACCGTCGGGTTGCGGATCGAACCCCGACCGGCGGGGGCCGGCAACAGCTTTGAGCTGGAGGTCGATCCGGGACATATGCCAGCCAGCTTTTATCGCGCCGTGGAAGACGTGGTGAGCGAGACGCTGCGGCAGGGCCGGTTTGGATGGCAGGTGGTGGATTGCCATGTCGCCATGATCGCCGCGCGGCACCGCGAGCCGACGAGCACGGCAGCTGACTTCCGGCAATTGACGCCGCTGGTATTGGCGGCAGCCCTGTCGGCAGCAGAGACCGAAGTATGTGAGCCGATCAACCGCTTCCATCTCGAAGCCCCTAGTGGAGCGCTGAGCGGGCTGCTCACGCTGCTGGCACGGGCCGGGGCGGTGGTGGCGGAGACGGTGATAGCAGACAGGATCGTCCGCGCGACGGGCACACTGGCCGCCGCGCAGTGCACAGCGTGCTGCAGCAATTGCCGGGACTGACCAGCAGGGCGGGCGTGATGGAGGCCAGCTTCGATCATTATGCGCCCGTACATGGCACGCCGCCGACCCGGCCGCGATCGGGGGCCGATCCATTCAACCGGACGGAATACCTGCTTCGGGTGCGGCGCAATCTCGCCCTTACCCCTCCGGCCTAGCGCAGGAGATTTACCCCGGTTTGGCCGCTGCAACCGTGGCGGCCAAACCGGGCCCGGAAGCGCCGTTCTGCGCAAGGCGTTCCGTGTAGCGCTTCTTTTTCCAGTGCCGCCGGATTCGCCATGTTCATTTCTTATATCCTATAGATTTAGTGGATATTAGAATTTACCGTTCTGCTTGACCCTAAGTTGAGCGGATGGACCATGAAGCACCTTTCCCGATATCTGGCCGTATTGGCGGCGATGATCATGCCGGTGACGAGCGGGATGATCGCCGTCCGGGCCCGGGAGCCCGCCCCTTGCTGGCGACGGTGCCGCCGAGCACCAAGCTCGTCGTTGGCGACCCCCAGACCAAGGTCGCGCTGCAATTATCTGGACTGATCGACGAGATCCCCTTCGAGATCGAATGGACCAATCTCAGCGGTGGCCCCCAGACCTCGGAAGCCTTCCGGGCACGCGCTGGATGTCGGCGCGGTCGCCGAAATTCCCTCCATCTTTGCCAATTGGAACGACCTGCCGGTACGCAACATCGCCTATCGCGAACGCGAAGACCCGATTGGCCACCCGATCTATCGCTTTGGCATCGCGCCGGGCGTGGACGTCAAGTCGCTGGCCGACTTCGGTGGCAAGCGCATCGCCTTCAGCCACGGCCAAGCCCAAGGCGCGCTGGTGCTGAGGGCGCTGCAGGCGGCAGGTCTCACCAAGACTGACGTGACACTGGTGGAATTGCCCAGCACCGGCGACGCCTATCCGATCGCTCTGGCGAGCCACCGAGTCGATATCGCCCCGATCGGCGGCGTCTTGATACGGCGCTATATCAATCAGTACAGCCCCGACGGCGCGACCCTGATCGAACACGGCCTGCGGGACGATCCAAGCCATCTCTATGCCCCCCAATGGGTGCTCGACGATCCGGCCAAGGCCGCAGCTCTGGCCGTCTATGTCGAATTCTGGGCGCAGGCCACGCAATGGATCAACGATAATCCCGAGGCCTGGATCGAGGGTTATTACGTCAAGGACCGGGGCTTGAGCCAGGAAGACGGCCAATATCTGGTCAGAACTGACGGGTAAGCAGGTCGTGCCCGCTAGCTGGGACGAGGTCATTACCCGACACCAGAAGACCATCGACCTGCTCGCCGTCGAGCTTGGCTACGAGCCCTATAGCGCCGAGCAGATTTTCGATCGCCGCTTCGAGCCGCTGGGTGCGACCGCGCTGGCGGCGCGATGACCGCACAATTTCACTCAGGAGATCCGTCATGACCTATCTGGGCAGTATCGATGGCAGGGGCGCCAAGCTTCTCGAACGAGAGAACAGTACCAACCGGCTCGCGCCAAGATCGTTTGAACCAAGACAAGCGGGGGTGGCGCCGGCCGGTACGACACGAAAGCGGCGCCGGCTAGGCCCCGGCCCGGCCATTCCCTTCGGCCTGCAGATCGGGCCGCTGGTTCTGGTGCTTATCTGGGTGACGGGATCGGCACTAGGTCTGATCGATCCGCGCGTCCTGCCTGCGCCATGGGCGATTGCCGGCACATTCGGCGAACTGATTGCCGATGGCAGGCTGCAGTCCAACTTTCTGACTTCGTCGGTTCGCGCCTTGCTCGGGCTGGGCTTCGGCATTGCCATCGGATTGCTGCTGGCCATTGCTTCGGGCCTGTCGCGGGTCGGGGAGGCGCTGATCGACGGGCCCATCCAGATCAAGCGGGCCGTGCCGACCACGGCCATGATCCCGCTGCTGATGCTGTGGCTGGGCATCGGGGAGACCATGAAGGTGACCATCATCACCACGGGCGTCATCGTGCCGATCTACATGCATACCCACAACGCACTGCGCGCCATCGACGAACGCTATGTCGAGCTGGCCGAGACCTTGCGCATGAGCCAGCGCGACTTCCTGTTGCAGGTCGTGTTGCCCGGGGCGGTGCACGGTTTCCTGCTGGGCCTGCGCTTTGCGGTCACCCTGTGCTGGGTGTCGCTGGTGGTGGTCGAGCAGATCAATGCCACCAGCGGGCTCGGTTACATGATCGAACTCGCCCGCTCCTATGGCCAGACCCGAGTCATCATCGTTGGCACGGTTGTCTATGCCTTCCTTGGCCTTGCCTCGGACGGAATTGTCCGCCTCCTCGAAAAAAGGTTGTTGTCATGGCGCCGCACGCTCGCACATTGAATGCCGTCGAAGTCCGCCGCCTGTCCCGCCGTTTCGGCCAGACCACCATTCTCGATGATGTCGATCTCGACATCGCGCAGGGCGAATTCGTCGCCCTGCTCGGCAAGAGCGGCTCGGGCAAGAGTACTTTCCTGCGCGCTGGCCGGGCTTGACTACGAAGTCGAGGGGACGGGGACGCTCCATACGCCGGACAAGCTGTCGGTGGTGTTCCGGGATGCCCGGCTGCTGCCACGGCGGAACGTCATCCAGAACGTCACCCTTGGCCTGCGCGGCGCTGGGCAGGACGCTGGCCGCAAGGCGCTGGAGGAAGTGGGGCTGGCGGGCCGTGAAACCGCCCGGCCGATCCAGCTCTCGGGCGGCGAACAGCAGCGTGTCGCCCTAGCCCGCTCGCTGGTGCGCGAACCGGCTTTGCTCTTGGCTGACGAGCCGTTCGGGGCACTCGACGCTCTGACGCGGATCAAGATGCACGACCTGTTGCGGCAATTGTGCGCCCGCCACCGCCCGGCCGTGTTGCTGGTGACCCATGACGTGGACGAAGCCATCTCGCTGGCCGACCGCATCCCGGTGCTCGATCAGGGGCGGTTCGTCGAGGACCTGCAGGTGGACCTGCTCGGCCGCCGCCGGCATGGCGACCCGCGCTTCGGCGCTATCCGTGCCCAATTGCTGTCGCGGCTCGGCGTCGATGTCGACGACCGCAGCGCCGCCTAGATTTGGAGGGAAATGGACATGAGCGAAAATAGGCAGATCAAGCTCGGCGCTTTCATCATGGCGACCGGGCACCACGTATCGGCATGGCGGCACCCGGACTCGCAGGCTGATGCCGGGCTCAATATCGACCACTACAAGCAACTGGTGCAAACGGCGGAGCGGGGCAAGTTCGACCTGGTTTTCGTGGCCGACAGCCCGGCGGGCTGGGACCGCGCCAAGGACCATGAAGCGCTGCGGCGCTCGAGCCAGGGTGCTCATTTCGAGCCGGTGACGCTGTGGGCGGCGCTGTCGCAGGTGACCAGCCATATCGGCTTTGTCGCCACCGCCTCAACGACCTATGAAGACCCCTATCTGCTGGCGCGCAAATTCGCTTCGCTCGATTATATCAGCAAAGGCCGCGCGGCTCGGAACGTCGTCACGACGGGCGCCGATGTGTCGAAGAACTTTTCCATTCCCGGCCATCCTGCCCATGCCGACCGCTACAAGCGGGCCGAAGAATTCGTCGACTCGGTCAAGGGCCTGTGGGATTCCTACGAGGACGATGCCTTTATCCACGACAAGCAGAGCGGGATCTATCTCGACCCCGACAAGGTGCATCAGCTCAACCATTCCGGCACGTTCTTCACCGTCAGCGGCCCGCTCAATGTCGGGCGCCCGGTGCAGGGCTATCCTGTAATCGTACAGGCGGGCGCGTCCGAGCCGGGGCGGGAGCTGGCGGCGCGCACCGCCGAAATGATCTTTACCGCCAACCAAACGCTGGCGGACGCGCAGGAGTTTTACAGCGATGTGAAGGGCAGGCTGGCGCGCTATGGGCGCAGCCGGGAGGATTTGCTGATCAGCCCCGGTATCTTCCCGGTGCTGGGCGGCACCGAGCGGGAAGCGCAGGACAATTACGATCATATCCAGTCGCTGATCCATCCCTCGATCGCTCGGAGCATCCTGCAGCGGCACTATAAGGGGGTGGATCTTTCGGGCTATTCGCTGGACGATCGCGCGCCCCCGCTGCCGGCCGATACCGAGCTCAACAAGAGCCGGCTCAAACTGGTCACGGACCCGGTCGAGCGCAACAATCTGACGCTGCGCCAATTGTATCTGGCTGTGGCCGGCGCCCGCGGCCATCGCACGGTGGTGGGCACACCCGAGCAGATCGCCGACGCTATGGTCGAATGGTTCGAGAACGGGGCCGCCGACGCCTTCAACATCATGCCGCCCATCCTGCCCACCGGTCTCACCGATTTCGTCGACCGGTGGTGCCGATCCTGCGCCGCCGCGGCCTGTTCCGGCATGAATATGAAGGCACGACCTTGCAGGAAAATCTGGGCCTCGCCCGCCCGGCCAATAGTTTTGCCGCAGCGCGTGACCAGCGGGAAGCCGGCTAGGAGCAACCGCCTCTCCTCCAAAGGAGAGCGACGACTGCTCATTGCTCCTAGAGCTGATCGGGATGTGGCCGCTTGGTCTGTCCCACCAGCCGGGCCAGTCGGAAAAGCCGGTAGGGCCGGACATCGCCCGGTCATTGGCCAGCAATAGCAGCCGGGGCGCAAAGGCCACGGCCTCGCGCTCGGCGCCACTGAGCTCTTCCATGCGGTCATCGCCGACCGCCATCTGCTCGGCGCGGCGCAGCGCCGGGCTCACCTCGTCCCGGGTCAGGATATTTTTCTGCACCAGCACGTCATTGATCGCGGCCACGGCCAGATAGAGTCCTTCGAGCTGCAGATTGGCGATATTCATGTTTTCCCCTCCGTTTGCAGTCTCGGCTAGCGCCGGTCATTCTCCACATTGCTTGGTCGCGGCGGCCTCTGGCCGTCATGTCGGGCGGAATTGGGGCCGATATCCTTCCGTGGCGGATTGGTGCCGCCCGGTCGTTCATTGTCGTGGAAGTTTTCTTCCGTTTCGGGATGGGGATCGGCAACATCCCGATCCGGCTTGGCGGTTCTCGGTCCGGTCGGCAGTCCATCGCGGCTCATCAAACCCTCCTGTCGCTGCAGTTGGATAACCTTGGCGAGCTGGCCCGGTTCCATCGGCGCCAGACCGCTACATCTGCCCGAGGGCGACCGAGGGCAGATGCGCAAATTCGACGGCAGCCATGGCCGCTGGTGGACCGACAAATAACCTAGCAATGTCAATTGGTAAAAAATGGCGGAGAGAAAGGGATTCGAACCCTTGAGACGGTTCCCCGCCTACACACTTTCCGAGCGTGCGCCTTCGACCACTCGGCCATCTCTCCGCATCGCCTTATCCCCGGGCTGGAATCGCCGGAGGGGCCGGCTGGTGGGCCGACGCGAGCGAGGCGCAATATACTTATCAACGGCGGGGGCGCAAGGGATCACGTCAAAGAGATGACGATTGTTTTTTGCCCGGCCGTTCCCATCTTGTAGGCAGACCCGTGGGCATGGCAAAAGAAACCTTGTGCACGGGAGGAACGGGTAAGCCGGCCACACCTTATCCCCGTCCAGCACAGGGAATGGGAATGCGGCTGATCTTGAGAATTGCCGGCACTGGCTGATTGGCTCGGCGCTGGTTCTATTGGTTATCGATGGTACCCGCTCGCTGGGCGCCAATGCCGTGATGTTCACCAGCCTTGCCGATGCCCGGACCAGCCTGCATGCGCCCAGCCTTGACGGCATGCGGGCGTTTCTGGACAGCCGGTTCTTTGCCGATCTGCTGGAACGGGCGCTCGATGCGCTGCTGACCTATCCGGCTTTTGCCGTGTTTGGTGTGCCCGGCATCGTGCTGGCACTGGTTGGGCGCACACCCCGGCGCGAACGCTTCGTGCGGCAAGACCAGATCTGACCATTTGGCCTATTTGGCATGAAAGGAAAGCACTCGATGTTCTTCAAATCCAAGCCGACGACCATCCCCTCCGCCGCTGAGGCCCTGCCGGGTCGCGCGGCGCAAATGCCTGTGGCAGCTGAGCATTATGTCAATGGCGCAGCGTTCAAGGGACCCTATCCCGAAGGCAGTCAAACCATCTATTTGGGGCTGGGTTGCTTCTGGGGCGCGGAGCGGCTGTTCTGGCAATTGCCGGGCGTGATCGTGACCGCTGTGGGCTATCAGGGTGGCAGCACGCCCAATCCGAGCTATGAGGAAGTGTGCTCGGGCCAGACCGGACATACCGAGGCGGTCAAGGTGGTGTATGACCCCAAGGCTATCAGCCTCGACACACTGCTCAAGACCTTCTGGGAGGAGCATAACCCGACCGAAGGCATGCGGCAGGGCAATGATGTGGGCACGCAATATCGCTCGGCCATCTATACCACGACGCCCGAACAGGCGGCTGTGGTGGCGGCCAGCAAACAGGCCTATCAGGAGGCCTTGCGGGCTCGAGGCACAGGCGCCATCACCACCGAGATATCCCCGGCCGGTGAATTCTATTATGCGGAAACTTATCACCAGCAATATCTGGCGAAAAATCCGAACGGCTATTGCGGGTTGCAGGGCACCGGCGTGTCCTGTCCAATCGGGACCAGGTGAGCGCCGCTGCCGAATAAAGGCGACGGTTCTTAAGGGCAAAATGAACGCCGATCCGGGTCACCGGATCAGCGTTTTGGTTAGCGGACTGTTAGCATTGAGCATCACCTTTCATCCCATCCTGCAGCGCGCCGCATTCGAGACATTCATTTTGAGCCTGCCCAGCACGACGCTGGTGCGGCAATGGGGCAATGCCTCGGTGGGGAAGGTCGGCGGCAAGATATTTGCGCTGCTCAATAGCGAACCCGGCACGGTGTCGCTCAAGGTGTCGGACATGGCCTATGAGCTGCTGACCGAACTGGAGGGGATAAGACCGGCGCCCTATCTTGCGCGAGCGGGCTGGGTCGCCATCGATGCCAACTCGCCGCTCAGCGAGGATGAGATCAAGGCGTATATCACCGAGGCGCATCGGCTGGTGGCGCTGCGGCTGACACGGAAGCTGCGGGCGGAATTGGGGCTGGGGTGAGGCGAGCCACGGGCTCGCTCTATCCACGGTGTCGTGGACACCCAAAGAAAAGGGCGGCAGGTTGGCTGCCGCCCAGTTATCAGGGAGAAAACGAGCGCGCTTTGGCGCATGAGGCAGCCGCCGCTCTAAGCGCAGGGCTGGGGCACAATGCGTAGATAGGGCTTCAGTTCCGTCCAGCCTTCGGGGTACTTGGCCTTGGCCGCTTCGTTGGACACGGCGGGAACGATGATGACATCCTCACCCTGCTTCCAATTGACCGGGGTGGCGACTCGGTGCTTGGCGGTGAGCTGCAGGCTATCGATGACGCGCAGCACTTCATCGAAATTGCGGCCGGTGGAGGCCGGGTATTCGATCTTGAGCTTGACCTTCTTGTCCGGCCCGATGACGAACAGGCTCCGCACGGTCAGCGTATTGTCGGCATTGGGATGGATCATGTCATACTGGCGGGCGACTTCGCCCTTGGTATCGGCCAGCAGCGGGAAATTGAGCGCTGTGCCACGGGTTTCCTCGATATCCTTGGCCCAGCCGGCGTGATCTTCGAGCTTGTCGACCGACAGGCCAATGGCCTTGACGCCGCGCTTGTCGAATTCGGGCTTGAGCTTGGCGGTGTAGCCCAATTCGGTGGTGCAGACCGGCGTGAAATTCTTGGGATGGCTGAACAGCACGGCCCGAGAGCCATCGATATAATCGTGGAAATGGATGGTGCCCTCGGTGGATTCGAGGGTGAAATCGGGGGCGGTATCGCCAATCAGAATGGCCATTTTTGATCCTTGTGCGCCTGAACGGGTGATCGTCTTGCCTGAGGCTGACAATATCGTACTGCGCGCCGCTGACATAAGCCGAGCGGCGCGAAATCTTTTTATGTTGTCGCCGGGCGGAACGCTATGGCGTTCCAATGGGATGGCGTGAGGCAGGATGGCGGCAGAAATCCCTATTGCGTATTGACCGTGGCCGGGGTGGTGGCAGGAGTGGGCGCGCCATTGGTCCAGGTGACAGTCTCGCCATTGAGCGGGATGACCGACAGGCTCATCTTGCCTGAGCCCTGCTGCAATTCGCGGGCATGGCCGAGATAGATCAGCGAATTGTTGGCGGCGTCATAAATGCGGGTGACGCGCAGCGACTTCCAGATCAGCGAACGCCCCTCGTGGAAGATTTCCTCGCCACCGGGGCGCAGGGAAATATTACCGATCGTGAGGGGGCCGACCACCGAGCAATCGAGCGCGGAATAGGAAGGGTCCTCGAACCAATTGCCCCGGCTGAGGCGATCGATGAAGGAGCGGTTGAAATAAGCCGGTGGCAGACCACGCCATTCACTCCCGGATCGGCCAGCGCATCGATGGCGATGTCATTGCCGGTCCAATCGACGCCGACAGAACCCACGGTGCGATTATCGCCACAGGCGGCAAGGGACAGCGCGGCGAAGGCGGCAAGAGCGAGGGCGGCGAGACGAGGCATGGGCGGGGTCTCCGTGGGTTGCGGGGTATAAGTGGGGAAGTTTGAGCGGCTCGGCAAGTGCCGTTGGAGAGGCACGATCTGCCTCCCCTCCCCCTTGAGGGGAGTGTTTACTCGGGACTCATGCCACCCACAGGGTCATTCCGGCGCATTCTTGAACGCGTCCGGAGAACACTCCCCTCACCGGGGAGGGGAGGAAGGAGCACCAGCTTCGAGCTATTAGCGCCGCTCGCTGCGCAGGCGGTTTTCCAGCAGGCGGACCAGCAGGGACAGCGAAATGGTCATGGTGAGATAGAGGAAGGCCACCACATTATAGGTTTCGAAAAACAGGAACGTGCTGGAGGAATAGACTTTGCCCAATTGGGTAATGTCCTGCACGCCCAAAGCCGAGACGAGGGCTGAATCCTTGACCATGGAGACGAAGTCATTGCCCAGCAGGGGCAGGATGGTGCGCAGGGCTTGCGGGGCGATGATGAAGCGGAAGCAATGCCAGCGCGACAGGCCCAGCGCGCGAGCAGCCTCGACTGGCCGGAATTGACCGCCTCGATGCCGGCGCGGAAGATTTCGGCGATAAAGGCGGAATAGCAGATGGTGAGCGCCACGATGGCCCGCCGAGCGAAATCGAACTGGCGGATGGTGATCGTGCCGCCAATGGGCTGCAGCAACCAATTGATGGCGGCGACCATGCTCGGGGCGCCGACAAAGGCGACGTAGAACAGGAAGACCAGCACCGGAATGCCGCGGATGATCTCGACATAGAAGGTGGCCAATCTGCGCAGCACGCGATTGGTCGACGTGCGGGCGAGGGCGACGAGCAGGCCGAGCGCGGTGGCCGCGGTGAAGGCGACGCCGGTGACCCAGAGCGTGGTGGCTATGCCGCCCGACAGCGCGCGGAAGATGACGGCATAGCCGGCATTGGCCGTCATGGCCCACAGGCCAAGCACGAAAAGCAGGGCAATGGCGAGCAGCCACCGGGGCGTGCGGGCGAGAATGGAGGCGCGGCGGGGGATATAGGTCATGGTGTCTTGGTCACGGAGCGAGCCGCGAACTTAAGGCTGCGCCCTCCCACGCGACGAGGGAAGGCGCATAATGGATGGGCCACGCGCCCTACTGCGCCGCGTTGTATTCGTAGAACCACTTCTGCTGGAACTTTTCCATGGTGCCGTCGGCCTTGATGGCGGCGATGGCGGCGTTGATGGGCTCGAGCAGATCGGAGCCCGGGGTGAGGATGAAGCCGAAATCCTCGGCGCCGAGCGGGCCGCCAATGACTTTGAAGGCGCCCGGATTGGCCCCGATATAGCCATTGGCCGAGGTCTGGTCCATCAGCACGGTATCGACATCGCCAGTCTGCAGCGCCGAGACCGACGTGCCGAAAGTGTCGAACAGCTTGATGCGCGGATTGCTCTCCTCGCCATCGAGCACATTATAGACCGCGACATAGAAATTGGTGGTGCCGGCACAGGCGCCGATCAGCAGATCGGGATCGGTGGCAAAGCTCTCGGCATCGGTGAAGCGGGTCTCGTCCGCGCGCACCAGCATGAATTGCTCGCTGGTGAGATAGGCATCGGAGAAATCGACCAGCTCGGCGCGTTCTTCATTGATGGTGATGCCATCCATGCCCACTTCGAACTGGCCATCACGCACCGCCCGGATCATCACGTCCCAGCTGGAGAGCTGCCAATCGACCTTGGCATTGAGGCGCTTGGCGACCTCGTTGAACAGGTCATATTCAAGGCCAATGCCCTCCCCGGTTTTCGGATCGGTGAAATTGAGCGGCACATAGGCATTTTCGGTGACCGCGACGATGGTGCGGCCGCCCAGATCTGGCAGGGCATCCCGGGCTCGGACGGAAACGGCGCCAAACGCCAGCGAGGCCGCGGCGGTGGCGAGCAGCTTGAGGATGGATGACATGAGGCGGCATTCTCCCGGAACGATTTGCCGGCAAGACTAGACCGGGTGGTTGGGGCTTGGGAATGGGGTTTGGTGGGAGAGGTGCGTGGGGTGGGAAGTCTTTGTTTTTGGTCAGTCCGCCCATGCCCATTCCACACACCGCGCCTTCCTCGGGCTTGCCCCGAGGATCATTCGCAACACCTGCCATGTCGGAGTGGCCCTCGGGTCAAGCCCGAGGGAGAACAGCGATGGATTGCGGCATTGCGGGTGGGGGTAGTGCCGCTCAGGACTCGTCGACGGTTTCTGGCCTTGGGGCCGCGTTCCTGCACGGATTTGATGCAGTTTTTGGCGCTGGATTTGGATTTGTAGGTCTCGGACCGCACCATGGTTTCGTTATTGGCGGCGACGAAGCGCACGAAGGTCTGGCCATCCTTGGAAGCGACCAGTTCGAAGCGGTAGCCCTTGCCCTCTTCGCCCTTGGTCAGATCGACAATGGCGGCGGAGGGCGCGTTCTTCTTGATGGATTCAATGCAGTTCTGCGCGCTGGCCTTGGACTTGTAGTTTTCCGACCAGACCATGGTTTCGCTATTGTAGACGAACTTGGCGACGAACTCGCCATTCTTGGCGGCAGTGATCTTGAACTTATGCGCCATGACGCTTGGCTCTCCCTCAAGGAGCGACGCGACGGCGCGTCGCTTTCCATGAGCAAAGACTACCGCAAGCCAAAAGAAAAGAAAGTCCCCCGGATCAGGCCGTATGGGGGCGATCGATATGGCCCAGATCGCGGTCGGGATCGATGCGGTCGCGCACCATTTGCTTGAGCTGCTTGACGTCGGGAAAGCCGCCATCGCGCTTGCGCTCCCAGATCAATTCGCCATCAAGGCTGATCTCGAAAATGCCGCCGGTGCCGGGGACCGGGGTCACCGCGCCCATTTCAAGGCTAAAGGTGGAGAGTATTTCTGGGCCATCCGAGCCGAGCGGAGCAGCCAATTGCACTGGGTGCAATAGGTGATGGTGAGAGCCGGCTTATTCATCGTGCAGCTTTGCTCTTGCGGTCGGCGGGTTCGACGAGCGAGGCCGGGATCTGATCGACCAGATCGAGATCCTGCCGCTTGCCGGCGGCCTGTTGCTGCAGATCGACGAGATAGGAGGTGGTGTAATAAAGCCGCCGCGCCAGCATGGTGGCAATGTGGAGAGAAAATTCGGGGCGGTTATCGAGAAAGGTCAGTGCGTCGGGGATTTCATAGGCGGTGACGGCGGACAGCGCCTTGACGCTGGCTGAATGGGGCATATCGAGCAGCACGGCCATTTCGCCGAAAATCGAGCCGGGCTCATCGACATGGGTGACCCGGGTGCGCTCGCGGATGACCTCCACCTGCCCCTCGACCAGCACATAGAGCCGGCCCAGCCGCTCGCCCTCGGGCAGCATGAGCTGGCCCGGCTTGAACGCGACCTGCTTGAGCCCCTGACAATAATCGAGAATATCGGCCATGCGCCCCTCCGACCTCATGGCGCTATATTGCCCAAACTCGGCGGGCGGTCAAAGCAAAGCCGCCCGGGGTGAACCGGACGGCTTCGGGGCGGGCGTGACTACGGAACTTCCACCCCATCCCGCCCCCGAAAGGGAGGGAATGCTCGCGGCGCCGGGACTAGTTGACCCAGACCACGGCGCGGCTGGTGCTCGACCGGGGCCGGACGGCCCTCGATATAGACATAGGAATAGCTCGATTGGGGCACCGGAGTCAGTGCGACATCGGGCGGCACTACATAGCCCACGACCACATCGCCACGGAGCGGCACCGGATCGATGGGATTGGCGATGGCATAATCGACATAGGTCTGGGTGACCAGATAGCCCGGTGATTGCACCGGGGCCCGGCTTTGCAGATCGACGATCCAGACGCGGTCATTGGCATAGATATAGCCATAGGAGGGGTCGGTCTCGACCGGGTAGATCACCACATCGGGCGGCAGCACATAGCCGATATCGAGGGCGCTTTCGAGATAGATGGGTTCGACCGGATGGGCGCCGGCATAATCGACCACCGAGGTTTCGATACCCGCCTCGGCGCCCAGAGTGGCCCCGGCAAAGCCACCGATCGCGGCGCCCAGCGGGCCGGCCAGCACTGCGCCGACCGTGGCGCCGGCAATCCTGCCGCCGCCCGCGCCGATCGTGGCGCCGGCCTCGACATCATTTTCGGTGCCGATCAGCACATCTCGGGCAAAGGCCGGCATGACAATGCCAAGCGCCAGTGCGGCTACACTCGCCAGAAGAAGCTGTTTCATTGGTCTGATCCTTTCAAGGAAGTGGACGAGCCACTTATTGCGGAAGCGGAGACCGGGAGGCTCCGCGCGGTTACCGCCCCGTGCTGGAGTAAACGGGGGCCTGAAAGACTTGGTTCCTGAGGGTGATGGGGATGGCGGACAGGTGTGGCGGGTGGGCCACAGGGGTGGGGAGCCACGACCGGCCGCCCTTAAGGGAGGAGGGCCGACCGGGCAATCTCAGAGGTAAGAACTCACCGCGGGCGGCTCCATCTGCTTGTCGGCGATGCCGTTTTCATAGGTGATGGGCACCTTGGCAAAATCATCGGGCGATACATTGTCGAGTACGGCGATGTTGAGCGCGTAAAACCAGCCGCCCATCTGCTCGAGAAAGCCGCGCGAATAGAGCTGCACGCCGCAGGTCTTGCAGAAATGGTGATGGATGTGATCGGGCGGCCAGAGCGAATCAGGCGCGCGGTAATCGGCCGAGTTGTCAGCGCCACTCAGCAGGCGAATGTCATCGACGCCGACAAAGCTCTTCCAATAGCGCGTCTTGGCGCAATAGGTGCAATTGCAGCGGCGGGATTCGACGCTGAGATCAATATCGGCCTCGAAGGTGACGGCGCCGCAATGGCAGGAGCCGTGATGGGTCTGTTGCATGGGGTCTCTCCTTTAGGCGGGATTGTCGCTGAGGTAGCGCATCTGCTTGTCGAGACATTCACTCCAGCCACTCAAATGGCTGTCGCGCTCGGCGATCGAAGCGAACGGCGCTCGGTGGAAGCGCTGCATGGTCACGCCATCGGCCTCATCGAGCGTGATGGTGATGTCGGTCAGATCGGTCTGGCCCGAGCCCTGTTCCCGTGCAAAACTCATGACGATTTTGCTATTGGGCACGATCTGCTTAAACGTGCCGCCGAACCAGCCATCGGGATATTGCGCCGAGCGGATCATGCCGCGATAGGCGCCGCCGACGCGGAAATCGAGCGTGTAGCTGGGGCAGGTGAAATCCTTGGGGCCGAACCAGCGCTTGAGCAATTCGGCATCGCTCCACAGGCGAAACACCAGCGCTGCGGGCGCGGTGAAAGTGCGGTCGATGAAGAGTTCATTGTCGGCCATGGCTTCAGTTTTTGGCTGCATCGGAATCTCCTGTGCTGAGGTCCTTGATGAGGGCATCCATCTTGTCGAAGCCCTCGTCCCAGAATTTGCGATAATGCTCGAGCCGGTGGCGAGGTCCCGCAGGGGGCACCTTCGAGGCGGACCGGGCGCCATTGCGCCGTGCGGCCGCGCGACACCGAGCCCGCAGTTTCGAGCACCTTGAGATGGCGGGAAATGGCCGGCAGGCTGATAGCGAAAGGTTCGGCCGGGTCATTGACATTGGCCTCGCCCTGCCCCAGCCGAGCCAGAATGGCGCGGCGGGTCGGATCAGCCGGGGCGGCCAGCGTGGTGCTTAGGGGATCGGCCTGCATTTAACGCATCCGTTAATTAACATAGACGTTAAATAGATCGATCGTGGGTGGGAGTCAAGGGCTCGGATCCAGCATGCTTGCCCCCATCGCCGGCCATCCCTAAATATGGGCTCTCCCCGGGAGCCCGCCTTTGTCAGATCCATCCCCTGCCCTGCGCGTTGCGCTCAAAACCCGCATTGTCGTGATTGGCGCAGGACAGGCGGGGCTGTCCTCGGCTTATCACCTCAAGCAATTGGGCCTTACGCCCGGCCGCGATTTCATCGTGCTCGACCGGGCCCCGGCGCCGGGTGGCGCCCGGCAATATCGCTGGCCTTCGCTGACGCTGAGCACGGTCAATCGCGTGCATGACCTGCCGGGCCTGTCCTTTGCCGAGCTGGCGGGCGGCGATGATTCGGTGCAGGCCGCCGTGGCTGTGCCCCGTTATTTCGCTGCCTATGAAGAACGCTTCGGCCTCAATGTGTTGCGTCCCGCCAGCGTCAGCGTGGTCTGCGACACGGCGCGCGGCTGCGGGTCGAAAGCGATCGCGGCGTGTTTTCCGCCGAGGGGCTGATCAACGCCACCGGCACTGGAAAAGCCGTTCATTCCCGAATATCCGGGCAAGAATCTCTTCACCGGCCGCCAGCTGCATACGCGCGACTATAAGAGCGCCCAGAATTTGCCGGCCAGCACGTACTGGTGGTCGGCGGGGGCATTTCCGCTATCCAATTGCTCGACGAAATCTCGCAAGTCACCACAACCAGCTGGGTCACGCGCACGCCGCCGCGCTTTCGCGACGGCCCTTTCGATTCTGATGCCGGCCGCGCCGCCGTGGCATTGGTCGAAGAGCGCGTGCGCCGGGGCCTGCCGCCGGGCTCGGTGGTGTCGGTCACGGGCCTGCCGGTCACCCCGGCCATCGAGGCGGCACGCGCCCGTGGCGTATTGGACCGCCAACCCATGTTCGACGAGATTACGCCAACAGGGGTGCGCTGGGCCGATGGCAAAAATCTCGATGTCGATGTGATCCTGTGGTGCACCGGCTTTCGCAGTGCGCTCGATCACCCGGCGCCGCTACAATTGCGCGAGCCCTCGGGCGGCATCGTCATGAGCGGGCGGCTCGCCACACAGGTGGAGCGCGACAAGCGCATTCATCTAGTCGGCTACGGCCCCTCGGCCTCCACCATCGGCGCCAACCGTGCCGGCAGCGCCGCCGCCAAGGAACTCATGGCGTTTCTTGATTCGACTGGTCACTAACGCCGGGGCTTCCGCCCAATTGGCTCGATCAGATCGTCTTCGACTTCGGTTTGTGGCCGGTCATCGCCGCGCGCCAGCTCTTCGTGCCAGCGTCCTTGCTCGTCCTGATAGCCGATGGCCTGAGTCTGCCCGGCGGCTTGCTGGCGGTCGGCGGCGGCGATGGCCGCGTCCAGCGCCGCGCGGTGCGTCGGAAAGCTCTCCGAAAACACATCCCCCACCTTATAGGCAAAGCCGCCGTCATGCTCGACGACCTCATAGCGTACATGTGCCATGGCGCAATTCTCCCTGTTCTGCCGGCAGGAGGAACTATCGGCGCCCATTTCGGTTGCTGGAAAATGCAAAACCCGGAAAAACAAAAAGGGTCCCGAAGGACCCTTTGTCACCAAAGCCATGCCGGACTTTGGTATTTGGAGCGGGCGATGGGATTCGAACCCACGACCCTAACCTTGGCAAGGTTATGCTCTACCCCTGAGCTACACCCGCACTCCATATCGTCGTCACCGCCTTGGCAGTGCCCCGATGCGCGCCTATATGCCCAATCACCTGCCTGATTGCAACCCACATTTTGACCGCTTCGTCATCTTCCGGTCGCCTTGTGGATAGAAGGGCTTGTCACACCACGGTTTGCGGGCGCAAGAAGAGCCCAGAACCGACCCAAAATTCGAAAAACGCCAAGGGCCCGTCACGCCGATGTCCACTCCGTTTAACGTTGCAACACCGACTTCTCCCGCTGCTGCGCTGCTGGCATGCTGATAAAGGATTCGACAGATCAGGCTTTCAAGGCCGACGTGATCGATGCTTCGCTCGATACACCCGTCCTCGTTGATTTCTGGGCGCCCTGGTGCGGCCCCTGCCGCCAGCTGACGCCGGCGCTGGAAAAAGTGGTCAATGAAAAGGCCGGCAAGATCCGCCTGATCAAGATCAATATCGACGAAAACCCCCAGATTGCCGGCCAACTTGGCATTCAATCGATTCCTGCCGTCTTTGCCTTTTCCGGCGGCCGGCCGGTCGATGGCTTTATGGGCGCCATGCCCGAGGGCGAAGTGCGCCGCTTTGCCGACAAGGTGATTGCCGGCGCGCCTGAGCCCGCGCCGGCCGAAGGCTCGATGGACGCCCAGATCAGTGAAGCCCTCGCTGCCGCCGAAGAGGCGCTGACCGCTGGCGATCTCGGTCGCGCCGCGCAGATTTTCGGCATGGTGGTCCAGCACGTTCCCGATCATGCAGTGGCGCTGATCGGCCTCGCCAAGGTCTATCTCGCCGCTGGCGAGACCAGAACAGGCCAAGGCCACGCTCGACATGGTGCCCGAGGCCGAGCGCAAGGGCGAAGCCTATACAACGCTGGTCAATTCTGATCCGCCTGCTCGATGAAGCGGCTGAATTGTCAGAAACTTCGGCGCTGGAAGCCGCGCTTGCCACCAACCCGGATGATCATCAGGCCCGGTTCGACTCGGCCGTCGTGCTCAATGCCGAAGGCAAGCGCGTCGAGGCTGCCGAAGCGCTGGTCGCCATCTTCAAGCGCGATCGCACTGGAACGAAGACGGCGCGCGCAAGAAGCTGCTCGAATTTTTGAAGCTCGGGGCCCCAAGGACCCCGCCACGCTCAAGGGCCGCCGGCTGCTGTCGGCTGCTCTGTTTTCCTGAGCCGGAGACCTCATGCCCAAGCGACCGACCTCTGCTGCCGAGCTGCCCAAATCCGTCCCGGTCTTTCCTTTGACCAGGGCGCTGCTGCTGCCCTTTTCGCATCGCCCGCTCAATATCTTTGAGCCGCGCTATATAGAGATGGTGGACGCGGCCCTGCGCGGCGACCGGCTGATCGGGCTGATCCAGCCTGAGGACACGTCCGAGGAAAGCCCGCAGGGCCGCAGCCCGCTGCAGCAGATCGGGTGCACGGGCCGGATCACCCATTTCGAGGAAAGCGGGGAGGGGCGCTATTTCATCATTCTGGAAGGCGTTACCCGTTTCCGCCTCGCCCATGAATTGACGGTGATGACGCCCTATCGGCAGGCGGTCATCGCCGCCGAGGATTTTGCCATGGATTTCACCCGCGATTTCGGGGAAGACGCGGTGGATCGCGATCGCTTCATCAAGATGATGCGCGACTATGCCGAGTTCGCCAATATCGACCTCAATTTCGAAGAGATCGAGCGCACCGGCACGGCCGATCTGGTCAATTTCTGCTGCATGGTTTCGCCCTATGGCGCCGCCGAAAAGCAGGTGCTGCTGGAGGCGCAGACGCTGGAGCAGCGCGCGAAACCCTGATCGCTATGACCGAATATGAAATGGCGCGCGGCGGCAATGACCGCCCCCGCTCAACTGATGCCCTCCGGCGTCGATCCCCGCCATGTGCTGGATGTGCGGACGCTCGAAATGCTGGTCTGCCCGCTCACCAAGACGCGGCTGATCCTGTCGGGTGACCATACCGAGCTGATTTCAGTGGCCGCGCGCCTGGCCTTCCCCATCAACAAAGGCGTGCCGCTGCTGAGTCTGGATGAAGCGCGCAGCGTGGAGCCGGATGAGATCAAGGCGCTGACGCGGGGGCCGAGCTAGATCGGCAGCCCACTCAGCAGCCTCGGGCCATTGCCCGAGACCCCCGCCGCTGTGCGGATCATGGCGGCCTTGATGGGGCCGGCGCGGTCGACCGGGCCCGAGGCCGAAATCGCGGACGGCGCGTATTGGGGCGGCGTCATTGGAAAACAGCCGGTTCATGCCGTCCGTCACCATGGCCATGGCCGAGGTGTCGAGCCGGCGCCAGCCCTGATAGTGCGCCAACACGTCGTCGCCGCCGTGATCGAGCCCCAGCCGGACGGCTTCGATCACCACTTCGGCCAGAGCCGCCACGTCCTTGAGCCCCAGATTGAGCCCCCGGCCGGCAATCGGATGCACCACATGGGCGGCGTCGCCCACCAGAGCCAGCCGGGTCGCAACGAAATCGCGGGCGATGCGCATGCGGAGCGGAAAGCCCGCCAGATCGTCCTCGACGGTCACCGCGCCAAGCGTTGAACCCATCACGGCCTCGATTTCGAGCGCCAAAGCGGCTTTGTCCATGGCGAGGAAGCGCGGCGCATCGGCGCTGGATTCGGTCCAGACCAGCGAGGAGCGATTGCCCGGCAACGGCAGGCTGGCAAAGGGGCCGGCGGGACGGAAATGCTCATAGGCGACGCCGTCATGGGGTAGTTCATGGGCGATCGTGGTGACGAGCCCGGTCTGGCGGTAGTCGTGTTCGACGACATGAATGCCCGCCATCTGCCGCAGCGCCGATTGCCCGCCGTCGGCTGCCACCACCGGGGGCGCCACCAGCACGCGGCCATCGGCCAGCACCAGCCAGGCGGACCGGGCATCGCTTTCCCGGGCGGCGATTTCAGCCGGCGCAATCACCTCGATCTGCGCCGCGACGGCATCGAGCAGCACCTGTCCGCTGACGCGATTGGGCACCATATGGGCAAAGGCTTCGCCGGGCGCCACATCACCCTCAAAGCTGAGAAACAGGGGCCGCGAAATATCCCCGAGCCCCGAATCGGTAATGCGCATGGCGGTGATGGGCTGCGATTGGGCGGCCATATCCGGCCACACGCCCAAGGCCTCGAACACCCGCCGCACGCCCGCTGCAATGGCCGAGGCGCGATTGTCGCGCGGCACGGATAGTGGCCGCCGGTCGACCAGCCCGACACGGATGCCGCGTGCGGATTGCACCGGGGCGAGCGCCAGTGTCAGCCCCACCGGGCCGCCGCCGACGATCAGCACATCATGGGTTTGTCCGGCGCTGGCCATGTCAGTTCTCCTTTCCCCTATTGAGCGCCTGCACGCTTAAGGCGCAAGGGGCCGAAGGTCGCGGCAGCCTTGCCGTAATTTTGCCCAATTCGCGGCGGTTTTGCACATTTTTGTGCATTACGTAGCAGCGGCCGCGTTGTGAATCCTTTGTGAATTCCTAATTCATTGTTTTTGCTGATGATTTTAGCGACTTGCCGACTTGGCACGGCGCTTGAGTCTAGTTGGGCATTCCAGACCAGCGCCAAGTCGCAAAGGGGCTCACATGAAACTGGTGATTGCAATTATCAAGCCATCACGCCTCGAAGAGGTTCGCCGAGCTCTCAACTCGCTCGACGTGCACGGCATGACCGTGACCGAGGTGAAGGGTTACGGCCGCCAGAAGGGGCATTCGGAAATCTATCGTGGTACCGAATATGCCGTGCACTTCCTGCCCAAGCTCAAAGTTGAAATCGCCGTTGATGACGCCCTAGCCGATGCCGTTTCCACGGCCATTCGCGACAGCGCCCAGACCGGCCGTATCGGCGATGGCAAGATCTTCGTGCTCGATCTTCTGGCCGTCACCCGTATCCGCACCGGTGAAACCGGCGCTTCTGCCCTCTAAGCGTCATCGGGAGAACAACAAGATGAAGATGTCAAAAGTTTTGGGGAGCGCTGCAATCGCCTCCCTGCTGCTGGCGCTGCCGGCATTTGCGCAGGACGCTGCCGCTCCGGCGGCCGAGGCGGCCGCTGAAGTGACTGCCGTCGTCGACAAGGGCGACGTGGCTCGGATGCTGGTTTCCACCATGGTCGTCATCGTCATGACCATTCCGGGCACGGCCCTGTTCTATGGCGGCCCTGGTCCGTGCCAAGAATATCCTGAGCGTTCTGACCCGGTGTTTCTCGGCTTCTCGATGATCGCCATTCTGTGGGTGGCTTATGGCTATTCGCTGGCTTTCGCCGGCCCGACCGAAGGGGGCCTGTCGGCTTTCGTCGGCGACTTCTCCAAATTCTTCCTCTCGGGCGTCACCCTTGATTCGCGGGCCGCGACCTTCTCGGCCGGGTTCGAGCTGCCCGAAATGGTCTTTGTGGTCTTCCAGCTGACCTTTGCCTGCATCACCTCGACCCTCATCGTGGGCGGCATTGCCGAACGCATGAAGTTCAGCGCGCTGATGGCGTTCTCGGCCATCTGGTTCACCTTCTCCTATATCCCGATGGCCCACATGGTCTGGTCGGGCCCCGGCCTGCTGTTCGGCATGGGTGCCTATGACTTTGCCGGCGGCACCGTGGTTCACATCAATTCCGGTGTGGCCGCTCTGGTCGCTGCCATCGTGCTCGGGCCGCGCTCGGGCTACATGAAGGAGCCGATCGCTCCGCACAATCTGGTCCTCACCTATATCGGTGCCGGCCTGCTGTGGTTCGGCTGGTTCGGCTTCAATGCCGGCTCCAATCTCGAAGCCAATGCGCTGACGGCCGTTGCCCTGATCAACACCGTGCTGGCTCCGGCCGCTGCGGCGCTGGCTCAGGTGATCGGTGAAAAGATCACTCGCGGCCACGCTTCGGCTCTGGGTGCCGTTTCGGGTGCTGTTGCCGGTCTCGTCGCCATCACGCCCGCAGCCGGCTTTGCCGGTGTCGGCGGCGCCATCGTCTCGGGTGCGGTCGCCGGTTTTGTCTGCCTCTGGGCGGTCGTCAACCTCAAGCCGCTGCTCAAGTATGACGATAGCCTCGACGTGTTCGGTATCCACGGTGTGGGCGGCATTGTCGGCGCCACAGGCACGGCCATCGTTGCCAATCCCGGCTTTGGCGGCTACCCGCTGGACGGCTATGAAATGGGCGCCCAGTTCATGGTTCAGCTCACCGGCGTGATCATCGCCATCGTCTGGTCCGGTGTCGTGGCCCTGCTCGCCATGCTCATCGTCAAGGCAATCTTCGGTGGCGCCCGCGTCTCCGAATCGAGCGAAAGCGATGGCTCGGATCTGTCGAGCCACGGCGAGCGCGCCTACAATTCGTAACACCCTAATCCACCCGGCGGCGTTCCCCGCCGCCGGGTTTCTTCAGTGACAAAAAAATTGATCGTGGCGTGCGGCTCGTGTCCCTCTTGGCCCGCCACAGAGGCTTCCCACTCGCAAACTGCACGGGCTGCACACCACGATCAATTTGGCTTCCCCTTCGTTCTTCCTCCTCGGACGATTGCGGCGACTGGCCCGCCCTTCGTGGCGGGCCTTTTCTATTTTACCCGATCCATGCCCACCACCGATCCATCCCCCTCGCCGTCTCTCCCTCGGGCTTGACCCGAGGGAGAGACGGTGGGTGGGAAGAGCTGGTGAGAAGAGTCGGCGTTGGGTGGGTAGATCGGTAGGTGGCACCGCGCCAAACCGCCACTTCAGCAAATGTCCTCCCCGCCCCCATGGTTAGCCTTGGGTTAACCCGGTCCCGCTAGCATGAAGGGAATTGGGCCCGGTCAATTCCGGGCAGTATTGAGTTTGCCCCATGCCCAGCCATCCCGCACCAGTGCTCGACGAAATCCGGTCCCTGCCGCAGCGCGGCACTGCAGCGGCGCCAAGGCCATGCCAGCGCCGCCGCCCGCTTTGTCGATTCGCATTCCCATGCGGCTGGTCGGCTTCGTGCTGCTGGGGCTGGTCGCAATTTGCCTTGCCGCACTTGCCTCTCGGTCGGTGGATGACCCCAGCTTTTCCTATGCCACGAGCAAGCCGGCCGCCAATTGGCTGGGCTTTCCCGGCTCGGCCATTGCCGACATCCTGTTCCAGACGCTGGGCACAGGCGCCACGGTGCTGATGGTACCACCGGCCCTGTGGGGCTGGGCCATGGTGCGCCGCCGCGTGCCCACCCATATGGGCCTGCGCCTGATCGGCTGGCTGGGCGCCACAATCCCGGCCACCGGCGTCTTCTCCTTCGTCGCCATGCCCGAGACACGGCCGCTGCCCACGGGGCTGGGGGCCTTGTCGGCACCGGCTTCATGACCACGGCCACCATGATCACCGGCGCCCAGCCGCAGGCGGTGACCGCCGCGCTGTTCGCCATCATCATTTCGGCCCCGGCTTTGGCCCTGTTCTGGATCGGCATGGGTCTGGGCAGCACGGTTTCGACCGCGCCGCGCAAGGCGCAAGCCGCTACTGCCGGCCGCAAATCGACTGCCGCCCCGGCGGAAGCCGATGACGAGCCCGAATCCAACCCAATCGTCGATATCGCCTTGGGCGCCATGGTCCATATGGGCTATTCGCTGCGCACCGCCTTCCGCCGCGCCCGCGCCAGCCATGCCGAAAAGCGCGCTGCCGATGCCGCGCCACGGCGCGATGACGATCTCGAGCCCAGCCTTGATGGCAGGGCGCCGGTGGTGTCGCCGCGCGGCGAGCCCTCTTTCGAGAGCCCGCAGCGCCGCATCCATTCGCCCAGCGCCCCGCAGGTCGAGCCGGGTTTTGCCGCGCCGGGCGATATCTCGCCCCGCATCAATGCGCGGCCCAGCTATGACGATACGGCCGTCGATTATCCCGATGAGCCGGATGACGATTCCATTCCCTTCGTGCCCGATGCGCCGCTGCCGCCCTCGGTGATCAATCACCGCCAGCAGGGGGATTCCCGCTTCCACCCGGCTGACCCGACCAAGCCGCGCGTCACCGCGCCCGCGCCCCGCCCCGTGCCGGGCAATCGCATGGCGCGCGAAGCGCAAAGCTCGTTCCTTGACGAGCCCGGCGGGTTTGAACTGCCGCCGCTGAGCCTGCTCGCTGAGCCCCGTCACAAGGGCCCATCGCCCGAGCATGCGCCGGAGCGCACTGGAAGAAATGGCCCGCCAGCTCGAAGGCGTGCTGGAAGATTTCGGCGTCAAGGGCGACATCATCAATGTCCGTCCCGGCCCGGTCGTGACCCTGTTCGAACTCGAGCCCGCGCCGGGTATCAAATCGAGCCGCGTCATTTCGCTGGCCGACGATATTGCCCGCTCGATGAGTGCGATTTCCGCCCGCGTCGCCGTGGTGCCGGGCCGCAACGCCATTGGTATCGAGCTGCCCAACCAGAATCGGGAAACCGTCTATTTCCGCGAAATGCTGGCCAGCTCCGATTTCGAGAAGATGAAGGGCAAGCTGCCCATTTGCCTCGGCAAGACCATTGGCGGCGAGCCGGTGATTGCCGATCTGCGCGCATGCCGCACCTGCTCATCGCCGGCACCACCGGCTCGGGCAAGTCGGTGGGTATCAATACCTTCATTCTCAGCCTGCTCTACCAGATGACGCCCGAGCAGTGCCGCATGATCATGATCGATCCCAAGATGCTCGAATTGAGCATCTATGACGGCATTCCCCATCTGCTCACCCCAGTCGTCACCGACCCGCAAAAGGCGGTCGTGGCGCTCAAATGGGCGGTGCGCGAGATGGAAGATCGCTATCGCAAGATGAGCAAGATCGGCGTGCGCAATATCGATGGTTTCAACCAGCGCGTCAGCGAAGCGGCCGCCGAGGGCAAGGTCATCACCCGCACGGTGCAGACCGGCTTTGACCACGAAACCGGCGAAGCGATCTTTGAGAGCGAGGAATTCAACCTCGAAGTGCTGCCCTATATCGTTGTTATCGTCGACGAAATGGCCGACCTGATGATGGTGGCCGGCAAGGACATTGAAGGGGCCATCCAGCGCCTCGCCCAGATGGCCCGCGCCGCCGGCATCCACATCATCACCGCCACCCAGCGTCCGTCCGTCGACGTCATCACCGGCACGATCAAGGCCAACTTCCCCACGCGTATCTCGTTCATGGTTACGTCGAAGATCGATTCGCGCACCATTCTGGGCGAACAGGGCGCCGAACAGCTGCTGGGCAATGGCGACATGCTCTATATGGCCTCAGGCGGCCGCACCAAGCGCCTGCACGGCCCCTTCGTGTCGGACGCGGAAGTGGAAGCCGTGGTCGCTCACCTCAAGAGCCGGGGCACGCCCGATTACCTCGATTCCATCACCGCCGATGACGAAGAAGGCGGCGAGTTCGGCGGCGATAGCGATGGCGGCGGCGACGATTATGCCGGCTCGGGCGACGAGCTTTACGACAAGGCCGTCCATATCGTGCTGAACGACAAGAAGGCCTCCACCTCCTATATCCAGCGGCGCCTCGCTATCGGCTATAACAAGGCGGCGACCCTGATCGAGCGCATGGAACGCGAAGGCGTGATCAGCCGAGCCAACCATGCCGGCAAGCGCGAAATCCTGGTTGGGAACAATGCCGACGGGTATTGAGAATTCCACGATCGCAAGAAAAATGCCCCGGCCATGTGCCGGGGTTTTTGTTTGCCGGCTTCGGGGTTGAAGAAGACCCCCACCCTTGATCCCTCCCCACAAGGGGGAGGGAGACGATGGAGCCGTGAGGTCTTAGCCTGCGCCTCCTTCCCCTTGATGGGGAGGGATTGAGGGTGGGGTGACGGGAGCCACGAAGGCGAATTTGCCCGATCGAAGACTCGACTCTATTTCAGTTCATGCTTATATAAGTCTAAACTAAAATAGAGGAGAGAGACATGGCATTCGACATCGCCGCCCATCTGGGCGCCATGATCCGCGAAGTCCGCAATCTTGAAAAGGACGGCCAGCCCGCCAAGGCCGTCATTGCCTCGCGCGTCTACCAGACGTCGCCTGCCGATCTGTGGGATGCCCTGACCCAGCCCGAGCGGCTCAAGCGCTGGTTTGCCCCGGTCAGCGGCGATCTGCAACTGGGCGGCCGCTATCATGTCGAGGGCAATGCCAGTGGCACGGTCACGGCCTGCGAGCCGGAAAAGTCCATGGCCCTGACATGGGAATTCGGCGGCTTTACCAGTTGGGTCAATCTCACGCTGACGCCGGAAGAGGCCGGCACCGAGCTCGAACTCGAACATATCGCCCAGATCAGTCCGCATTGGGACCAGTTCGGCCCGGGCGCCGTGGGTGTCGGCTGGGACCTGAGCTTTCTGGGCCTGACGGCGCATCTCGAGCGGCCGGACGCCGATGTGAGGGCGGAGGGGCTGGGCGGCTGGGAGGTATCGGACGAAGCCAAGACGCTGGTCCGCGCCGCCAGCGACGATTGGGGCCGCGCCGCCATTGCCGCCGGCGAGGATCGCGCGCATGCGCTCAAGGCCGCCGAGGCCACCCGCGCCTTCTATTCGGGCGAAGCGCCCATGGGTGGCTGATGCACGCTTTCGACGTCCTTGGCGATCCGGTGCGCCGCCGTATTCTGGAACTGCTCGCCGAGCGCAGAACATGCCTCCGGCGAGGTGGTGGCGGTGATCGCTGCCGAATTCGGTATTTCCCGGGCCGGTGTCAGCCAGCACCTCAAGGTGCTGCGCGATGCCGGTTTCGCCTGAGTGCGGCCTGTAGGCACGCGCCGGGTCTATGTGCTCGACGCTTCGCCGCTGCGGCATCGATGATTGGCTCGAGCGCTTCCGCGTCTTCTGGCCGCATAAGCTCAATGCGCTGGCCACCGAAATCGCCCGCGGCAAGAAGGCGCGCGGCAGAACTGGGCGACTAGCCGGCCGGCGCTACTTGCAGACCGGCTTGCCCAGCTCGAGCGCAAATTCGCGCGGCCCGGCCCAGCCTTGCCCATGGCTATTGGGCACATCGACAATTTTGACCTCAAGGGTGCATTCCCCGCCGGTCACCCGGTAAAGATCGGTGTCGATAAATTCGACGGCGCCAATACCCTCGAACCCGAAGGCGTCGACCACACCATCATCGGCGATGATCGCCTGCAATTCCCTTTGCCGCTGATATTGCGGCGGCAGCGCTGCCAGAGCGGGCAAGGCGGTTATCGCCGCAAACCCCAAGGCAATCGACAAGCGCAGCATTCCATCTCTCCCAGACCCAGCGGCATCGTGGATGAACGCTCCGTGAATGCAACCTTCCAGCTGTTGCCGCAATTGTTTTCTAGGTTAGGGTCACCTCACCTTCAGCCGAGAACAGAGATTTTCATGATTCGCCACGATGCCCTGCTGCTCGGTCTATCCACCGCTCTTGCCCTGAGCCTGCCCGCCTTTGCGCTCGATCGGGCGCTGAGCGCCGAAGAGCAGCAGCTCATTGCCAATATCAATCAGCACAATTCGGCGATCCGCTCCATGGCGGGCCGGTTCTTGCAGATCGATACCAATGGCGGGCGCACCGAGGGCACCTTCTTCCTCGAGCGGCCCGACAAGGTGCGGTTCCGCTATAACCCGCCCAGCCGCGAGGAAATCGTCTCGGTGGGCCGTGGCTTCTACGTGCTCAACCGCAAGGACGAGACCTATTACGCCTATCCGCAGGATACGATCCCGCTGCGCCAGTTCCTCGGCGACAAGATCGATCTGCTCACCGCCAATGTGGTCAATGTCACCAATTCGGACGGCTATATGTCGATCACCGTGGTCGATCAGACCGTGGCCGGCACCGTGCAGGTCTCGCTGATTTTCGACACCACGACCTTCGATCTGGCACAATGGAGCTCGGTCGAGCCCAGCGGGGCCGAACTCACCTTCTCGCTCTATGATGTGGAAAAAGACGTGCAGATCCCGCGCGCCTATTTCTCGATTCCTGCGACCTATAAGGGCGTCGATCCCTCGACGCGCTAGGCCCCAGCCACAGCATCTCGCTCATAAAAAGGTCCCTTCCAGCGTGGAAGGGGCCCTTTTTGCAACGGGGTTGGTCTTATCGCCCAAACGCCGGGATCGCCACCAGACCCGCCGCGCCGACGGCAATGCGCCACCAGGCGAAGGGGGCAAAGCCGTGCTTGCTGACAAAGCCGAGCAGGTATTTCACCACGATCGCACCCACCACGAAGGACGCGGCAAAGCCAATGGCGATATTGAGCCCCGGGCTCATATCGATCAATTCGCGGCTCTTGTAGAGGTCGTAGCCAAGCGCCCACCATGATGGGCAGGGCGATGAAAAAGGTGAATTCGGCGGCGCTCCGCTTGGTCGCACCAAACAGCATGGCGCCCACCACGGTCGAGCCCGAGCGTGACACGCCGGGGATGAGGCTCAGCATCTGGAACAACCCGACGATCAGCGCCAGATGCCGGGGAAACTGGTAGATATCGTCGTATTTTTCCTGCTTGGGCATGCGGTCAACGATGAGCAGGACAATGCCCCCGATCAGCAGGCTGATGCAGATCACCAGTGGGGATTCGTAGATCACCTGCTGGATATATTCGCGCGCCAGCACACCCACGACAATGGCGGGCAAGCAGGCCAGAATGACCCCGATGGCAAAGCGCCGGGCATAGGCCTTGCCGGTCAACGCATCGTGGATCAGCAGTCCCAGTTTGGCGAAATAGACGGTGATCACGGCCGAGATTGCGCCCAGCTGAATCAGCACGATGAAGGTGGCCGGCTGGCTCAGGCCAAAAAAATGACCGGCCAGGAGCAGGTGACCGGTGGAACTGACAGGCAGGAATTCGGTAAGGCCTTCGAGGATTCCAAGGATCAGCGGCACAAAAAGACCTTGATCGACGTTCATTTGATCTCCTAAGTCATTCCGACGGGCCTCTCCCTTCGCAAAGCTCTAGCGCTGTTCGCGTCATGCGCCAAGCCGCGGCGGGACACACGGCTCCAAAACAACAAGAGCGCAATTGCCCATGCCGACATTGCTCCATCATCCGCTGGATCCGTCTTCCCGCATTATCCGTCTGATGTGCGCCGAATATGGCGTTCCGCTCGATATGGAGGAGATCAAGCCACGGCTGCGCACGCCCGAATTGCTCGAACTCAATCCGGCCGCCACTTTGCCCATCTTCATGGGTGAAGATGACATTGCGGTGATCGGGATTCTCGCCAATATCCACACCATCGAAGATCTCTATACCCCCGCCATCGTGGCCGGCCTCATCCCTGCCGAGCCGAGTCCGCGCGCCGAAATGTGGCGGCTGATCGAGATGGGTCATCTTCAAGCTCAATGATGAAGTGACCCGCTATGTCCTCGAGGAAAAGATCGTCAAGCGCGACCAGCGCGGCGCCACGCCCGACCCCGCCGTGCTGCGGGTGGCCAAGGCGAACCTCAATGAGCACATGCTCTATTTCAACTGGCTCTTCGCCACCCGCTCGTGGCTGGCCGGCGACATCATGACCACGGCCGATTTCGCCACGGCGGCGCATTTGTCGACGCTCGACTATCTGGGCGATATCGATTGGGGCAAGGCCGGCGAGACCCGCGACTGGTATTCCCGCATCAAATCCCGCCCCGCCTTCCGCACCCTGCTCAACGACCGCGTCGTCGCCATGCCCCCGCAAAAGGGCTATGCGGATCTGGATTTCTGAAGCCAACCCCACGGTGTCATTCCCGCGAAAGCGGAACCTCCGTTTGCAGGCGGCGTCTCGCCCCATTAAACAGGGGTTCCCGCTTTCGCGGGAATGACCTGGATGATGATGGCCGACGCAGCGACACCTGCCAGCACCGAAAAACTGATCGCCGAGCTCAAGGCCCGCGCCTTGGCGCTCGGCTTTGACAGCTTTGGCATTGCCCCGGCCGGCGCGCGGCCCGACCTGCCGCAAAAGCTGCAGGCGGCGCTGGAGGCCGGCTGGCATGGCGATATGGACTGGATGGCCGAGACGGCCACCCGCCGCGCCAGCCCCAGTGAACTCTGGCCCGAGGTGCGCTCCATCATTCTGCTCGGCGTCAATTATGGCCCCGAGAGCGATCCGCTCGCCATTTTGGGTGAAAAATCGCTCGGCTCGATTTCCGTCTATGCCCGCAATCGCGATTATCATGAGCTGATCAAGGGCAAGCTCAAGGAATTGGCCGGGCTGCTGGCCTGCCGGGCCGGGGCTGATGTGAAAGTTTTCGTCGATACCGCTCCCGTCATGGAAAAACCTTTGGCCGAGGCGGCGGGCCCGGGCTGGCAGGGCAAGCATACTGTGCTGGTCAGTCGCGAATTTGGCTCTGGCTGTTTCTGGGGGCTATTTTCACGTCGGCGGAGCTGCCCGGGGATAAGCCGCATGCAGAAAGCTGCGGCTCGTGCACGCGATGCCTCGATATCTGCCCCACCAAGGCCTTTCCGGCGCCCTTCCAGCTCGATTCGCGGCGGTGCACGGCCTATCTCTCGGTCGAGCATAAAGGCCCCATTCCCGTAGAATTCCGCGTGCCCATGGGCAACCGCATCTATGGGTGCGACGATTGCACGGCCGTCTGCCCTCGGAACAAATTTGCCAGTGTCAGCCGCGAGGCAAAATTGCAGGCGCGCGAGGACTCGGAACGCCCGGCTCTGGCGGATCTGGTGGCACTTGACGATGCCCAGTTCCGCGCCCTGTTTGCCGGCTCGCCGGTCAAGCGGATCGGGCATTCCCGCTTCCTGCGCAATGTGCTGATTGCCATCGGCAATTCGGACGATCTGTCGCTGCTGCCTTTGGCGCAGGCCCGGCTTGATGCCAATGACCCGCTGGTGCGTGGGGCTGCTATCTGGGCGCTGCGGCGGCTCGACCCCGAGCAGGGCGAGCGCTTGCGGCTGGACTATTTGCCCGCCGAAAGCGACAAGAGCGTGCAAGCGGAATGGACCGGGGATATCTGAATGCGCGCCTTCTTTTTCGGCTCGGGCTTTTCCTCCCGGGCAGCGGCCTTGGCCCTCAAGACGGGCGAACCGGGGTCACTCTTTCAGGGACAGTCCGCACGCCCGAAAAAGCTACCGCCCTCGCCGCCGCGGCCGATCACATCCACCTGTTCGACGGCACTGCGCCCGGCCCCAGCCCGGGCCCGGACCTGCGCGCGGCCAGCCATGTCGTGCTCTCCATTGCCCCCGGACCGGACGGCGATCCGGCCTTGCAGCACCGCGCCGATCTGGATGCGGCAACGAACCTGCAATGGCTCTGCTATTATTCCACGATCGGGGTCTATGGGGATTTCGGCGGCAACTGGATCGACGAAACCGCTCCGCTCGTGCCGCGCAATGAGCGCAGTGATCGTCGCGTACTGGCCGAACAAGCTCGGCGCGATTATGCGCGCGAGCGCAGCGTGCCCCTGACCATTCTGCGGCTGGCCGGCATCTATGGCCCCGGCCGCTCCGCCTTCGACAAGCTGCGCGATGGCAGTGCCCACCGCATCGTCAAACCCGGCCGGTGTTCAATCGCATCCATGTTGCCGATATCAGGCGCGTGACGGCCTTGGCCGCCCAACAGCGGCTCGATGGCACGTTCAATCTCGCCGATGACGAACCCACAGCGCCCCGGGATGTGGTGACCCATGCCGCCGCTTTGCTCGGCATGGGGCCGCCGCCGGCCGTGGATTTCGAGAGCGCCGACCTCACACCCATGCAGCGCAGCTTTTATGCCGACAACAAGCGCGTCTCCAATGCGGCGATCAAGAGCGCGTTGGGGATCGAGCTGCTCTATCCCGATTATCGTACCGGCCTTGCGTCCATTCTGGAGAGTGAACAATCATGAGCGCGCCCCAGCCCGCCAAATCGGCGCCCGAACGCGTCGTGCTCGAAGGACATTATGCCCGGCTCGAGCCACTTGATCTGCACCATGCTGCCGATCTGTTTGCGGTTTCGACCATGCCGGGCGGGGCCGAGCGCTATCACTGGCTGTTTAGCTATCCGCCGCAGACGCTGGCAGAGCAGGAAGCGCGGATTATCGAGACCAATGCGGGGCCGGAGCGCTATGTGGCGGTCATCGACAAGGCAAGCGGCAAGGCGCAGGGCCAGCAGGGCTGGATGCGCATTTTCCCCGAACATGCCTCCATCGAAATCGGTGGCGTCTATTGGGGGCCGGCCATGGCGCGCACGCGGGTGGCGACCGAAGCGCTTTATCTGTTCGCCCGCCACGCGTTCGACGACTCGGGCTATCGGCGCTTTGAATGGAAGTGCAATGCGCTCAACCTGCCCTCGAAGGCAGCGGCCGAGCGCCTCGGCTTCCAATATGAAGGCCAGTTCCGCCGCGACCGCATCTTCAAGAACCAAAGCCGCGACACCGACTGGTATTCGATCATCGACGAGGAATGGCCGGCCCTGCGCGCCGAATATGAGCGCTGGCTGAGCCCGGATAATTTTGGGCCGGATGGGATGCAGAAGAGCAAGTTGCAGACGCGGTAGTTTTGGCGAGATGGGCAGCTCATGCCGCCTCACCCACCGCATCTCCCTCGGGCTTGACCCGAGGGCCACTCGCCAGTTGCGCCGGGTTGGGAAAGACCCTCGGGTCAAGCCCGAGGGAGAGCGGTGGTTGGGGAGCGATCCTGTTCTACTCACAATGTCATCCCGGCGCAGGCCGGGATCCATGCTGAAGGCTCACCACATCAACTGAGTTCACAGCATGGATTCCGGCCTGCGCCGGAATGACCTGGTGATTGGGGGAGGATTGCGGCTCCTAACCCCCTCCGCCAGATGCATCACCGCATCCCTCAGCCGTGCCGAGTCTTCGTCCCGGCTCAGCCGGTGATCGCCATCGGGGATCAGCGACAGCGTCACCGGGTCGTGCAGGATGTGGGTGACCAGCTTTATCGCATGGGCCCGGGGCACGTCGGGGTCTCGGCCGCCCTGCAATATGGTGACCGGGCATCCGGTTTCGATTACGCCGCCAAATAGCAGGTGCTTTTCGCCGTCCTCGATCAACGCGCGGGTGATGCGATAGGGCGTGTCGGAATATTGGCTGGGCTGGTCGATATGGCCATTATTCTGCAGGCTTTCATGCTCGGCCGGGGTAAAGCCGGGCAGCATCAATTCGCGGGTCATATCGACGGCCGGGGCAATCAGCACGAGGCCAGCGCAGCGGTTTTCGCCGCGTCGTTGCATGGCGCGCACCAGCAGCAATGCCAGCCAGCCGCCCATGGACGAGCCGACAATGATCTGCGGCCCGGCGGTGGTGGCGAAGACCGCTTCGGCCTCTTCGAGCCAGCGGCTGATCGTGCCCCGGTCGAAATCGCCGCCCGAAACGCCATGGCCCGAATAATCGAAGCGCGTCACGCAAAGGCCCTTTTGTGCGCCCAGACCATCGAGCGCCATCGCCTTGCTGCCCATCATGTCCGAGCGGAAACCGCCCAGCCAGAACAGGCCCGGAGCCGTTCCGGGGCGCTGTTCGACCGCAATATCGCGGCCTGCGGCGCCTGAGGCGAGCGGAAGGGAGAAAGCGTTGATGGTGGACATAAGGCCGGCACTCTGCAATTGACTGGGCGGAAGCGTTTCAACAACGCAACAGGGCGCAATATACCCCCGTTTGCCAGTTGACTTATGTTCCCGCTAACACGATTTTATGGCCGATTTCACCATTTGGCTTAACAACACAAGGATCGTTTGCCATTCGCCGTCCCATGAGACCCGTCGCGCCCCAGAAAGATGGGCCGCTCTCGAACGAGGATATTGCCAGCCCCGACGTCCAGCTTATCGATGCCGAGGGTGAAAACCGCGGGATCGTCAACACCCGTGCGGCTCTAGCAGAAGCGCAGGAACAGGGTCTTGACCTTGTCCTGATTTCTCCGAACGCCCAGCCGCCCGTCGCCAAGATGCTCGATCTTGGCCGCTTCAAATATGCCGCGCAGAAAAAAGCTGCCGAGGCGCGCAAGAAGCAGAAGGTGATCGAGGTCAAGGAAGTCCAGCTGCGTCCCAATATCGATACGCACGACTACGAGACCAAGATGAAGGCCGTCCAGCGCTTCCTCGACGATGGCGACCGGGTCAAGGTGACCATGCGCTTCCGTGGCCGCGAAATGGCGCACCGAGAACTTGGCATGCAGCTGTTGATCAAGGTCAAGGACATGATGGAGCCCGTGGCCAAGGTGGAAAGCCAGCCCCGCTCCGAAGGCCGCCAGATGGTCATGGTGCTGGCACCCAAGTGAGCGCCACGCCAAGCTAATGCAAAAGGCAGGTCCCAAGGGGCCTGCCTTTTTCTTTGGTTTGGCCCCGGTGCATCACCAACCACGATGTCATCCCGGCGGAGGCCGGGATCCATGCTGAAGGCTCTCACACCATCCAGCTTGCGGAACCTGCACAGCATGGATTCCGGCCTCCGCCGGAATGACCCGGTGGGTGTGGCTAGTTTGGCGTAGTGCGGGCGTGTGGGGCGTGATGCTTCACCCCCACCGGATGCGTGCCGCGTGGAGAATGGCCCTCGGGTCAAGCCCGAGGGAGATCCGGTGGGTGGGAGAGCGCGGTGGGACGCTGCCGGAGCTTAACCGAGCGCCGCCGCCACATCCTTGGCATAGGGAATGGCCGGCTGCGCGCCGGGCTTGAGGCAGGCCAGGCTCGCTGCCACTGCCGCGCGCTTCATCGCTGCTTCAAGATCGAGCCCGCTATCGAGGCCGGCAGCGAGATAGCCGCAGAATGTGTCGCCGGCGCCCACCGTATCGACCGGCTTGACGGGCATGGCCGGCACATGGATCAGCCCCGTGCGCGTCGCCGCCTTGGCGCCATCGGGGCCAAGCGTCACGATCACCGTCTGGTCATGCGCTGTCGACCATTCCAGCATGGCCGCATCGAGCTGCTCGGTATCCGTGCCGGTCAGGAGGCCAAATTCGGTTTCATTGGCGACCGGGATCGAGGCCTTGGGCGCAATGGCCCCGGTGCTGTCGAGGAAGGGGGCGGTATTGAGAATGGAAGTGACATTCTGCGCCCGGGCCGAGTCCAGCGCCCGCTCGGTCGCTTCCTGGGGATTTCCTGCTGCAGCAATAGGACCGCGCCATCGCCCAGCCCGGTCAGGGCCTTTTCGGCATCGGCCGGGGTCAGCGTACCATTGGCGCTCGGCAGCACGGCGATGACATTTTCGCCATGGCCATCGACAAAGATCATCGCAATGCCGGTGGGGCCGCTCGAAATCTTGAGATCGCTGAGATCGACGCCATCGGCTTTGAGCAATTCGAGCGCCATTTCGGCAAAGGCATCGGCGCCCACCGCCGAAAAATGCCTGACCTCCGCGCCGGCGCGCTGCGCCGCCGGGGCCTGATTGGCCCCCTTGCCGCCCGCCGCCATCGAAAGGTGCCGCCGGCCACGGTCTCGCCCGGCTTGGGCAAGCGGCTGACAGTGCCGACCTGATCGAGGTTGGTCGAGCCGAAAACGGTGATCATAGAGAGCCTCCCCGGCGCGTCATGCGGCGGCTTTTAGCACGGTATTGAAATTGCGCGAGGTCCGGGCAGGCTGGTTGGCGAAATGTTTTGGGACCCCGCCCTACGGGTCACGGCTTGGCCTTTGCGGATAGATGGTTTCGCCCCGCTCCAGCATGGCAACGCTTTCGGCGATCTTCTTGGCACGCCCGGCCGGGGTCTTCATATTGTGGGTGCGGAAGGTCAGCGCGAAGCGGTTCTGGGCGCTCAGTGTCTGATAGGCCGCCTGCGCCTTGGGACTGGCCGCGATGGCTGCCAAGAGATCAGCCGGCGCGTCCATGCTCATCGTATAAGCGGCGTCCCAGCGGCCGTCGGCCTTGGCTTTTTCTGACTCGGGCCGGGCCATGTTCGGTCATTTTGCCGGCGGCGATCATGCGGGCGACATTGTCGCGATTGATCTGGCTCCACACGCTTTTCCCGCGGCACGGGCAATAGCGCTGCACGAAGGATATCTCGTCCCAGCTCTTGCGGATGCCATCGATCCAGCCCCAGCACAGCACGGCGTCGATCGCCTCGACCGGGCTGATGGTGGCCCGGCCGCTGGCCTTCTTGAAAATGCGGATCCACACTTCCTCGGCGCTGTCGTGATTGGTTTTCAGCCGGGCATAGAAAGCGTCAGAAATCGGCAAATTCCTTGACGCGGTCCGGCTGGACGACGACGGGCGCCATCTAGACCTCCGCCACGCCAGCATCGGCCGGGATGACTTCGAGCCCGGGGTCGAGCAGGTCGGCCGCTGGCAAACCAATGCCGAAGGTGTCGCTCAGCACTTCGCGCAATTCGACGACGCTGGTCAGCAGCCTTTGCTCGACCTCGCCCTCAAGCGGCTGGATGGTTAGGCGATTGTTGAGCAGCTTGATGCGCTGCCCCTTGGGCGACAGCGCCACCCGCAATTGCTTGGTGAAAGGCGAGATCGGATCGCCTGATATCACCGCGTTGAGCGGTTCGTAATCGGCATCGGCCCATTCCTTTGTGGTGAAGCTATAGAGCACGCGCCACTCTTGCTCCAGCTTGACCTCAAGCCGCCATTCCGGATCGCCCCCGGTGAGGCGATAGGTTTCGTGCGGGGTCGCCTGTTCCACATCAGCCCGCAGGCGCAGCGGCGCAGTCAGGGTCAGCCCGCCAAAGCCGACATCGGCAATATAGGTGGCGCCATTGATATCGACGGCGACCAGCATGTGGTCGGGCCGTTCCTTGACCGCTTCGGGGTCGCTCCACAACACCTTCGCGGCCAGCCCGCGCACGGGATAATCGAGTTCGGCCGGGATGCGCTTGAACAGCATATTGTGTTCAAAGCAATAGCCGCCCTGCTTTTCGCCGAGCAGCTTTTTTTCCGGGCTCTGCTGGTCCAGCGCCACCGGCAGGCCGAGCAGCGGGCTCAGATTTTCAAACGGGATCGCTGCGGGGTGCAGCGCATGCAGCAATTCCAGTGTCGCAAGGCTCGGCGCAATCGATCCGGCAAATCCGATTCGCTCGAAATAGGCGTTTAGATTGACCTTTTGGCTCATCGGCCACCCTTGAGGCTGTTTCCGTCGCGGGCGCAATATGGGCGATGAAGGTGGGCTTTGTCACTCTGGCCTTGGGCGATTTCGTTGCTTGCAGGGACTGGACACCAGCCATTGCAGACCCCAAGGCGAGTGCTGATCAGCCAGCATAGGCCACCCAGCCTTTGAAACTGAGCCCGGCATAGAACAGGCTGACGCCGGAAAAACCGGCCTCGGCCAGCATGGCCTCTTCTTCATGGGGCGCCAGAATCGTGAGCCTTGTGCCGATGGCCTGCACGGCGCTTTCCAGCTGGGCCGGGTCCGTCCACGGCGCCGCTGAAAAGGCGACGTGGCGGGCGATCCATTGGCTGCGTTCCGGCTCAGTCTGGGGAAAGCTGATATGGGCCAGCACGAAGGGCGCGCCTTTTCGCAAGCGGCGGCGGATTTGGTTGAGCGTCTGCAGCCGCTCTTCGCGGGGAATGAAATGGAAGGTGAGCAGGCTCGTTGCCCCGTCGAACGGCCCCTCGGGCGCGTCCTCGATATAGCCGTGCTGCAATTGCACCCGGCCGGCATGTGGCCCACTCGCCTGCCGCGCCAGTTCCAGCATATCGGCCGAAGGGTCAACGCCCGGGAAGGACCAACCCGGCTGCGCCTCGGCCAATGCCTTGAGCTCCAGCCCGCCGCCGGCCCCCAGCACCAGTATGCTCCCGTCCGCCGGCACCGCCTCCGCCAGCAGCAGCGACACCATGCGATGCAGGCTCGCAAAACCCGGCACCTGCCGCGGCGGGCCTTCTGCATAGGCGCTGCTGGCGTGTCCAAAGGCGTTTGGCTTCATCTTGCACGGCTCCATCAAATGTAACTTACCATGTTACATGAACGCTGAAGCGTCAAGGCGGGATGGGAGACTTACCGGGACACCAAACGAAAAACCCCGGGGCAAGCCCGAGGGTCTGGATCAATCACCGAGGCCGAGCGGCCAAAAAATCACTGCGCCTTGCGCACCCGGATCACCACGTCGACATGGCTCACCTTCATGCCCTTGGGGGCGTCGGGGAGGGCGGCAGAATGCGACGGAGCTGGCGGGGATGTCGATCATCCGCTGCTCGTCTTCCACATAGAAATGGTGGTGATCGGAGGTGTCGGTATCGAAATAGGAGCGCGAGGCATCCACCGCCACTTCGCGCAGCAGGCCCGCTTCGTGGAACTGGTGCAGCGTATTATAGATAGTGGCGAGCGAAACATTGACGCGCGATTGGCTCGCCTCGTCATGCAATTGCTCGGCGCTGACATGGCGGTGCGGGCCGCCGAACAGCAATTCGGCCAGCGCCACGCGCTGCCTTGTCGGACGGAGACCGGCCATGCGCAACACGGCCGTAAGGCAAGGCTTGCGCGAGGGAACGGACCGGGCGGTCTGGGTACGATCTGACATTGGGTCCTTTTACTTCACCAAAGGGCCGGAAAACCTAAGCTCCTTATAGCTATGGCGGCTTTTTCGCACAAGCGTCACGGGCGTCGCAGGAGCAATGGTGCGGCCAAGGGTGCCAAGGCGCCTCTATTGACCCTCTGGGCCACCCTCTATACGAGACGTGCCCTAGGGTTAACCGAGGGACTTTTGATGGCCGATCGGCAGAATGCATTTGGGTATGAAGAGCTTTTGGCCCATGGCCGCGGCAGGTGCCGGGCCAGATGGATGCCCGGCTGCCCGCTCCGCCCATGCTGATGTTCGACCGTATCACCCAGATCGACGAGACCGGGGGCGCCTATGGCAAGGGCAGTGCGCGCCGAGCTCGATGTCAATCCGGACCTGTGGTTCTTCAAATGCCATTTCATCGGCGATCCGGTGATGCCGGGGTGCACGGGGCTCGACGCCGTGTGGCAGATGACGGGCTTTTTCCTTGGCTGGATCGGCCAGCCCGGCAAGGGACGCGCCCTTGGGGGTGAAATTAAGTTTACCGGTCAAGTGACCGATGATGTCAAATTGGTCGAGTACGGTATCGACATCAAGCGCGTCATGCGCTCTCGTCTGACCTTGGGCATTGCCGATGGCTGGGTCAAGGCTGACGGCAAGGTGATCTATGAGGCCAAGGACCTGCGGGTGGGCCTGTTTAGCGATAGCCAGCTCAAGGACCAGAAGGGCGCCTGATGGCCCGGGGCGGAGGACCCGCCTCACTGAAAAACCGATACGAAGCGCCCAGCGCAAGGGCGCCCGAACTTGACTAAAGCGAGGTTGCAATGAGACGAGTTGTCGTCACCGGCATGGGCATCATTTCCTCGATCGGCAATAGCTCGGACGAGGTCACCGCCAGCCTGAGGGCCGCCAAGCCCGGCATTGTCTTTGCCGAGGACCGGGCCGAACTGGGCTTCCGCAGCCGGGTCAAGGGCGATCCGCGCCTTGATCCATTCAGAATTGCTCGACCGCCGCGTCACCCGCTTCATGGGACGGGGCGCCGCCCGGAACTACCCGGCCATGCAGCAGGCCATTGCCGATGCGGGGCTGGAGGAATCCGACATTTCCAACCCCATGACCGGCATTGTCATGGGCTCGGGCAGCACGTCCACGCGCACCATTGTCGAGGCGGCCGACACGACCCGCAAGAATACCAGCCCCAAGCGCATTGGCCCCCGGCCGTGCCCAAGGCCATGGGCTCGACCGCGTCGGCGACGCTGGCCACCGCCTACGGCATCAAGGGCATCAATTATTCCATCACCGCCGCCTGCGCCACGTCCAAGCATTGCATCGGCAATGGCATGGAACAGATCATGCTAGGCAAGCAGGACATCGTTTTCGCCGGGGGCATGAGGACCTCGACTGGACCTTGTCCAACCTGTTCGACGCCATGGGCGCCATGAGCTCCAATTTCAACGACACACCGGAAAAGGCCTCGCGCTGCTACGACGTGGCGCGCGACGGCTTCGTTATCTCAGGTGGTGCCGGGGTACTGGTGCTCGAGGAATACGAACACGCCAAGGCGCGCGGCGCAAAAATCTGGGCGGAACTGGTCGGCTATGGCGCGACCTCGGACGGGCTCGACATGGTTGCCCCCTCGGGCGAGGCGCGCGCGCTGCATGCAGATGGCGCTCAAAAATGTCGGCCCCAAGGTCGACTATATCAATCCGCATGCCACCTCGACCCCGGTGGGGACCTCAAGGAAATCGAGGCGATCCGCGCCGTGTTCAGCGATGCCGGCAAATGCCCGCCCATTTCGGCGACCAAGTCGCTGACCGGCCACAGCCGAGGCGCCACGGGCGTGCATGAGGCGATCTATTCAATCCTGATGATGAAAAACCGCTTCATCGCCGCCAGCGCCAATATCGACAATCTCGATCCGGCCTTCGAGGACATGCCCATCCTGCGCCAGCGCCGCGACGATGTGGATCTGGGCGTGGTGCTGAGTAATTCATTTGGTTTTGGCGGGACGAATGCGGCTTTGGTGTTCAAGCATATTGATGCTTGAAGGGCACAACCTCGTGCTCGCCCCACCCACAATGTCATCCCCGCGAAAGCGGGGACCTCTGTTGGCGATGCTGGGCAAATAAACGGAGGTTCCCGCTTCCTGGGAATGACGCCGTGGCTGCGTGAGCATGATGCTCAATACGAAAACTCCGAAAACCGTGCATCCTTGCCGTCATAGGTCAGCACCCGGCCGATCAATGGCGTGCCGATGCCGGTGATGAGCTTGATCGCCTCCGTGGCCATCAGCGTGCCGATGACCCCGGTCAGCGGCCCCAATATGCCGGTGGCCTCGCAAGAGGGCAGGTCATCGTCGCTAGCGTCTTGGGGGTAGAGCGCGGCAAAGGGCGGGCCGCCCGGGGCGAAGACCGTGACTCGGCCATCGAACATCGAGACGGCGCCGGAGACCAAGGGTTTGCCCAGCCGTTCGGCGGCGGCAGCGACGATGCGGCGGGTGACCAGATTGTCGGTGCCGTCGAGCACCAGATCGTAGGCGCCCACCAGCCGGTCCACATTGGTTGCATCAGAGCCGCTCGGCATGGGGCACTATGCCGGCATGGGGATTGAGCGCCGCGGCAAAGGCAGCAGCGCTCGCCACCTTGCCGGTGCCGATGCCGGCTGTGGTGTGGATCACCTGCCGCTGCAGATTGGAGAGCGAGACGCTGTCGTGATCGACAATGCCCAGCGCCCCCACGCCGGCTCCCGCGAGATAAGCGATGACCGGGCTGCCGAGGCCGCCGGCGCCCACCACCAGCACGCGGGCGCGTTGCAGGGCCTGCTGGCCGCCCCCGCCCATGCCCTTGAGCACCGGGTGGCGGGCATAGCGCCGGCTCTCCTCGGGCGAGAACACCATGCTAACGGCCCAGCGGCACGGCAATGAAGCGCCGGTCGGGGCCCTCAAAGCCGCCGGGATAGACCGCGACAATGGCCACGGCCTTGTCGATCTGCTGCGCCCAGAATGGCTGCACCACGCCATAGAGCCGGTATTCCTGCGCACAGCCGCGCGATTCGGGAATGCTGGTCTCGTCATGCACCGAGCGCGTATTGTCACCCTCGCTCAGCGTCAGCTGATAGCCCATGGGGGCATGCTGAACCAATCGGCACAGGGCAGCGGGGAAGTGACGATGTGGCTGGCAAGGCTCAGCATATAATCGCCGCGCAGTTCGTCCCGGCCATAGCCGGGCAGGCCGAAGCGGAACTGGCCCGGATTGGCGCCCAGCGCGCATCGCCATTGAGCGCCAGCACTTCAACCGCCCCATCGATGCCCGAGCGATCCAGCACGGGCCTCGCCCGGCGCTGCGCCCGTTGCCGGACTTCGGCGAGGCTAATGGTCTCGTCGTCGACGCGGATGCGGACCGGGGTGTCCTTGACCCGGGCGTCGCTCTCCATGTCGATCACATAAAGATTGGCATAGGCAAAGCCCGAGCCATCCTGAATGCCGAATTCCTCAAAGGCGAAGTAGTCGCCATTCTCGGAAAAGCCGATGAAATCGATCCCCGCCCGGTCCCCAGCCCGGAGCCGGCAGTATCAGGACCAAAATGGCGAAAAAACTAGCGGCCAGTCGAGCCGTGGCCGCCTTGGCCGCGTTCCGTATCATCCAGTGCCTCCATCTCGATCAATGTCACGCTGCTCACCGGCGCCACCACCATCTGGGCGATGCGCTCGCCCCGGCGGACCACGAAGGGCGCCGCGCCATGGTTGATCAGCAAAACCTTGACCTCGCCACGATAATCCGCGTCCACCGTGCCGGGCAGATTAAGCACGGTAATACCGTGCTTGGCCGCCAGCCCCGAGCGGGGCCGAATCTGGGCCTCATAGCCCTCGGGCAGGGCGATGGCGAAGCCGGTGGGGATCATGGCATAGCTGCCCGGCACGATTTCGACGGTTTCATCGGGCGCCAAAGCTGCCGAGAGGTCAAGCCCGGCGGCACCCGCCGTCTGCTGGCGCGGCAGGGGCAGGCCGAGGCCATGGGCAAGCCAGCGCAAGCCAATCTGAACACTCATGGTGCGCGCACCACGGCATAGATCTCGTCGGGCAGCACGGCGGTGCCATCGATCAGGTCGAGAATGGGAATGACCATTTCGGCGGACGAGCCATCGGCGGAGCGTTTCATATTGGTCTCGGTGACGGCGAGGCCGGAAAAGCGCAGGGTGATGGTGCGCTTGGCGAAGAAGGCGCCCAGCATCTGCTTGGTCTCGGCATCCAGTTCCTCGCCCATATCCACTTCGGTCTTCATTTCCTTGGTGGAAACCGAGATACGCACCAGCCCGCGCCCGGCGCTGCGGAAATGCACCGGCGCCTCGACCTCGCCCAGATCCGGGCTGGCAAAGCGCCCTTCCTGATCGACCAAGCACGTGGCGCTGCCATCCTCGTTTTCAGTGAGCTGGCCCTCGGCGCAGAAGCGGTCCTCATCCTTGCCGGCGGGACCACGGGCGGAATTCATCTTGAGCATGGCATAGAAATCGGCCGCCATGACTGGGTCAGGCTGGCCTGCGCCGTGGTCGGGCTGGTCAGCGCAATATCCACCTTGGCGTCGATACAGCCGGTGAGCATCAGGCCCAGCCCCAATATGGCGGCGAGCCCGGAAAGCATCTTGGCGGCCATGGTCGTCCTCTTGAAAAGTCGCGGCAATCTAGGGACCGCTATCGAGGAGGGCAAGTCAGGAGGTCGAGAGCAGCACGCGCACCGTGGCCACGGCAAAGAAAATCGTGCCCGCCGCCGCAACCAGCAACAGGGCCCAGCGCGTCAGCCGATCGGGTGGGCGCTTATTGGCGTGGTAGTCGCTCAGCGCCAGTTCGGCCTGCCCCAGAATGACCGGCACGCGCTGCGCCGCCTCGGCAAAAATGCTCAGTTGATCCTTGATATCCTGCACCCGGCCGAGCGGGCCTTCTTCCTTGCGCAGCCAATCGCCCACGACGGGCTCGGCCACGGTCCAGATATCGAGACTGGGGTCGAGCGCGCGGGCGACGCCTTCCACCAGCACCATGGATTTTTGCAGCAGCACCAGTTCGGGCCGCGTCTGCATGTTGAACAGGTCGGTGATGACAAAGAGCTGGCCCAGCACCCGCGCCATGGAAATATCCTGCGCCGTGCGGCCATGCAAAGGCTCGCCGATCGAGCGGATGGCCAGCGCAAAATCGTCGACCGACTGATCCTTGGGCACATAGCCGATATCGAAATGCCGCTCCGCCACGAGGCGATAATTGCGGGTAATGAAGCCATAAAGGATATCGGCGAGGAACCGGCGTTCCCGTCGATTGATGCGGCCCATAATGCCGAAATCCACCGCGATCACGTCCCCGGTCCGCGGATCGGCAAACAGGTTCCCCGGATGCATGTCGGCATGGAAAAAGCCGTCGCGAATGGCATGGCGCAAAAAGCTCTGCAGCACCTTGGCGGCCAGCGCCTTGCGATCCACCCCGGCCGCGTCGAGCGCTGTATGATCGCGGATCGGAATGCCATCGACCCAGCTGGTGGTCAGCACATTCTGCGCCACATGGTCCCAGCTGACAGTGGGAATGACAAAGCCTTTGTCATCCTTGATATTCTCCGCCATCTCCGAAATCGCGGCGGCCTCGAGCCGCAGATCGAGCTCCAGCCGCGCCGAGCGGTCCAGCGTCTCCACCACACGGGTCGGTTTGAGGCGCTTGGTCGAGCGCACGAAGCGCTCCGCCGGGGCCGCGCCGGCATAATAGCTTTCGATATCGGCCATGAAGCGCTGCGCCACGCCCGGCCGCAAGATTTTGACCGCCACGGTCCTGGGCAGCCCGTTGGCCGGCACGAGCCGGGCTTTATGCACTGGGCGATGGAGGCGGCGGCGATGGGCGGGCTCAGCTCGGTCAGCTCGGCTGCCTTGCCATCCAGCGCCTCGGTCAGAATATTGGGCACCAGCGCGGCATCGAACGGGTCCATCTTGTCCTGCAGGCCCGCCAGATCGTTGGCGATTTCCGGCCCCACCACATCGGGGCGGGTCGCCAGCGTCTGGCCGAATTTGACATAGGTCGGCCCCAACCGGTTGAGCGCCTTGTTCAGGCGTTCGACATGGCCCGTCTTGCGCACGCTGGGCCGCTCTGATCAACCGCCCCAGCCAGATGCCGAGCTTGAGCGGGCCCGGCAGGTCCTTGGGTGATACGATCGACAGCGCCCCCTCGCGCGCCAGCACATAGCCGGCGCGGGCAAGACGGTAATAGGCGGAGATCAGCATGTGTCGCCTCTCCCTTCGGGGGAGAGGTGAAGAAGGGCCCGGCTCAAATCTTCCACCCCGAAAACAGCGCCGCGATATTGCCGGTGAACGGGGTGTACTTGACCCGCTTGAAACCCGCCCGGGCCAGCATTCCCGAAAACATCGGCGGGCTGGGGAATTTGCGGATCGATTCGACGAGATACTGATAAGGCTGGCCGTCCCCGGTCACCATTTTCCCCATAGGCGGGATCACCCGGTCGGAAAACGCCTGATAAAGACTGTCGAGCCCCGGCACATCGACTCGGGAAAATTCCAGCACCAGAATGCGTCCGCCGCGCTTGAGCACGCGATGGGCTTCCCCCGGGGCCTGCTGGATGCGCGGCACATTGCGGATGCCGAAGGCAATCGTATAGGCGTCAAAGCTATTGTCCGCGAAGGGCAGCTCTTCGGCATTGGCCTCGACGAAACTGGCTCGGGCCGGATAGCGCCGAGACTTGGCGCGCTCGGCGCCAACCCGCAGCATGTCCGAATTGATGTCCGACACCACGACTTCGGCATAGCCCACCGAGGCATTGATGATGCGTTCGGCCACGTCCCCCGTGCCGCCGGCCATGTCGAGCACTTTATAGGGCCGCGAGCCGGCCTTGGGCGGGGCGAGGTCCGCCACCATGGCATCCTTCCAGATGCGGTGAATGCCCCCGCTCATCAAGTCGTTCATCAGGTCGTAGCGGTCGGCCACGTCGTGAAAGACCTTGTTGACCGAGCCCTGCTTGTCTTCGAGCGCCACGGTCTGTTCGCCGAAATGGGTGGTTTCACGCGCCGCATTCATGGCATTGCTCGCTTCTCTTTTGCGTTTCGCGCGCACCATATAGAAGCGTTCCATGCTTTGCCAATTGCGCAAAGCGGCACATGGTCAAATGCGCAGCGGCGCAGTGGAAGCGAGGTCAGCATGCCCGAACTGCCCGAGGTCGAAACCGTCCGGCGTGGTCTTGAGCCCCGGATCGAGGGCGCCACCATCGAGCGGGTCACGCTCAACCGCCCCGATCTGCGCTTTCCCTTCCCCAAGGATTTGCAGTCTGCCCTTGAGGGGCAAAAATCACTTCGGTGGGCCGCCGCGCCAAATACCTGCTGATTGGCCTCTCCAATGGCAAGACATTGCTGAGCCATCTGGGCATGACCGGCAGCTATCGCTTTGCCGAACACGGCATCGATAAGCCACCGCGCTATTATGAAACCGAGCCGGTGCCAAAGCACGACCATATGGTGTGGGACATTTCTCACCCCAAGCATGGCAAGAGCCACCTCATCTATGCCGATCCGCGTCGCTTCGGCTTTGTCGATCTTTATAACCATGTCGAGGACAGCCCGTATCTGAAGGGCACGGGGCCAGAGCCCTTGGGCAATGATTTCAACGCCGAGGAAATGGCCGAGAAATTCAAGGGCAAGAAGACCCCGATCAAGGCGGCCCTGCTCGACCAGCGCGTCGTCGCGGGGCTGGGCAATATCTATGTGGCCGAAGCCCTGCACCGCGCCCATATCCTGCCTACGGTGCTCGCCGGCACGCTGGTTACCGCCAAGGGCAAGCCCAAACCGGTGCTCGAAGACTGGCCCATGCCGTGCGGCAGGTGCTGATCGAAGCCATCGAAGTGGGCGGCTCCACCCTGCGCGACTTCCGCAATGCCGAAGGGGGCTCGGGCTATTTCCAGCACCGCTTTGCCGTCTACGATCGGGAGGGGGAGCCCTGCCCCACGCCAATGTGCACCGGCACGATTGAGCGCATCGTGCAATCGGGCCGGTCGACCTTCTTTTGTCCTTTGTGCCAGAAGAAGGCTTAGCCCTGCACAGCTGGGATGAGCAGAAAAATCACGCCGATCACCACGATAAGCAGGCCCGGCCAATTGGCCTTAAGGCCAAGAAAGCCCATGCCGCGGCGGCGTGGCTCCAGCGTCCGCCCGGCCGGGTCGCCGGCGGAAGCATGAGGATCGGTCATCCGACCGCGAAAGATCGCCGCCAATGCCATATAGACCAGACCGGCCGCCACGAGCAGGGCGCCGATGAAAGTGGTCGTTGCCATCGCTGCCTCCTCGTGACTCAAACGGGGTGCCGCCTGCTTTCGTTCCGGCGTGCGGGGGCAAACCATTCTTGAGGCAAGCACCCATCTCGCCTCCCCACGCCATATTTCCCCGCACGGTCTCCCCGTGCCGCATCGTGATATCATCACCTCCATGGCAGCCATGCGCCCCCTGAATCCAGTTGACGCTTCCCCCCTTTCCCCTATAGACCGCCCCACTTGGCGGCTTGACGTAAGGCCGCCGCTTTCATTTCATCCCGGACGGTGCGCTGCCAAGGCGCCTTCGGCCGGTTGGACGCCAAGAGGACCGTTATGGCCAATACGCCGTCAGCCAAAAAGGCTACCCGCAAGATCGAAGCCCGCACCGCGGTCAACAAGTCGCGCCGTTCGCGCGTCCGCACCTTCATCCGCAAGGTTGAAGAAGCCATCGTGGCCGGCGATCATGCCGTGGCCTTTGCCGCCCTCAAGGCTGCCGAGCCCGAAATCACCCGCGCCGCCACCAAGGGCATTGTTCATGCCAATCTGGCGGCCCGCAAGGTTTCCCGCCTCAATAGCCGCGTCAAGGCCCTCGCCTGACCGGCTAGACCCTGCGCAGCATGGCTGCGGCAGGATGCCAATGGGCTCCCTCGGGGGCCCATTTTCTTTGCCCCTTCCGGCACACGGAATCGTGGCAAGGATTTTCCGCCTTGACGGTTTGATGTCATCCAGATGACGCGATTGCGACATCCCGGTGTTTTCACCCATCCTTGCAAAATACTCAGTACGCACAAGGATTTGTGAGCCCATTTGGGAGTTTTGCAATTGTCATGTAGCCCTTGGAACCGCTCCAAACTGTGGTTTAGGGAAATATAATTTTGGGTGGGACAGATTGCTTGTGACAAGAATCTGCATGGAGTCACAGAGCCTTGCCGGAGCCATGTTTTCCTCAGGCCGGGTGGCGGAAAAGACATAGTCAGAGTCAAGCCCCCATTTTCGGAAAAGGGGCATTGCCCCCTAAAATCGACCCACTACTATGGCTCGGTCAGCTCGAAAACAGGGGCCAGCAAGGACCTTCTCAGCGAGCGGATGGGGTCATTTTCGGGGCGTTGTTTTGGGCGCGTTTCTGGCAGCAATGTCAGGGCGGTTTTTCCAGTAATCCGGGCAAATTGGGTTCAGTAGAGCGCCGGCCGTTTCGGTCCGGCTTCACGTCAAAGAGTAATGCAGGCTAACGGTGGCGTTCCCACCGGGCTGGAGTATTGCGCCCGTGTCATCAGGCGCCTCGGCGAAGCTATGGCCGATTGGACGGGCAAGTCCAAACGGGGTGGCGAGAACGAAGAACCAAGGGGCCGGCGCTTTCGCTACCGGCTTCGACAGTCACTTGGCCGGACTTTGCGGACCGGCCGAAGCAACACAAATGGGGCACTCACGATGATGATGCAGACCGCCGGAAAGGACGATTGGGGAAGTCCCCAGCCATCCTCCACCACTCCGACACTTAAAGGCGAAATGTCTGTCATGATCACTTCCGGCTCCGAAGCGCAGCGCGACCTCTTCAACCGGGTGCGCGCCCGCCTCAAGGCAGCCGTTGGCGAAGATGTGTTCACCTCCTGGTTTGCCCGGCTCGAGCTGGAAGAAATCGTCGACGATCTGGTGCATCTGTCGGCGCCCACGCGGTTCCTGTGCTCGTGGGTGCAATCCAATTATGCCGACCGCATCATTGAATCCTTCCGCCGAGACGTCGATGTCGTCACCCGTTTGCAGGTGACCCTGCGCGTCAATGGCCGGGCCACCAAGAAACTGGCGCCTGCAGCCGAGATCGCTCCGAGCAGCGATGCGTCGGCTCCCGCTGCCGCCGCCGCTCCCCAGGCGCCCGCCACGCCGCGCCTCGTGCGCGACAATAGCGCATCCAAGGGCGATGCCACGGCCGGCAGCGCCATCGACCAGCGCATGACGTTTGAGACTTTCGTGCCCGGCGCGGCCAATGAAATGGCCTTTGGCGTCGCCAAGCAGATCGCCCATGCCGCTGCCAACAACACCGTGACCTTCAATCCGGTCTATATTCATTCCACGGTCGGCTCAGGCAAATCCCACCTGCTCAATGCCATTGCCCATGCAGTGCAGTCGGCCGATGCGTCCAAGAATATCGTCTATCTCACCGCCGACCATTTCATGTACCATTTCATCACCGCCGTGCAGCGCCAGTCCGCGCTCGGCTTCAAGGAATGGCTGCGCCGGGTCGATCTGCTGCTGATCGATGACATGCAATTCCTGCAGGGCAAGTCCGCCACCGAATTCGGCCATACGCTGGGCACGCTGCTGACTGGCGCCAAGCAGGTCGTGGTGGCTGGCGACGCGCCGCCGCAGGATCTGGAAATGATCGACGAGCGCATCCGCTCGCGCCTGTCGGGTGGGCTGGTCGTGCCGATCACCGGCTTTGACATGGAATTGCGCCGCGCCATCGTGCAACGCCGCGCCGATCAGGCCTCTGCCCGCTATGGCATGCATTTCCCCACCCCGGTCATCGACTATGTCTCGCGCGCCGTGGTCAGCCATGGCCGTGACTCGGATGGCGCCGTCAATCGTCCGGTCGCTGCCAACCAGCTGACGGGTGAATTGATCACCGTGCCTTTGGCCGAAAAGACCACGGCCGATCTGATCCGCGCCCACGACGCCAAGCGCGTCCGCATCGAGGACATTCTCAAGATCGTCTCGCGCCATTACAAAGTGCCGCGCAACGAGTTGCTCTCGGCCCGCCGCAGCCGCGACGTGGTCCGCCCGCGCCAGATCGCCATGTTCCTCGCCAAGGCCCTGACCTCCCGCTCGCTCCCCGAAATCGGCCGCCGCTTCGGCGGACGCGATCACACCACGGTGCTGCATTCCGTCCGCAAGGTGGAATCGATGATGAAGGACGACATCGAGCTCTGCCAGGAGATCGAGCTGCTCAAGCGCATGCTCGAAGAGTAAGCTTTACCCACGGTGTCATTCCACGCAAGCGGGAACCTCCGTTTACTTTCTTCGCATCGAAAACAGGGGTTCCCGCTTTCGTGGGAATGACACCGGGAGGGTGGCGACCTCAGAGTAGACCTCACCCCAACCCTCGCTTTGTGAAATCCCTGCGGCAAACCGCCTGCTGCCCTTGCCTTTGCGGTCACAAATTGTAAATGTCCAACCCCGGCTTGCCGGGGTTTTTTGTCGCTCCCAAGGGCGGCCGCGTAGTGCCAAGGATTGATCGTCAATGAAAGTCACGCTCGAACGCAATCATCTGCTCAAGTCGCTGAGCCATGTGCATCGCGTGGTCGAGCGGCGTAATACCTACCCCATTCTCGCTAACGTGCTGTTCAAGGCCAGCGAGGACCGGGTGGAGCTGCGCGCCACCGATCTCGATATCGAAGTGACCGAGGCCGTGCCGGCCATGGTCTCGACCCGTGGCACCACCACGGTGCCCGCGCACACGCTCTATGAAATCGTGCGCAAGCTCAGCGACGGCGCCGAAGTGCGCCTCGAAACCGATGGCGGCGAGAACATGGTGCTGACCTCCGGTCGCTCGCGCTTCAACCTTGCCTGTCTCTCCCCCGATAGCTTCCCTGATCTGAAATCGGGCAGCTTCGGCCATGAATTCGCTATTGCGGCCTCCGCCCTGCGCGAGCTGATCGAGCGCACCCAATTCGCCATCTCCAATGAGGAGACGCGCTATTATCTGAACGGCATTTATTTCCATGCCGTCGAAAATTCCGCCACCGGCACCGTGCTGCGCGCCGTCGCCACCGACGGTCACCGCATGGCCCGCGCCGAAATCGAAGCGCCCACCGGCGCCAAGGGCATGCCCGGCATTATCGTGCCGAAAAAGACCGTCGGCGAAGTGCAAAAGCTCCTCGATGGCGCCGAGGGCGAGGTCAAGGTCGAAGTCTCCGACACCAAGATCCGCTTCACCGTCGGCCCGGTCGTGCTGCTGAGTAAGCTCATCGAAGGCACTTTCCCCGATTACGATCGGGTGACCCCCAAGAACAATGACAAGCAGATGAATGTCGACCGGGCGAGCTTCGCCACGGCCGTCGACCGCGTCTCCACCATTGCCTCGGATCGCGGCGGCAAGGCGGTAAAACTCTCCGCCAAGGATGGCCTGCTCGAACTCTCGGTCACCAATCCCGACCACGGCACGGCCAGCGAAGAACTCGCCGTCGAATTCGACACCGATGGCTTTGAGATCGGCTTTAACGCGCTATCTGCTCGACATTATCGGGCAGATCCGCAGCGAAAGCGCCATCTTCATGTTCAACGACGCCGGCTCCCCCACGCTGGTCAAGGACGAAGGCGAGACCAAGGCGCTGTACGTCCTGATGCCGATGCGGGTCTAGAGTTGAAGCCCTCTTCCCTTCTCCCCTTGCGGGAGAAGGTGCCCGAAGGGCGGATGAGGGGTTCCTTGCCGGCATCGCACCCCCTCACCCGTCTTGCGCTTTGCGCGATCCACCCTCTCCCACAAGGGGAGAGGGGTAGCTTGGTGCAAGGCTGATCATGCGCCACCTCTCCCGCCTCCGCCTCACCGCTTTCCGCAATTACACGGCGGCGGCGCTGGACCTCGATGATCGCCATGTCGTCCTCACTGGCCCCAATGGCGCCGGCAAGACCAATCTGCTCGAAGCGGTGAGCCTGCTCTCGCCCGGCCGCGGCCTGCGCCGCGCCAGCTTCGATACGGTGCAGGCTCAGGGCAGCGACATCGGCTGGGCCGTTGCGGCAACCGTCGAGACCGATGATGGCCCCGCCGATATCGGCACTGGCGCTACTCCCGATGGCGGCCGCCGGGTGCGCATCAATGGCGCCAATGCCCGCTCCATCGAGGCCATGAGCGATTATCTGCGCGTGCTCTGGCTCACCCCCGCCATGGATGGGCTGTTTTCCGGCCCCGCCAGCGACCGCCGCCGCTTTCTGGATCGCCTCGGTCACCACGCTCATTCCCAGCCATTCCTCGTCGGTCTCGGATTACGACAAGGCCATGCGCCAGCGCAATCGGCTGCTTGAAGAGGGTGGCGACGCGCGCTGGCTCAGCGCCATCGAAGTCCAGCTGGCGGAATTGGGCGCCTCCATCCATCTGGCGCGCACCGATAGCCTCACCCATTTGCAGGCGCTGATCGAACAAAGCCTTGATGACGATAGCTTCCCCGCCGCCCATCTGGCGCTGACCCCGCTGTTTGAAAACGCGGCCGAGCCCAGCTCCTCGGCAGCGCTCGAAACCGCTCTCATCGCCACACGGCAGGCCTCGCGCGGCCTTGATCGCGCCGCCGGACGCACCATATCTGGTCCACACCGTGTTGATCTCGAAGTGACCTATGCCCAAAAGGGCATGCCGGCCGCCTTGGGCTCGACCGGCGAGCAGAAAGCCTTGCTGATCGGACTGATCTCGGCCCATGCCAGATTGGTCAAATTGCGCACCGCGATCACGCCATTCCTGCTGCTCGACGAAATCGCCGCCCATCTCGATCCGGACCGCCGCCGGGCCCTGTTTTCCGCCCTCGATGGGCTGGGAACGCAATGCTTCCTCACCGGCACCGACAGGCTCCTGTTCGAGGCCCTCGGCCCCCGCGCCCAGACCATCACGGTGCGCGATGGCCGCCTTTATCCCGACTGAGTGCGCACACTGCCCAAAACCCCCATCAAAAGCCCTTCAAAAGGCCATTTTGCTTGGGGATAGACCCCCGTTCCGTTAGAACAAATTCACTCTGAAACGACCTGATTCGGACCCCATGACCGATAGCGAAACTCCCGTCCCGACCGAATACGATGCCGACAGCATTAAAGTGCTCAAAGGGCTCGACGCGGTGCGCAAGCGCCCCGGCATGTATATCGGGGATACCGACGACGGATCGGGCCTGCATCACATGGTCTATGAGGTGGTCGACAACGCCATCGACGAGGCCCCGGCTGGCCATGCGGACCCGGTGACGGTGACGCTGAATGCCGATGGTTCGGTCACCGTGACCGATAATGGCCGCGGCATCCCCACCGGCATCCACAAGGAAGAGGGCGTCTCGGCGGCCGAGGTCATCATGACCCAGCTGCATGCCGGCGGTAAGTTCGATCAGAATTCCTATAAGGTTTCGGGTGGCCTGCACGGCGTGGGCGTTTCCGTTGTGAACGCTCTCTCGGTCTGGCTCAAGCTCAAGATCCGCAGCGGCGGCCAGATCCACGAGATGAGCTTCACCCATGGCGATGCCGATGGTCCGCTCAAGGTCACCGGCACCTACGAAGGGCGCAACGGCACCGAGGTCAGCTTCATGCCCTCGTCCGAAACCTTCACCATGATCGATTTCGATTTCAAGACGCTGGAACACCGCCTGCGCGAGCTGGCCTTCCTCAATTCGGGCGTGCATATCCTGCTCGCCGATCGCCGCCACCCCGAGCCGGTCGATATCGACTTGTTCTATGAGGGGGCTTGGAAGCCTTCGTCAATTACCTCGACAAGTCCAAGGCTGCGGTGATCGACAAGCCGATCACCATGATTTCAGAGAAGGACGGCATCACCGTCGAAGTGGCGCTGCAGTGGAACGACAGCTACCACGAAAACGTGCTCTGCTTCACCAACAACATCCCCCAGCGCGATGGCGGCACCCATCTGGCCGGCCTGCGCGGCGCCTTGACGCGCCGGTGGTCGGCTATGCCGAAAGCTCAGGCATTTCCAAGCGCGAAAAAGTCTCCGTCACCGGCGACGATACGCGCGAAGGACTTACATGCGTGCTGTCTGTAAAGGTTCCTGACCCGAAATTCTCTTCGCAGACCAAGGACAAGCTGGTCTCCTCCGAAGTGCGCCCCGTCGTTGAAAACATCGTCAACGAAAAGCTGGGCCAGTGGTTCGAGGAACATCCCAACGAAGCCAAGATCATTGTCGGCAAGGTGGCTGAAGCCGCCGCTGCCCGCGAAGCTGCCCGCAAGGCGCGCGAACTGACCCGCCGCAAGGGGGCGCTGGAAATTTCCTCGCTCCCCGGCAAGCTCGCCGATTGCCGGGAACGCGATCCCGCCAAGTCCGAAATCTTCATCGTCGAGGGTGACTCGGCTGGTGGCTCGGCCAAGCAGGGGCGCGACCGCTCCAATCAGGCCGTGCTGCCGCTGCGCGGTAAAATCCTCAATGTGGAGCGCGCCCGTTTTGACCGCATGATCTCTTCGGATCAGGTTGGCACGCTGATCACCGCTTTGGGCACCGGCATTGGCCGCGAAGAGTTCAACGCCGATAAGCTGCGCTACCACAAGATCATCATCATGACCGACGCCGACGTGGACGGCGCCCATATCCGCACCCTGCTGCTGACCTTCTTCTATCGGCAGACGCCCGAATTGCTCGAGCGCGGCCATATCTACATCGCCCAGCCCCCGCTCTACAAAGCCATGCGCGGCAAGTCCGAGCAGTATCTGAAGGATGAGCGCGCCCTCGAAGACTATCTGCTCGATGCGGGCCTCGACGAAGCCGTGTTCAAAACGCGCGATGGCGTCGAACATGCCGGCCCCGACCTGCTCAATATTCTCCAGCAGGCGCGCGACATCGTCAAAGCCATCGACAATCTCAACACGCGGTACAATCGGAGCCTCGTCGAACAGGCGGCTATCGTGGGCGGGCTCGACCCCGAGGGGCTGAGCGATCCAGACCGGATCGGGGAAACCATGAGCCGCGTCGCCAATCGCCTCGACCGCATCTCGGACGAGCTGGAACGCGGCTGGACCGGCGAATTGACCGATGATGAGGGCTCGGCCTTCTCGCGCACCGTGCGCAGCGTCACCGAAAAGCATCTGCTCGACCGCGCTGCTACAAAGCGCCGATGCCCGCAAGCTGCGCCAATTGGCCAGCCGGCTCGACGAATTGTTTGGCGGCGTGCCCACGCTCACCCGCAAGGGCAGAAACCATCCCGATCTTTGGTCCGGCAACCCTTTTCAAAGCCGTCACCGATGCGGGCCGCAAGGGCGTGTCGCTGCAGCGCTACAAGGGCTCGGGCAGAAATGAACGCCTCCCAGCTCTGGGAAACCACGCTCGACCCCAATGCCCGCACCCTGCTCAAGGTGGAAATCCACGAAACCACCGAAGCCGACGCCATCTTCACCGCGCTGATGGGCGATCTGGTCGAACCCCGCCGCGACTTCATCCAGGACAACGCGCTCAGCGTGAGCAATCTGGACGTCTAATGAGCGAAACCGCCGCAGGACAAGCAAATGCCCTGCTTCTGCGGCCGGTTACGCTCGATGACGAGCACGCCGTCAGGGCCGCGACGCACGAACTGGCCGAAGAGGGCTTCACCTTCGCCTTTGGCCTCGACACGGCACGCTCATTTGCCGATTACGTGGCCAGCCTCGAAGATCGTCGCCTTGGGCGCGGCTCGGCCGGCGCAGTCCCCGAGACCTTTCTCCTCGCCGAAGTCGACGGCGAAATCGTCGGCCGCCTGTCGCTTCGCCACGTGCTCAATGATCAATTGCGAACCAGTGGCGGGCATATCGGCTTTGGCATATTGCGCGCGCACCGCCGCCGTGGCTACGCCTCCGAAATCCTGCGCCAAGCGCTGCTCCTCGCCCGCGACCTCGGCCTCACCAGCGCCCTGCTCACCTGCGACGAGAGCAATACCGGCTCACGGGGCGTGATCGAAAGCCGGGGCGGTGTCTTTGGCGGACACTCCCCAACCTATCCGGCCAAGCGGCTCTATTGGATTGCGCTATAGGCCACTGGCACGGCCAAGCCGCCTCTACCACCAGCGCAGAATCAATCTACGGTGGAAGGCACCAACGCGATCTGAGCGAGCGACACTATGAGCACCACAATCGCCTGAGGCCTATATGCAGGCACGGCTCACCCAGGACGAGACGCTGTTTCTCAGCCTGCTGACCCCAGACGTTCTGGTGGTCGAAAGCTACGGTCCGGTCTATCGGGGACATACAGAGTGTATGGCGTGGTTCAAGACTGGCATGAGGCCCCCAATCTTGGCCGCGTGACACGATGGGATTTAGGGCGGTCCTACCTCGACACCGAGCGATCGGCGGTGTTTTGCGAATGGGATTTCGAATGCGAATACGAAGGCAAAACCGGCGGCTTCACGGGGTCCAGCCTCTATCTGCTGCGCGATGGCCTGATCGCCGAGCTGCACGAATACAAAACCGAACGGGAACAATACCGACCCTATCAGCTGCCCTAGCGGGCGCCGCAAGAGCCGCGCCCTGAACAATGCGTTTCTTCCCATCTGGCTTTTTCCAGCGCCAGCGGCTGACATATCTAGCAAGGGCCCCGCAGAATGGGGCTGACATTGCAGGGTCCCGCCATGAAAAAGATCGGTTTTTTGTCCTTCGGCCATTGGTCGCCCTCGCCGCAGTCCGGCACCCGCACGGCGGGTGATGCGCTGCTCCAATCGATTGATCTGGCAGTGGCCGCCGAGGAATTGGGGGCCGATGGCGCCTATTTCCACGTGCATCATTTTGCCCGCCAGCTGGGTTCGCCCTTCCCGCTGCTGGCCGCCATCGGCGCGCGTACCAAAAAAATCGAGATCGGCACCGCCGTCATCGACATGCGCTACGAAAACCCGCTCTACATGGCCGAGGATGCCGGCGCGGCCGATCTGATCGCTGGCGGCCGCCTGCAATTGGGCATCAGCCGCGGCTCGCCCGAACAGGTGATCGATGGCTGGCGCTATTTCGGCTATGCCCCGGCCGAGGGCCAGACCGACGCCGATATGGCCCGCAGCCAGACCGAAGTCCTGCTCGAAGTGCTCAAGGGCCATGGCTTTGCCGAGCCCAATCCGCGCCCCATGTTCCCCAATCCGCCCGGCAAGCTGCGCCTTGAGCCCTATTCCGAGGGCCTGCGCCAGCGCATCTGGTGGGGCGCCGCCACCGACGCCACCGCCATCTGGGCCGCCAAGCTGGGCATGCATTTGCAAAGCTCGACGCTCAAATTCGATGAAAGCGGCAAGCCCTTCCACATCCAGCAGGCCGAACAGATCCGCGCCTACCGCGCTGCACTCGGAAAGAGGCCGGTCACGCCCATGAACCACGCGTCTCGGTCAGCCGTTCCATCTTCGCGCTGGTCAATGACACGGACCGCGCCTATTTCGGTGGCGGCGGCCGCGAAGAGGATAGCTTTGGCTATATCGAGCCGGAAAAGCGCGCCGTCTTCGGCCGCGGCTATGCCGCCGAACCCGATGTACTGATCAAGGAACTGGCCGCCGACGAAGCCATTGCCGAAGCCGATACCCTGCTGCTCACCGTCCCCAACCAGCTCGGCGTCGCCTACAATGCCCATGTCATCGAGTCGATTCTCAAACTCGTCGCCCCGGCTCTGGGCTGGCGCTGACCGCAATGTGATCGCCCCTTGTTGCCCGCTCGCAACAGGGGCTGCATAACCTGCAAATCCTCACATAAACCGGCCACAATTTCCCATGAGAACGCTCGGTGTAGCCGCGCATGTTGCGCCCCCGGCCCCATCGGCTCGGGACTGATGCGCCAGCGGACGGCTTGGTCGCCTTTACGCTTTGCTAACCTCTTTGTTTGCCATGATGGCGGATGAGAGTAGAAGGCAAAGCCCGAGCTCTTTCTATTTCGGGTTCGATTGATGGATTTTCGCATTTCCGCCGATGATCGCGTTGGCGCCCAGCCCAAGGGCAAGCCGGCTGCGGCCAGCCGCGCCAAGGGTGGCGAGCGCGTCAGAACCCTCCATGGGCAAGGCGGTCGGCGTGTTTGTCGATGACGAACGCTCCGGCGGCGCTGCCCCCAATCCCAAGGGCAAGGCCCCCAAGCCGCCCCGTCGCGGCAAGGCCAGCGTCGCCCGTGACAAGAAGCCAAAGAAACGCCGCTCGCGCACCGGCGGCTTCCTCATGGGCATTTTCTATTGGGGCTTCGTGCTGGCGCTTTGGGCCGGCATCGCAGTTATCGGCGTCGTGGTCTATTACGGCGCGCAGCTGCCCTCGTCCAACACACGGGCCATTCCCGACCGGCCGCCCAATATCCGCATTCTGGCGGCTGATGGCAGCCTGATCTCCAATCGTGGCCAGACCGGGGGCGAAGCGATCACCTATCGCGAATTGCCCTATTATGTGCCCGCGGCCATCATCGCCAGCGAAGACCGCCGCTTCATGAGCCATTTCGGCGTCGACCCCATTGGCCTGCTCGCCGTAGCGGCCGAAAGCATCAGGGCGCGCGGGGTCACCCGTGGCGCCTCCACCATCACCCAGCAGGTGGCCAAGAACCTCTTCCTCACCCCCGACCAGACCACGGGCCGCAAGGTGCAGGAAGCCATTCTGGCGGTGTGGCTCGAACAGAACTACACCAAGGAAGAAATTCTCGAACTCTATATGAACCGCGTCTATTTCGGCGCCGGTGCCACCGGCATCGAGGCCGCCGCGCAGACCTATTTCGGTGTCTCTGCGCGCAATCTGTCGCTCGGCCGAGGCCGCCATGCTGGCCGGCATCCTGCCTGCGCCCTCGGCCTATAATCCAAAATCCAATCCGGACCGCGCCAAGGAACGCCAGCGCCTGACGCTCAATTCCATGGCTGAGGAAGGCTATATCACCCGCGAGGAAGCCACGGCCGCCCAGATCGATCCTAATCAATCCGTGCGCACCCGGGTCGTGGGTTCGGAATCCTATGTCGCCGATTGGGTCGAGTCCTTGATGACCGCCTATATCGGGGAGATCGATACCGACGTGGTGGTGCAGACCACCATTGATTGGAAGATGCAGAAGGACGCCGAGTTCATCGTCAAGGAATTGGTGGCGTCCGAAGGCCCCAAGCGCGGCTTCAACCGGGGAGCCCTCGTCGCCATGGATGTCGATGGCACAGTGCGCGCCATGGTGGGCGGCGTCGATTATCAGGCCAGCCAATATAACCGCGCCGTCACCGCCAAGCGCCAGCCGGGCTCGACCTTCAAGCCCTTCGTTTATCTGGCCGCCATGGAAAAGGGCTATACGCCCGAGACCCCGGCCGAAGATGCCCAGTTCGAATATCAGGGCTGGAGCCCGCGCAATGCCTCGGGCAAATATGCCGGCACGGTGACTTTGCGCCGGGGCCCGGCCTATTCGCTCAACACCATCGCGGCGCGCCTCGCCATCGACGTCACGCCGCAGGCCGTGGTCGATGTGGCCACCCGCATGGGCATTTCCAGCCACCTTACCGCCGTGCCCTCCATCGCGCTGGGCACCCGAGAAGTGAACCTGCTCGAATTGACTGGCGCCTACGCCCCCTTCGCCAATGGCGGCATGGGTGTCATCCCCAATGTGATCACCAAGATCGAGACCAAGGACGGCAAGCCGCTTTACGAAGCCTCCGACGCCGGCCCCGGCCGCGTCATCGCGCCCAATGTGCTCGACGAAATGAATGACATGCTGGAAACCGCTGTCGAGGTGGGCACCGGCAAGGGGGCGAACCTGAATGGCTGGCAGTTCGGCGGCAAAACCGGCACCTCGCAAAATGCCCGCGATGCGCTGTTTGTCGGCTATACCGCCGCCATGGTCACCGGCGTCTGGCTGGGCAATGACAATGACACCAAGACCACCCTGTCGGGCGGCAATGTGCCGGCCGTTATCTGGTCTGAGTTCATGACCAAGGCCCATGCCGGCAAGCAGATCGCCCAGATTCTGCACGGCTCCTATGAGGGGCAGAGCGTGGCACAGCCCGTCATTGATCCGGCAACCGGCCAGCAGGCCATCGATCCGGCCACGGGCCAGCCCATGGTCCAGCATGTCGATGCCCAGACCGGCCAGCCGGTTGCGGCGCCCGCCAACCAGCCGATCCAGACCGGCCAGATGGTCGATCCCATGACCGGCCTGCCGGTGGGCCAGCAGATCATCGATCCCAATGCCCGTGCCATCGATCCGGCCACCGGCATGCCCCTGCAGCAGGCCCCGATGCAGCAGGACGGAGGGTTCCAGCAAGGTCCTGCGGTCGATGTGGGCAGCACGGCGCCGATCGATCCCGATACCGGCATGCCCATGGTGCTGGTGGTCGATCCCTCCACCGGCCAGCAGGTCTGGGTGCCCTCGGCGCCCGCCCAACAGCAGCAGCAACAGCCGGGCCAGTTCGCCCCGCCCCAGCCCGTCGGTGGCGACCGGGTGATCTACCGAGAGCCCGAGCAGCCACAGCAGCGCACGCTGATGGATCTGATTTTCGGGAATTAGCGCCGCTCGGCAGGCCAACGAAATCCGCACCCAGCTCGGCTCCGCCGGGCTGGGTGTTGTCATTTCAGGGTGCGACTAGGTGAGCTGGGCCGCAATGGCGGCCTTGTCGATCACCGACCAGACGGCCGCGATCCGCTCGCCGGTGAATTGATAAAAGACGTTCTCGCTGAACGAGACGCGCCTGCCATTGACCGCAAGACCGAAAAGCATGCTCTTGGGCGTGCAGTTGAATTGCAGCCGGCTCGCGATCCGCGGCGGCTCGGACACCAGCAGCTCAATATGGAAATGAAGATCGGGAATCGCCCGAAAATCCTCCTCCAGCATGCTGCGATATCCTGATAGCCCGATCCGCTCGCCATTGTAGTGAACGTCCTCGGCAACGAACTGCCCCAGTCGTGGCCAATCCTGACTATTGAGACAGGCAATATAGCCCCGGTAGATATCGGCGAGGATTGTATTGGTCATGAAGGCACCATGCTAGTTCGGTCGCCGGGCCATGCTGAACCCGCCCAGCCCGCGGCTCAACAAAAAACAGGACCGCTTTATGCGATCCCGTTTGTCCTATTGCAGCACGACGATCGGCGAGCCCGACGGCACCCGCTCGTACAAATCGATCACGTCCTGAAACAGCAACCGCACACAGCCGCTTGATACCGCTCGGCCGATGGACAGCACGTCCATATTGCCATGGATGCGATAGAGCGTGTCCGTATTGCCCTGATGGATATAGAGCGCCCGCGGCCCCAGCGCATTGTCCAAGCCGGGCGGCTGGCCATGGCGGTAGACTTCTAGCTCCGGCTGGCGAAGGATCATGTCCGAAGGCGGCGTCCAGACTGGCCATTTGCGCTTATAGGCCATGTGGGCGCGCCCCTCCCGAGCAAAGCCGGCCCGGCCAATGCCCACGCCATAGCGCATGGCGCGGCCATTCGGCAGCGTCCAATAGAGGAAGCGATTGGCCGTATCGACAATGATCGTGCCCGGCGCTTCGCCGGTCTCATTGGCCACTTCCTGCCGCCGATAGATCGGGTTGAGCAGATCGACCCGCGCGGCCGGAATGGGGAAGTCTTCATCCGGCAGCGGGCCATACATGGCCAGCGCTTCGGGCGTCACCTCATAGGTCATGGGGCCAGCCGGCACGACGGGGCGTGGCGTGGGCGTGGTGGTTGTGCAACCGGCCAGAGCCAGTGCCGCGAGGCTGGCGCCGCCCGCCAGCAATTGCCGCCGCGTCAGCGACGGGGTGAGAACAGAGAGGGTCATGAACAAATGTCTTTCGGCGGCCGGAATGCTGGCCGCTGGGAGGAGAGAATAGGGGTGAAATGGCGCGGGAGCGCCGGATGGGACCTAGCCCGCTATTGGTGGCTTGAGGTGTTCCAGGATCAAGCGCGACGCCGTGAACCGCTCGGGTTGAACGACATGCGCCTCCCCGGCGGCGTCAAATGGTTCGACGCAGGCATCCGCCAAAATCCAGGATGTCCATTGCAGGGCATGACAATGCCGGTTTTCTTCTTGCCGCAGGGCTTGAAGGACACGACCGGATCGCTCTCGGCCGTGGGCGCCGGGCAGAAATCATCCCCGGCAGCGACAGTCACGCCGGGCACATCGCTCGAATAGGCCATGGCATAGCCGCTCGCCCCGCCCCACACCGAGGCAAGCGTAAAAGCGCGGCAATAAGCGGCAAAAAGCGCTGCATGGCTGTTCTATAGGGGAGCGGCGCAGGCGATCCACCGATGTCACGCAGGTGTGACCTGACGTAAGTGAGCCACGATCCGCCTCCCTCCCCTTGTGGGGAGGGATTGAGGGTGGGGTGCTGAACTTTCCATCGGCAGGAAGGCGTGGAGGTCCGCACCCCCACCTAGTGCGGACTATTGCGCCGGAGTAGCCGGAGCTGCTGGCTCGGCGGGTGCGGCAGGGGCTGCTGGCGTGGCCGGAGCTGCGGGCGTTGACGAGGCAGGCGCTGTTGCGGGGGCAGCTGCGGCCGCGCCCCGGTTGGCGTAGATCGACACCACGGCGTCCACGCTCTGGCGGTCGGTGCTGCCTTCGGCGCAGTCGGGCGTGGTCTTTTCGACATCGGCCTTGACACAGGTATAGGCCTTTTCGCCCGTGGCTTCGTCCATGCCCATGCCGGTCTCGAAGCGCTTCTGGTCATTGGTCATGCGCGTCAGCACGGCGGGATCGACCGTGACGCTGCACAATTCGATCACCGCCTTGGTGGCATAGAGGCCGGTGAGCAGGTTGGCATTTTTGGGCGTGTTGTCGATCGGCGCCAGCGGGTCGACCACGATATTGGCCGCCGGCGGGGCAGCGGCGGGCGCAGCGGGCGCGGCCTCCCGGGCGGCGAGCGAAGCGGTGCCAGCCAGAAGCAGGGTCAGCGCGGCAAAGGTGCGGATCATAAACGATCTCCTTGAAGGCGGGTGCCCATGTGGGCTGGTTCCCTCTCCTTCAAGCGCCTGATTATGGCCTCAGCACGGCGCGCGGTCGGCGACGGGGTGATAAGCGGGCAAATCGGCCCATTCCTGCAGGCTCATCTGGTCGGGATGGATCTTTGTGCCATCGCGCGGGGTGAGCCAGAAGTGAGGTGACGGAGCAAGATAGCTAGGTTTGACATTTTGTGACCTCCTTTCAGGTCAGTATCTATTCGATACCGAACCAATGCGCCTTGTGGCAGGCGCGGACAATGGACAAGAGCTGGCCCGGGGTATAGAGAATCTATATGAGTTCGCTGTTTTCCATCCCCCTCAATGCCTTGCGGGCCATCGAGATCGTGGCGCGACGCGGCTCGCTCGCCCCCCGCGGCCGAGGAATTGGGCGTGACCATGGGCGCGGTCAGCCAGCATTTGCGGCGGGCCGAGGAACGGCTGGGCATGGAATTGTTCGAGCGCACGCCGAGCGGGCTCGTGCCCTTGCCGGCGCTCAAACAGGCGCTGCCGCAACTGACCGCGGGCTTTGCCGCGCTCCGAGATGGGCTGACCACGCTCAAGGGCAGCGACGAGGGCGTGCTGAACCTGACGGTGGGGAGCGTGTTTGCCAGCCGCTGGCTGATCTGGCGGATCAATAAATTTACCCTGCTGCATCCCGATATCGAGGTGCGGCTGACCGTGACGGCGCAGATGATCGATCTGAGCCGGCCCGACATGGATTGCGGCATCCGTTTCGGCTCGGGCAAATGGCCGGGCGTCACGGCGACGATGATTGGCGGGCAGGCCTTTCAGCCGGTCTGCGCGCCCATCGTGGCGCGACAGCTCAGAAGCCCGGCTGATCTGAAGCATGTGCCGATGATCCGCGACGAGACCACCATGCTCAGTTGGGACCTGTGGCTGGATGCGGCCGGGCTGGCGCGCGACGCGCTGCTGGTGGGCCCGACCTATTCCGACCCATCCACGGCCTTCGACGCGGCGATTTCCGAACAGGGCGTGCTGATGGCAGTGGATATGATGAGCGCCGATCCGGTGAGCGACGGACGGCTGGTGCGCCCGTTCGAGCTGCCGGTGAGCGGACCGCATGGCTATTGGCTGGCTATTGCCAAGGGGCGGCGCGAACCGCGCAAGACGCGGGTTTTCCGGGAGTGGCTGGAGGCGGAGGTGCCGGCCTCGGTGCGAGGGTATGTTTATCAGTCACGGGGGTGAGGGCTTCGGCTCCTGCCCCCCTCAAGGGGAGGGAGGCGATGGGGCCGATGGATCGGGGCCTCACTACCCCTCCGGCGCGATTTCCAGAACGCCACCGGCTCTCCCCGGGCTTTGACCCGAGGGCCGCTCGCCGCTTGTGCCGGGTTGGGAAAGGCCCTTGGGTCAGGCCCGAGGGAGATGCGGTGGGAGGGGGAGATGTAGGGCCCACCGGGTCATTTCCGCGAAAGCAGGAACCTCGGTTTTTCTTCCGGGCATCGCAAGACGGAGGTCCCCGCTTTCGCGGGGATGACATTGTGGGTGGGCGCTACTCGTCGTAGCCCTGCGTTTCGACCGGGGTGATCGGGCTGGGCACATGCCCCGGCGAGGGCGCCGCGCCCGAGCTCGACAATTGGGACTGCAAACTGCGCATGAGGGCCAGTTTCTCCGCGTCGCTGCCGGTCTGCAAGGCCCGGCTGAGGCGGATGGTGAAGTCGGAAAAGGCATTGTGCCAATCGGACGGCAATTGCGCCGGATCGATGCGGGGGTGGCCGGACGCGCCTTGGCCGAAATGCCGGCGGCGGTGAGTTCGAAATAATCGTCGAGCTGGGGCAGGATGATCTGGTCACCGGAGAGGCCCGTGGCCATAACAGCGGCGCGCAGAGCCGTGCGTTCCTCATCCTCGCCATGGGTCAGAAAGATCGCGCCATGGGCGGGCAGGCGGGCCTTGATCCGGGCCATCAGCTCGGAATGATCGGCATGGGCGGAGTAATTGCCCATGGAGCGGATACTGGCGCGGACGGGCACCAACGTGCCGTGAATGCGCACTTCCTTGGCGCCGGAGAGGATGATCTGGCCCAGCGTGCCGGGCGCCTGATAGCCGACAAACAGCACCGTGGCATTGGCGCGGATCAGATTGTTGCGCAGATGATGCTTGATGCGGCCGGCATCGGCCATGCCGGAGGCGGACATGATGATGGCGCCGCCGCGAATGGCGTTGATGGCTTTGCTATCCTCCACCGCCTCGATGATGCGGAAGCGGGGATCGTTGAACAGTTCATCGGCGCCCAGTTCGACATCGTCGAACATTTTTGCATATTTGCGATAGACGCCGGTGACCTTGCTGGCCAGCGGGGAATCCAGAAACACCGAGCGCGGATCGATCTCCCCGGTTTTGATGAGATAGCCGATATCGTGCAGCAATTCTCGGCTGCGCTCGACGGCAAAGGCGGGAATGACCAGATTGCCGCCCCGCGCCGTGGCGGTGTTGATCTCGGCCTTGAGGGCTTCGCGGCGCTGCACCGGGTGTAATCCACCCTTTCGCGGCCGCCATAGGTGGATTCACACAGAATGTAATCGAAATCGGCCGGGCCTTCGGGCTCGTTGTAAAACACCTTTTCGTCCGGCCCGATATCGCCTGAGAACATCAGCCGCACCGGCTTGCCATCGCCATTGGCCACCTCAACCTCGATGGAGGCCGAGCCGATAATGTGGCCGGCATTCCAATAGCGGGCGCGTACCCCGGGGCCGGGATTGATCCATTCGCCGTAATTGCAGGTTTGGCGATGGCGCAGCGCCTCTTCGGCGTCGGCCATGGTGTAGAGCAGGGCGGCCGGCTCGTCGCCACGGCGGCCGCGCTTTTGGTTTCGCGCTCGGCTTCGCTTTCCTGAATGCCGGCGCTGTCGGGCAGCAGATATTCGAGCAGGCCCGAAGTGGGCTCGGTCATCCACATGGGGCCGCGCCAGCCCTCGCGATAGAGCTTTGGCAACAGCCCGGCGTGATCGATATGGGCGTGGGTGAGCAGCAGGAAATCGACCGCCCGCGGATCGAAGGGGGTGGGTTTCAGATTCAGGTCGCGGACGCTCTTATTGCCCCTGGAACAGGCCGCAATCGACGAGGAACTGGCCGGCGGGATGCACCACCCGATAGCAGGAGCCGGTCACCGTGCCGGAGGCGCCGTGGAAGTGCAGGGTTACAGTCATTTTGGGCTCCTCCGCCGTGGTGGCTATTTGGAGCACAGAGTAACGCGATTTGATGACGGCGGAAGTTTGTTTTGTGTTTGAAGGGGATACCCCTATTTCGGCGCGCTTGGCCGGGATGCGCTGCAGGGTGCGGCGGTGCATGTTCAAGCGCCGAGCGGTTTCCGAGACGTTGCGGTCGCACAGCTCATAGACGCGCTGGATATGTTCCCAGCGGACGCGATCGGCCGACATGGGGTTTTCCGGCGGCTCGGGCTTGTCTTCGCCGGTGGCGAGCAGGGCATTGATGACGTCGTCGGCGTCGGCGGGTTTGCTCAGATAATCGATGGCGCCCAGTTTGACCGCGGTGACGGCGGTGGCGATATTGCCATAGCCGGTCAGCACCACCGCGCGGGCATCGGGACGGGCCTGATGGAGGGCCGACACCACCTGCAGGCCATTGCCATCCTCGAGGCGCAAATCGACCACCGCATAGGCGGGGGCTTGCTGGCGACGGCGGCCGGGCCATCGGCCACGCTCGAGGCGCTGCGGACATCAAAGCCCCGGCGCACCATGGCGCGCTCAAGGCGCTGCAGGAATGCCACATCGTCATCGACGAGCAGCAGGCTTGGGTCAGTGGCCAGAAGGTCTTCGATCGTGCTCATGGCATTGACATAGGCGTTCGCGGGGAAAAGGTCAAAATATGGCAGGGGGTGCGGCGATATGGGGCGGCTCGCTACTCCACCGCCCCCGGGGCCAGACAATACGCACTGGGCGTGGCCGTTGCTAGCGATATTCTGAAAAGCCGGGCGCGCCGGTGCGTTCTGAGCAGCGTCTTGGCGATGAAAATGCCAAGGCCCGAGCCGCCCGGCTTGTGGGCGTCGGCGCCCCAGGCGTCGCGGGGGCGGCTGGTGAGATAGGGTTCGCCCAGCCGGGCGATCAGCTCGGGGGCGAAACCGGGGCCGTCATCGGTGATGGAGACCGAGACCGCCGTGGCGTCCCGGGCCGCTTCAATGCGCACCGTGCTACGGGCGAAATCGGCGGCGTTTTCGATCAGATTGCCCAGCCCGTAGAGCAGGCCCACGCTGCGGGTGAAGACGGGAGGCGGGCCGGACGTGTTGGCGGCGTCGAACAGGATGGCCTTGCCGCGCCCGTCATGCGGGCGGGCGACTTCGGCCAGAAGATCGGTGAGCGGCACGGCGGCGAAGGGGTCGCCGGCCTCATTGCCCAGATTTCTGAGCTTGGCGAGGATGGCGCGGCAGCGGGCGGCCTGTTCGATGATCAATTCGACATCGGCGGCCAGATCCGTGCCCGGCACCGCCTCGGCCCGCATTTCCTTGGCGGCCAAAGCAATGGTGGACAGGGGCGTGCCCAATTCATGCGCGGCGGCGGCAGCCGAGCCATCGAGGGCCGAGAGCTGTTCCTTATGCGAGAGCGCCAATTCGGTGGCGGCGAGGGCGTCGGCCATCTGGCGGGCGTCGTGGGCGACGCGGCTGGTATAGGCGGAGATAAAGACCACGCCGCAGACGATGGAAACCCAGATGCCGATGACATAGATGCGGTTGAACACCAGCGCTTCGTCCGGCGCCCGGGGCAAAGGCAGGTGCCAGATGGCAAGCAGGGAGGCGATGACGGCGGCGAGCACGGCAATGATCGTGCTGGCGCGCTGCGGCAATGTGGTGGCCGAGACCGAGACCGGCGCCAGCAGCAGCAGCGCAAAGGGATTGTGCAGGCCCCCGGTCAGCGCCAGCAGGCACCCGAGTTGGCACAGATCAAAAGCGATCTGGCCGGCGGTGAACAGCGAGGACGGGCGGTGGGCCGCGCCAAAGCGGACCACCAGCCAGATATTGAGCGCCACCGAAGCGGCGATCAGCAGCAGGCATTGCAGCAAGGGCAGGGGAAAGCCCAAGCCAAAATCGACAAACAGCACGCCAATGGTCTGCCCGATAACGGCCAGCCAGCGCAGCAGCACCAGACTTTGCTGGCGCAAAGGACGCCAGTGGAGGGCAAAGGCAAGCCATCGGCCCGGGTCAAGCTCATGTTTTTGGCCTTTCAGACCGGAAAAACCGGGATGGCATAGGGATCACAAATTCCATTTCAAGGGCAAAAATCGCAGGGCACATGCTTGATCCTACCCCAGCAGGGGCCACGTTATGCTCATCGTGACTGGGAGAATGAAACCGAAATGACCACAGCAATCATCAAACCTCAATTCTCGCCCCTAACCATTGCACTCATGGTTGTGGGCTTTATCGTGTTCTGGCCGCTTGGCTCGGCCGTCCTTGCCTATATCATCTGGGGCGAAAAATTCGGCGGCTCGCCGGAAAAGGCCCGAGCCTATTGGAACAAGGGCCGCAGCTGGTGCTCGTCCAACAAGGGCCAGTTCCGCAACCATGGCTTTGCCTCCACCGCCCATTCGAGCGGCAATGCCGCCTTTGACGATTACCGCGCCGAACAACTGCGTCGCCTCGAAGAAGAACGCGCTCGCCTCGACGCCGAAATCGACGCCTTCCACGAATATATGGCCAACCTGAACAAGGCCAAGGATCGTGAAGAATTCGACCGCTTCATGAACGAGCGCCGCGGCAGCTGCCGGGGCTATAGCGACGACAACAAGCCGACCAACACTGATCCGAACAATGGCTGGGGCAATAATAACGGCTAATCCCCAGCCCATCCCTCCCTCCTGAGGCCAGTCGTTTCCCAACGACACGGCAACTGGCGCCCCGCTCTGGGGCGCTTTTTTGTGCGGGCCGTGGCGTGATATGCTTGCCGCGCTGATTCCCCGGGTGGCCATGAACCTGTTCTTCAAGTCAAAGCCGAAAATTCCGGCGTCGACCGTGATCGAGATCGACGGGCGGGAGGTGATTGTCGCCGTGCGCATTCATGCCCAGGCGCGCAGCTATCGGCTGTCCATTCCCCATAATGGCGGGCCGGTGCTGACACTGCCGCCGCATGGCAAATGGGCGGAGGCCGAAGGATTTTTGCACCGGCAGCATAATTGGCTGGCGGCGCGGCTCAAGCGGGCGCCCGAGGCGACGCCCTTTGCCGATGGTGAAGTGGTGACGCTGCGCGGGGTGGAACACCGCATTGTCGCGACCGGAAAGCTGCGCGGGCGGGTTGAACTGGCCGAGGTCGATGGCGTACCGGCTTTGCTGGTGCCGGGGGATGCGGCGCATCAGGCGCGGCGGCTGACCGATTGGCTCAAGACCGAGGCGGAGGCCGATCTGGTGCGCCAGAGCGCCATTCATGGCGCCCGGCTCGGCGTAGTGGTCAAGGCGGTCAAACTGCGCGAGCAGAAAAGCCGCTGGGGCTCGTGCTCATCGACCGGCAATATCAACTACAATTGGCGACTGATCCCGGCGCCACCTTTCGTGCTCGATTATGTGGCGGCCCATGAAGTGGCCCATCTGGTGGAAATGAACCATTCGGCCGCCTTCTGGGCGACAGTGAAGCGCACACTGCCCGACATGGAGCGCGGCCGCGCTCGGCTCAAGGCGCATGGGCGGCAATTGATGGCTTATGGGGGTAGGTTGCCCCTCCGCCCCCTACTCACAAATCCGCGCCGTACAGCTCTGCCCATGGCACCCCAGATCGAGGTGCAGATGATCATGATGCTCGGCATTGGCTTCCGGCCCCAGCACGGTGGTAAATCCGGTACATGCCGCATCATGGGCAAACCGCAGCAATCGTCCCTCCGGCGCAGTAGCGGGCATCCAGTTCCCCTCGACCCCAATGCTGCGCCCATCCTCAAGCGTAAATCCAGTCACATCCACCGCATTGGCAAAGCCATGCTCGGAGGTGAACCCCGCATCCGCCCCATTCCGCTTGCGGCACATATAGCTGGTGCCCGTCACCACTTCGGCCAGCGGGCTCTTGAGCGCCGATGTCGCATACCCATCCACCGCCGCAACCCGGGCGGGCAGGGCGCTGGCCATTTCGCAATTGGTGGTGATGGGTGACGACAGCGGCACCATCCGCCCATTGGCCAACACAGCGGTAACCGTCAGCGGCGACCGCTCCCCGCAGATATCCTCGCTGAGCGGTGGATTAGCCTCCGCTTCCACCAGCCCCAGTAACACCGCCGGGCACGCCGTCTGATACACGCGATCAGCCACAACATCCTCGGCGGGCCCGGTTTCTGGCGCTTCCGGCACCTCAACCGGCTCCTCGTGCTCCGGCCGCTTCTGCGGCAAAGGCGGCACATCGCCCTCCGACCCTCCGGCCCCCACAGGCTCCGCCTCCTCCTCCGGCCGTGGCCGCGGTGTCGGCGGGGACTCCTCCGGCGCTTCCACCGCCGCCGGCTTAACCGGCCCAGCCTTTGGTGGCGGCGCTGTCAGCCCCTCCACCATATCCTGCAGCGGCTTGAATAAATCCTGCGCGGCCAGCGGCGTGGCAAGGCTCAGAACGGCGGCAAAGGCGACAAAGTGGGGTAAACGCATGCCTTCCCAACGCCCGGACCGGTCACCCGTTGCAAAAAGCCCGGTTTAACCCCTCTTAAACCATCTTTGCGGGTCACCCGGCATCTGCTATCAGCGGCCCTATGACAACGCCGCTCTCCCATATCCGCAATTTCTCCATCGTCGCCCATATCGACCATGGCAAATCCACGCTGGCCGATCGCCTGATCCAGACCACTGGAGGGCTCGATCTGCGCGAGATGAAGGAGCAGGTGCTCGATTCGATGGATATCGAACGCGAGCGCGGCATCACCATCAAGGCGCAAACCGTCCGGCTGACCTATAAGGCCAATGACGGCGAGACCTATATTCTCAACCTGATCGACACGCCCGGCCATGTCGACTTCGCCTATGAAGTCAGCCGCTCCATGGCCGCCGTCGAAGGCAGCCTCACGGTCGTCGACGCCTCCCGGGGCGTCGAAGCCCAGACGCTGGCCAATGTCTACCACGCGCTCGACGCCAATCACGAAATCGTCCCCGTCCTCAACAAGGTCGATCTGCCCGCAGCGGACATTCCGCGCGTCAAGCAGCAGATCGAGGACGTCATCGGCATCGACGCATCCGAAGCCGTCGAAATCTCCGCCAAGACCGGCCTCAATATCGAGGGCGTGCTCGAAGCCATCGTCACCCGTCTGCCGCCGCCCAAGGGCGATATCAATGCCCCCTCAAGGCGCTGCTGGTTGATTCTCGGTACGACACCTATCTGGGCGTCGTCGTCCTCGTCCGCATCATCGATGGCGTAATGAAAAAGGGCCAGCGCATCCGTATGATGGCCTCCGGCGCCGTCTATGAGCTGGATCGCGTCGCCGTCAACACGCCCAAACTGGTCGAGGTCAAGGAATTGACCCCCGGCGAGCTCGGCGTCTTTACCGCCTCGATCAAGGAAGTGGCCGATACCAATGTCGGCGACACCATTACCGACGACAAAAAACCCACCGCCCACGCCCTGCCGGACTTCCGCCCGGCCCAGCCAGTCGTGTTCTGCGGCCTCTTCCCGGTCGATGCCAGCGATTTCGACGAGCTGCGCGCCGCCATGGGCAAGCTGCGGCTCAACGACGCCAGCTTCTCCTTCGAAATGGAAACCAGCGCCGCTCTCGGTTTTGGCTTCCGCTGCGGCTTCCTCGGCCTGCTGCATCTGGAAATCATCCAGGAGCGCCTCTCCAGAGAATTCGATCTCGACCTGATCGCCACCGCCCCCTCGGTGGTCTATGAAATCGTCATGCGCGATGGCGAGACCATCATGCTGCACAATCCGGCCGATCTGCCGGACGTGATGCAGATCGAGGAAATCCACGAGCCCCGGATCAAGGCGACCATTCTCACCCCCGACGAATATCTCGGCTCGATCCTCAAACTCTGCCGGGATCGCCGCGGCATTCAGTCGAACCTGAGCTATGTCGGCAATCGCGCCATGGTCGAATATGACCTGCCGCTCAATGAAGTCGTGTTCGATTTCTACGATCGCCTGAAGTCCATTTCCAAGGGCTATGCCAGCTTTGACTACAAGCTCGATACCCATCGCCCCGGCGATCTGGTCAAGCTGACCATCCCGGTCAATGCCGAACCCGTCGACGCCCTAAGCATGCTGGTGCACCGCACCGTCGCCGAAACCTGCGGCCGCGTCATGTGCGAAAAGCTCAAGGAACTGATCCCCCGCATCTGTTCGTCATCCCGATCCAGGCGGCCATCGGCGGCAAGATCATCGCCCGCGAAACCGTCCGCGCCATGCGCAAGGACGTGACGGCAAAATGCTATGGCGGCGACGCGACACGTAAGCGCAAGCTGCTCGACAAGCAGAAAAAAAGGCAAAGCCAAGATGCGCCAATATGGCAGCGTCAACATCCCCAGGAAGCCTTCATCAAGGCGCTGAAGATGGGTGATGATTAGTCGGTTCGCATCGTGAAGCCGAGGCGCCAGTGGCGCCTTGGCAGACTAATCGCCTTGTCGCTGCCAAAGGCAGCGGGCACCCAGTGCGATCCAGTCGCTGAGATCATCACCCGGGCAGGGCTGATCGGCTTGTTCCCGAGGCGGCATTCTGCTTTTGTGGACGCCAGTTTGGGGACCACAAATGCTTCTACGCATCATCGCCGCTACGCTTGTCGTTCTAACCGGAGCGGGCCTCAGCCTGCTGCCCGCATTTGCAATTGAGGGCTACCCGGAGTCCAAATGCAGCTTCAACGCCGATAAATCCAGCATCGCGCTTACCGTGTCCTATAGCGGCGCCGGCGCCTATGCCTGCACAGCGTCCTGCCAATATACGATAAAAGGTGAGCGGCCACTCCAGACCTTGAGCTGCAACTATAATCTGTCAGCCAATACAGCCGAAAAAGTCGTCTGTGATGTGGATGGCAAAGGCCCCAATTACTTCGCCGAAATCCGCCCCGCCCGTTCTGTCTGCCAACCGCGCTAGACACTGAGCAGTCCTCAAGGCCGCCCCACCCCCGATGTCACCCCGGCGCAGGCCGGGGCCCATCCTGAGATGTCGTCTTCGGTATGGCTAACGCGTGGCTACCTTCCGAGACCTCATGGTGAGCCCGTCGAACCACGCGGTCAGGCACGCCAACGCCGCCCCGCCCACACCCCGACGGACCTTTCTTCCACCGCACCATCAGTCGTCCACCCTCCCCCTTGTGGGGAGGGAAGCGAGATCGGACTTAGCCCTTGCTAAGTCCGTATATCGAGCAGGGTGGGGGTATGCTTCCGCATACTCAAACCATCGTGGCTCCCACCACCCCCTCCCAGCCCCCATCAAGGGGGAGGTGCCGTCCAGTGGGTGAGGCAGCCTCACTGCTTGAAGCAGTTCTCCCGATGCCAGTTCAAAAACGCCGGCCGGAACCAGTCCCGCGCCGTCAGCGCTACAAATCAGTGCTGAACCAGAGCTTTCGCTGCAATAGCTTTCACGACAATGTTTGGCATTGATGCGCCTAAATCCAGCCAATGAATAGTGTTGTAGAAGCGGTGTTCGGTACTATCCACGTAGCGGTCCAATAGCTTGGCAACGCGACCTCTCGGTAGGCTTTCAACACATCGAAGAGAGAACACAATACGAAACTCATCGTGTTGATCCTTCAGATGGGTCAATAAGACCTCATCTCTCAAATCACGTATGGCGCGCCGGGGCAGCTTCTTGGCGATGCAGAGCCGTATGTCGTTAGGTGCATCCAGTACAAGCACATCTATGATCCGCTCTTTACCGATCAATAGTATCGCTTCTGCCTTCTCGTCTGGCAGCTTTGTTCGCGTCTCGAACAATGAAACTCTTTGGTCTTGGCCGAGAGCCTTGATCCGGTCAACGTCTGACCAGTCGCCGTGCTTCCCTAAATATCGAATAACGTCAGCGTTGGCATCAATCCCGCCCCCATCAAGCAGGCTTCTGACAAGGGTCGTATCATCTGCTCGCGAGAGTTTGCAAAGCGAGGCGAGGGCTGCGTTGGTTAGCCTTCCACGCGCAAAGTCTTCCAATTTTCGTACTCGTTCCAGCGTTTCAGGACTGATGTATCCAGCGGTAAGGCCGGCTTGAACCTTAGCTTCAAAGTGCGATTTGAAGCGGTCTTTAAGTCCCGCGCGAATTTCTCCAATGACCTTGGCGCCGTACTTTGAGTACAGGGCTGATAGTTCGTCTCCGTCAAAAACACCGGCAACTGCGGCACGTTCGCGCAGGTTGGGGAGATCCAATTCGAGCAAACGGTTGGTTTGGTACCGGTCGTAGTACGTGCTGTCTGTTTCGCTTCTAGAAAAGAGTCCCAGCGCGGCGTTGGGTTTTACGATTTGGAGTGCTTTTTTAAGCTGCTCACCATCTAGCTCGACGCCCAACTTTCTCAAGCCCTCGGCAGCAAACAAGCGTACTTCGTGATTGCTGTCTGTTAGCAGCACCTGTGCAACGTCTAAGGAAAGCCCTCCTCGTTCGTAGAGCATTTTCACAGCTCGAAGGCGCACAGTCTCAGACTTTGCTGAAACACATAGCGTCGCGGCCGCGGTTGGGATCGACTGCGGATCGCTAAAAAGCAGGTCGACCAATTTTGGTTCTACCTTGTCCACCTGAGCTTCAACAACACGCGACAATGCGGCATCTAGGTTGGTGCGTGCCAGAATCGAAACAATCGCTCCTTGGATTTTTGGCTGGCGAGCTGGGGGCGCATCGGCATGCGCGGCCTCCAACAAGTCGAGGTCTTCATTATTCGCGTTCATCGATAGAAAATCGATGGCAGCATCGAAGGTTTGATTTGATGCCTCCTCTGCAGAACCAAAGTCCCAGCACATGGGCCTTGTCGTAAACGTGTTCCAGCTCTGGAATGGGCTGGGATGTCAAACCTAACAGCTCGATGGCGTGGCGTTTCTCGCGCTCGTTTCCTACGGCTGCAAGAACTCGAAGCTGAGCCCATGGGTCGTTGACGCTTTTAGCCAGCCAGCGCCAAAGCGGAACGTTTTGATTGCCAAAACCTACAATACCGCAATCGACCAGAGCCCGAAGCTCTTGCTCGGACAGGCTACCGTCCCGGTACTTTCGAAACAGCAGATTTGCGTCGTGGTTCCCCACATAATATTCGTCGTTGTCCGAGCGCCCCAGAGCGGAACCCAATAGACGAAGGCGAGCAATTTCGTGAGAGGCCGTCAGGTTCCAATCGCGAGGCTTTAAGGCGAGGCTCTCTAGAAAATGGCGACCTTCTTCGTCGATAAGTCGCGCACCGGGGGCTCCTCATGGCTCTGATTTGGCCCCGCATCGCTGAGCGGAGGGTCGGAGCTGTCTTTCCCAGTCTCACTCCAGCCTATCTCCTCTAGCTTCTCCCTTACCAAATCCTTAAATGTCGTGCCGTCGGGAAAGTCCTTAAAGAAGACCTTCTTTTCGTCGATGAATTTTTGACGGAGGTGAAGCACCTGACGTATCGCTTCTCCGGGCTCCATGCCCAGCGGAACTTCAACGGTCTTGAAGTAGATTGCCATGTCCTTCATCAGGCCGGATTCTATCCGTTGGGCGGCGCGATAGTATTCCTCCTCGAAGCCGGAACTGTACTGACCGGGGTCGGGTGAGGGCCGAGAGCCCCAGTGGTTCCAAAGGACACCGATAAAGTAATCACACCTATCGAGGTCCTCATTGATCTTGCTCTGTGGGCGGGCGAACCCGGGAACAGCGTCTTCCCAACCCATGAGCTTAAATAGGATGCCCCAGCGCTCCGAATGGCTCTTGTTTACGCTTCTGACTACCTCATGGGCAATTTGTCTCTCTTCAGTGAGGCCGCCGGGTGACCCGATGAAGACACGCACAATTCTCAGGCTGTCCGACAATTATTGTGCCTCTCCCAAGTTTCTCCTTTTGCAGTGTTAACGATGGTGACACCGCCCGTCCATGTCGCTCCGGTTAGTTGTGCTGCAATCCACAGCAACACATGGCGCGAACCGGAGGCCGGTGTTCCCAGCAAAAACTAATCCCCGCCCCTCCACCCCGCCTTACCCTCTCCTGTCCGGCATCCCGCCGCATCAGGAGAGCTCACCTTGCCCCGGTCCAAAACCCCGCCCCGTGTTACCCATGCCACGGCTGCGCGCCATGAAGCGCTTTGGTTGCGGTTGACGGCGCTGCACGCCCAAATCGCCGCCGTGGCGGCGCGGCGTCCGCAGGCGCCGGTATCAGCTGGTACCATCAGCGTGGCCGAGGCGCTGTTGCGCGATGCGCAGGTCTTTCTCGGCTTGGGTGATAGTCTGCCCATGGCGGCGCCCGATCATGGGGGTCTGCTCACCCAGCTTGGCCGGGCGCTGGCCGGGCTCGATGCCCGGGAGGCGGGCAATGCCGAATGGCGCGGTGAGCTCAATGCCTTTGTCTGGAAAGTGGTCGGCGATCCGGCTCTGCCAGTGCAGCGGCTGCGGCCCAAATTGAGCGCCGCCACGGCGCCGCATGCCGATCCCGATTATGCTGCCTATAAGGCCAGAATGCTCGATCTGCGCGCCAAGCTCGCCAAGCGCATCGAGCAATTCCACAACCGATAAGGCAAAAATTATCCCGCTTATGCCCGGCCCCGCAAGTCAGCCTAAACTGCTGCCCAGCTTTCGGGATACGGGCGGCGCTGCAGCGACCGGTGTCCGAAGGCCAGCCGGGGAAGGGCGGGTCGCGCCGCCTTTCGGGTCGAGCGGGGGTGACTTTCGGGCGGGGCGCTACGGCAAGCCGCTGGGGTTGTGATCGCGCCGTCCGATAAAGTCCCGGCGCCCCGAGGCGGCTTTCGTCTCACTTTCAAAAACACCAGAGGCGAGACCGCCTCGGGGCCCGCTCGTTCAAAATTCCCCGGAGGCCCCGTGCCGGCCGGCGCTTTGGCGCGCCTTCTCGCGCCGCGCGGGAGCCGCTATGCTGGCAGGCGACTCGCACCGGATGTTTTGATGACCCAGCTCGCCGATTTCACCCTCCCCCTGCTCGATGGCACGCCGCAAAATCTCGCAGCCTATGCCGGCCATCCCGTGCTCATCGTCAATACCGCCAGCAAATGCGGGCTGACCCCGCAATATGAGGGGCTGGAGGCGCTCTATCGGCAATATGGGGATCAGGGCCCGGTCATCCCGGGTTTCCCCTGCAACCAGTTCATGGGGCAGGAACCCGGCAGCGCCGAGGAGATCGCCGAATTCTGCTCGCTCACCTATGACGTGACCTTCCCGCTGTTTGCCAAGCTCGAGGTCAATGGATCAGGCGAAAGCCCGCTTTACACTGGCTCAAGCAAGAGCATCCCGGCGATATCGAGTGGAATTTCGCCAAATTCCTCATCGGCCGGGACGGCAAGGTGGCCGAGCGCTTTGCGCCCACCTTGCTGCCCGCCGATCTGGTTCCGGCCATCGAAAAGCAGCTCTAGCGGGCAGCCGGTGCTGGCCGGTCAGCGAATGGCTGGCCTTGACCAGATCGGCCGGCACGCCCTCGAATTGCACGCTGCCGCCATCCGGCCGGCGCCGGGGCCTAGATCGATAACCCAATCGGCGCGGGAGATGACGTCCAGATTGTGCTCGATGACGATCACGGTCGAGCCGGCATCGACTAGTCGGTCGAAGAGGCCGATCAAGGTGTCGACATCGTTCATATGCAGGCCCGTCGTGGGTTCGTCGAGCACATAGATATTGCCCTTTTTGCCCAGCTCGGCCGCCAGCTTGAGGCGCTGGCGTTCGCCGCCCGACAGGGTCGAGAGCGGCTGGCCCAGCGTGAGATAGCCCAGCCCCACATCGTCGAGGCCCCCGAGATTTTGGCGATGGCCGGCTCGGTGAAGAAAGCAGCCGCATCCGACACGCTCATCTCGTAGACGTCGGCGATCGACTTGCCGCGCAGGTGATGGCCCAGCACTTCGGGCAGGAAGCGCTTGCCCTCGCAGGTCTCGCAGGTGGTGACCATGGGATCCAGATGCGCCAGATCGGTATAGATGACGCCCAGCCCGTTGCAATCAGGGCAAGCCCCCTTGGAATTGGCCGAGAACAGCGAGGCTTCCACCGCATTGGCCTTGGCAAAGGCCTTGCGCACCGCATCCAGAATGCCGGTATAGGTGGCCGTATTGGAGCAGCGCGAACCGCGCGCCGGGTTCTGGTCGATGATGATGGTGTCGGGATAGGCGGCGGGCAAACAACCCCTGGATCAGCGATGACTTGCCGGAGCCAGCGACGCCGGACACGGCCGTCAGTACGCCCTTGGGGATAGCAATTGACACGTCCTTGAGATTGTTCAGCTCGGCATGGGCAATGGTGAGCGCGCCATTGGCCTTGCGCACCTGCTGCTTGATGGGCTGGTGCTTCTTGATGTGATTGCCGGTGAGCGTGCCCGAGGTCAGCAGGCCCGCAAAATTGCCCTCATAGACAATCTCGCCGCCCTTGCTGCCGGCGAAGGGCCCCATATCCACCACATGATCGGCAATGGCGATCATGTCGGGCTTATGCTCGACGATCAGTACGGTATTGCCCTTGTCAGCGCAGCTGCTGCATCAGCCCGGCCGGGCGCCCGACATCGTGCGGATGCAGGCCCACCGAGGGCTCGTCAAAAACATACGTGATGTCCGTCAGCGAGCTGCCGAGATGGCGGACCATCTTGACGCGCTGGCTTTCCCCGCCCGACAGGGTCGAGCTTTCGCGATCAAGGCTCAGATAGCCCAGCCCGATGGTGACCAGATTTTCCAGCCGCAGCGCCAGCGCCTGCAACATGGGCCCGACCTGCGGCGCATCCATGCTGCGCACCAGCTTGGCCAGTCACTCACCTGCATGGCCGAGAGCTCGGCAATATTGTGCCCCATGACCTTGCTGGCCAAAGCCGCCGCATTGAGCCCGGCGCCATGGCAGGCGGGACAGGTCTGGCGGGTGAAGATCTTTTCATATTCGAGCCGAACATGGGGCTGCAGACTTTCGGGGTCCTTGGAGCCCAGTCCCTTTTTGAGCTTGGCGACCACGCCTTCATAGGTCAGCCCGATCTTGCCGACCTTGATCTTGCGGGCATCATCGAGATGGAAGAGGTTTTCGCGCTCCTCCTCGCTGAATTTAACGATGGGCTTGTCCATGTCGAACAGGCCCGAATTCTTATAGATTTCCCACCACCAGCTATCGACGGCAAAATCCTTGGGCAGTAGCGCGCCCCGGTTGAGCGATTTGCTCTCGTCGATCACCGCCGCCATATCCATAGCCGCGACCTGCCCGATCCCCTCGCACTCGGCGCACATGCCGCGCGGATCATTATAGGAATAGAGCGAGGGCGCTCCGAGCCGTGGTTCGGCCAGCCGGGAGAACAGCACGCGCAGCATTTGCGCCGCGTCGGTCACCGTGGCCACGGTCGAGCGCAATTGCCGCCCAGCCTTTGCTGGTCGACAATGATGGCGGCCGAGATATTTTCGAGCTGATCGGCGTCGGGTTGACCATAGCGCGGCATGAATTGCTGCACGAAACTGGGATAGGTCTCGTTGATCAGTCGCTGGCTTTCCGCCGCAATGGTGCCGAACACCAGAGAGGATTTGCCCGAGCCCGAAACGCCGGTGAATACGGTGATCTGGCGCTTGGGAATGTCGAGCGAGACGGATTTGAGATTATTCTCGTGGGCGCCGCGAATGATGATCGAACCATAGTCAGCAGGGGTCACGTTCTATCCTCTTATGGGTGGATGCAAGCTTGGCGCATCCTGCTGACATGACGCGTCAGCAGGCCCATTTTCGACATGGACCGTGACGTTTTTCGTCAGCCGACGGCCTTTCTGATCAGCCCGGCAAGTGTGTCCTCGTCGGTCGGGGTCAGCTTGGTGATGGCGAAGGCGGTCTGCCACATTGTGCCTTCGTCGAGCCGGGCGGCCTCGTTGAAGCCGAAACTGGCATAGCGGCTATCAGAATTTACCTGCGGCGGTGAAGAAGCAGACGATCTTGCCGGCGCTATTGGCCCGAGCCGGCATGCCATACCAGGTCTTGGGCGATAGCTCGGGGGCATTCTCTTTCACCGGGACGCGCAGGCGCTCGGCTATGGTGCGGTCGCTATCGTTCATCTCGGCGACCTTGGCCAACAGGTCGGCCTCGCCATCGGCTTTCTTGCCCTTTTTGCGCTCGACCTTGGCGTCCTGCATCGCCTCGAGTTCGGCTTCCGAAAAGACCTTCTTTTTGGTAGTGGCCATGAGCTTTCTCCTTGGGGTTTTGAGAACGTCAATCGAGCCGCGCCAGCAGCGCGTCGAGCCGGGCGGTGAATTGCTTCCGAGCCGCCCGGGCGCCCTTGAAGGCAAGGTCCTGATCCGGGCGGAAACCGGTCTGTTCCATGCGCAGCTCGGTGCCGGATGACGTCGGCTCCAGCGTGAAGGTCACGACGCTTTCAAGCCCGAAGGCGTCCCAGCTATAGGACAGGGTCTTGTGCGGTTCGAGGGCGAGTACACGGCAATCGATCACCACGCTGACATCGGGCCGGGGCTGGTTGCGCAGGGTGAATTTCTGGCCCTTGACCGGCTGGAAATCGGTTTGCATCAGCCATTCCTCCAGCAGATGGGGTTGGGTCAGCGCGCCAGATCTTTTCCAGCGGAGCGGCGAATTCACGTTCGACCACGACGGTGCGAATGGGGGCGTGGTCATTGGTCCATCCTGTCGAGCAGGTTTTCAAGTTCGTCAAACCGGCCGTCCCAAAAGCTGGCCATTTCGCTGGTCCAATCGACCAAAGGCGCCGGGGCGCCCGGCAGAGCGCGGTAATGGGTCTGGCGGCCCTCATGGCGATCCCGCACCGGGCCCGCCTGCTTCAGCATGCCCAGATGCCGCGACACCACCGGCTGCGACACCCCCGCCTTGGCGGTCAGCGCCCCCACCGTGATCTCGCCCTCGCGGCACAGCCGCTCAAACAGCGCCCGCCGCGTCGGATCGGCAAGCGTTCTGAAGATCACATCCGGTGCAATCATGAGCTGGGTCAATCCATACCTCATGGGCTATGGATTTATATATAGCTGCATAGGTATGGATGAGTCAAGGACGTCATGTGAGCTTGTCGAACCATGAGGTCGGACGCGGAAACGCGGGAGCCACGACCTCTACTGGCGGTATGCGCTGAAGGTTTGAAAGCCTCCCTTCCCTCGAGGGGAGGGATCGAGGATGAGGGTCGTAGGCTTCTATGCAAAACCAAGGGCCGCCACCCCGGCCCTCCCCTCAAGGGGGAGGGAGGGCAGGAGCCGGGAATGCCGCAGATGAACCGCTTGAGGCAGGCTGGGCCCCTATCGGGAAGAGAGCCCCACCTACCCCGGGATCATATTGCCCTGAGCATCGAACAAATGAATCCACGATGGATCCGCATGGACATTGACCGTGGAACCCAGCTCCACTGGCGCTGGCCTTCGAGCACGATGGTCATGGATTGCTTGTCGGCCGTGGTGGCGTAAACCACGGTCTGGCCGCCCGAGCTTTCCACCGAGTCTACCTTGACCTCGGCCAGTTTGACGCCCGAGCCTTCGGCCGAGGGTAATGTGCTCGGGGCGAATGCCCAAAGTGGTCGCGCCGGCGATATTGCGCGGCAGGGCCACGCTATTGCCGGCCGTATTGAGGCCGGTGCCTTCGGCTTTGGCGGCCGGAAGTTCATCTTGGGCGAGCCGATAAAGCCGGCGACGAAGAGGTTTTTGGGATTGTTGTAGAGCTCGAGCGGGGCGCCGGCCTGCTCGATCACGCCATTGCGCAGCACGACGATCTTGTCGGCCATGGTCATGGCTTCGACCTGATCGTGCGTCACATAGATCATGGTGTTTCCCGTGTCATTGTGCAGCTTGGCGATCTCGACGCGCATCTGCACGCGCAATTCGGCATCGAGGTTGGACAGCGGCTCGTCGAACAGGAAAATCTTGGGCTCACGCACAATCGCGCGGCCAATGGCGACGCGCTGGCGCTGGCCGCCCGAAAGCTGCTTGGGCTTGCGCTGCAGCAGCGGCACGATCTGCAGGATTTCGGCGGCGCGCTGCACGCGTTCCTTGATCTCGGCCTTGGGCGTCTTGGCGGTTTCCAGCCCAAACGCCGAGTTCTGGTAGACATTCATATGCGGGTAAAGCGCATAGGACTGGAACACCATGGCAATGCCGCGCTTGGCAGCGGGCACTTCGTTCATGCGCTGGCCATCGATCAGCAGGTCGCCCCCGGTGATCGGCTCAAGGCCGGCGATCATGCGCAGCAGGGTGGATTTACCGCAGCCGGAGGGACCGACGAAAACGGTGAAGTCACCCGGATTGATGGTGAGGTCGATGCCGTGGATGACCTCGATATCGCCATAGGCTTTGACGAGTTTGCGCAGCTCGATATTTGTCGACATGGATTGTCTCCTCAGGCGGCGCGGAACTGGGGCGGAACCCAGCTCTGATAACGCGGATGGTCGGACGCGATGGGCAGGGCCACATCTTCGTGGGTGGTCGAGGAATGATAGAAAGCGGTGACGAGTTCGAGCGCCCGGCGCGAATCGGCTGACGTCACCGGCATTGGTGCCTCACCCAACAAAGCCGCATGGAAGCGGGCCATTTGCGTCTCAAAACGCGAGGGCACATGCTTCCAGTCCTTGAGCAGGGCTTCGATCCCGGCCGCCGTCTCGGGATTGCGCGGCTGGATGCGCCACGGCTTGGCGCCGGGATTGTAAGCCTCGTAATCGCTTTCGAAGGTGACATTCTCGAAGGTCAGGAAGAGCCGGGTGATTTCCTCGGCCGCGCCCAGCGTGGCGGTAAAGCTGCCCAAAGCGCCGTTTTCCAGCTCGAGGCTGGCGGTGACGCAGTCTTCCACTTCAATGGCGTTGACGCGGGTGGCGACCCGGCCGAACAGGCGCTTCACGTCACCCATGAGATAGGTGAACAGGTCATGCTGGTGGATGGCGTGGGTCATCAAGACGCCACCGAGTTCGGTGGCCCATTTGCCGCGCCGAGGCACGGCATAATAATCAGGGCCACGGCGCCACATGGTTTCCACCGTGCCGACGAAGGGCTTGCCTGCAATACCGGCATCGATAATGGCCTTGGCCTGCTCGATGCCATCGCCGAAGCGATATTGGAACACCGGCATCAGCTTGCCCTTGGAGATCTTTTCTCGGGCAATGACCTCGTCGACTCGGGCGAGCAGAGCCGACCAGCGGCTTTTCGCAGATGACGTGCTTGCCGGCCTTCAGCGCCGCCATGACCATGGGATAGTGCAGGCCGGGCAGGGTGCAGATATCGACGATGTCGATATCGTCCATGGCCGAGATGTCGTCGAAATTGGTGATGCGGCGCTCGACGCCGAATTCATCGGCGATGGGCGTCATGCGCTCGACATTGAGATCGCACAGCGCCAGCACCTTGTACTTGTCCGCATTGGGCACATAGCCCTCGACCGGTGGCTGCGGCCGATGCCGACGCCGACAATGGCGACGTTGAAAACCCGGCTCATTGGGCCCACTCCGTGCCGCGTTCGGCCAATTGCTGGGCGGTCAGCGCCAGCTTCATGGCGTTGAAGCACCGCTCCTGCGGCATGGCCGTTTCGGTGCGATTGCGCACGTCATCGAGGAATTGCCGGCCGAAGGGGAGGTCGGTGGTCGAGCAATCGATATGGCGGGGGCCATCCTTGTTGACGATGAACAGGTGATCGGTGCCGGGGCGGCCGGCAATGTCGATATATTTGCGCAGCTCGATATAGCCTTCGGTGCCCAGAATGGTCAGGCGCCCGTCGCCCCGAGTGGGCAGGCCTTCGGGGGTGAACCAATCGACGCGGATATAGCCCGATGTGCCCTCGGCCTTGAGGTGGACATCGCCCACATCCTGCAGGCCCGGCTTGTCGGGATGGGCGCGGTTGGCGACGCTGGCGGACACCACTTCGGCGTCCATGGCGCCCGAGAAGAACAGGAATTGCTCGAATTGATGGCTGGCAATGTCGGTGAGGATGCCGCCATAGCGATTGCGGGTGAAGAACCATTCGGGGCGGTTGTTGAGGCGCAGCGAATGCGGCCCCATGCCGATCGTGTTGATCACCTTGCCGATGGCGCCTTGGGCGACGAGGTTGCCCGCCTCGACGGCAGCCTTGACCTCGAAATGCTCGGAATAGAGCACGCCATAGATGCGGCCGGTTTCCTTTTGCACCTGCTTGATCTCTTCGAGCTGGGCAAAGGTGGTCATGCCGGGCTTGTCGGAGAGCACATCCTTGCCATGTCGCATGGCGGCGAGGGAAATGGCGGCGCGGTCGGCGGGGATGGCGGCCGTGGTGATCACGGCGATCGAAGCGTCTTCAAGGATTTCCTTGGCATCGGCAACGCGCCGCGCCTCGGGGAATTTTTCCGAGAAAGTGGCAGCCAGATCGTCTTCCACCGCATGGAAGGCCACGAATTGGCCCCCCGCGCTTGAGGCATTCCACCGGCCATAGATATGGGCGTGATTGATGCCGATAGCGGCAAACTTGATATCAGTCATGGGCCTAACGTTTCATACCGGTGGTGGCGATGCCTTCGATAAGCAGTCGCTGGAAGAAGAGGAAGAACAGGAAGATCGGCACAAGGGATAGCGCCGACATGGCGAACAGCCCCCTGTAATCGCTTTCCCCGGTCGAGTCGGTGAAGGTGCGCAGGCCCAGCATGACCGTATATTGGCGCATTTCGCCCAGATAGATCAGCGGGCCGAAGAAATCGTCCCAGTCCAGATGAAGGTGAAGATGGCGGCGGTCGCCAGCACCGGCATAGAGAGCGGGATGATGATGCGCCAATAAATGCGCCGGGGCGAGCAACCGTCCATTTGCGCCGCCTCGTCCAATTCCTTGGGCAGGCCACGGAAGAACTGCACCATAAGGAAGATGAAGAAGCCGTCGGCCGCAAGGAATTTGGGCACGACGAGCGGCAGGAAGGTGTTGACCCAGCCGAGCTGGCGGAACAGCACATATTGGGGGATGAGCGTCACACGGTAGGGCAGCATCAGGGTCATCAGCATCATGGCGAACCAGAAGTTCTTGTACTTGAAGTTCAGCCGCGCAAAGGCGAAGGCCGCCATGGAACAGGCCAGCACATTGCCGATGACCGACAGGCCCGAAATGATGAAGCTGTTGAGATAGAAGGTGCCAAAACCGGTGCGCAAGCCGTTCCAGCCGCGGAAATAGGCATCCGGGCTCCGGGACGAGGGCCAAATGCTGGCCGAGGTGAAGATCTCGTTTTCCGGCCGGAACGAGGCGGCCAGCAGCCAGAGCAGCGGATAGAGCATCAGGATGGATGCGCCGATCAGCAGGACGTGCACGATGATCGAGGTGGTGCGGCGGCGCAGCGGCGAGGGCATGCCCTCGGTCACCACGGTCAATTTGGCGGGGGCATTAATCGTCATAGTGCACCCAGTATTTGGAGGTGAGGAAGGAGAACGCCGTGAACAGCCCGACCAGCGCCAGCAGCACCCGGGCCAGAGCCGAGGCATAGCCCATGCGGAAGAAGCCGAAGGCCTCTCGGTAGAGATAGAGGGTGTAGAACAGCGTCGAATTGATCGGATTGCCGGTGCCGCCCGAAATGATGAAGGCCGGCGTGAAGCTCTTGAACGCCTCGATGGTCTGGATGATAGCGTTGAAGAAGACAACCGGAGTCAGCAGCGGCAACGTGATCTTGACAAATTGCCGCCATTTGCTGGCGCCATCGAGGCTGGCCGCCTCATACATATCCTGCGGAATCTGGCGCAGGCCGGCGAGGAAAATGATCATCGGCGAGCCAAACTGCCAGATACTGAGGATGATCAGCGTCCACAGCGAATAATTGGGATTGGAAATCCAGCTGGGGCCAATGATGCCGAACATGGCGAGGAGTTTGTTGACCAATCCGTCCCCGGCAAAGATCTGCCGCCACAGGATAGCGATGGCCACCGAAGCGCCGAGCAGGCTGGGCAGATAGAACAGCGCCCGGTACATGGGCAGGCCCTTGATGCCGCGATTGAGCAGCAGGGCCACGGCCGAGGCGAAGGCCAGCTTGAGCGGCACCGAGAAGACCACGAAGAACAGGGTCACCCGCATCGAGGCCGAGAATTTCGGATCGGCGGTGAACATGCGGATGTAATTGTTGGCGCCCACCCATTGGGGCGCCTGCAACAGGTCGAAATTGGTGAAGCTGAGGTAGAAGGAGGTGATCATCGGCCCGATGGTCAGGCCAAAAAAGCCGATGAACCGGGGCAGGAGGAACAGATAGCCCGGCGCATCATTCTGCCAGATGCGGGACCAGACCGAGGGCCGCTGCGCCTGCAAGGCCGGTGTGGCGATAGTTGAGTGAACCGCCATGATCAGGCTGCCCGGGCAAGGGTGGCGACGACTTCGTCGAAAAAGGCCGGGCCGGCATCTTCAGGCGATTGCATGCCGAAACCCACTTCTCGGCTCTTGGTCTTGAGCGCCACTTCGATTTCGCCGGCGGCGGCCGGCGGGGTCGGCGGTACAGGACCAGCAATGGCGCCCAGCTGGTCGATATAGTGCACGGCCTGCTGGCTGCGTTCGTCCAGCGATGGCGCCAGCGCCGCGCGCATGGCCGAGGAGGCCGGTACGCCGCGCTCGACGCCGAGCAGAGCGGCGGCTTCGGGCGAATTGACGAAGAAATTGATGAATTCCACCGCCTGTTCGGGCGCGGCGGAGCCGGCCGAAATGGCGAAATATTGCGAGGAATTGCGATAATGCCCGCCAGTCGCGCCGGTCTTGGTGGCCGGATAGATGGCGATCCCCAAGGGATCTGGCACCAGCGTCTGATAGGCAACGAGCTGGTTGGAGGTGGTGAAATTCATCGCCGCCTTGCCGCGCACCAAAGGCGAAGTTTCGAGCTTGCCCACATCGATGGCCTGCTCGTCGGGGCTGACAATGGCGCGCGCTTCGCGCAGCTCAGCCCAAAGCTTGAACCGAGCGGTGACGTCCTCGGCGGCAAAGGCGGGCTGGCCTTCGGCGGTATAGAGCGCCTTGCCCTGCTGGCGCAGCCAGTTTTCGAACAGCAGCTCGATGCCGCTGCCATCGGGGGCCAAAGCCACGGCCCCGCCAGTGCTCTCGGCAAAGGCCGCACCCTTGGTCTTGAGATCCTCATAGGTCCAACCCATCGGATCGATCTCGATACCCGCATCGGCCAGCGCCTTGGCATTGTAGACGGCGGCGCCCGCCGCAACGCCTGAGCTGATGCCGATCAGCTTGCCGTCAATGGTGCCGTTCTGCAGCTGGTCTGCGTCGATCGAAGCGATATCGAGCCCGGCGCCGACATATTGGTCGAGCGGGGCCAAGGTGCCACGACGGGCATATTCCCCGATATAGCGGTAATCCATCTGCATGATATCGGGGGCATTGCCGCCTGCGGTCTGGGTGGCCAGCTTGGGCCAGTAATCGGCCCAGCCGAGGAATTCGCCCTCGATGGCAAGGCCGGGATGCTCACCGGTATAAAGATCGGTCACCCCATAGGTGCGGTCGGCGCGGGCTCGGCTGCCCCAGAAGACCAGCCGGAGCCCGGTATCCTGGGCGAAGGCAGGCAGAGCTCCCAGACCACTTGCCGCCACAAGGGCCGAACCGGCCAAAAGAAATTGCCGTCTGTTGGCGACCGATACCATGCTGAAACTCCATAGGCTTAGAAAAATGCCGCGCCAAAATGGCGCGCGGCGAAACTCAGCTATCAGGACCGGCTGAGAATGGCGTTGGCGCCGCTGATCAGTTCGGGACCGGCCTGCTCGGGCGTCTTGGCGCCAAAGCCGACTTCCGGCCCGGGGTGCGGATCAAGGACGCATCGATTTCACCAGCCGAAGCCGGCGGGGGCGGCGGCAGCGGGCCGAGCAGATCGCCCAGATTGGCCACGAAGTTGAGTGCAAGCTGGTTCTGCTCGTCGAGCGTGGGCGCCACGATATCGCGGGTTGCCGCGATACAGGGAATGCCACGCTCGACGCCCAGCAGCTTGGCAGCTTCGGGATCATTGACGAAATAGCTGAGGAAGGCGGAGGCCGCTTCCTTATTGGCCGAGCTACCCGACACCGAGAAGAACATGGAGGGCTTGCGATAGTGACCACCGCCGACACCGGCCGCAATGCGCGGATAGCCGTTCATGCCCAGCTTGTCTTTCATGATGGCACGGAAGCCGACCAGCTGGTTGGAGTTGGACGGCATGATGGCCGATTTGCCCAGCACCAGCATGGTGGTTTCCACCGCGCCGGTATCGATGGCCTGATCTTCAGCCGAAACGCAGACGCCGGCCTCGCGCAGCTTGTTCCACAGCGTGTACCATTCCACCGCGTCGGCTTCTTCGAACCCCAGCTTGCCATCGGCGGTGTAGAGCGCCTTGCCGCGCTGGCGCAGCCAATTGTCGAGCATGGGCTCGGAATAGGAGCCGTCGGCGATCACTTTCATGCCACCACGGATATTGGCGGATTTGAACGCCTCGCCCATGGTCATCAGGTCATCATAGGTCCGGGCATTGGTGGGCACTTCCACGCCCGCTTCCTCGAACGCCACGGTATTGACCAAAGCGGCCACCGAATTGGCGCCCAGCGAAATGCCGTAAAGCTTGCCGTCGACCTTGCCGCCTTCGAGCTGGTCTTCGTCGAAACCGTCCAGCTTGAGCGCGCCGCCGACAAATTCGTCGAGCGGGGCGATGGCGTTGCGCTTGGCATATTCAACGATGTAGCGATAATCCATCTGGATGATGTCAGGCGCATTGCCGCCGGCGGTCTGGGTAGCCAGCTTGGGCCAGTAATCGTTCCGAGCCGGGAATTCGCCTTCAATCGTGGTGCCCGGATTGGCCGCCTCGTAAAGGTCGGTCACCCCATAGGTGCGGTCGGCGCGAGCCCGGCCGCCCCAGAAGGTCAGGCGCAGATTGGCGGCCTGCGCCCGAGCCGGCATCACGCCGACGGCGCCAGCCGCGACCAGCGCGGAGCTGCCGAGCAGAAACTGCCGTCTATCGAATCGAAGTGTCATGTTTTTTCCTCCCATGATTCTGAATTCGCCCGGCCTGCGGGCGAAACGTCGCTAGCGACCTCCCCGTCGCTAAATAACCAACTAGTTACAACACTGTGTCAGACTTGTCGTGAAGTCAAGCCACACCGCGTCGTTCTTGTATGGAAGAATAAAGCGGATGAAAGGTCAAGGAAATAGCGCATTTGCGCAATGTTTCGTGAGCCGCCCGACCCCGCTATGGCAAAAATTTTGCAGGAATTTGCGCCGCCCGCATCAGCCGAGGTTGGGTGCGCAGATAGTCGAGCACCATCTGCACGGCCTGCGCCTCGCGCTCCTGCAGCATGGCCACCCCGCCCGAGTCCCGCGCGAAGATCACCGAGAGCGTCGCCATGTTGGACACATAGAAAAAACCCAAAGCTGCGATGGAGATATAGAGCTGCACCGCATCCACGTCGCGGCGGAAAATCCCGGCCTCGGCGCCGCGCTGCAGGATGGTGGTGATCTGCCCGACCAGCGGGGAATGCAGCGCCTGGATATCGGGCAAGGTTTTGAGAAACTCGGCATTCTCGATATTTTCCGTGCCCAGCAGGCGCGGAAACCACGGATTGGCAAGGAAATGGCGGAAGGTGAAGCGCACCAGCCGGTCCATGGCATCGACCGGCCCGAATTGATCCGGGCTCAGCGCCCGCTCGCCCCGCCTGATCTCCTGATAGGCGTCGAGCAGCACCGCCCGGTAGAGATCTTCCTTGTTGCCGAAATAATGGTAGAGCAGCCGCTTATTGGCGCCGGCCCCGCTCGGCAATGGCATCCACCCGCGCGCCTTCGAAGCCGCGCTCGGCAAATTCAGCCCGACCGGCGACCGGGATATCGGCCTTGGTCTTGCTCGAATTGCGCGCCCGCTTGGGGGCGGGCGCGGGCTGTGTCAGCCGCTGATCCATACCGCCTCGACATCTGAACGGACCGGTTACCCGGCTTGCCGTATCCTCATCAGATAGCAGCGCCGGCCCAGCGGGTAAAGGCTCGCGCTGATCGGGCCCTATCTGCATCGAACCCCGCCAATCGCACAATGCCATCTTGACGAGACCGAGACACGCCGTGTACCTAAGTAACTAAACAGTTACACAGATTGCCTGATTGGGAGGATTTTCGGATGGCGGAACAACGGCTTGGACTGATCATGCATGGCGTGACCGGCCGCATGGGTTACAATCAGCACTGGTGCGCTCGATCTCGGCCATTCGCGACCGGGGTGGCATTGCCCTTGCCAATGGCGACCGGCTGATTGTCGATCCCATCATTGTGGGTCGCGATGCCGACAAGATCGAGCGGCTGGCCAAAAAGCACAATATTGCCCGCTGGAGCAGCGATCTCGACGCGGCTTTGGCCAATCCCGACGACACGGTCTTCTTCGACGCCGGCACGACGCTGATGCGCGCCAGCCTGATCGAAAAGGCATTGGCCGCCGGCAAGCATGTCTATTGCGAAAAGCCGACTTCGGACTCCGTCGACATCGCCGTCAATCTCGCCAAGACCGCCCGCGCCTCCGGCCTCAAGCATGGCGTCGTACAGGACAAGCTCTTCCTGCCCGGCCTGATGAAGCTCAAAATGCTGCGGGACTCCGGGTTCTTTGGCGAAATTCTCTCGGTGCGCGGCGAGTTCGGCTATTGGGTTTTCGAAGGCGATTGGCAGCCGGCCCAGCGCCCAAGCTGGAACTATCGCAAGGCCGATGGCGGCGGCATCATCCTCGATATGCTGTGCCACTGGCGCTATGTGCTCGATAATTTGTTCGGTGAGGTCAAGGCCGTCTCGTGCACGGGCGCCACCCACATTCCCAAGCGCGTCGACGAAAAGGGCAATGCATACAAAGCCGATACTGATGACGCGGCCTATGCAACCTTCGAACTCGAAGGTGGCGTGATCGCCCAGATCAATTCGAGCTGGACCACCCGCGTCCGCCGCGATGATCTCGTGACCTTCCATGTCGATGGCACCCATGGCTCGGCCGTTGCGGGCCTCCACAAATGCTGGACCCAGCATCGCGTCAACACGCCCAAGCCGGTATGGAATCCGGACCAGCCCCAGACCATGAACTTCTTTGCCGATTGGGAAGAAGTGCCGGACAATTGGCCGGCCCAGAATGGCTTCAAGGCCCAGTGGGAAATGTTCCTGCGCCATGTCGCCGAAGACGCGCCATGGGAATATGGCCTAGAAGCCGGCGCCAAGGGCGTGCAGCTGGCCGAACTCGGCCTCAAGAGCTGGGCCGAACGCCGCTGGCTCGACGTGCCGAAGCTGGAATTCTAGTCACCGGCCCCTCCCCCACCCCGATGTCATTCCGGCGCAGGCCGCAATCCATGCTGAAGATCATCAGCGACATCGGGTGACGGGAGAGAACACCGAGTTTGAAACATGCGCAGAGCTCCCTTCTCCCTTGTGGGAGAAGGTGGCGCAAGCGCCGGACGAGGGGGACTTCCCTATGACCAGCATCAACCTGCCAAATCCCGACCGGACCATCACGCCTTATACCCTGACCGGCGAACCCATTGCCTTCGTCAAGCACAAGGCTACCGACTTCCCGCGCATCGCCTATGCCGCCGCCCATGTGGTGGCCGATCCGCTGGCCAATAACGATCCCCCGGCTGACCCCGGCGATCGATTGGGACACGACCCTCAAATTCCGCCATCGCCTCTGGGACCTCGGTCTCGGCGTAGCCGAAGCCATGGACACCGCCCAGCGCGGCATGGGTCTGGGCTGGGCCGAGGCGCAGGAATTGATCCGCCGGGCGCAGGTCGAAGCCCGTGGCCGCGACGATAGCCTCATCGCCTATGGCGCGGGTACCGATCATCTGGCCCCCGGCCCCGATGTAACCATCGACGCCATCATCAAGGCCTATGAAGAACAGGTCGGCTTTGTCGAGGGCGAAGGCGGGCAGATCATCCTGATGGCCAGCCGCGCCCTCGCCGCTGCCGCCAAGTCACCCGACGATTACGCCAAGGTCTATGGCCGCATCCTCAGCCGAGTCAAGCAACCGGTGATCATGCATTGGCTGGGCGAAATGTTCGATCCGGCGCTCGCCGGTTATTGGGGCAAGGGAACCCATGAAGAGGCCATGGATGTCTGCCTCGACGTGATCGCCGCCCATGCCGACAAGGTCGACGGCATCAAGATTTCGCTGCTCTCGGCAGAAAAAGAAATCGACATGCGTCGCCGCCTGCCCGCGTTGGTCAAAATGTATACCGGCGACGATTTCAACTACGCCGAACTGATCGCTGGCGACGATGCTGGCTATTCCCACGCCCTGCTCGGCATATTCGACGCCATCGCGCCGGCCGCCTCGGCGGGCCCGGCCGCCCTCGGCAAAGGCAATACCAACGAGTTCTTCGACCTGCTCGAACCCACCGTGCCGCTCAGCCGGCATATCTTTGCCGCCCCGACCCGCTTCTACAAAACCGGCGTTGTGTTCCTCGCCTATCTCAACGGCCTGCAGGACCATTTCCAGATGATCGGCGGGCAGCAATCGACCCGCTCGGTGCAGCATCTGGCCGAGTTGTTCCGCCTCGCCGACAAGGCGCGGGTGTTGAGTGATCCCGAATTGGCGGTTTCACGCATGAAGGCGGTGCTCAACGTGAACAGTGTGTTAGCATAATGACCCAGCGTGCTATCTCGTTGAACCCGGCCACCACCCGCCGAGTCTGGGGCTTCAAGGAAGCCGTGGACGGGTGCCTAAAGGCCGGAATTACGGCCATTTCCCCTGGCGCGACCAGATCGCCGCCATCGGTCTGGACGAAGCCGCGCGCATCGTCCGCGACAACAAGCTCCGAGTCACCGGCGTCTGCCGTGGCGGCATGTTTCCCGCCGAAAGTACCGCCGGACGGCAGGCCAATATCGACGATAACCTGCGGGCAATCGACGAAGCCGCCGCGCTCAATGCCGATTGCCTCGTACTGGTCGTCGGCGGATTACCCGGTTCTTCCAAGGACTTGGCCGGCGCCCGCCAGATGGTCAGCGACGGCATCGCCGCCATGCTGCCCCATGCCAAGGCCTCGGGCGTCAAGATCGCCATCGAGCCGCTGCACCCCATGTATGCCGCCGACCGGGCCTGCGTGAACACCATCGATCAGGCCCTCGACATCTGCGAAACGCTGGGCAGAAACCGTCGGCGTCGCCATCGACGTCTACCACGTCTGGTGGGACCCAAGGCTGGCCCGAGCCATTGCCCGCGCCGGGCGGATGAACCGCATTTTTGCCCATCACATCTGCGATTGGCTGGTGCCCACCAAGGACATGCTGCTTGATCGCGGCATGATGGGCGACGGCGTCATCGACCTGCCCGGCATCCGCCAAATGATTGAAGATGCCGGGTTTTTCGGGCCGCAGGAGGTGGAAATCTTCTCCGCCGACAATTGGTGGAAGCGCCCCGGCGACGAGGTTCTCGCCGTGATCAAGGAGCGCGTCGCAACCGTCTGCTAGGCGGCGCTCACACCCGGTTATAGGCCAGCGTCTGGCACAAAATGCCGGCGCGACAGCCCCGGATTTCGATCGTATCCGGCCCGGTCTGGGTAATGGTGGCATCCGCGCTCATCCCCCGGCGCTCAGCGACCCCTTCCATTCATTGGGGGCGGTTTGCTGGGCCTGCATCACCTGCTTGCCCACAAAGGCCAGATTTTCCTCAGTGGCCGACTCGCCCTCGAGATTGGTCAGCACACCGCAAAGGTCGGTGCCGGTTTCCCCGCAGAGGGAGAAATCGAAGGAGGTGCCGTATTCATCGACGAAGCTGCCGCTCGGATCGGCGGTTTGCGCCTCGGCCGCCGGCGCAGCGGGGGCATCTCGGGCAAAAGCCGGCATGGCATTGGCAGCGAATAACAAGCCGATAGCAAAAGTAGTTTTTAGAAAATGCATGGATTTCTCCGTTCACAACAACGTCCGCCCCACGCAGCCGCTCTTTGATTGAAGACGACCCAACGCAGTTTCGCGCACAAGGGTTGCGCCGCTAGGGCAAACTGTGATCAGCGCCGGAAAGTCGCTGCAATCTCGATATGGGTGGATTGGGTGAACTGATCCACCGCCACCAGATCGCTCAGGGCATAGCCTGCCCCCACCAATATTGCCGCGTCACGGGCGAAGGTGCGGGCGTCGCAGGCGATCATCACCACGGTCTTGACCTTGGATTTGGCCAGCTCGCGCGCCGGGCCTCGGCGCCGGCGCGGGGCGGATCGAGCACCACCGCCTCATAGGGCAATTCGAACTGGGTCAGCGGATCGTGGAACAGGTCGCGCGGCTTGGCGGTGATTTCTCTGAGGCCCTTGGTAAAGCGGCGGGCCTTGTCGAGCGCCAGAATGCCGGCTTTGTCGCTATCGAAGGCGGAGACGGGCCGCTGCTCGGCCAGCCGCAGGGCAAAGGGCCCGATGCCGCAGAAGAGATCGGCCACGCTTTTGGCCTTGCCGACAGCGTTGAGCACGTAATCGGCGAGGATGGTTTCGGCGGCTTCGGTGGCCTGCAAAAAACTACCAATCGGCAGTTCGACACGGGCGCGACCCATGGCGATGATGGGTGCCCGGGCCTGCAGGATCATTTCGCCATTGAGCGCCAGCCGGGCGAGGCGGAAGCGGGCGACCGGGGGTTGCAACCGGTCGGCGCGGGCCTGTTTCTTCTCGGTGCGCACGGCGACGTCGAGCCCGGTGACACTGGCGGTAAAGCTCACATCGGCCTCACCGATCGCAGTCATCACGGCGCGGGCAATGTCCGGCGCGCGGGCCAGTTCAGGCACCGGGATCGGGCAGGCATCGAGATCATGCACCTGATGGCTGCGCAGCCGCATATAGCCGGCGCCTTCCCTGCGCGCATGGAGCGTGGCGCGGCGGCAGCCATTGCCGGCGGCATCGATGAATTTCGTGACCGTGTGCTCGAGCCCGGCAAAGCGCAGCGGCGTTTCGACCAGCCCGGTCTTGAACGCCTCGTAGCTTGCCCGGTCCATATGCTGCAGCTGGCAGCCGCCACAGGCACCGAAATGCGGGCAGAACGGGGTGATGCGGTTGGCGGCCGGCTCGAGCACCGAGACCAGCGTGCCGCGATCGCCATCGGCGGTGATCTCAACCATTTCGCCGGGCAGGGTCAGCGGCACGAAGATCTTGAAACCGTCGATCTCGGTGACACCCTCGCCCTTGTGGCCGAGGCTGGTAATGTGTGTGGTGATGGTCATGAACGTCCGGGGCTTGCTGAAGGGTTCAGTAGCCTTTTGCGGGCGGCGTGTGAAGGGAGGGGGTTTGACCCCCTCACCCGGCTTAATGCAGCGGCCGGCTGGCCCATTCGAGCAAGCTTGCCAAGCCGACGAACGGAACACCCGCATGTTCGCTGAGCCCCGAGGCGCAGGTAGAGACGGTCGATACCCCTAGCGTACAGCCTGCAGGTATGTCGTTTTTGGCGAAGCGGGTGGCGTGCTGGTTGAGTTCGGGGAAGAACAGGCCCTTGTCGCCGGCATAGCCGCAGCAGGTGACGGAGCTGAGCACGGCAATGTCCTCGGCGCAGGCACGGGCAATGGCTTCGGTGGAAGGCTGTTCCTTGAGGCGCTGGGCCGAGCAATTGTGATGCACGGCGACGGTCGGCAGTTTCTGCGTGATGGTCAGGCGTGGCAGTACGTGCGTAACGAGGAACTGCGCCGAGTCGAGCACGGGGGCATCACCGGGGAATTCCTTGAGATGCTTGGCGCAGGTGGAGGCGTCGGTGACGACAGGGGTAGCGCCGCCATCGCTGCGGGCTGAGAGTTCGCGCTTGAGCGCGCCGCCCACTTCGGCCGCCTGTTCGGGAAAGCCCTTGGACTGGAAGGGCTGGCCGCAACATTGGCCATTCAGATGGTCGGGCATGGCCACGTCGAACCCGGCCCGGTCCAGCAGAGCCAGCATTGCGTCGGTGACTGGCAGCAGGGCCTCTTCGGTTTGCGGGGCGCCGAACATGCGGCTGGCGCAGGAGGGGAAATAGACGATTTTCTGCCGGCCGGTTTGCGCTGATGGGTACGGGGAAGCCGGTGTCGCGTGGATCGTCACGTGAGATTTTTGCCGGAGCCTTGGGCGCGCCGGGGCCGTGGCGCAGCGCACGGGAGAGGCGCGGAATGCGGTTACCAGTAGCGCGGCGGGCGGTTTCGGTGATGGCCTCAATCGCGGGCGCAGGGATGATGGTTCGGGCCATATCGGCCAAAGCCACGCCGCCGCGCATGAAGGCTTCGATACTGCCGGTGTGATCGGCGGCAAAGCCCGCAACCGAGCGGGATGTGCTGCCACGCCGCTGGCCGCGCTGGCCGATAATCATGGTGCCGGTTTCGATGCCGACGGGGCAGCGCAGGGAACAGAGATTGCAGGCGGCGCAGGTATCGAGACCGGGATATTGGAAATCACGGTCGAGTGTTGCGAGGCGTTCGGGGTTTTCGCCAGAGGCGCGCAGGCGCTCGCGTTCGCGGGTGACGGCGATGCAGCTGGCGCGGCGACAGCGTCATCTGGTGGCTGGGGCAGGCCGGTTCGCAGAAGCCGCATTCGATGCACATATCGACCAGCTCATCGGCCAGCGGCATGACCTTGAGGTTTTTGATGTGCACCTTGGCATCGGCATTGAGCAGCACGCCGGGATTGAGCAGGTTTTCGGGGTCGAACAGCGCCTTGATCTGGTGCATCAGGCCATAGGCCTTGCTCCCCCATTCGGCCTCGACAAAGGGCGCGATGGCGCGGCCGGTGCCATGTTCGGCCTTGAGCGAGCCGCCGAATTCTGATCGAAACCAGATCGGATAGTGCTTTGGAAAATATGTCGGATTTTTCTGCCGCGCCAGGCGTGGCGAAATCGTCGCTCATCTGGAAATGCAGGTTGCCCGCCGTGGCGTGGCCGAAAATGATGGCGTCTTCATAGCCGTGCTCGTCGAGAAGATTGCGCATGGCGATGACGAATTCGGCCAGCCTTTCGATGGGCGCGGCGACGTCCTCGGTGAGCATGGAGGTGCCCTTGGGGCGGGCGGCGCCGCCCGAGGCGAAGAAGCCCTTGCGGATGTCCCAAAGGGCGTGCGAGCGGGCTTCGTCGGTGGAAAAATCGATATGGGTCGCGCCATTGGAAGAAAGGACGGCGACCGCTTTTTCGACTTCTGTTTCAAGCTCTTGCGCGGTTGGCGCCGTGACGTCGATCAGCACGGCAGGGGAGGTTTCGGTGAGCCGGGGCAGCAGCGGCGCCATGGGCGCGAGGTGTTCGACAGTGGCCGAGGCGCGGCGCTCGATATATTCAGCGGCGGTGACACCTGTTGTCACCTGTACCCCGTTATTGGCTAACACACTGATAGCACTGGCAGCAGCAAATGGATCGGGAAAGGGAACCAATGCGGTCGATTTGAAGGGATGCTCGGGCACCGTATTGTAGGTGACTTCGGAAACGAAACCGAGCGTGCCTTCGGAGCCCACCATGAGGTGGATCAGGATATCGAGCGGGTCGTGATAATCGACCAGCGCATTGAGCGAATAGCCCACCGTGTTCTTGATGCGGTATTTCTTCTGGATCAGCGCAACGAGGTCGGGATCGGCCATGACCTGATGGTGCAGGTCGTGGAGGCCAGCGAGCATTTTGGCGTGGCTGATGCGGAAGGCGTCGCAGGAGGCGGGATCGCCCGAATCGAGCGCGGTGCCATCGGCCAGCACGATCCGCAGGCGCGCCATGGTGTGGTAGGTGTTCTGGGCGACGCCGCAGCACATGCCCGAGGAATTATTGTTGACCACGCCACCAATCTTGCAGGTGGCTTGGCTCGCCGGATCGGGACCGATCTTGCGGTCGAATTTCTTCAGCGCAGCATTGGCCCAGGCGACGATGATGGCCGGGCCCAGCGTGATCTGGTCGGCGCCGGGATGGATGTCGAGCTTGCGCCAGCCATCGCCCAGCACGGCCAGCACCCCATCGGTGACGGCCCGGCCCGAGAGCGAGGTACCGGCGGCGCGGAAGGTCAGCGGCAGCTGTTCGGCGCGGCAGGCGGCAATCACTGCGCGCACCTCATCCTCGGAATTGATGAAGACCACGGCGGCCGGCACCAGCCGGTAGGAACTGGCGTCGCCGCTCCGGGCATAGGTCATCAGTGCATCGGTGAACATGCGCCCGGCAATCTGCCCCCGGAGGCGGGCGACAAGGCGCTCGCCGGCCGCGATGCGGTCGGGCGTGGGCTGGTGGACGGGGGAGGGTGAGAGGACGGCTTGCTGCATAGCGGCGACGCTAACATGTCAGCCGGGCGCGGCGAAAGAGGTATTAAATAGGTATTATACAGATGGGGCGCCGGTATTGCGGCGCCCCATCATTTGCTTAGATATCGACGTCGTCTTCGCCGAGCGCCTCGATCTGGGCGGCGGCATGCCGCAGGATATCGGCAGCTTCGCGCTGCTGCTCGGGGGAGCCGGCACGGGCTTTCTTGAGCGCGGCCTTGAGCGCGCGGCGGGCATCGTTGAGCTCGGGCACGACATCGCGCAGATCGCGGTCGGCATCGGGCTCATGGCCGCCGGGACCGAAGCCAAAGCCAAAACCACGATGGTGCGGGCGATTGCCGGCATCCGGCCCCTGCTCACGGTTGAACGGCCAGTCAGCTTTGGCGAATTCGCGGAAGCGGTTCATCTGCTCGCCGGCTTTAGCGAGGAATGCCGTGGTCGATCTGATGGCTTCGTGATTGTCGGCCAGTGCGAACGCCCCTCATCGGTGATGGTATAGAGCTTTTTATTGCCATCGGCTTCCGAGGTGACATAGCCGGCTTCCTCGAGGAAAGTCAGCGCCGGATAGACAATGCCGGGGCTGGGCGAATAAAAGCCGCCCGATTTTTCCTCGATGGCCTTGATCAGGTCATAGCCGTGCCGGGGCTGCTGCTCGATGAGATAGAGCGCCACGAGCCGCAGATCGCCCGAGGCGAGCATGCGCCCGATGCGGAAATTGCCGCCCATATTGCCCCAGCCATCGCCGCCGACGCCGCCGGCAAACTGTCCCCAGCTGCGGCGGGCCATGGCTTCAAGCCGACGCCAATTGGGCTCTCCATCGCGCCAATATTGTCCCATGATGTGTCTCCGATATATCTTGAAATTGCGTTGAAGCTAAGATTGGCGCGGTTCGCGGTGATTTCAAGATATATCTTACGATTGTTTTTGGAGCGATCGCTGCCGAGAAGCGCTCGGACGCAATCGCCTCGTCGCCGTCATCACCCGGCTCGTCCGGGTGATCCATCGCTCAGCGCACGTCGTGGCATGGATTGCCCGGACAAGCCGGGCAATGACGATGGAATTGAGAGATATTGGCACTCCCGCCAGAAGTTAGAACCGCAAACAAAAAAAGCCACCGCACGGGGCGGTGGCTTTCAAAAGTCTGGCAGTCCAGCGCGAAGCTAGATCTTGACCTTTTCGTAGTGCGACGGGTCGGCCTTAAACGAGGTTTTGTCGTCGAGGCCCGGGTCGCGGTCGAATTGGCCGTGTTTGCGGAAGCGGTACATATAGGTGGGCAGGATGGTGTCCATCGAGGTCGGCGCGATGCCGATGCCGGCCGAGGTGCGCTTTTCCTTGATGGCGGCCTCGGACACCACATTGTCGACGCCCAGCAGATCGACCCGGTCGGCGGTCAGAAGCGGGGGAAGGGCAGGATGGCGAGCGGGGCGGCCAGCACCTTGGCAAAGCCGGGCGAGAGCGTCAGCAGCGCGTTCTTGCGGCCGGCCTCGCGCAGGATGCGCTGCAGCAGGGCGCGGTGGGTTTCCACCGTCGGCCCACCCAGCTCGTAGATGCGACCGGTCTTAAGCTCGCCCTCGGCGGCCTTGGCAAAGGCCTGCGCGACATCGCCGACATAGACGGGCTGGAAGCGCGTGTCGCCGCCGATGAGCGGCAGGGCCGGGAACAGCCGGGTCAAACCGCCCATGAGATTGAAGAAGCTGTCGTCGCGGCCAAACATGATGGAGGGACGGAAGATGACGGCGCCCGGGAAGGCGGCGAGCACGGCCGCTTCGCCCTCGAGCTTGGAACTGGCATAGGCGCTGACCGCGGCGGCTCGGTCGACGCCCAGCGCCGACATATGCACCATGGCCTGCGCGCCCGCCGCCTTGGCGGCGGCGGCGATCAGCCCGGCCGCTTCGGTATGCACCGCCTTGAAAGTCTGGGCCCCGCGTTCATAGCCGATGCCGACCAGATTGATGACGATATCGGCCTTGGCAACGGCGCGCGATGGAGGCCCGGTTACGCACATTGGCCCGGATGGGCAGGATCTGCCCGACCATGCCCAGCGTCTTGAGGTGTCCGGCAAGATCGGGCCGGCGCACGGCGACGCGGATGCGATGGCCGCGATCGGCCAGCAATTGCACGATCTGGGTTCCCACGAAGCCGGAACCGCCAAAGATGGTGACGAGTTTGGGTTCGAGGCTGTGCATGCAAAAGCTCCGGCAAAGGGGCGCGAGGGGCGCGCGGCAAGTTGCTCGGGTTCTAGCGCAGGCAGGGCGTGGCTGTCGAGGGCATCGGCCGCGGAACGGGCTTGACTCTGCGGCTAGTATGTTCTTGTTTTGTTCGGAACAACAGAGGAGATTTCGCCATGAGCGACGCCAAGACCTATCACGGGCAATGCCATTGCGGCGCCGTGCGTTTCACCGCCACCACCGCGCTTGATGGGTTGATGGACTGCAATTGCTCAGCTGCCGGCGGCTGGGCTGGATATTGCAGGCGGTGCCGGCGGACGAATTTGCGCTGCTGAGCGGGGAAGACAAGCTGGTCCCCTACCACTTCAATACCGACCGCATCGACCACCTGTTCTGCAGCCATTGCGGCATCGAATCATTTGCGCGTGGCGAAGACGGCGACGGCAAAGCGATGGTCATGATCAATGTGAACTGTCTCGATGACGCCCCGGCAGTGGACCGCAACACGATCAAGCACTGGGACGGCGCGAACTTTTGAGGGCAGTCGCAAAAGCCCGTTGACAAGCGTCGGCGGGCACCCTAGTTACACCGCCACTTGCCCAGATGGCGGAATTGGTAGACGCGCACGGTTCAGGTCCGTGTACCGCAAGGTGTGGAAGTTCGAGTCTTCTTCTGGGCACCAAATTTGAGCGCCGGTCACGACGGAAGTCGTGGCCGGCGCTTCGCTCGGGAGCCGCCTTTCCAATGCCCTCTTGCTGTGCCAAGAGGATCGGAACGCGCAATTTTCGAGACGTCCCATGGCCATCAGACTGCATCGCGGCGACCTGCCTGACCTTTCCCGCTATGGCAGGGAAGTCGCCATCGACACCGAGACCATGGGCCTTGATCCCCATCGCGACCGGCTCTGCGTGATCCAGCTGTCGCCGGGCGATGGCAGCGCCGATGTGGTGCAAATCCCCCGTGGCAGCAATGAAGCGCCCAATCTGGTCAAGCTGCTCTCCGACCCTGCCGTCACCAAGATTTTCCACTATGCGCCTTTGACGTGGCCGTGCTCAAGAACCGCTTTGGCGTGGTGACCGGGCCGGTCTATTGCACCAAGATCGCTTCCAAGCTGGTGCGCACCTATACCGACCGACACGGGCTCAAGGACTCGGTGCGCGAACTGCTCAATGTGGACCTGTCCAAGCAGCAGCAGAGTTCGGATTGGGGCGGGGAAAAGCTGAGCGACGCCCAGCTCGATTATGCGGCCTCCGATGTGCTTTATCTGCATGATCTGAAGCGCCATCTGGACCGTATGCTGCAGCGCGAAAACCGCACCGAGCTGGCCCGGCAATGCTTTGATTTCCTCAAGACGCGGTGCGAGCTTGATCTATTGGGCTGGGACGAAACCGATATTTTCGCCCATAGCTAAGAGCGAAACCCAAGGGGTTGCGATGACAATCCATGCCGACGCGCCGGAACGGCTGGCGACCTATCGGCGCCTCGTGCGGCGCAACCGGATCGTGTCGATCCTGCGCATCGGCGTGCCCGCGCTGGGGGCGCTGACGCTGGTGCTGCTGGCCGGGCAGATTTATCTGTCCAGCATCGGCACCCGCTTCGGCGTCGGCCAGATTTCGGTGTCGCGCGACGGGGTTTCGGTGGATGCCCCAGAATATGCCGGCCTGCTTGATGATGGCGCCGCCTATCGCGTGACGGCCGAGGCAGCGCGGGCGGCGATGAACGCCACCGACCGCATTGAATTGAGCGATGCCGTGCTCGAAGTGGACCGCACCAGCGGGGTGTCCATGCGTGCCAGCTCGGATGCGGCGCTGCTCGACACCACCAATCAAGTGGTCTTTATCGACGGCGTTGCCCATTTCACCGACTCGACCGGCACCAAGGGCATATTGCACCAATCGGAGTTCGATTGGGCCCAATCGGTGCTGACCGCCAAGGGCCCGGTGACCATCAATTATTCCGACGGCAGCGATATCAGCGCCGCTGGCATGGTCTATGATGCCAAACAGCAGACTCGGACATTTACCAGAGCCATCGTCACCCTGCCTTCGACCCCCGGAGAAACCATCCCATGATGCCGCGCCTCCTGCTAGCCATGAGCTTGCTGTTGCTGGCCAGTCCGGCCCGGGCGCAGCAAAAGGTGGAGATCACTGCCGACAAGTTCACCATTGAGGAAACCAAGCGGGAAGCCGTGTTCGACGGCAATGTGGTAGTCAAGCACCCCACGGTGACCGTCTGGGCGCCCCATGTCGTAGCCATTTATGGCGAAGGCGGCACCAATGATATCAAGAGCTTTGAGGCCACGGGCGACGTCAAGCTGGAGACCAAGGACCGGTGGCGACCGGCGAGCGCGCCGTCTTCACCCCGTCCGATCAATTGTTGCGGCTGACGGGCAATGTGGTGGTGGTCAATTCGGGCGGCACGGTCAATTCGAGCGAGTTGGTGGTGAACCTTGAAACCAATGTGTCGACTTTTTCCAGCACCGGTGGCGGCAGGGTGACCGGGGTCTTCAACTCACAATGAATGATGAAGCGGCAAAACCCCGGGTCGACCAGACCGGATGGCTGGTGGCGCATAGCCCGGCCAAAAGCTTTGGCAAACGGAGCGTCGTGCGCGACGTGTCGCTAGCGGTGCGGCGCGGCGAGGCCGTAGGGCTGCTCGGGCCCAATGGCGCCGGCAAGACCACGGTTTTCACCATGATCATGGGGCTGGTGAAGCCCGATAGCGGCGACATAAGGCTCGATGGAAGGCCGATCACCCATCTGCCGCTGTTCCAGCGCGGCCAATTGGGCATTGGCTATCTGCCGCAGGAGCCCTCGATTTTCCGCGGGCTCAGCGTGGCCGGCAATATCATGGCGGTGCTGGAAAATCATGTGAAGGGCAAGGCCGCGCGCCAGACAAGGCTGCAATCTCTGCTCGAGGAATTTTCGATCCAGCATCTGGCCAAGGCCAATGCGCTGGCTTTGTCGGGCGGGGAACGCCGGCGTGTCGAAATCGCCCGGGCGCTGGCCGCCGATCCGGTTTTCATGCTGCTCGACGAGCCGTTTGCGGGCGTCGATCCGATCGCGGTGGCCGAGGTCAAGGCGCTGGTCAAGCAATTGACCCGTCGAGGCATTGGCGTGCTGATCACCGACCATGCGGTGCGCGAAACGCTGGGCACGGTCGACCGCGCCTATGTCATCCATGGCGGCAAGGTGATGATCCGGGGGCGCCCCGAAACCATCAGCGCCGACCCCGATGCCCGCCGTGTCTATCTGGGCGAGAATTTCGAAATTTAACCTCCGCTGCCGTGCATGCCGGACGCGCCACTTCACTTGGCACGGAACTTGCCCTATCGCTTGCCCCATACGGCGAAATGAGGCATGGTGCCGCCGGGAAGTGGCCGGAAACGGCCGGAATATTTGCATTTCAGGGACGGATGGATGGCACTTTCGCCGCGGCTCGAATTTCGGCAGGCTCAAAGCCTGACGCTGACGCCGCAATTGATGCAGTCGATCCGGCTGCTGCAACTAAGCCATCTCGAACTCAACGATTTCGTCGATGCCGAATTGCTGCGCAACCCGCTGCTCGAGCGCGAGGACGGGGCCGAGCCGGGCGACGCCGAACCCGCCGAAGTGCCGGAGCGCAGCACCGAAATCAGCGCCTATGAGGATACGGTCGAGCGCGGCGAGCGCATCCAGGATGCCGGCTCCATCGCCGATGGCTATGATACCGCGGTCGAGAATGTGTTTCCCGACCGGGCGGCGCAGGACCAATTGATCCCCACCAGCCGGCTGGACCGGAACGGGGCCAGCGAGAGCGGGGACGCGCCCGACATCGATCAATTCGTGGCCTCGCGTCCCTTGCTGTCCGAACATCTGGAGGCGCAGGCCAATCTGATCCTGCGCATGCCCGCCGACCGGATGATTGCGCGCCATCTGATCGACAATCTCAACGAGGCCGGCTATCTCGCCGTCGAGCTGGACGCCATTGCCGACTTGCTGGGGGCCGAGCTGGCCGATGTCGAGGCGGTGCTGGGGGCCTTGCAGGGGTGCGATCCGGTGGGGGTATTTGCCCGCACCGTGCCGGAATGCCTTGCCATGCAATTGGCCGAGCGCGACCGGCTTGACCCGATGATGCAGGCATTGCTCGACAATATTGGGCTCCTGGCCGAGCACAATGTGGTGGGGTTGCTGCGCGCGGTGGGCTGCGACCGCGAGGACCCGGCCGACATGCTGGCCGAAATCCGCCGGCTCGATCCCAAGCCGGGCCCGGCCTTTGACAGCGGGCCGATCAGAATCGGTGGTGCCCGATGTCTTCGTGCGGCCGGGGCCCGATGGCGCCCGGCAGATCGAACTCAATACTGAAGTGCTGCCGCGCGTACTGGTCAACCGCGTCTACTATACCAGCGTCACCAAAAAGACCCGCGAACCGGCCGAGAAGGCGTTCCTCTCCGATTGCCCGGCCACCGCCAATTGGCTGACCAAGAGTCTGGACCAGCGGGCGCAGACGATTTTGAAAGTGGCGGCAGAAATCGTGCGGCAGCAGGATCAGTTCCTGGTGCATGGCATCGCCCATTTGCGGCCGATGACGCTCAAAATGGTCGCCGAAACCATCGACATGCATGAATCGACCGTCAGCCGGGTCACCTCGAACAAATATATCGCCACCCCGCGCGGCCTGTTCGAGATGAAATATTTCTTCACCACTGCGATCGCCTCCAGCGACGGCGGCGGGGATCACTCGGCCGAGGCGGTGCGCCACCGCATCCGCCAATTGATCGAGGCCGAGGCCATCACCGACGTGCTCTCGGACGACACCATTGCCGAGCTGCTGCATAAGGAACAGGGGATCGACCTAGCCCGGCGCACCGTCGCCAAATACCGGGAGGGCATGAATATTCCCTCCTCCGTGATCCGCCGCCGGCAGAAGAAGAATCTGGAACACGCCGGCTAGAGCAGCCTTTGCGATTGCCCAATATGGGGCAGAGCCCCTATGGTCCTTCTGGGCAAAAGTGGGACGAATCGCGCGCCTGCTGCCACCGGATTTGAGTGTGCATGGGCAAGGCGGAAACCAAGACGATCCAAACCCGGTCTGGATCCCGCTCGATCACATTTTATCTGCTGGTGCTGGCCTTTGCCGGCATCGTGCCGAGCTTTCTGTTCGCCGGCATTCTGATCCAGCGCAATCAGGCGGCGCAGGAAAGCATCGTCGAAACGCTGATCGTGGCGACGTCGCGCTCCATCGTGCAGGCCATGGAACGCGAAATTGCCGCCAATATCACGACGTTGCGCGTGCTGGCCGCCTCCCCTGCCCTGCGCTCGGGCGATTATCGCAGCTTTTACGATACCAGCGTCGTGGCGCTGGCGGGCACCAATGCCAATCTGTTCATCGTCAATCCCGATTTCACTACCTTTGCCAGCACGCGCTCCTTCTGACAGCCCGCCCAACATGACCAATGACATTGCCTCCAGCGAGCGGGCCTTTGCCGGTGTCGAGCCAGTCGTCACCGATCTGGTATTTGGCGCGGTGTCCCGCCAATGGGTCTACAATATCCTGCTGCCGGTCGATCTGGCAGAGGGCCGCAAGCTCATCGCGCTCAACCAGCCCGCCAACAATTTTGCCGGAGCGCTGTCGGCCAATAGCCTGCCCCGTGGCTGGAACACGGCACTGCTCGACAATGAGGGACGGATCATCGCCGCCACGCCCGGCGTGGGCGAAGCGGGCGAGGAATTTGCCCCGTTCAACGCCATGGCCCGAGCCTTCTCCCCGGGCTGGCAACATCTGGACACCAAACAGGGCGCCGCTTTGGGCGTGATCCAGCGCTCGGTCACCACCGGTTGGCGACTGGTGGCCCGGGCTCCGGTCTCGAGTATTTCCCAACCATTGCTCATCGCCGTGCTGATGCTGATCGCCGGCGGCATCGTGCTGCTCGGGCTGATCTCGGCGGCCCTTTTGTGGGGGAGCAAACGCATCGGCAGTTCGGTGCGCGGCCCGGCGCGCGATGCGCGGCGGCTGGGCGCAGGAGAGCCGGTGGTCGCCAAGCCCTATCCGGTCTCGGAAATTGCCGAAGTCTCCGAGGCGCTGGAACAGGCGTCCGAAGTCCGCCGGGCCGCCGAGCGCGAAGTGCGGTTCCTGCTGCGCGAATTGGCGCATCGCTCCAAGAACCAGATGACCGTCATCGCCGCCATGGCCAAGCAGACCGCCCGCGGCGCCACCGACCTGCCCAGCTATGTGCAGGCCTTTGAGCGGCGCATTCTGGGGCTGGCCCGCTCGACCGACCTGTTGCTCACCCATGGTACGGCCGGCGTACTGCTGGGTGAATTGATCGAACACCATATCGAGCCATTCCGTCCGGTAGCGTCCGGCCGTGTGCATATTGCCGGCCCCGCTGTGCGGCTCAATGGCCGAGCGGCACAAACCCCGGGCATGGCGGTGCATGAATTGGCCACCAACGCGGTTAAATATGGTGCCTTTCTCGATGACGAGGGGCATTTGTCGGTCACCCGGCAAAAGGATGACGAGCGGCTCGAGCTGGTCTGGCGGGAGACCCTGATGCGGGCGCTGGAGGCCAGCGAGCGCAGTGGCTTTGGCACCACGGTGCTCAAATCCATGGTCGGGCGGGCGCTTGATGCTGATGTCGAGCGGATTTATCATACGGATGGGCTGGAGTGGCGCTTCGCCATTCCCCTTCTCGGCATCGATCCGGCTCTGGCCCCTGCCCCGGCCGACGAGCCTGATTCGGAATAAATTCTGGCGTTATCCCCCGCTTTGCCCTATATGCAGCCCCAAGTTCGGCGCCTTTGCGGGCACCGGGCGTCAACGGCCCCGCCTCGGACGACATCCTGGCCGGGGCGACCCAATCCTCCTTTGAAGGGATATTTCCGATGTCGATTACTGCCGAGCGCAAGACTGCTCTCATTCAGGAATATGCAACCAAGCCAAACGATACGGGCTCGCCCGAAGTGCAGGTTGCCATCCTCTCCGAGCGCATTGCCAACCTCACCGAGCACTTCAAGGATCACGGCAAGGACAACCATTCCCGCCGCGGCCTGCTCAAGCTCGTCTCGACCCGTCGCAGCCTGCTTGACTATGTCAAGAAGATCGACGACGCCCGTTACAAGACCTTGATCGAAAAGCTCGGCCTGCGCCGCTAAGCGCAGGTTTTGAACTTGCGAATGCGGGGATTCTCCGCATTCGCCTTTGTCGCCAGATTCCGCCCAGACCCGTTCATCGGGATAGCGGAAATGGGGCGCCAGCGTAGACCGGCAAGTGCCGGAGCATGGCAGGATTATTGGCCGCTTCTTTGGGGAGCTGCTTGTTGTCTTGCCCATGTTTCGTCCTAGCCAGCTGTAACAGTGCCTGATTTTGAGCCTTTTGCGCACATGGGGTGCGCTGGAGGTGCGGGCACACCGGATGAGTTCGTGGGTTTTGCTACGCCCCCCGCGTTCCCGCTCAGCCGGCAGAATGGAAAGACGAACAAGATGACCATCAATTTCGACCATCATAAAGTCGAGCTCAACTGGGGCGGCCAGCCCCTCACGCTCGAAACCGGCAAGATCGCCCGCCGGGCCGATGGCGCCGTGCTCGCCACGCTGGGTGAAACCGTGCTGCTGGCGACTGTCGTCAGCGCCAAGTCGCCCAAGCCGGGCATCGATTTCTTCCCGCTGACCGTCAACTACCGGGAAAAGTATTTTGCCGCCGGCAAGATCCCCGGTGGCTATTTCAAGCGTGAAGGCCGACCGACCGAAGCCGAGACGCTGACCAGCCGCCTGATCGACCGTCCGATCCGCCCGCTGTTCCCCGATGGCTACAAGAACGAGACCCGGGTCATCGTCACCGTGCTCCAGCATGACATGGAGAACAACCCGGACGTGCTGGCCATGGTCGCCGCCTCCGCGGCCCTCACCATTTCCGGCGTGCCCTTCATGGGCCCGATCGGCGCTGCCCGCGTTGGTTATGTCGATGGCGAATATGTGCTCAACCTGCCCGTCGACCGCCGCGCCGACAGCAAGCTCGACTCGGTCATGGCCGGCACTGCCGATGCCGTGCTGATGGTTGAATCGGAAGCCAAGGAACTCAGTGAAGAAGTCATGCTGGGCGCCGTGATGTTCGGCCATGCCGAGAGCCGCAAGGTGATCGATGCCATCATCAAGCTGGCGGAACTCGCCGCCAAGGATGCCCGTGATTTCGAGCCGGAAGATCATTCCGCCATCGAAACCGAAATGCTGGGCGTGGTCGAAGCCGATCTGCGCGCTGCCTATAAGCTGACCAAGAAGGAAGAGCGCTACGCTGCCGTCGACGCCGTCAAGGCCGTCGCCAAGGCGCATTTCGCTGCCCGCGTCGAAGCTGGCGAACTCTCGGCCGAAGATGTTGGTGCAGTGTTCAAGCACCTGCAGGCCAAGGTCGTGCGCTGGAACGTGCTCGACACCGGCCTGCGCATCGATGGTCGCGATCTTTCGACCGTCCGCCCGATCGTTTCCGAAGTTGGCGTTCTGCCCCGCACCCATGGTTCGGCGCTGTTCACCCGCGGGGAAACCCGGGCGCTGGTCGTTGCGACCCCGGGCACCGGCGAAGACGAGCAGTATATCGACTCGCTCGAAGGCACCCAGAAGCAGAACTTCCTGCTGCATTACAACTTCCCTCCCTATTCGGTGGGTGAAGCTGGCCGCATGGGTTCGCCCGGCCGTCGTGAAATCGGCCACGGCAAGCTGGCTCGGCGCGCGATCAACCCGATCCGCCCCTCGGTCGAAGAATTCCCCTATACGATCCGTATCGTGTCCGAGATCACCGAATCCAATGGTTCGTCCTCAATGGCAACCGTCTGCGGCACTTCGCTGGCGCTGATGGATGCCGGCGTGCCGCTGGCTCGCCCTGTCGCTGGTATCGCCATGGGCCTGATCCTCGAAGGCGAGAAGTTTGCTGTTCTCAGCGACATTCTCGGCGACGAAGATCACTCGGGCGACATGGACTTCAAGGTGGCTGGTACCGATCAGGGTATCACGAGCCTGCAGATGGACATCAAGATCGCCGGCATTACCGAGCAGATCATGCAGATCGCGCTGGGTCAGGCCAAGGACGGCCGTATCCACATCTCGGGCGAAATGGCCAAGGCCATCACCGCGTCCCGTTCGGAAGTGGGCGAGTTTGCTCCGCGCATCGAGACCATCAAGATCCCGACCGAAAAGATCCGTGAAGTGATCGGCACCGGCGGCAAGGTGATCCACGAGATCGTCGAAAAGACCGGCGCCAAGATCAATATCGATGACGATGGCACGATCAAGATTGCCTCCAGCGACGGCGCGCAGATCGATGCGGCCATCAAGTGGATCAAGTCGATCACCGACGAAGCCGAAGTGGGCGCCATCTATCAGGGCACCGTCGTCAAGACCGCCGATTTCGGCGCCTTCGTCAACTTCTTCGGCGCCAAGGATGGCTCGGTGCACATCTCCCAGCTGGCCGACCAGCGCGTTGCCAAGACCACCGACGTGGTCAAGGAAGGCGACAAGGTCTGGGTCAAGCTGCTCGGCTTTGACGAGCGCGGCAAGGTTCGCCTCTCCATGAAGGTTGTCGACCGGGCGACCGGCAAGGAAATCAAGACGGAAGAAGCCGCTGCCGAGTAATCCGGCCGGCTCCAGCATTCAGGGAAGGCCCGGATATTCCGGGCCTTTTCGTTTTTGTGGTAACTTTGCAACAAGCATAAGTGCTTCACTTTCCTGCGAGGAACCGATGGCCTTGCATCCCGTTCGGCAAGTGATGCTTTCCTGCACTATGCAAGTCCACTTTGGCTGCATAGGTCATTGCTAACTCAACCTAATTGCGTCGTCCCATAGGATTCGCTGTGCTCAATCGCCGTTTGTTTATGATCGGTATGCCCCTCGCTCTGGCCGCTTGCACCACTTCGCGTGCTCCGGTGGTCGAAGAACCCCGTATCGATCCCTATTATCAGGCCATGTATGGCGCTGTGTATAACGAGCCCTTCCCCATCGCTGCGATGGATCTGCGCCACGTCGACCCGCAATGGTGGCGCCGGAAGTCCCTTATGTGACCTCCGAGCCGGTCGGCACCATTGTTGTCGATACCCCGGCCCGCTTCCTCTATCTGGTGCTCGAAGGCGGCCGTGCGCTGCGCTACGGCATCGGCGTGGGCAAGTCCGAGGCCACGGTGTTCCGCGGCACCGCCACGATCGGCCGCAAGGCCCAGTGGCCGCGCTGGACGCCCACCCAGTCCATGATCAAGCGCGAGCCCGACCGCTATGGCCCCTATGCCGGCGGCATGGAAGGCGGCCCGACCAATCCGCTGGGCCCGCGCGCTCTATCTCTACAAGAATGGCAATGACACGCTGTTCCGCATGCATGGCACGACCGAGCCCTACACCATCGGCACCAATGTTTCCTCGGGCTGTATCCGCCTGATGAACCAGGACATTCTGGACCTCTATGCCCGCGTTCCCACTGGCACCCGCGTCGTGGTGATCAACTAACGCGGCCCTCGGGCCATTATCGCGACAGCGGGGATCCTTGTTTCGGAATCCGTAGTCACCGAAAAAGATTGCCGCTGCCGCGACAATGGCCTGAAAATACAAGACCCGGCTCGCAAGAGCCGGGTCTTTTGGTTTGTGGGGAAGCTCGGGCCGCGAGCCTGCCTAGATGATGGTCAACGACCTGCCTTCTACCGCTATGGCCATTGGAAGGGTCAGCGCGTTCCAGAAGGATACTGGATTGATGCCGGTCGTGCGGGCGAGATAGAGGGTCAGCGCGGTGCCGTGAGTAACCAGCGCGACATTGCCGCGGCTTTGCTCCGCGCTGCGCTCTACGGCTGCCGAGAAGCGCGAGAAGACCCGGTCGGCTGTCTCTTCGCCAAAGGCCAGTTCACCGGGTTGAGCGAAGAACCGGGCAATGCCCGCCTCGAATTCGGGCCTTGGCAGATAGCCGACATTGGCCCGTTCATGCTCGTGCAGGTCGCTGTCCAGCTCCAGCGGTAGTTTCAGGGCGAGGCGATCGCCTCGGCTGTTTGGCGGTCCTTTGGCTCATCGCTGGAGATGACAGCGCCGATGCCATGACCAACCAGCCGGTCGGCAAGCGACGTCGCCGCTGCATGGCCTTCTGCACTGAGCACCCAATCACGGGCCGGCAGTGCCGGATCGATCAGCGGTGCGCTGTGTCGGATGAAGATCAGCTTGGCCATGGTGCCACCCTAAATGACAAAGGGCACGGTTTGCACCGCGCCCTTTGCAAAAATCGTGTCTGCCAATCGAGGCCTACAGCGTCCGCTGTACCGTCTCGACGCGGAAGCATTCGATGACGTCGCCAGCGCATGTCTTCGTAGTTTTCGAAGGCCATGCCGCATTCTCGGCCGGTCTGGACTTCCTTGACTTCGTCCTTGAAGCGCTTGAGCGTCTTGAGCTTGCCTTCGTGGATAACGACGTTGTCGTGGATAAGACGCACGCCGGCGCCGCGTTCCACGATACCCTCGGTAATCCGGCAACCGGCAACCTTGCCGACCTTGGTGATCGAGAAGACTTCCAGAATTTCGGCATTGCCGATGAAGGTTTCGCGCCGCTCGGGCTTGAGCAGACCGCTCATCGCCGCCTTCACGTCATCCACGAGATCGTAGATGATGTTGTAATAGCGGATTTCGATGCCGTCGCGGGTGGCCGAGTCGGTGGCCTGCTTGTTGGCGCGCACGTTGAAGCCGATGACGATGGCGTTCGAAGCCGAAGCCGAGGTCACGTCGGATTCGGTGATGCCACCCACGCCGCTCATCAGGATCTGCGCCGACACTTCATCGGTCGAGAGCTTGTTGAGCGAAGCCACGATCGCTTCTGACCGAACCCTGCACGTCGCCCTTGATGATCAGCGGGAACTTGGAGATGCCGGCGATCTTGAGCTGATTCATCATCTGCTCAAGGCTCGTCGCACCGCCGCCGGCCGTCTTTTCACGGATGGCGCGCTGACGATATTCGGTGACTTCTGCGGGCACGCGCTTCGGTCTCGACCACCGAGAAGCGGTCGCCCGCGCTCGGCACGCCGGTAAAGCCCAGCACTTCCACCGGAATGGAGGGGCCGGCTTCCTTGACCTGCTCGCCCTTGTCGTTGATCAGGGCGCGTACACGGGCAAACTCGGTGCCGGCGACGAGAATATCGCCGATAGCCAGAGTGCCGCGCTGCACGAGGACGGTCGCAACCGCACCGCGACCGCGATCGAGCTTGGCTTCGATGACCAGACCTTCGGCACGGCCATCACGGGCCACACGCAGTTCGAGCACTTCAGCCTGCAGCAGGATGGTTTCGAGCAGCTTGTCCAGACCCGCCCGGGTCTTGGCTGACACTTCCACGTCCAGCACGTCGCCGCCCATGGATTCCACGAACACTTCGTGCTGCAGCAGCTCGGTGCGAACGCGGGTCGGATTGGCTTCGGGCTTATCCATCTTGTTGATGGCCACGATGATCGGAACCCCGGCCGCCTTGGCGTGCTTGATGGATTCGATGGTCTGGGGCATCACGCCGTCATCGGCCGCCACGACCAGAACCGCGATATCGGTCGCCTGAGCGCCGCGAGCACGCATGGCGGTGAACGCCTCGTGGCCCGGGGTATCGAGGAAGGTGATCTTGTTCCCGTTCTTTTCGACTCGGTAAGCGCCGATATGCTGGGTAATGCCACCGGCCTCGCCCGACACAACATTGGCTTCGCGGATCGCGTCGAGCAGGGAGGTCTTGCCGTGGTCGACGTGACCCATAATGGTCACGACCGGCGCACGATCGGTCAAATCCTCGGCCTTGTCGTCGGCGGGGATGTCATAGAGGCCTTCTTCCACGTCCGCATCGGAAACGCGCTTGACCGTATGGCCCAGCTCGGCCGCGATCAGCTCGGCGGTGTCGGCGTCGATGACGTCGTTAATGGTGGCCATGGTGCCCTGCGCCATCAGCATCTTGATGACGGTGACAGAGCGTTCGGCCATGCGGTTCGCCAGTTCGGCGACCGTGATGGCCTCCGGAATGATGACTTCACGCATGAGCTTGGGCGCAGCCTGTTGGTTGCGGCCCATCTTCTTGTCGCGACGGCGGCGCATGGCGGCCGTGGACGGACCCTTGTCGCGATCGCTCTCGGTGCCGGCATTGGTCACCGTCAGGCGGCCACGGGCATTGGCATCTTCGCCAACGCGACGGGTCGGCCGTTCTGGCGCAGCGCGAGGCGCGGCGGGCATTTTCTAATTCGGCTTCCGTGGTCGGACGCGCAGAAGGCGAACCGCTACGGACCTTGCGGCCGTCTGCTTCGTTGGGGCCGGCAGGCGGCACATTGCCGATCGGGGCCATGCCAGCACCAGCCGGACGGCGTTCACCGGCCGGGCGGGTGGCAGTGCCCGAAGGACGCGCGCGGGGGCACCCGGACGGGCACCGGCGGCACCGGGACGAGATCAGCGCATTGGCGCCGCGTTCGCTTTCAGGGCGGGTATTGCTGGGGCGCTCGACACGCGGCGGACGCGGCGGCTGACCGGGCCGACCGGCCACGACACGCACGCTGGACGGGCCGGCATTGCGCTGCGAGGCCGGAGGCACCGGCTCGGCGGCTTCTGCTGAAGCCTGCGGAGCGGCGGCCTGTTCGGGCTGCGATTCTGCCACTGGGGCAGGGGTCGGAGTTTCGAGCGTACCTGTCTCAGTTTCGACAGCTGGCGGCGCTCTTCTTCCGGCGGGCAGCTTCTTCGCGAACCCGGCGGCGGCGCGCATCGTCTTCGATACGGCGGGCCTCTTCGGCCACAAAGCGCTCACGATCCTCGGCTCGGCGGGCGCCGGCTAGCGCCAGCGCTTGGCGCCGTGCTTCGGCTTCCGCCGCGCTCAGGCCAAGCGGCGCACGCTGCTGGGCGGCCGGGCGGCTCTGCTGTGGGCGCTGACCCTGCGATGGGACAGACGATTGCGGGCGCTGCGGCGCGCCTGTCGGAGCACCGGGCGTGGGTACGCGGCGGGTGCGCTTTTCGACGACCACTGTGCTGCGCGACGGTGCACGCGACATGCCGGGGCGATTGCCCGAGCCCGGGCCGCCCTTGAGTGTCAGCGTCTTCTTGGCGCTAGTGTCGTCCGTGCGCTTGTCGTCGTTATCAGCCATACTTCTCGCGTCTCTCAAACTTGTCCGTTCGGCAAAAGGTCACCGTCAACCGCATGGCGGCCGGTGCCTTCATCCGTCGGTTTGGCGGTATAAAGGGCCAGTCTTCGGGCCTTTTCTACCGCCGCTTGGGCTGCCGCCCCTCTCGTTAGGGCAGCATGTATCACATTTTCAAGCCCAAGTGCCAAACCCAATTGCTCAGAACTGAGCAATTCTGAAATGGGGCACTTCGAAGCCCGAAATTCCCTCCTCGTGGGCCGCATGATGCAGGGCCTTCCACGGGCCCACCATCTTGCTGCGCCCATCGGCGGAGGCATCGGTCGCAGTGATCAGCGCGATCAGCTTGCCCGTATCGAGCAAACCACGCACCTTCATCGCGCCACTGATGAATTGCCCGGCCTTTTGGCCATGCTGAGCGCGCCAAGATAGCGCTGCACCAGCCGCAATTCCGTCAACCCGGCAAGATCCTCTGGCAACACGACCTCGGTCTTGAGGCTGCGTGCGAAGACCTTCTTCTTGACCGCCTCGGCCACCGCATCGCGGCTGAGGCTGATCCATACGCCCCGACCTTCGGCTTTCGCCTCGGTATCGGGCACCAGCACCCCATCAGGGCCGAGCACGAAGCGGATCAATTCCGCTACCGGCTTTTCGGCCCCGGTGAGGGCGCACATACGGCTCGTTTCCTCGCGCTGGGCCATCTTGCCCTCCCGCTCAGAACCGATCAGGCCGAAGCCTCTTCGGTGAATTCACCATCGTCGGCAACCGGCAGGTCCTCGGCATTGATCCAGCCGGCCTTGATACGGGCCTGCAGGATCATGTCCTCGGCTTCCTCGCGTGACACGGGGAAATCCTTGAAAGTGCCTTCGAAGCGCTTGGTCTCGCCGTCCTTGCGCTCGGACCAGCCCACCAGATCGTCGGCGGCGCAACCGGCGAAATCTTCCACCGACTTGACGCCATCCTTGCCCAAGGCAACCAGCATGGCCGCATTGAGCCCGGCAATCTCGTACAGCTCGTCTTCGACACCAAGCGCGACGCGCTCTTCGTCATGAGCGCGGTCGATTGCGGCCAGATATTCGACGGCGCGGTTCTGGATTTCGCCAGCCGTTTCTTCGTCGAAGCCTTCGATCGTGGCGATTTCATTGGGTTCGATATAGGCCAGTTCCTCGACCGAGGAGAAGCCTTCCGAAGCCAATAGCTGGGCAACCATCTCGTCCACGTCAAGGGCATTCATGAACAAGGTCGAGCGTTCGGTGAATTCCTTCTGGCGGCGTTCGCTCTCTTCCTGCTCGGTCAGAATGTCGATATCCCAGCCGATCAACTGCGAAGCAAGGCGCACATTCTGGCCGCGGCGGCCGATGGCGAGCGACAGTTGCTCGTCCGGTACCACAACTTCGATGCGCTCGGCCTGCTCGTCCAGCACCACTTTGGCCACATCGGCCGGCTGCAATGCGGAAACGACCAGATCGGCAATGGTGTCGGTCCGAGGGATGATGTCGATCTTTTCGCCACGGAGTTCGGCGACCACGGCCTGAACGCGCGAGCCGCGCATACCAACGCAAGCGCCGACCGGATCGATCGAGCTATCCGAGGAGGTCACGGCAATCTTGGCGCGGCTGCCCGGATCGCGGGCGATCAGAGCGGATGGTGATCACGCCATCATAGATTTCGGGCACTTCCTGCATGAAGAGCTTGGCCATGAATTGCGGATGGGTGCGGCTCAGGAAAATCTGCGGCCCACGCTGTTCGCGGCGCACGTCATAGACATAGGCACGCACGCGATCGCCATAGCGGAACATTTCGCGCGGGATCAGCTCGTCGCGGCGGATAATGGCTTCGCCACGGCCCAGATCGACGATGACATTGCCATATTCGACGCGCTTGACCGAGCCGTTGACGATTTCGCCAATGCGGCCGAAATATTCTTCATACATACGGTCACGCTCGGCATCGCGCACCTTCTGCACGATGACCTGCTTGGCCGACTGGGCGGCGATGCGGCCGAATTCCATCGGCGGCAGCGGTTCGGTCAGGAAATCCCCGACCTTGGCTTCCGGCGACTTGACTCGGGCGGTCTTGAGATCCACCGGCGGCTGGTTTCCTCGACACGGTCGACAATTTCGAGCAGGCGCCACATGCGGGTTTCGCCTGAACGCGGATTGATTTCGACCTTGATCTCGGTTTCGGCGCCATAGCGACCCTTGGCGGCCTTTTCCATGGCGTCCTGCATCGCCTCGATCACAACCATGCGGTCGATCGACTTTTCACGGGCAACGGCATCTGCGATCTGCAAAAGCTCGAGGCGGTTCGCGCTGACTGCCATTTAATGTGTCTCCTTGGAGATATCTTCGTCGTCATTGGCGGCGATTTCGACCGTTTCAGTCTCGTCGTCGTCGATCGGGTGGAGTTCTCGGTCGAGCCGCGCCTTTTCCATGAGGGCGTCGGTCATCACCAATTTGGCGTCGGCCGGGGTGGTAAAGAGCAGGCGATGGTCGGGATTGGTCCCGGCCGGGGCGTCGGGCACGGTGATGGTCAATGCCTCCTCGTCCGTCGCCTTGATGACACCGCGATAACGCTTGCGGCCATTGATCATGTCGGAAAGCTCGATCTTGGCCTCGTGCCCGATATGGGCTTCGAAGTCACGACAGCGCACCAGCGGCCGGTCGATACCGGGCGAGCTAACCTCCAGATGATATTCGCGCTCGATCGGGTCTTCCACGTCGAGCACGGGGACAGGTCCTTGCTCAGCGCCTCACAGTCCATGATGGTGAAACGAGCATGCTCGTCCTCCGCCATGATCTGCAGCGTGCAGCCATTCTCCTGAGTCACCTTGATACGCACCAGCGAGAAGCCGAGATCGTTGGCGACTGGCTCGACAATCCAGGCGATCCGGGCTTCCGTGCCCGTCTCCTTGATGTAGCGTTTCTCTGTAAGATCGAAACCCATGGGTCCCTTCGGATAATAAAAAGAGCAGGGCCGGGCGGCTCCCACTCTGCAAACTGCCAGAGATGTTGTTCGCCTATATAGCGCCGTTGGCGCCATACCGCAAGGGTGCTGCGGTCCCCCTATTGCTCCCGGGTGACGCTGCCGACATCAGCACCCAGCGCCTGCAGCGTCTGACGCAACTCACTCACCATGGCATCGGGGCCACAGAGATAAAAGCGCCCGCTGAAATCGCGGACATGGCGAATGAGGAAATCGGCATCGATCCGCTCCTGCAACAGCGCGGACTTGGGATCGGCAGTGACGGTCCACAGCGTTTCGAGCCCCGCCATGGCCTCGAACTCCTCGCGCAGGATGATGTCTCTCTCGGCTCGGTTGGAGACGATCAGCCGATTGCCGGCAAGCCCGCCCTTGGCATTGAGGTGGCGCAGGATGGCGATGAAGGGGGTCACTCCGGCGCCGCCGGCGATAAAGGTGCCCACTCCTCTATATTGGATCGTGCCCCACACGTCGCGCAGCAGGAGCCGGTCACCCGCTTCGAGCCGCCACAGCGCATCGGTCACCCCCGGATGGTCGCGATAACTCTTGATGGTAAACTCGGGACTGTCGTCATCCTGTAGTGAAGTGAAGGTAAATGGCCGCTTCTCGTCGCGCCAATTATCCTTGTCGATGGATACTTCGGTGGCTTGACCGGGGCCAAAGTGAAAATTTTTGGTTTTTCGACGCGATAATGACGCACGTTGTGAGTGACCATTTCGGTCTTCAAAATCACGACGCTGATGGGCATTTCCGGCTCCTTTTGAGGTTAAGCCGCACCCTTCAAATTGGTTCCAAACCACCGCAAACCCCCGCCATTGCTGATCGTGTCGTGGGCGAAACATGGTGGCGTAGAGGAAACCTAGTTACACCGGAAGCGCTTGATTTCCTTAGTAAAACCCTCTGAACGAGTTTTCGAATTTCAAGGGGCAAGCGCACAAATTTGAGACCTTGTCGTTCCCCGACATTGGTCCCATTTCCGAGGTGTTCAAACGAAAGGAACACCAAAATGATCAAGAACACAATGCTTGCCACGGTTGCCGCTACTGGCCTCGTTGGCGTGGCTCTTCCTGCTTATGCCAGCGATTCTGCTGACCAGCTCGTTCGCCTCGCACACCAATGGCGGCTACAGCACTAGGATGCCCGAGTCGATGTTGCCAAGCTGCGCGAAAAGGGCATCAATGCCGTCTCTGCTGAAGACTGGAATGGTTATGTGCGTGCCTTCGTCGCCGACGAAACCGGCAAGCAGACCATGAAGCTCTTCGACTGCGACACTCCGGCACCGGTTAACCTGTAACCGTGCCGGTTCTGCTCCGAGCGCCGCCGGATTGCCGGCGACGCCTGGATAACTCTCAGCTGCTGGAGATCAGCCTTATGGCTGGATCACCGGCGGCCGAGTCGAAACGAAGGCGGGCCGCCTCCACCGCCACGCGGTTGCGGGCGGCAAACTGGCGCCAGCCATCGGCCAGCTCCAGCAATTCGCGGCCCAGAGCGGTCAATTCATAATCGACCCGCGGCGGAATGGTGGGAAAGATGGTGCGCGAGACAGAAACCGTCGCGCTCCAGTTCACGCAAGGTAATAGTCAGCGTCTTCTGCGATATCTCGCCAATACTGCGCCGCAATTCGCTGAAGCGCCGTGTTTCGCTGCGCAATTGCATGACCACGACCGGGGTCCATTTGCCCGGCTTGACCACGAGGCGATCGTGACCGGCTCCATGGCTGGCAGATAATGCTGACATGACGAAACCTCGATGACGCTGGCGGAGCTTCGCATATGGGGCTGAATCCGGCCGGTTCTAGGCCAGTGTTCGATTAAACTTTGACATGGCAGCTATTCAGCCTGTTCGCTTGCAGCGAACGATGCCTTGGTCTCAGCGCCGCGGAAAGCTGAAATAAAAGCTCACCATGCGCCCCTCGCGCCGGGCCTTTTGCTCATAACGCGTCGCCTGCCACCCCTCGTAAGGCGCGTGCCAGCCGCCCGGCTGTTCCGGCAGGAAGGTGAAATCGGGCGAGCGCACGATATGGGCCAGCGTCCAGTTGGCGTAATCCTCAATATCAGTGGCAAAGTGAAACAAGCCGCTCGGCCGGATCACCCGCGCCAGCTCTTTGAGCGTGGTCGGCGAGACAAAGCGCCGCTTGTGGTGACGCGTCTTGGGCCGAGGATCGGGATAGAGCAGGTAAATTTCGTCGATCGAAGCGTCGGGCAATTCCACCAGCAGCTTGAGCGCATCGTCGGTGAAGAGGCGGATATTGGCCAAGTTCTCTGCGGCAATGGTTTGTACCATCTTGCCGATGCCGCCGGTAAACACCTCGCAGCCGATATAGCCGGTCTGGTTATGGCGCGCGGCTTCAAGCGCCAGATGCTCGCCCCCGCCATAGCCGATCTCGATGATAAGTTTTTCCGCCTCGGGGAAGAGGCTCCTTGGGTCGAGCTTGCCGTCCAGCTTGATTTCAAGTTCGGGCAGGGTGGCGTCAAATACGGCCTGCTGGCCGCCATGCAGCTTCTTGCCGGAGCGGCGGCCAAAAAGGCCCGCGGTTCACCCGAACGGGTTTTTGGAAGCTGATGGTCGGTCATTGCGGCTACTGTCAAAGAAAACAGGGCTCCCCGCTTTGGCGGGAATAACCCTGTCGTTAGCACAAGCCAATATTGGCTGGAGATTATTTCACTGCTGCCCTTAGCGCGCCGACGAGGTCGGTTTTTTCCCGGGAGAAACTGCCGTCGTGGCCGGCCTTGCGGCCGAAATGGCCATAGGCCGAGGTCTTGGCATAGATGGGCTTGTTGAGGTCGAGATGGGTGCGAATGCCGCGCGGGGTCAGATCCATGACCTTGGCCAGCGCCAGTTCCACCACCGCCTCGTCCACCTTGCCGGTGCCATGCAGGTCGACATAGATCGAGAGCGGTTGCGCCACGCCAATGGCATAGCTGAGCTGGATCGTGGCGCGATCGGCAATGCCGGCGGCAACCACATTCTTGGCCAGATAGCGTGCCGCATAGGCCGCCGAGCGGTCAACCTTGGTCGGATCCTTGCCCGAAAAGGCGCCACCGCCATGGGGGCCGCACCGCCATAGGTATCGACGATGATCTTGCGGCCGGTAAGGCCCGCATCGCCATCGGGACCACCAACGACGAATTTGCCGGTGGGATTGACGTGCCACACGGTAGCGTCATCGATCCAGCCATCAGGCAGGGCCCGGCGGATATAGGGCTCGACAATGACGCGGACGTCGGCCGAAGTCAGGCTTTCGTCCAGTGCTGGGTCGACAGCACGATCTGGGTCACGCCCACCGGCTTGCCATCGACATAGCGCACCGTGACCTGGCTCTTGGCATCGGGCCCGAGCTTGCCGGCCGGGCCATGATTGGCCTTGCGCGCCGTGGTCAGGGTTTCGAGAATCTTGTGCGCATAATAGATCGGGGCAGGGAGCAGTTCGGGGTCTCGCGGCTGGCATAGCCGAACATGATGCCCTGATCGCCCGCACCCACATCCTTGTTACCCGCTTCATCGACGCCCTGCGCAATATCGGCCGATTGGCCATGCAGCAGCACGTCGATCTTGGCGGTTTTCCAGTGGAAACCGGATTGCTCATAGCCGATAGCGCGGATCGCCTTACGGGCGGTGGACTTGAACTTGGACGGGTTCACCACCGGATTGCCAGCGGCGTCCTTGAGGATAGTGCCGTCCTTGCCCTTTTGAGCAGGGTTTCGGGCACGCGCACTTCACCGGCGATGATGACGCGATTGGTGGTGGCCAGCGTTTCGCAGGCGATACGGACTCGGGAGGGGTCCATGCCGGCCTTCTTGGCCTCGCGGAACACCAGATCAACGATTTCGTCGGAGATGCGGTCGCAGACCTTGTCGGGATGGCCTTCGGACACCGATTCCGAAGTGAAGAGATAAGACGAGCGCGCCACACTATCCTCAGAATCTGTCGAAAACTGCCAAAAATGAGCTATTCGAGCCGGTTTTTGACACTTGGACGACGCGCGGTCAAGCGGATATAAAGAAAGCTTGATATGTCTGAGCCATTGCAAGCGGAATGGTTTGGCGCGCCCTGCCTAGCTGGTCCGCCGCTTGCGCCCACCGCGCGACACTGCCACCGAAACCAGCAGCCCCGCTCCCAGCGCAATCAGCAGCAGCCAATACCGCACCTGCGAAAAAACCGTGCCGGCGAGGCGTTGGTCGGGGCGTACGTCAAGAGCTGCCATTTGCATGGGGGCCAGCTCGGCCGTGATGCGGCCCAGTGGGTCGGTGGCAAAGGTGAAGCCCGAATTGGCAGCGCGAATCAGGCTCATGCCTTCTTCGACGGCCCGCACCACGGCGTGATGGGCATGCTGGGCGGGCCCGATCAGAGCCGTCGAACCGAGCGTCATTGGTGATGTTGAGGATATATTGCGCGCCTGTTGTATCGCCCAGATCGCCCGAAAACAGGATTTCGTAGCAGATCAGCGCCGAGAATTTGGGCGTATTGGGCAGGCTCATCAGCCGCCGTCGCGCATCGCCGTGCCCCCAGCCCTCGGCCCCCGGCACGAATTGCTTGATGCCCAGCCGACCGAAGAATTCCGGAAGGGCAGGAATTCGCCAAACGGCACCAGATGAGATTTGTCGTAGGAGGCCACTACTTCGCCATTGCTGTCGATGGCCAGCAGTGAATTGAACGGCTGGCCGGCGCTTCTGGTGTCGCCCGGCTCATATTGCTGGCGCGGCGCCCCGGCCGAGAGCATGGCGCCATCGGGCAGCATGCGGGCAATGCGCGCCGAGGCGTCAGGATAGGTCGAGAGGAAGAATGGCAGGCTCGATTCGGGCCAGACCAGATGGGTGATATCGGCCAAGCCACGGTCTTCGGGATTCATCCGCATGTCGGACAGCATGATCAGCCGGTCGATCAGCGCCACCGGATCGGCATTGCCCCAGTCGGCATGCTCGTAAACCATGGGCTGCACCAGCCGCATCGACACGTCCCGGCGCGGTGTCGCGGTCGTGCCAGCCAGCCGATTATAGCCATAGCCAAGCTGGGCGGCGATGACGCCGAGAGCGAGGAAGAGCGGCAATAGCCGCCGGCTGAGCGGGCGATTATCGGCCGGCCAGATCAGCGCCGGCGTCATGGCGAGCAGCGCTGCCACAAAGGTCAGCCCATAAATGCCAATCACCGAAGTGATCTGCATCATCTCGTCATTGGGTGTCAGTGCATAGCCGAGCAGATCGAAGGGAAAGCCGGTCAACACATGACCGCGCGCCCATTCGGCGATGGTGACGAAGGTGGCCAGCGTCACGATCCGCCGGGGGCCATGGCTCCACAGCAGATGCGCCAGCGCGCTAGCGACGCCCCAGAAAAACGCGATCATCGCCGCCAGCGCCAGAATGGCGAAGGGCATCAGCGCGATCATCACCCCGCCATCGACGAAGAAGGCCGCGCCCAGCCAGTGGAAGGCAACAGTGAAATAACCCCAGCCAAAGGCAAAGCCGATGCTGAAGGCTGGGCCGAACAGCCGCCTTAGCCCGCTTTTGCGCTCGGCGCCATCAAGGCACCAGACCCAGATGGGAAAGGCGACGAACAGTGCAGGAACGACAAACAGCGGCGGGATGGACAGGCCGGCAAGAGCGCCCGCCACCACCAGCAGCAGGAAACGTCGCCAGCCATGGCTGAGCATCGCGGTCTCGGCCAGCCAGGTCATCGGAACGATGTCATCAGAATCAGGGCGCATCCCGGCAAGCTGGCGATGTCGGCTTGGACAGTCAATGTCATCGCTCTCAGTCGACAATCCGCAGCCATGGCGCTAGAGCGATGGCATGAGTGTTCTGCCCATCACCCTTGCCATCGACACAGCCGCGCCGCGCCTGCAATTGGCCCTGCTGCGGCCCGATGGCAGCACCGATATATCCGTTGACGAAATCGCTACCGGCCACGCCGAATTGATCTTCGAGCGGATCGCGACGCTGCTGGCGCGCAATGGCATTGGCTATTCCGATCTGCAACGCGTGGTGACCACGACCGGCCCCGGCTCGTTCACCGGCCTGCGCATTGGTCTGTCGGCGGCGCGCGGTATCGGGTTGGCCCACGATATTCCAGTGATCGGGGTGCCCAGTCTGCTGGCGCTCTCGCTGGCAGGACATGGCACCATCACCGTGCTGCTCGATGCACGCCGCGACGAGGCCTATTTCCAGACTTTTTCAGCCCTCGGCATGCCGGACAGTGCGGCGCAATTGCTGCCCATGGCCGTTGCGCAACAGGCCGTGCGGGCTAATTCGCTCCTCCTCACCACGCCCTTTGTCGATATCGCCGCCCTTGCCCGCTATGGCGCAATTGCCGACCCGCTCGGTCATGTGCCCGAGGCTGCCTATGTGCGCGATGCCGATGCCAAGCCGCAGACGGCGGCCCGGATCGAAAGGCTCAATTCATGATGAAGCTCTGGATGGCGCCGCAGGGCCTGCATATCGAGCTCGGTCAAACCCACGATGCCGATGAGCTGGCGCGCATTCACAAAGCAGGCTTTTATCGCGGCTGGCCGCGTGAGGAATTTTTGTCCTTCCTGTCCGAAGGCGCCACCCCGGTCTATGTCGCCTGCGACGCCAAGCACCGCATTGCCGGCTTCGCGCTGATCCGCATCGCGGCCGATGAAGCTGAACTCCTGACCATCGCGGTCGATCCCAAATGGCGCGGCAAGAAGGTGGGGCGGGCGCTGCTGCGTGCCGCCTTCGAGGATTTGCGCATGAGCCCGGCGCGGCGCATGTTCCTTGAGGTCGATGAGCAGAATGCCCCGGCTGTGCGGCTCTATGGCAAGGAAGGTTTTGCCACCATATCCAGTCGCAAGGGCTATTATCCGCGGCCCGATGGCAGTGCGGCAACCGCGCTTGTCATGGCGCGCGATCTTGGATAACCCGGAAACGGGCTGACCAGCGGGAGCAAAGGCGTGAGCAAGATCCAGACCGATCCGACCACGGAAGAAGCCTGCGTTGCCAAGGGCATGCGCATGACCGACCAGCGCCGCGTCATCGCGCGGGTGATCGAGGAATCCTCGGATCACCCCGATGTCGAAGAACTCTATCGCCGCGCCTCGGCGATCGACGATCGCATTTCGCTGTCCACAGTCTACCGAACCGTCAACCTGTTCGAAGAAGCCGGGCTCGTCACCAAGCACGACTTCAAGGACGGTCGTGCCCGATTCTGAACTGATCCCTGACGAGCATCACGACCATCTGATCGATATCCGTTCCGGCAAGGTCATCGAATTCCGCAACGAGGAAATCGAGGCCATCCAGGACGTCATCGCCAAACGCTCGGGCTATCGGCTGGTCGATCATCGCCTCGAACTCTATGCCGTGCCGGTGGAGGGCAAGGATAAGGCCAAATGATCTTCCGCGGGCTGTTCTTTGTCTTCGTACTTGTGCCGGTAATGATCGTGATCATCCCGCTGCAGGCTTTGATCAATGCACTTAAGCTGCCGTTCTGGAATGTGCTGCCGCGCCTGTTTCATCGCCTAGGCTGCTTTTTTCTCGGGCTGCGGGTCGAGGTCATCGGCCAGCCGGCGACTGGTCGGGCAACGTTGTTGGTGGCCAACCATATTTCTTGGACCGATATTGTCGCCGTCGGTTCGGTGGCCGACGTCACCTTTGTCGCCAAACGCGAAGTGGGCGACTGGCCCTTTGTCGGCATGATGGCGCGGCTGCAAAGACCATTTTTGTTGACCGCACCCGCCGCTCCGATGCCGGCCGCACCGCCCGAGCAATGGGCGCGCATATGGCGGGTGGCAATGCCGTGCTGCTGTTTGCTGAAGGCCAATCCGATATCGGCACCCATGTGCTGCCATTCCGCACGGCCCCGGTGGGCGCAGCGCAACATGCCATGATCGAGGCTGGCGCCAATGACGTGCTGATCCAACCGCTGACCATCGCCTATACCGGGCTGCAGGGCCTGCCGGTCAGCCGCAACGAGCGTTCGCTCATCGCTCGGATCAAGTCCAAATCGGTTAGGCAGAATATCCGCGAGATATTGGCCGGCCCGCTCAAGGATGTGACGGTGGCTTTCGGCACCCCCATTCCGCTGGGCGAAAACGACAATCGCAAGCAGGTGACCAAGGCAGCCGAGGATCAGGTGCGGACCATGCTGGTGGCGCTCAATCGCGGCCATAAGCTGCCGGCCAAAGTCGCCTGAGACCCGTTCGATAAAACTCCACGGATTAAGGCTAATGCCAGCCTGCGCTTGGGCGTTAACTTCGCGTTAGCTATAAAGCCGTCCATGATGATGGATGTGCAAATCGCTCGGCAGGTACTGGCAATCTGGGCAATCGTGCTGAGCACGATCATCTGGTTCGTGCGTGATGAACGCCGGCTGGAGAGCGAGCGGGTGCTGGTTCGTGCGGCGCGCTATTATGCTCATGCGCCCAAGCGCCGCCAAATTATCCGCCCCGAATCCATCCCCTTGCCCAAGCCGCGTCCGGGCGCCATTCGGCATACCGACCGGATCTATTTCTGACCAGTTTCTGGGCGGCAAGCTTCCGCGCTAACTCGCCACACCCACTTCCAGTTGCGCCTTGAGCCGGGCCACTATATCGGCCGCCTTGAGCATCAGCGCCATGTCGATATCACCATCACTGGCATCCGCCGGCAAATCAGCCCAGACGGAAATTGATAGTTCATGGGTCTGTTCGCGCCCATCGCGCGTTTCTGCTCAGCACCGCGCGGACGCGTCCGGTGGTGCGTCCGGTCAGCCGCTTATGCGCCGCCCGGCTTTGCACTTCGATGTCGATCAGTTGAAAAGTCATTCCGGCCCCGAGAGGAGCCCCCATGCAAACGGTAATAGCGGATGGTTCACGGCGCGTTAATTGCCATGGCAGGGACTAGCCGATTCTCCACCGCTTTTGCGGGCAGGCTGTTCACTTTTTAGGCGAATTCACACCTTGACGGCGTGCAAGGCCATGCCGGCATCGCCAAAAATGCTGAGATAACGGGCAATTTCTTCCGGCGTGCCGGTGGCCTTGGCCGGATTGTCCGAGAGCTTCACTGCCGGGCGGCCATTGGCCTCGCTCACCTTGGCGACGATGGAAATCGGATCGAGCCCCGGATTGGGGCCATCGGGCGCGCAGCCTTCGAAATCATTGGTGAGATTGGTGCCCCAGCCAAAGGTCATCCGCACCCGGCCGTCAAAGTGCAGATAGGCTTCCTCGATCATGTCGACATCGAGCCCATCGGAAAAGATCAGCAGCTTTTCGCGCGGGTCGCGGCCCCGGCTCTGCCACCGGGCAATGATCTTTTCCCCGCCCTCGATGGCTGGCGCGCTATCGGGCCGGAACCCGGTCCAATCGGCCACCCAATCGGGCGCGTGTTTCAAAAAGCTGTCGGTGCCGAAGGCATCGGGCAGCACGATCTTGAGATTGCCGCCATAATAGCTCTCCCAATCCTGCAGCACCTGATAGGGCGCCGCCTTCAGCGCCTCGTCGGTCTGGGCGAGCGCCGCCAGCACCATGGGCAGCTCATGGGCATTGGTGCCCAGAGCTTCGAGGTCATTATCCATGGCCAGTTTGACATTGGACGTGCCGGTAAAGGCCTCGCCAATGCCTTCCTTGAGCGCCTCGACGCACCAGCGCTGCCAGAGGAAGGAATGCCGACGCCGCGTGCCAAAGTCGGAAATTTTGAGGTCCGGCAGCTTTTGCAGCCGCTCGACCTTTTCCCACATCTTGGCCTTGGCGCGGGCATAGAGCACGTCGAGCGCGAAGGGCCCGTAATTCTTGAGTGCCGCGCGAGCGCAATTCATTGATAATGGCGAGCGCGGGGATTTCCCACATCGAGGTCTCGACCCAGAGCCCCGGAAATTCCAGCACGAATTGGCCGTCGCGCTGCTCCAGCCGGTATTCGGGCAGGCGGAACTCTTCCAGCCATTTGAGGAAGGCCGGCTCGAAAATCTGCTTGGACCCATAAAAACTGTTACCGGCCAGCCAGATCATTTCTTTCTTGGTGAAGCGCAGCGTGCGGCAATGATCGAGCTGCGCCCGCAATTCCTCGATATCGATCTCTTGGGCCAGCTTGACCGACTTGGTGCGGTTGATCAGCGAAAAGCTGGCATTGACCCGTGGGTACAGCCCCCAGATCATCTGCAACATCAACAGCTTATAGAAGTCGGTATCGAGCAGGCTGCGCACGATGGGGTCGAGCTTCCGGTGTGGTTGTAAACCCGCCGGGCAATATCGGTATAAGTCGCCATGGCTCTTGGCCCCCAATGCGCGGCTGGCCTTGTAGCGCGCTCGGCCGGGGATGGAAAGGCGGGGATGGGCAAAGCCGTCCAGTTGGCGTCAGCGATCAATCCCCGAACTGGAACCGCTCGAACCGCCCCAACGCTTCATCGATTGCCGCCTTGGCCTCCGCCCCGGCATCTTCCAGCCGAGTCCAGTTCTGGATCAACAGCTTCCCCGCCGCTCGATCCGCCTTGAGATCCGCCGCCGCGACGATCCGGTCGCCGACCAATACCGGCAGGGCAAAATAGCCCAGCTTGCGCTTGGCCGCCGGCACATAGGCCTCGAACAAATGGTCATAGCCGAAGAACAGCTTGAGCCGCTTGCGCTGGATGATCAGGGGATCAAAGGGCGACAGGATATGGGTCAGCCCCGGCGGCGCCACGCGCTCGCTGGCCAGCGTTTCGGGCATGGCCCAATGCTCGGCCTTGCCATGGCCTTCGATATGCACCGGCACCAATAGTTTGCGGCGCACCCGGCTTTCGATCAATTCGCGCACCGCCTTTTTACGCGGGGCATCGAGATGACACACGGAATCAAGGCTCACCATGCCCCGGCTGCGCAGCGCCCGGTCCAAGAGATAAGCGGTGATCTGCCGCTCGGTCGCCGGCTTAGGCGCCTTGTCCCAGCCGAAATGGCGCCCGATCAGGTCATAAGTCTTGACCATGCCCTGCCGCGCGCCGATCGTCACCAGCCCCCGGAAGAACATTATTTCGAGCACGCGCTTGCTCGGCTTGCGGCTGGCCCGGGGATGATCCTTGTCGACCAGTTCGTCATCGCCGATATCGTGAATCGACAGCGGTCCGCCGTCCGCGCAGCCGCTTGGTCATCTTGCGGATTTCGAGCGGGGTCACCGAACCGAACCAGCGGCTGGGCGTCTCGCGATACTGCTTCATTGCAGGCAGGAAGAACGGCAGATCCGCCGCCGGCACATAGCTCAGCGCATGGGTCCAATATTCAAAGATCGACTTATCCACCGATTGCGCCTGCGCCAGATGGGCGCGGGCATAATCGGGCAGGCGCAACCACAGAATGTGATGGTGGCAGCGCTCGATGACGTTGATGGTGTCGATCTGCACATAGCCAAGATGGGCAATGGCGGGCAGTACCGCCTCCGGCCCCGTACCAAACAGGGCCGGAGTGTCGAGCCGCTGCGCACTCAGCCAGATATGGCGGGCATGATCGGGCGACAGAGCACGGGATTTCGGCAAGGGGCGACTCGGCAAATGGGTTTTGTTGGAAACAAACCTAGAACGAGTCGGGGCCGAAGGGCACCCGGTTCTGCGGAGGATTCGATACCCGCTACGCTAAAGCCGCTTCTTGGCAAAAGCTCTGCCGGACGCGGTCTTTAGATATTTCTCAAAGGCGCGGGCCTGCGCCTCGTCATCGAATCCCAGATAAGTTTTGAGGGCCCATGGGGCGAACTTGGCAGTATGAATCACTTGAGCAGCATTGTGGCTGGCGAGCCGCGCCTTGAGATTGCCGGGCCTGCCGACATAGTACCGGTCCGGATCGTCTAGACTGCGCAGGATATAAACATATTGCATGGCGCAAGCTTAGCGCTGCGAAGCACCTGCAATGTCAGAGAGGACCGGTTGAGAACCGCACTGGTCCGCCGTCGTTGCTAACGCAACTTTGGCGCGACAGCCTTCGCAGTGATGTCCGCAAGCTTTGGGCTAGGCCTCAAAGGCCTGCCGAGCCGAAGCTGCGGAGCAGCGAAGGCTGGTGGAGCCTAGCGGGATCGAACCGCTGACCTCTTGCATGCCATGCAAGCGCTCTCCCAGCTGAGCTAAGGCCCCATTTCGTGGGTTCCAGAAGGGCTAACCCGTCCGGAGCGAGGCGGAACCTATTGGATGATCCGCCCCCATGCAAGTGCCTATTTGACACTTTTTTGTCCCGCCGGATTTTTATGAATCCGGCGGAAAAATCGTGGAAAATCAGCGGTCTTCGTCGCCGCCGACATCGAAGCCGAGCTCGTCGTCTTCGTCCTCATCTTCCTCGAGGAAGACGTCTGCATCGTCATCGCCGAGTTCTTCGTCGACTTCGACATCGTCGGTATCAGGGAATGGTTTCGTCGCCGGCTTCTTCGGCGTCAGCATCTTCTAGGCTGACGATGACGGGCGCTGCAACGTCCTCGACTTCCTCTTCTTCCTCGATCTCGTCCTCGTCATCCACCTTGCGGGCGGTGGCGGGGGAGGGCTTGCCGACCAGCAGCTGCTCGAAATACGAGCGCGGATAGCTCTTGCCGGTATAGGGCGAGACGATCGGGTCCATGTTGAGGTCGTAGAACTTCTTCCCGGTATCGGGATCGGTCCGCTTGGTGCCGCGTTCGGAACTGGCCATCGATGTTCCTCGTGGGGATTGGGTTTGCGGGGGCAGGTGCCGCCGCTTCGGTCAGTCCGGTTATGGGCAAACCGGGCCCCTGTCAAACCGAAAATGCGGGCGCGATGGCGGCGAGCCATCTCGGCGGTGGCTTCGGGCGGCTGGGCCATGCTAAACCCGCCCCGCCGCAAACCAGCCCATGGCCGCCATGCCCGACGCCGATCCGCACACCCAACCGCTCTCTGCCCAGCGCGCTGCCCCGCTTTCCGGGCGCTTTTCTACCCCGGCGACAAGGCGATTTCCCACCGCGCGTTGATCCCGGGCGCCACGGCTGTCGGCCGTACCGGGATTGAGGGCCTGCTGACCGCCGAGGACGTGCTGTCCACAGCAAACGCTTTGCGCGCTCGGTGTGGTCGTGGATCTGCATGATAAAGGCTGCGACGTGCATGGCACGGGGATCAATGGCCTGCTCGCGCCGGCCGCGCCGCTCGATTTGGGCAATGCCGGCACGGGCGTGCGTCTGATGCTGGGCCTATTGGCGCCCTATCGCTTCACCAGCCATTTTACCGGCGGGCCGACTTTGACCCGGCGGCCGATGCAGCCTTTGCTCGATGCGCTGGGTGTTGCAGGCATGAACGTGTTGGAAAGCGATGCCGGGCATTTGCCTATCGCTATCAAAGGACCGCTGGCCCCCGCCCCGATCCGCTACACCATGCCGGCACCGTCCGAGCAGATCAAATCGGCGCTCTTGCTGGCGGGCCTTGCCAGCCCCGGCACCACCACCATTGTCGAGCCGGTGCCGACCGGCGATCATACCGAAAAGCTGCTGGCCGATTTCGGCGCCCAGATATCGACGGCCCTCGACGCGGCTGGTGCCGCTACCATTACCCCGGCCGGCCTACCCGAACTCAAGCCGCGCCGCGTCATCGTGCCGGGCGATCCATCTTCGGCCGCCTATGCCATTGTCGCGGCCTTGATCGTGCCCGGCTCCGATCTCGTGATCGAAAATGTGCTGATCAATCCCAACCGGACCGGGCTGATCGATACCCTGCTCGAAATGGGTGGCGATATTGCCTTCATCAATCAACGCGAAGCGGGCGGTGAACATGTCGCCGATCTGCGTGTCCGCTCCTCCCGGCTGCGCGGCGTGCATGTATCGGCCGATCATGCCGGAGCCATGCTCGATGATATCCCCGCTTTGGCCATTGCCGCCGCTTATGCCGATGGCTCAACCATGATCGAAGGCATTGCCGCCCTGCGCGAGCAGGAATGCGATCGTCTTGCCGTGACGGCGGCCGGATTGGCGGCCAATGGTGTCGAATGCCTTGAAGGCCGCGATCAATTGCTGATCAAGGGGAATGGCGCCGTGCCCGGCGGCGGGCGGGTCGACACTCACCACGACCACCGCATCGCCATGAGCTTTCTGGTGCTGGGCACGGCCAGCAAGGAAAAGGTCACCATTGACGATGCCAGCGCCATTGCCGCCAGTTTCCCCGGCTTTGTCCCCGCATTGAGCGCAGCGGGCGCCAGCTTTTCGGCGGGGTAGGGCGCCTGTCGCCCACGGCACGGGGATTTCTCACGATTGCCGGTTCTTTTCGGCCGGTGATTATGCCAAAGCCATTGCACAACATCGTTTACGCGAGAGGGGAGCTGCCATGATCATTGCCGTTGACGGACCCGCCGCCTCCGGCAAGGGCACTTTGGCCTCGGGCCTTGCCCGCCATTATGGCCTGCCTCATCTCGACACCGGCCTGCTCTATCGCGCCGTCGGCCGCGCCGTGTCCGACTGGGAAGACCAGCCCGGCTTTGAAGATGCCGCCATTGCTGCCGCCCTTGCGCTCGACGCCAGCCATCTGGCCGATGTGGCCGAATTGACCTCGGCCCGCTCTGGTGTGCTCGCCAGCAAGGTCGCCGTGATCGGCCCGGTGCGGGCGGCTTTGTTCGATTATCAGCGCAATTTTGCTACCCAACCCGGCGGCGCTGTGCTCGATGGCCGCGATATCGGCACCAATATCTGCCCCGATGCCGATGTGAAACTGTTCATCCGGGCCGACAGCAAGGCCCGCATGGAGCGCCGCGCCCGCCAGCTGGAATCGCGCGGGCAACAGGTTGATCGCTACGCCCTCTATCACCAGATAGAAGAGCGGGACGCCCGTGACATGGCCAATCCCAATGGCGGATTCTATAAAGCTGACGACGCGCACTTGCTCGATACGACGCTTCTCGATATAGAGGCCGCACTCCGCGCAGCCATCGCGATTGTCGAAACGACCATGGCGCACAAGGCAAAGCTGTAAAGCTTTAATTTCCTCCTTGCGTGTTTCTGGTCCCGCCAATCACCCAAGCTTTGGCTCGGAAACATACCCAATAGACATCGATCAGGCGCTCGCGCCGGCATTTTGCGTTTGCGAAGTGGCGGGTCTCCGGTCTCAACCTCAAGCCCCCGGTGCACTGGAGATATGAATTTGGCACAGCAAACTGTGACGAAAGAAGATTTTGAATCCCTTTTGATGGACTCGTTCATCGACAACGAACCCCTTGAGGGCGCCGTTGTTAAGGGCACTGTGGTCGCGATCGAAAAGGATCTGGCGATCATCGACGTTGGTCTGAAGACCGAAGGGCGCATCGCGCTCAAGGAATTCGGCCGGGCCGGCCGTGACGGCACCATCCAGAGTTGGCTCGATCGTCGAGGTCTATGTTGACCGCGTCGAAAACGCCGCTGGCGAAGCCGTGCTGTCGCGCGAGAAGGCCCGTCGTGAAGAGAGCTGGGTCAAGCTCGAAGTCATGTACAACAACAATGAGCGCGTTGAAGGCACCATCTTCAACCGAGTCAAGGGTGGTTTCACCGTCGACCTCGAAGGCGCCATTGCATTCCTGCCCCGTTCTGCAGGTCGATATTCGCCCAATTCGCGATATCGCTCCGCTCATGAACGTGCCGCAGCCCTTCCAGATCCTGAAGATGGACAAGCGTCGCGGCAATATCGTCGTGTCGCGTCGCGCCATTCTCGAAGAATCGCGCGCCGAACAGCGTTCGGAAATCGTCCAGCAGCTCGAAGAGGGCCAGGTTGTCGACGGCGTGGTCAAGAACATCACCGATTACGGTGCGTTCGTTGATCTGGGCGGCATTGACGGCCTGCTGCACGTCACCGATATCGCATGGCGTCGTGTGAACCACCCGTCCGAAGTGCTTACGATCGGCGAGACCATCAAGGTCCAGATCGTTCGCATCAACCACGAGTCTCACCGCATCTCGCTCGGCATGAAGCAGCTTCAGGCCGATCCGTGGGATGGCATCGAAGCCAAGTATCCGATCGAGGCCAAGTTCACCGGCCGCGTCACCAACATCACCGATTACGGTGCGTTTGTTGAGCTGGAGCCGGGCATTGAAGGCCTGATTCACGTTTCGGAAATGAGCTGGACCAAGAAGAACGTCCACCCCGGCAAGATCGTCTCGACCTCCCGAGAAGTCGAAGTCGTCGTGCTCGAGGTCGATCCCGACAAGCGCCGCATTTCGCTGGGTCTCAAGCAGACCCTGCAGAATCCGTGGGAGAGCTTCGCCGAGAAGTTCCCAGTCGGTTCGGTCATCGAAGGCGAAGTCAAGAACAAGACCGAATTCGGCCTGTTCATTGGCCTCGACGGCGATGTGGACGGCATGGTTCACCTGTCCGATCTCGATTGGCAGAAGTCGGGCGAAGTGGCCCCGGAAGACTACAACCGCGGTGACATGGTTTCGGCCAAGGTCCTCGATGTTGACGTCGAAAAGGAACGCATCTCGCTGGGCATCAAGCAGCTCTCCGCTGGCGAAGCTTCGGCTGCCTCGGGCGGTGACACTGCCGGCGAAGCCGGCGGCATCCGCAAGGGCGCTGTCGTCACCGGCACCGTCATCGAAGTCAACGATGGGGGCATTGAAGTCCGTATCGCCGATAGCGAGCTGACCGCCTTCATCCGTCGTGCTGACCTCAGCCGCGACCGCAACGACCAGCGTCCCGAGCGTTTCAGCAAGGGCGAAAAGGTCGACGCACGCGTCACCCAGTACGATCGCAAGACGTCCCGCATCCAGCTTTCCATCAAGGCGCTCGAAATCGCCGAGGAAAAGGAAGCTGTTGCCAATTACGGTTCCTCGGATTCGGGCGCTTCGCTCGGCGACATCCCGGGCGCTGCCCTCAAGGGCCGCGACGACAAGTAATTCGTTGCGCTTTGCAAATCTGCAGGGGTCCGCACTTCACAGTGCGGGCCCTTTGCCTTTAAGAAGCCCCATGAAACAAGCAATGCACTGGCGGGCCCTGACCACATTCGATCTGCCCGTGGTCGAAGCGATCGCTGAAAAAGTGCATCCCGGTTTTCCTGAGGACTCGGCGGTGTTCGCCGAACGCCAGTTGCTGTATCCCGATGGCACCCGCCTGCTCGAGCTTGATGGCGTCCCCTCGGGCTATATCCTCTCCCATCCTTGGCGCTTCAAATCGCTGCCCGCGCTGAACGCGCTGCTGGGCACGATTCCAGTCGATTCCGACACCTATTATCTTCACGACTGGCGCTGCTGCCCGCCGCCCGCGGCACTGGCGCTGCCGCCATGATCATCGGCGACATCCAGCGCCACGCCCGCAGCCGCGGCTTTGCCAATATGAGTCTGGTCGCGGTCAATGGCTCGATCCCCTTCTGGACCAAACACGGCTTCCGCTCTTTCCCCGCGCCGGAACTGGCTGAAAAGCTGCTGAGCTACGAGGCCGCCGCCCGGTTCATGGTCAAGGTGCTCTGACCCTTCTAGGCATAATTACCTAAGTAGCCTACCGGATAGATAATATCCCTATGACGTGCCAACGTTGGCCTCATCCGACGGCAGAATTTTATTGCCATAAACGTTGCCTGTAGTTACAAATACGTAGGTGCAAATTGGCCGGCAATAGGTTTGACTGGGACCCTGTTAAGGATCGGCGCAATCTGGTCAAACATGGCCTGTCGTTTGGTTTGGCCACGGCTGTATTCGATGATCCTGACGAACTGACCGAGAATGCTCGGGTTGTCGACGGGGAGGCGCGGCTTCAAACCATAGGTAAGGTGGGACAGGTCATTTTGTTTGTTGTCCATACGGCACGCGTCGGCACGGACGGTTTGTTGGTTATCAGGATAATTTCAGCCCGTGTCGCTTCGAGAGCGGAAAGGAGCCGATATGAACGATGAAAGTCCTAAATACGTCGCCTACACCAGCAAACCTCTGACTGCAGAGCAATTGGCGGAGCTCGATGCATTGGCCAGCCGCGGTGACGACGAGATCGACTTCTCGGATATTCCGGAGGCAGGTGACGAGTTCTTTGACAATGCCAAACGTGGCTCGATGTACCGTGCCCTCAAGGCGCAACTGACCATCCGCCTCGACGCTGACATTCTCGACTGGTTCAAGCGCCATGCCAAGGACGGCAAGGGCTATCAGACCGACATCAACAAGGCGCTGCGGGCCTATGTGACGGCGCAGGAGAAACGGGCGCAAAAGAAGGTTGGCTGACGCGCTCTTGCCAAGCCGGCGCCCGCTCGCTACCCCTTCGGTCATCAAACTAGCGAGGCGATGATGAGTGATCAGCCTATCGAAGAGCCATCCCGCCCCGCTAATCCCCATGAGATCATTGCGGCTGAGACCTATCGGCGCTCGCGTGGTTTCTGGCGCATTCTGGCTTTTGTGGCGCTGGCCGTTGCCATTCTGGCTGTGGCTGGCCGCTTTGCCCTCTCCAACGCCCCGGTGGGCGAGCACATTGCCCGCGTGGTGATCGACGGCACCATCGCCACCGATCCAACGCGCCTCAAGCTGATCGAGGGGCTGGCCGAGGATGACAGCGTCAGAGCGGTCGTCGTTGCCATCAATTCGCCCGGCGGCACTACGGCAGGTGGGGAGGAACTCTATGAAGCGCTGGGCCAGCTGCGGGCCAAAAGCCGGTCGTTGCCGTGATCAAGGAACTTGGCGCTTCGGCGGCCTATATGGCTGCCATCGGCACCGATCAGATCTTTGCCCGGCGCCTCTCCATCGTCGGCTCCATCGGCGTGCTCTACCAGCATATCAATGCCGGCAAGCTGCTCGACACGATCGGCGTCGATCTCGACAAGGTCGCCTCCGGCCCGCTCAAGGCGGAGCCCGATTATGACGAGCCCATGGTGGGCGACGTGCGCGCCTCGATCGGTGCCCCGGTCGATGACAGCTTCCAATGGTTCGTCGATATCGTCGCCGAGCGGCGCAATCTGGCGCGGCCGGTGGCCTTGGGTCTGGCTGACGGCCGTATCATGAGCGGTCGCGTCGGCGTCGAGACCGGCCTGATCGACGCCGTGGGTGGGGAATTGGAGGCTCAGGCGTGGCTTGAGGCCGAGCGCGACGTGCCCAAGGACCTGCAAATCGTCACCGCCCGGCCGCTGGAAAGCTCCGGCCCGGGCTGGATTGGCACTTTTTGGGCGGACAAGCCCGTGCAGCGCTTGGTTTGCCTGCGAATGGGGCCATCACGCTTGACGGGCTGGTCTCGCTTTGGCAGGTTGGCGCAGCCTCGTAACCTTGCAGGGCACAAAGTCTCGCACCCGGAGCCGGGGATGATCAAGTCGGAACTCGTCGAGAAGCTCGCGGCGGAAAATCCGCATCTGTTCCAGCGTGATATCGAAAACATCGTCAATGCCATCCTCGATGAGATCGGGGACGCCATGGCTCGGGGCGACCGGGTCGAGTTGCGCGGCTTTGGCGCCTTTTCGGTCAAGAACCGTCCGGCTCGCGTCGGACGCAATCCGCGCACCGGCGAACAGGTCGATGTCGGCGAGAAATACGTGCCCCAATTCAAGGCGGGCAAGGAAATCCATGAGCGGCTCAACCGCTCGTAACGGGGCAAGCAGCTCCCAATAGGCAAAAGCGACTATGCTCAACAAGATTGTCGGCTGGCTGGTCCTCGTGCCGCTTTCTCTGGCGCTGATTGCCTTTGCCCCGGCCAATCGGCAATTCGTGATCGTCAATTTCAATCCCTTTGCTCCGGTCGAGCAATTGGCCACCCCCGGCTATGGCGTACCGCTCTTTGTGGTGCTCTATGTCGTGCTGCTGGTGGGCGTGCTGTTGGGGGCATTGCCACCGGTTTGCCCAGGGCCAGCACCGCCAGCGCGAGCGCCATTGGCGCCGCGAAGCCCATATGCTCAACACCGAGCTTGAATCTCTGCGCAAAAGCCGGGGCCAATCGCCAGCCGGCGGGCCGCTGAGCGATGTCGATGACCTTTGGAGCTCCGCTGAGCAACCCATGGCCGACCCCCTGATCATTAAAATCTGTGGCATCAAGACCCCCGAGATCCTGGACGCGACCATAGCGGCCGGCGCCGACATGGTGGGCTTCATGCATTTCCCGCGCTCGCCCCGCCACGCCAATATCGAACAGATCGGCACGCTGATCTCCCGGCGCGCGGCCGCATCCAGACCTGCGTCGTGCTGGTCAATCCGGACAATTCCAGCGTCGCCGAGATTGCCGCGCTCGGCCCGGACTGGATCCAGCTGCACGGCCCCGAAACGCCGCATCGCGTCGAGGCCATCCGTGCCGAGGCTGGCGTCGAAATCATGAAGGTCTTGCCCATCGGCTCGGCCGAGGATGTGGCCCATGTGGCCGATTTCGTCGAGGTCGCCGACCGCATCCTGCTTGATGCCAAGCCGCCAAAAGGCGCCGATCGGCCCGGTGGATTGGGCGCAACCTTCGACTGGTCCCTGCTCAAGGCGCTTGACCCGTCCATCCCCTTCATGCTTTCGGGTGGCCTGACGCCGCAAACCGTGGCCGACGCCATCAAGACCGTGCGCCCCTTTGGGGTCGATGTGTCCTCCGGCGTCGAATCGGCGCCCGGCGTCAAGGACAAGCGGCTGATCGAAGCGTTCATCCGGAACGCACGGGCAGCGAGCTAACACGGCGCGTTGACAGACCTCTTGCTGGCCTGTCGAGGGGCATCGAGAGGACCATCAATGGACGGCATCAATTCTCTGCGCAACGGCCCGGACGAGCATGGCCGTTTCTGGGCTCTATGGCGGCCGCTTTGTCGCTGAAACCCTGATGCCGCTGATTCTCGATCTTGAGCAGCAATACCGCGCCGCCAAGCTCGATCCCGCCTATCAAGCCGAGCTCAAGGACTCGGCGATCCATTATACCGGCCGCCCCAGTCCGCTCTACTTCGCCAAGCGGCTCACCGAGCATCTGGGCGGCGCCAAGGTCTGGTTCAAGCGTGAAGAGCTCAATCATACCGGCAGCCACAAGATCAACAATTGCTCGGGCCAGATCCTGCTGGCCAAGCGCATGGGCAAGACCCGCATCATCGCCGAAACCGGCGCCGGCCAGCATGGCGTGGCGACGGCCACGGTCTGCGCCAAGTTCGATCTGCCCTGCACCATTTTCATGGGCGCCACCGACGTTGAGCGGCAAAAGCCCAATGTGCTGCGCATGAAAATGCTGGGCGCCGAAGTGCGTCCGGTCACCGCTGGCGCCGGAACGCTCAAGGACGCCATGAATGAGGCGCTGCGCGACTGGGTCACCAATGTCGACACCACCTATTACCTGATCGGCACCGCCGCCGGTCCGCATCCCTATCCCGAAATGGTGCGCGATTTCCAATCGGTGATCGGCACCGAACTCAAGGAACAGTTCCGAGCGGCCGAAGGCAAACTTCCCGAGGCGATCGTTGCCTGTGTGGGCGGCGGCTCCAATGCCATCGGCACCTTCCACGCCTTTCTCGATAATCCCGAAGTCGCCATCTATGGCGCCGAAGCGGGCGGGCATGGCGTCGATGTCGAAAATGGCCACGCCGCCTCCATGACCGGCGGCTCGCCCGGCGTGCTGCATGGCAACCGCACCTATCTGCTGCAAGACAAAGACGGCCAGATTCTGGAAGGCCATTCCATCTCGGCGGGCCCGGACTATCCCGGCGTCGGCCCGGAACATTCGTTCCTGCACGATACCAAGCGCGTCACCTATGTGCCCATTACCGACAATGAAGCGCTCGCCGCTTTCCAGCTCTGCACCAGGATGGAAGGCATTATTCCTGCGCTCGAATCCGCCCATGGCCTAGCCCGAGTCATCAAGCTTGCCCCCACCATGAGCAAGGATCAATCCGTGGTGCTGTGCCTCTCCGGGCGCGGCGACAAGGATGTCGAAAGCGTCGGCAACTATCTGGGATTGCTTTAGCCATGTCGCGTATCGAAAAGCGTTTCGCCCAAGCCAAGGCCGCCAACCGGCCCGCGCTCGTCACCTATGTCATGGCCGGCGATCCTGATCTGGCTACCAGCCGAGCGATCATGGAGGCTCTGCCGCAGGCGGGGTCCGACATCATTGAGTTCGGCATGCCGTTTTCCGATCCCATGGCCGATGGCGTGGCGATCCAGCTGGGCGGGCAACGCGCCCCGGCCGGCGGCATGACGCCGCGCGGCGTGCTCGGCATGGTCGAGGACTTCCGCCGCAAGGACGAAACCACGCCAATCGTGCTGATGGGCTATTACAACCCCATCTATATTTTCGGCGTCGATAAATTCCTTGCCGCTGCCAAGGACGCCGGCGTCGATGGCCTGATCATCGTCGACCTGCCGCCGGAAGAGGACGAGGAACTCTGCATCCCCGCCCTCAAGGCCGGCATCAATTTCATCCGCCTCACCACCCCCACCACCGATGACAAGCGACTGCCCACCGTGCTGCACAACACGTCGGGCTTTGTCTATTATGTCTCGATGAACGGCATTACCGGCGCGGCCATCAAGTCGCGCGGTGCGGTAGGCGAGGCCGTCGAGCGCATCAAGAGCCATACCGACCTGCCCGTCGCCGTCGGCTTTGGCATCAAGACCGCCGAAGACGCTGCCGAAATTGGCCGCCATGCCGATGGCATTGTGGTGGGCACCGTGCTGGTCGACGCCGTGGGCAAGTCGCTGGTCGATGGCAAGGCAAGCGACAAAACCGTCAGCGCCGTTCGCGATATCGTGGCAAGCCCGGCCGCTGGTGTGAAGCGGGCGCGCGAATAACCATTGCTGCAACAAACGCGGTGTCATCCCGGTGAAAGGCGAGGGCTTACTTTGCCATGCCGCGCCACCCCTGATAATATCCGCCACAATTGACCATTACGTCCTGTCCCGACAGGACATCCGATAAGGCCGCCGCCATGAACTGGATCGACAACTTCGTCCGCCCCAAAATTCGCTCCTTCCTCTCCAACAAGCGTGAGACGCCGGAGAATCTGTGGGTGAAGGACCCTGAGTCCGGCGAGATGGTGTTCTATCGCGATCTCGAGGCCAATCAGTGGGTGGTGCCCAATTCGGGCTATCACATGAAGATCAAGCCGGCCGACCGCCCGGCGACCTTCTTTGACGAAGGCAAATATGATCTCGTGCCGGTGCCCGCCGTGCCGGTCGACCCGCTCAAATTCCACGACCAGAAGCGCTATACCGACCGCCTCAAGGAAAGCCGCGCCAAGACCGGCTATGATGACAGCGTCATCGTTGCCACCGGCAAGCTTTATGATCGCGACACCACCGTCGCCGTGCAGGATTTCGATTTCATCGGCGGCTCGCTCGGCATGGCGGCCGGGCAGGGCATCATTACCGGTCTCGAAACCGCTGTCGCCCGCAAGACCCCCTTCGTGCTCTTCGTCGCGTCCGGTGGCGCCCGCATGCAGGAAGGCATTTTCTCGCTGATGCAGATGCCACGCACCACGGTTGCCGTGCTGCGCCTGCGCGAAGCGGGCCTGCCCTTCTTCGTGGTCTTTACCGATCCCACCACCGGTGGCGTCACCGCCTCCTATGCCATGCTGGGCGATGTGCACTGGCCGAGCCCGGCGCGCGGATCGGCTTTGCCGGCGCCCGCATTATCGAACAGACCATTCGCGAAAAGCTGCCCAAGGGCTTCCAGCGTTCCGAATATCTGCATGAGCATGGCATGGTCGACATGGTCGTCCACCGCCACAATCTGCGCTCCACTATCGGCTCGCTCGCTGGCATCTTGACCCGCTCCGAGCCGACCGCCGAATTGACCGGCACCGCCCCGGCCCTGCCCGCCGTCAGCCTGCGCGATGCGGCCATTGCCGCCGAAGGCGATGATGGTGAGCTGGCTGCGCCCAGCGCCGCCCACGCCGAATAATTTTGGCATTCAAGCTTTGAAAGGCCGGTTCAGTGCGACCGGTCTTTTTATGCGCCGTGAACGTCTATTCGAGAACCCGCGCAGGTCTGTGTTGCCTGTCCGCAGGAGAACCTGTTGATGTCCGAAAATCTCAATCTCACCCAGCTCGGCCAGAATGCCGGCATTCCCGCCTCGCCCGAGACCGCAATTCTCGAACGCGTGCCCAATCCGCAGGCCGACACCAATTATGTGTCCCGCTTCACCGCGCCCGAATTCACCTCGCTCTGTCCGGTGACCGGCCAGCCCGATTTCGCTCATCTGGTCATCGACTACGTGCCCGGCGATTGGCTGGTCGAATCCAAGTCGCTCAAGCTCTATCTGACCTCGTTCCGCAATCACGGCGCCTTTCACGAGGACTGCACCGTCTCGATCGGCCGCCGGCTGGTATCCCTGCTCGATCCGCGCTGGCTGCGCATCGCTGGCTATTGGTACCCGCGCGGCGGCATTCCCATCGATGTGTTCTGGCAGACCGGCACCCCACCAGAGGGCATCTGGCTGCCCGAAACCGGCGTGCCAAGCTATCGCGGCCGCGGCTAGCCCTTGAGGCGCCATCCGACCCATTGTAAACCGGCCCGGCCGATCCCGTGCCGCAATTGAGTCCGCCCCATGTCCCGTACCGACGCCATCCTCAAGCGCCTTTCGGTGCTGCATCCCAAGCTGATCGATCTCAGCTCGGAGCGGCTCAATCGCCTGCTCGAGGAGTTAGGTCGCCCGCATGACCGGATGCCGCCGGTGATCCATGTCGCCGGCACCAATGGCAAGGGCTCGACCATTGCCTATCTGCGGGCCATGCTGGAAGCCGCCGGCAAATCGGTGCATGTCTACACCTCGCCCCATCTGGTGCGCTTCAACGAGCGCATTCGCCTCGCCGGCAAGCTGGTCTCCACCCGCCGTCTCAACGAAGTGCTGGAGCGGGTGGAGCAGGTCAATGCGGGCCAGCCCATCACCTATTTCGAGGTGACCACCGCCGCCGCTTTCGTGCTGTTCTCCGAGATCAAGGCCGATTATCTGCTGCTCGAAGTGGGCATGGGCGGCACCTATGACACCACCAATGTGGTCGAGCACCCGCTGGGCATTATCATCACCCCGGTCGATCTCGATCACATGGCGTTCTCGGGCAACACGATCGGCAAGATCGCGGTCGAAAAGGCCAATATCATGAAGCGCGGTGCGCTCGCCGTGGTCGCCCGTCAGGCCGATGAAGGTCTGGCCTCGATCAATCGCGTGGCCGCCAAATTGGGCGTCACCCCTTTGTCGGCGGGCAGGACTTCGACGCCTTTGCCCGGGACGGCCGCCTGATCTATCAGGATGAAAAGGGCCTGCTCGATCTGCCGCCGCCCAAGCTGGTAGGCAATCACCAGTTCGAAAATGCCGGCGTCGCCATCGCTGCCATCCGCCATTTCGGATTGCCGGTCGATGAGTCCGCCATCGCACAGGGGTTGGGCGAAGTCGTCTGGCCCGCCCGGCTCTCCCCGGTCGCGGGCAAGCTGCGCGATCTGCTGGGCCCCGGCGCCGAACTCTGGCTCGATGGCGGCCACAATGCCCATGGCACCCGTGCCCTCGCCCGGGCGCTGGCCGACATGGAGCGCGCCCGCCCGGCGCCGCTGGTGCTGATCATGGGCATGATGAACACCCGCTCACCCAGCGCGGTGCTGGCACCCTTCGCCGGCATGGCCGAACGGATCATCACGCTGACCATTCCCGGCGAGACCAATGCGCATGACGCCGAATTCATCGCCGCTGAAGCGCGCAATGCCGGTTTCGACGCAGTGGCCGCCAGATCGATCCCGGCGGCGCTGAAATCAGCCGCCACGACGCCAAATGCCCGCGTGGTGATTTCGGGTTCGCTCTATCTGGCGGGGCAGGTGCTGCTCAAGAACGGGACGTTTCCGGACTGACCCGCGGCGAGGCTCCTTAATACTTGCCCTGCTCACTCCCGCAGAACGGGTCCACCGGGCTCGTCCCGGCAAATTCGGTGCGGCCCAGCAGCGCCTCGACCACCGCCGCCTGCAGCGCTTCGCTTGAGCCATAGGCGTTGACATAGGTGGGCATGCGCGGCGCGTCGTAGAGATAATAGGGATAGCCAAAGCTGATCATCAGCGTGGGCAGGTCGTGCCAATAGCGCGCCATGCCATCGAACACGCTGCCGGTGAGCTTGACCCAATCGAGGAAGATGCGGCTGCGCGTCAGCACTGTTTCCTCGGCGAAGAGGTAGAGCACGAGGTCAAAGTCCTTGGGGCTGACACTCATGCCGGGCTCAAAGAGGGTGACATTAAACCCTTCGCGATCCAGCCGCTCCGGCACGCTGAGCGGCAATGGCTGCGGCACGAAGGGAATGACCGCCCCACCCGAAAATACCAGTACGCGCTTGTGCTTGGCCGGTGAGAGCGGCAGCAATCCCGCCACGTCCTTGACCAGCGTTGGCACGCGCGCATGCACTGCGCTGGCCGTTATGCGATTGGCCTCGCTGCCCACCACCTGCTGGGCGGCCGCAAGGCTGGGCGGCGCGGGATCTCGATGCAGCCCCAAAGCCGCCTTGAGCCCCAGCACCCGCGTCACCGCCTCATCCACGCGCTCTCGGCTCAGTCGCCCATCCGCAACGGCTTTGACCAGTCGCATCAGATCGGCATTGGGATCGTCCGAGAAGAGAATCACGTCGCAGCCGGCAATGATCACCTCGGGCAGGACATCATCGCGTGGTCCCCAATCACCCATGCCGGCCATGGGTGTGGCATCCGAGACGATGAGACCGTTGAACCCCAGCTCGCGCCGTAGCAGGTCCTCGTTCAAGATCCTGCTCAGCGAGGCTGGTCGATAGGCCTCGGCGCCCGCCTCAGGATCGAGCGCCCGCACAAAGGCGGGGAAGGCGATATGGGCGGACATCACGCTCAGCACGCCCGCCTCAATGGCGGCGCGATAGAGCCGGCCGAAATTGTTCTCCCGGGCTTTCATGGTCAGCGGATTGACCGTGGTCACCAGATGCTGGTCACGATCATCATAGCCCTCGCCCGGCCAATGCTTGACCGTGGCGGCGACGCCATTGGCCCGGAAGGCGGCGATCTGCGCCAGAGCGTGCCGCTCGATCCGCTCCACATCGCTGCCATAGGAGCGAGTGCCCACAATGGCGCTGCGGAAGGCGGCGTTGATATCGATGACCGGGGTAAAGCTCCAATTAAGCCCCACGGCATGGGCTTCCTGCGCCATGATGGTGGAAATGGCCGTGGTCGCGTCCACATCGTCCACTGCGGCCAGCCCTAGCGGATTGGGTACCGGTGTGCCGAAGGGCAGGCTCATGCGGCTGCCCTCGAGGTCGGCACTGACCAGCATGGGAACAGGGCCGATGCTGGCCAGCCCTTGGGCCAGCGCCACTTCGCCAGCGAGATCACCCGAATAGACACGGGTAATGCCGCCGGGCTTGAAGGCGCGCAATTGCTCGGAGCACTTCGTCGGGCTCGCCCCGTGCCAGCAGCACGAAGAGCTGGGCCAGCTTGTCGCGCGGGGTCAGGCTGTCGCGGGTGGCATGCACCCATGCCATGGCCTCGTCATCGAGATTAAACGGGGCGGCAGCGAGATCGATGGGGGCCACAGGCCTCTCCTCCCAAGTCTTCTTATGGGGGAGACTATCAGGCCGGGTGATATCAGCCAATCAGGCGGCGTGGCTCTCCAGCCACTTGATCAACTGCGCACGTGACTGCCCGGCGCCCACCTTCACATCCGCCGGCTGGCCATCCTTGAACACGATCATCGTGGGCATGGCGCGCACATGATATTGCGTTACGGTGCTCGGATTGCTGTCCACGTCGAGCTTGACGATCTTGACCTTGCCGGCCAGATCGAGTGCGACCTGTTCCGAGGATCGGGTCCATCGCCTTGCAGGGCCCACACCATTCCGCCCAGAAATCCACCAGCACCGGCTCGCTGGAATTCAACACTTCGGCAGCAAAGTCGGCGTCGGTAACGTGGTGGGCCATGATCGTCTCCATCGGTAAAGAGCGATGGATGCTATAGAGAGTCAGGCGCTATGGAAAGGCATACAATATGTAGTGTGCGCCGGGTGGAGGAATGTCTTTGCGTGCGCAGTGCTCAAACAAAAACACCGCCGGGCTGCCCCAGCGGTGTTCTGCAATTCTCGAATGGGCGGTCTTAGGCCGCGTGGCCTTCGAGCCACTTGGTCAGGCCGGCCTTGGGCGTGCCCGCGCCAATCTTCATGTCGGCAGCTTCCCCGCCCTTGAACAGGATCATGGTGGGGATGGAGCGAACGCCGTACTTGACGGTGGTGGACGGGTTTTCGTCGATGTTCAGCTTGACGATCTTGACCTTGCCGGCCAGTTCGGTCGAAAGCTCATCGAGCACGGGTGCGATCGCGCGGCACGGCCCGCACCACTCTGCCCAGAAATCCACGAGAACGGGCTCTTTGGAGTTAAGGACTTCCTCGCCAAAATTGGCGTCGGAAACGTGTGTAGTCATGGGTTGGTTGCCTTTTGGGTTGAAAGCGGTGGTCTCATTGCTCCCAAAGCTGGTGAGAGTCCAGCCTTGCTGCAAGCCTGCGTCACTGCAAGGTGAAGCCCTCGGTCGCTGCGCGAAGGTGATCAGACGGCAAAATCATCAACGATTCCAATCCGGTCCACAGGATGGCCGCCTCGACGGTATGGCCCGGGAAGAGCTGGTCTGCAACCAGCGCATACAGGCCCAATTGCGTCAAATACGATCCCGGCACGTCCTCCGGGCTGCCGGGCACCGACATGTCGGACTTGTAGTCGATCACCAATAGCCTTGAGTCGTCAATGACCAGCCGGTCGATCCGTCCGGCCAGCCGGATCGGGGTGCCATCCCGTTGCGCCGTCACCGAAAACGGCACTTCGGCCCGGCCATTGGCGGCAAATATCGGGGCCAGTTCGGGCCTTGTCAGGATGGATATGGCCTTGGCCGCGATCCGCGCGTGCTGGTCGGGCGCTTCGGGCCACAGCGCAGCGAGCGCCTTGGGCACCACAGCCGGCCACAGCGCCCGCTCCACCCGGCCCAGATGCTGCAGCAGGGCATGCAGCGCAATACCTTCCTTGCGCGCCGCTTCGGCGTCGCGCAGCTGTTCGGCCAGACTATCGAGCGCCACCACCGGCGCCACATGGCTGCGTGCCGAAGAGGGGGAAACCACCTTCACCATTGTGGGCGCCGGCACCGCGGCAAAAGCCTGTGGCGGGCTCGCAAGTGGCGGCTGATCGACCAGCCGCTTGACCGGTTGCGGCGCCACCCGATCGCGCGGATAGATCAGCGCGGTCTCGCGGCCGTCCGCGTCGAGCACGATTTCAGCATCCGTGCGCAAGGCTCGCTCGATGGCCTGATACCGGTGCCCTCGAGCTGCCGTTCGGGCTTGGCGGAGGGCGTCAGCGCGCCAGTGACATAGAGTTCGTCTTCTGCCCGCGTCATGGCGACATAGAGCCGGCGCCAATATTCCTTGGCGAGATTGGCCTCGACACGGCTCTTGACGCCAAGGCTGGCCGCCACATGGTTCTTGCTGCCCGAGGCGTGCACCAGCAGCGGCCCGGGCGCCTCGGTCAAGAGGTAAACCGGCCGGTTGACTCGGTTGCCCTGCGGTTTGCTGGCGGCATCGGCCAGGATGACGATGGGGGCTTCAAGCCCCTTGGCGCCATGCACAGTCATCACCCGTACGCCATTGCCCGCCTCGGCCAGTTCGCGCTTGATCGAGACCGCACTTTGCCGCATGGCGACGACAAAGCCCTGCAGCGAAGGCTGCGGCCCCTGTTCATGGGACAGCGCCAGTTCCAGCAATTCGGCAAAGACCTCATCCACTTCCTCGCCCAGCCGGGCGTGGAAGCGCTGCAGCCCGCCCTCGGCATAGAGCACACGGGTCAAAAATTCAGAACGGCCGCTCGAAATCGAGTTCGCCGCGCCAGCTGACAAGGCGCGATAGGCCTCGGCACAGCCCGGCATTGTCGCTGTCTCCAGCGCCTGCCAGAGCGTACGTCCCTTTTCGCGTGGCTGAGCCAGCGCAAACAGCTCGTCCTCCCCGATATCGAACAGGGGCGAGCGCAGTAGCGCCGCCAATTGCAGGCTATCGGCCGGGTTGAGCAGCACATCGCACAGCGCCAGCAGGTCGAGCACCGCAATATGGTCGGAAACGGCCAGCCGATCGGCGCCGGGCGTGGGCAATCCCGCTTGCCGCAGCGCGGATGACCTCCTGGAACACCGCCCCGCGCGATTGCACCGAGATCAGTACGTCATTGGGCCGCACCGGCCGGCCCCGATTGGTCAGCGGCCGCTTGGTGTCGATCCAGCCCTTGATTTCCCGCGCAATGCGCTCGGCGACTGGCGCGGCGCGGTCTTTCCCCGCCTTCGGCCGGCTCCGTCGGCCATTCACTGGCATCACCGGCCGATGCCGCCTGCTGCAGCGGCGGCCACAGCCACACGCTGCCCCCGTTGGTGGGGCGGCTGGTATCGTGGTGCACCTTCTCGCTTTCCGAGCAACGCGTCCTGGATATTGGGATCATCGCTGACCTTGTCGACCGCCGCCAACACTTCGGGCAGGGTGCGAAAGCTCATATGCAGCCGCAGCGGCAGGAAGGGCACCTGCACTTCGGCGGCCCGGCGGCGGAACAGCTCGCCGGTTGCCCCGAACAGGGTCGGCTCGGCCCCCGGAACGAATAAATCGACTGTTTCTGGTCACCCACCGCGAAGAGCGAGCGCAGCCGCGTCACGTCCCCGGCGCCATTGAAGAATTCATCGGCAATGGCCCGCACCACCCGCCATTGCTCGGGATTAGTGTCCCGGCTTTCGTCGACCGGGATGTGATCGATGCCGGTGTCGAGCTTATATTGCACCCGGGGACCGGCATCGGGATTTTCCAGCAGGTCACCGAGCTTTTCGACCAGATCGTCGAAATCGAGCAGCGAGCGGGCTCGCTTATGCGCTCGGTATCGGCCCGCAATCAGCGCCACCACGTCGAGCAGCGCCTCGCTGCGCTCGACCAGTAGTGCCGTGCTGAGCGCATCGACCAGCGCGGTGACGCGAGCCTGCTCGGCTTCGAGCAACGTCAGGATATCAGGGCGATCGGCCTGCTGCTTGGCGGTCAACAGCTTCCGCGCCGTACCCTTGTCGGTGAGGAAGGCCGTGCGCAACGTGCCGCCATCAATGGCATCGGGGTCCAGTCGCGCCAGCAGATCCACAAAGCGGTTATTGCCGCTGGGATCGCCGCCGAACAGCCGCACAATCTCCCTGATGCCCTCTGCCGTCAGCCGGCTTTGCTCGACCAATTGCCGCTGCAACCCGGCCGAGCTCTCCCCACCATGGCCCACCAGCTTGCGCAGATTGGCCTTGGCGCGCGGGATGTCGGCCAGCACCGCCTTGAGCTTGCGCCCGTCGCCCAGCGCCAGCTCGATCGCGTCGCCCAACGCGAAATCGCTGAGCAGGCCGAACAGCGTCTCGACCGCCGCCGTCGCGCCCTCGCCGCGCAGCCCCTGCGCCAGCACCGCCTCGCGCGTCTGCGTCAGCAGCTGAATGCGTTCCTCGTCCTCGATCACCTTGAAATCGAACGGCACGCCGGCTTCCAACGGAAAGCGATGCAGCACCGATTCGCAAAAGGCGTGGATGGTGACGATCTTGAGCCCGCCCGGCGTCTCCAGCGCTTGTGCGAAGAGGGTGCGCGCCCGCTCGACCAGCACGGGCCGATAGGCATTGCCTTCGATCTCCTTGAGCTCCCGCACCAGTTCAGGTTCGGGCAAAGTGGCCCAGCGCGCCAGCTCCCGCGCCAGCCGGCCGCGCATTTCAGCCGCCGCCGCCTTGGTGTAGGTCAGGCAAAGGATGGATTGCGGGGTGGCTCCCGCCAGCAACAGCCGCAGCACCCGCCGGGTCAGCACGAAGGTCTTGCCCGAGCCGGCATTGGCCGACACCCAGATGGACAGGTTCGGGTCCGCCGCTTTTGCTCGGTTGGTGCGGGTTTCGGGGAAATGACGGGTTTGCCGCGCTCTGCTCAAAACCCGTCCTCCTCGTCTTCGTCCACCGAGGTCCACTCGTCCACTCGCGCCAGATGGTCATAGGCACCGGCAAAGCGCTGTGTCTTGAGCGGCAGGATACGGGCCGGCATTGGCATCTGGTTGAACAGGAAAAAATCCACATGGCGCTGCATGCGCTCGGCAATATCTCGGGCCGCGCTCATAATGGTGTGGCCTTCGCCCAGCGAAAAGTCCTTGGGGCTGAACGCCTCGGGTCCCAGTCCGATCTTGATATAGGTCAGCCGCGAAGTGTCGGCAGGGGGCACGCCGACCATCGCCCCTTGTCGCGCCATCTGCGCCTCGAGCAGCATTTGCGGCGCCTCGAACGCCTTCATCGCCCCCGGCGCGAGAGCGAGACCGGTTTTGAAGTCGAGGATTTGCAGGCTGCCGTCGACCATTTCATCGACCCGGTCGGCCCGCCCCTTGAGGGTAAAGCCGGTGGGCAGCGGCCATAGCCCCTCGATCTCGGCGTGCCGCCGCAATACGTCGGCATTGCGGGTGCGTTCGAAATCGAGGAATTGCCGGGCCGCCGTCTCGAAGCGCCGGATCCAGATGTCGCGCCGCTCGGCAATGCCTTCGAGCCCCGAAAACGCCTCGACCGCAAATTGCCGCAACAGCTCGGCGGCATTGGCGGCCATCACGTCATGCCCCTCCTCGACAAAGCGCGCCAGGATATCGTGGATAATGGTGCCGCGCTCGCGCGCCTCGGGCGTTTCTGCCCAGCGCATCGAGCGGCCGTAGCCTGAGCACATGCTTAGCATAAATGTCATAGGGCGAGCGCATCAGCGTCTCGATCTCGGTGACCGAGAGCTGGCGCGGCTCGGTATCGACCGGCGGATTGGGCGCCGGCCGCATGGCGGCGCGGGTTTCGGTCACCGCATCGAGCCGCCGCACCTGTTCGAGCCACACTGCGCCGCGCTTTTGCCAGGCGGCCACATTGTCCTCGCCGGCAAAGGCTTCGAGCCGCTGCACCAGCCGCGAAGGCAAAGCGGGGCTGGTGCCGATGCGACCGGAATAGGCGATGATGACGCTTTCATTGCCCGTGCCCCGGGCGAAGTCATGCGCGGCCAGCCCCTGCCGCCGCTCAGGGGGTTCCAACCCTGCCGCCAGCCGCATGCCCCGGCTGAGCCGGGGGCCAGGATCAGCCGCTTCGGGCCATTTATCCTCGTTGAGCGCGCACAGAATCAGCAGGTCCGGATTCATCAGCCGCGCCTCGAGCTGCCCCCAGATGGCGATGTCGGCGCGCCGATCCTCGCGCGTGCGCACTGGAACCCGGCCATCAGCGCCGCCAGCACGCTATCGAGCCCGGTGGGCGGAAAACTATGCCCTTCCCCGGCCTGCGTCGCCATCTGGCTGGCCCAGTCGGCCAGCTCGGCGCGGCCCGGAATGTCGGCGCCATCGGCCACCGCGTCAAAGGCCTGACAGATCGCAGCAGCCAATGCGCTGGCAGTGATCCGCCGCTCACCCAACAAGGCCAGCAGCGGCGCCAGCGCCATCTCGATACGGCCGAACAGCGCCTCGATGGCCTCGGCCTGCCGCGCATTCAGTCGCTTGACGACGTGGGTGGTCACCTCGCCAACATTGGCCGCGAGCAGTGCGCGCAGGCCCGCCAGCCCCGGATTGGGCCGCTGTCCCCGCAACAGGCCCAATTCGATATCATCGGCCAACCGCGCAATATCGGGGCGGGCCATGCCGAAGCGCGGCGCGATGGCGCAGCAGCGCCATCATGTCCACCGGCGCACAATTGCCCGCCGCCGGGGTTAAGATCTGCCGCAGCAGCCGGCCCGCCGGCGATTGGAACAACGGGGCGCCCGCCGCGTCATCCACCTCGATAGCGAAGCGCTTGAGCTCGGCAGCGATGCGACGGGCCGAGTTCCGGTCCGGCGTCACGATGCCCACGCTCTTGCCGCTGGCCAGCGTCTGCCGTGCTGCCAGTGCTATGGCGCGACCTTCCTCATCCTCATTGCGGGCCTGCAATGATGGAAAGACCATCGCAGGCCATGCCGATTTCGAGCTGGGTCAGCCTTTGGCTGGGCCAGCGTGCCGTATCCTTGGTCAGCGCCAGCGCTGATTGACCAGAATGGTGCGCAGACTGTCGCGCTGGCCCAGTTCGGTCACCGAATCTACCGTCGCCCCCAACAGCCGCAGCAGCCGCGCAGAGCCATATTGCGGATGGCCATGGGGATTGTTGGCTTCATCGAGCAGCGCCGCGTGATCGGCCTCGCGCATGGCGCAATCGAGCCCCGGTAGCACCACGGCCCCACGCGGCAATTGGTGAATAGCCTTGAGCAGTCGCGCGGTCGCAGGAATCGAGCCGGTCGAGCCCGCCGCGATCACCGGCCGGTCGCCCCAGAGCAGGGGCGCTGCCGCAGCCTGCCGGTCGAGCCGCAGACCGCGCAGTTTCATACTGTCTTCAAACCCCTTGGCCGCCAGCCGCTCGGGCCAATAACGCAGTGCAATATCGAGGAAGGTCAGCGTCTGCTGCCAATAGGCGCCCAACTCGCCGGCCAGTTCGGGCACAATGGCGCGGATGTCGGCGGCGCTGCGTTCCTCGGTCAGCAGGTCATCGATCAGCGCGCCCAGCGATTCGGCCATGGAGAGGATTTCGGCCGCCGTGGGCGGGGTGGAAAAAGCCTGCCGCCCATCCGGCGTTTCCGCCCGAGCCGCCACCAATTGCGACAGTACCAGCCGCCGCTCCAGCGCGGTGGCTATGGGCGGGGTTGCCGCAACATCGAAGGGTGGCAGGAACGGCTCCTCGTCTGCTGCCTCGCCGCCAAAGGTGCGGATATCGGGCAGCAAGCCAGTGCCCCGCCGGGCAAATTCATCGACCAGAGCCTGCCGCGCCCGCCGCGTCGGCACGACGATGGTGACATCGCTCAGCCAGAATGGGTTGTTGGCGCGATCCCACCCGCCCAGCAGCGTGCCATCCATCACCCGCTCGGCCAGCGTGGCGAGAAACCGCTCATGCGGCGGGATGGAATAAAGGCTCATCGGGCCAAAAGCCGTTCGGTCTCGGCCAAAGCTTGGGGATCGCCCACATGATACCAGTCGGCATCCAGCGCCACGCCGAACAGCGCTTCGCGCTCCAGCGCCGCCTCGAAAATATCGTTCAGCGAAAAGGCGCCGTCGGGAGCATCGGCTAACCAGCTTTTACCGAGCAGCGCCACCCCGCCATAAATCACCGGCGCGCCATAATCGTGGGTGATCCGCCCCATGGGGTCGAGACAAAAATCATGGCTGCGATCAAATCCCGTCGCCCGCCGCGGATGCACGCAGAGCAGCACCACGGCCTCGTCTTCGGCCTCGAACCGCCCGATCATCCGCTCCAGCGGCTGGTCCTGTCCCGCCGGCCAGAAGGCATCGGTATTCATCACGAAGATCGGGTCCGAAGCCAGCATGGGCAGCGCCCGCTTGATCCCCCGCCAGTGCCCAGCAAATCATCCTCGCGACTGACCTTGAGCAGCCCGCCGAAATGGGCCAGCAACTGGTCGGCCCGATAATGCGCATTGGCGACAAAGCGCTTGGCGCCCTCGGCCCGCGCATTGGCCATGATCCGCTCGATCAATGGCACGCCCAGCACCGGCACCAGCGGCTTGGGCAAGCTGTCGGTCAATGGCCGCAGCCGCGTGCCCGAGCCCGCCGCCAGCAGCATCACATCGGGGAATCGGGGTTCACTCATGGCCGGATTTGAATCGTTCCCCCGGCTTTGTCCAGCGCCCCTTACGCCCGCAGCACCCCCACTTGCCTTCGTCACCGCCGCCACCACGGATGCAGAAACCTTTTCGATCTCCTCATCCGTCAGCGTCTTGTCCAAAGGCTGCAATGTTACCTCGATGGCGACGGACTTCTTACCCTCGCCGACATGGGTGCCTTCGAACACGTCAGAACACGCTCACGTCAGCGATCAGCCCCTTGTCGGCCCCGCGCGCCGCCTTGAGAATGGTCGCGGCCGTCACGCCCCGATCCACCACAAAGGCAAAATCGCGCGAGAGCGGCATCAGCCCGGACAGAACCAGCGCCGGCTTGGTCTTGGTCGCCTTCTTGCGCGGCTCGGGCAGGGCATCGAGATCAAGTTCGAACGCCACCACCGGCCCCTCGATATCCGTGTCTGCCGCCCAAGCGGGATGCAATTCACCAAACCAGCCCGGGGTCACCTTGGGATTGAGCGCAATGCGCCCGCCCCGGCCCGGATGGCTCCGGGGCGCCGGCTCGGCAAAAATCTGCACCTTGTCGATATCGACGCCCAGCGCGTCGAGCACAGCACCCAGATCGCCCTTGGCGTCGAACACGCCCACCGCCTCGGCCTTGCCGCTCCAATGGCGCCCCGCGCCTTCGAGCTTAGCCGTGCCGGTGCGAATGCCGGTGGCATAAGTGTGCTGCCCGTCCGGCGTGTCACTCAAGAATACCCGGCCAACCTCGAACAGCGCCAGATCCGCCGTACCGCGATTGGCATTGCGCCGCGCCGCCGCCAGCAGCCCCGGGAGCAGCGAGGGCCGCATATCGGTCATGTCAGCGGCAATGGCATTGGCCAGCTGCAGGCTTTCCTGCCCGCCGCCAAAGCGCACGGCTTCGGCATGGGGAATGAACGACCGTGTCACCGCCTCATCCAGCCCGCGCGCCGCCAAAGCCCGTCGCGCAATCCGGCGGCGGTTCTGGATATTGGTCAGCATGCGCTGGGCCACATGGTTGAGGCGCGGCAGCGGCTCGACAGGCACATTGTCCACGCCCACCATGCGCATCACTTCTTCGACCAGGTCGGCCTTCTGCGTCACATCCGGCCGCCAGCTCGGCACTTTGACCGTCCGCGTCTCGCCATTGCCCGACAGCACAAAGCCCAGCGATGTCAGGATTGCCTCGATCCGGTCCACCCCAAGCTCCAACCCGGTCAGGCGCTTGACCTCACCCAGCGGGAATTCGACGACAGTGTTCGGGAATACATCTTCGCCGGAAATCGCCGGCTCCATCGGCTCGCCGCCGCAGAGTTCGAGCACCGGGCGCGTCGCCAATTCCAGCCCCGGCTCGGTCAGCGCCGGATCAACCGAGCGCTCCAGCCGATAGCGGGCATCGCTGACGATGCCGGTCTTGCGGCCGGTGCGGGCGATCAATTCGGGGTCCCAGCTGGCGCATTCTATGAACACATTGGTGGTGCCATCGGTGCAGCCCGAGCGTATCCCGCCCATCACGCCACCGAGGCACAGCGGGCCGGTCTCGTCGGCAATCACCGTCATGGTCTCGTCCAGCGCATAGAGCTTGTTGTCCAGCGCGTCGAATGCTTCGCCGGCCTTGGCATTGCGCAAGAGGGGGCGCCTTCGATCTTATCGGCGTCATAGGCATGCAGCGGCCGGCCCCAGCCCAGCGACACCAGATTGGTAATGTCGACAATGGCATTGATCGGCCGCAGGCCCACGGCGCGCAGCCGCTGCTGCAGCCATTCGGGCGATGGCCCGTTCTTCACGCCCTTGATATAGCGCCCGCCAAATTTGCGGATCGCCTTGGGCTCATCGGCCGCAAACAGCAATGGCAGCGGCGCAGTCGGGCTCTTGCCCTTGGACGGCACAGCCGACATATCGGTCTGCTTCAGCGTCCCCAAGCCGAATGCAGCCAAATCACGCGCCACGCCATAAACGCCGGTGGCGTCGCCGCGATTAGGGGTGATGGCAATGTCGAACACCACACCATTGATCCCGGCATAGTCGACATATTTCTCCCCGATCAGGGCATCCGCCGGCAGCTCGATAATGCCGTCATGATCGTTGGAAAGACCCAGCTCTTCCCCGGAGCACAACATGCCATTGCTGTCCGCCCTGCGGATATTGCCCTTGCCGATCGTCATGTCCTTACCCGGAATATAGGTGCCGGGGAAGGCGAACACGGTCTTGAGGCCCGTGCGCGCATTGGGCGCGCCACAGACCACATCAATCAATTCGCCGGTGCCCGCATCCACCTTGCACACGCGCAAGCGGTCGGCATTGGGGTGCTGCTCGGCCGACACCACGTGGGCCACGACAAAGGCCGACAGCGCTCGGCCCCGGTTTTCGACGCCTTCCAGCTCGAGCCCGACCGAAGTCAGCGCCGTGCCGATCTGGTCCACGGATGCTGTGGTGTCGAGATGCTCCTTGAGCCAATCGAGGGTGAATTTCATTTGTCTGGCACCTTAGCGGAAATCGGACTTGCTGCCGGTGATCGGCGGCAGGGCACGGGAAATCTTGAACAATTCAACCAGCACATGGGCAAAGCCCCGCGCATCGTCGATGGCTTTATGGGTATGGGCGATATGGCCGTAAAACTCGGCGGGCAGCTTGCTCATGCCCCAATCGAGATAATCAGCGCCGCGCAGGGTGCCGGCCATGGTGTAAAGACACACCCCGCCGCCACGAAAAATCTGCCGGCTCTTGAAGGGTCCGCTCAACACGCGTACCGGCAGAATTCATCGAGATAATGGTCCATCCACAAGCCGTCGAAAATCATTGGCGCGGCGACGAACACTTTGGGCCCCGGCAGGCTTTCCACCCAATCGGCAAAGCGCGGCATCACCACTGCGGGCGCCTCGGCATCGGCCGTGGTTGCGGCCCACGCTTCCGGCTGCGTCGCCCACCATGCCATGGTGGTCTCATTGGTGGTCCGATCGGGCCGCTGAGTCAGCTGCGCCTCGAACTCGCCATGCCGCGTGCCATCGGCCTCGATGGCGACCGAAGCAAAACTCAACATGGAATTGTGCAGCGGCGTTGGCCCATCGCTCTCAATATCGGTGACGATGAAGATCGGAACCGCGACTTGATAGAGCAGGGCATAAACGCCGTTGGTGATCTCGGTAATGCAGACGCGCCAGCGCTTGCCGCTCTCCTGATCGAACAGGTTTTCTTCATGAAACGGCTTGCTCTCGCCGTAGATAGGATCGGTCAGTGAGAAATGGCGCTCCGTAGGCTCCAGCCGATAGCGGCCTGCAACCGAGCCGAGCTCGCGTTCGAGCCGGCCGATTGCGTCCAGTTCACCCCAGATTTCTGTCCAGCCGCCACGTGTCATGGCTTAGCTGCTCAGCCCGCCGAACAGCGTTGGCAGGTCGAGCGGCCGGAAGCCGTAGTGGTCGAGCCAGCGCTGGTCGGCGTCAAAGAACGCCCGCAGGTCCGGCATGCCATATTTCAGCATGGCGATACGGTCGATCCCCATGCCCCGTGCAAAGCCCTGATAGACGTCGGGGTCGAGCCCGGCATTGCGGATCACATTGGGATGCACCATGCCGCAGCCCGAGATTTCGAGCCAATCGCTGCCTTCGCCAATCTTGACCTCATTGCCCGAGCGGTCGCATTGCACGTCCACTTCCATCGAGGGCTCGGTGAAGGGGAAGAAGCTGGGCCGGAAGCGCAGCGTCACATTGGGCACTTCGAAATAGGCCTTGAGAAATTCCTCCAGCACCCAGCGCAACTGGCCGATATGGCTCGACTTGTCGATGACCAGCCCCTCGACCTGATGAAACATCGGGGTATGGGTCTGGTCGCTGTCATTGCGATAGGTACGGCCGGGCATCACCACGCGGATCGGTGGGTCCATCGGCGGCGTCAGATAGCTGGCGGCAGGCTTTTCATTGGTCTTCTGCATCACCCGCATCTGTACCGGCGAGGTATGCGTGCGCAGCACTTTTTTGACGCCATCGGCGCCCGGCTTCATGAAGAAGGTGTCGTGCATTTCCCGGGCCGGATGGCCTTCGGGGAAATTGAGCGCGGTGAAGTTGAAATAGTCGGTCTCGATATCGGGCCCTTCGGCGATCGAGAAGCCCATGTCGGAGAAGATCGCGGTGATCTCGTCAATGGTCTGGCTGATCGGGTGAATGCGGCCGCGCGCCGTGGGCGCTGCGGGCAAGGGCAGGGTGATATCGACCGTCTCGGCCTTGAGCCTTGCATCAAGCGCTGCCGCCTTGAGGGTCGCGCCCCTCGTTTCGATCAGCCCGGCAATCTCCTGCTTGAGCCCATTGATGGCCGGACCCGCACTTTTGCGCTCTTCGGGCGCCATGCTGCCCAACGAGGCCAGCAGCGCTGAAACGCTGCCCTTCTTGCCCAGCGCTGCAACGCGCACGGCCTCGAGCGCGGCATCGTCGCCGGCATTGGCAATGGCAGCCGAAAGCTCGGCGCGGAGGGTGTCGATCTGGCTATCGAGAGACATCTAAAAGGCTTCCAAGTGAACTGCGGGCGGTTAGACCAAAACAAAACGCCTCGCGCCAGCCCTTTCGGGATAGCGCAAGGCGTCAATTTGGGCCTCAGCGTAAGCGAGGTATTAGGCGGAGACGCGCTCGTGGGTCGTCTTTTCGACGCCTTCGAGATACGCGAGTGCTGCCTTGGCCTTTTCGACCAGCACGCCGAACGCTTCAGGCTGGGTGATCGCGAGATCGCTCAGCACCTTACGGTCAACGGCAACCTCAGCCTTGCTGAGGCCGTCGATAAATCGGCCATAGGTCAGGCCGTAATCACGCACGGCAGCGTTGATACGCTGGATCCACAGAGCGCGGAAATTGCGCTTCTTGACGCGACGATCGCGATACGCGTACTGGCCGGCCTTTTCGACGGCCTGCTTGGCGATACGGATCGTGGACTTGCGGCGGCCATAATAGCCCTCCGCAGCCTTCAAAACTTTTTGTGACGGGCGTGGTTGGTAACGCCTCTTTTAACGCGTGACATGTGTCAGCTTCCTTTTCAGCGTTTTAGCGGTTGTACGGCATGTACCACTTGACCAGACCCTCGTCGCCCTTGGACAGGATCTTGGTGCCGCGGTTGGTGCGGATGTACTTTGCGTTGTGGTTGATCAAACGGTGACGCTTGCCTGCGACACCAGCCTTGACGCGACCGGTCGCTGTGAAACTGAAACGCTTTTTCGCGCCAGATTTCGTCTTCATCTTGGGCATTTTGCGGGTCCTTTAGAGTATTTGGATGGATTTGGGCCCATCGCATTCAAGAACCGCCACGGCATGCCTGTTGGCCGGGCGGTCCGGAGAAGTGGGCTCTATAGGGGGAAAGCCGGGGGAAGGCAAGGCCCGTCGCGGCCCATTGCGTGCAATTGCTGCGCAATGGGTCGCTGCTGTCCTAGCCGTGGCTGCGGGCCATCCTGCCCCAGGGTTCACGATAGTTACGCAAGGCAATGAGAACCGCCACGGCAAGTACCGCGATCAGGCTGGCGGACGTTAACAACACGGTACCATGCGCGCTGGAAAACGCCTCCCGTGCCGCTTGCGCCAGAGCATCCCCATTGGCGCCACCCAGTCCTTCGGCCGCCACCATGGCCTCGCCGATGGAATGACGGGCGCCTTCGGGCACTAGCCCGACCGGGTTCTGCGGCACCACCATGCCGGCACCATAGCTGGCCGCCAGCAGCACGCCGAAAAGGTGATGCCCAGCCCCGCACCCAATTCATAGCCAGTGGCTTCGAGCGAACCGGCCGCGCCTGCTTTTTCGGGCGGCGCACTGCCCATAATGGCAATGGAGGAGGCAGTGAGCCCGATGCTGAGCGAAAGGCCCAGCAGCACCATCCAAACGATCACGCCAGGACCCGGCTGGTGGAAATCGCTCACCCCCAACCCCGCCAGAGCGGCCGCCGCCGCCGCCAGCGACATCACCGCCACTGCACGCAGGCCCAGAAGATTGCTCAGATATCCCGCCAGCGGCCCGCCCAGAGCCGAAGCGACCACCAGCGGCAGCATGAACAGCCCCGCCTCGAGCGGGGATTTGCCCACCACGAATTGCAGTTCCTGCGCAATGGTCAGCTCCACCCCGGCCAGCGAGCCGGACACCACCAGCGCAATGATCATGCCCATGGAGAGGGCTGGCTGGGTGAAAAGGCTCGGATCGAGCATGGGCGAGGCCGCGGTCAATTGCTGCCGTGCAAACCAGATCAGCAGGCCCAGCCCAGCCACCAGCGTCGCGCCGGTCAAGAGCGGCGACGACCCCGCCTTGAAGCCCGATTTGATGGCAAAAACCGTGGCGATCAGCCCGGCAATCAACACCAGTGCCTGCCCGATCGTCCAATTGCCGCCGCCCTGCGGCTGGCGCTTGGGCACGGCATAATAGGCCAGCGGCCACACCACCAGCATGATCGGCACATTGACGAGGAACACCGAACCCCACCAGAAATGCTCAAGCAAGATGCCCCCGGCCAGCGGTCCCAAAGCCGCACCGGCCGAGCCAACCGTGCCCCACAGGCCCAGCGCGATGGCGCGTTCGCGATCGTCTTCAAAGGTCTGCCGGATGATGGCGAGAATGGAGGGCATGACCATGGAGGCGCCCAAGGCCAGAATGACCCGCGCCCCGATCAGCGCCATGGCCGTGGGCGCAAAGGCAGCCAATACCGAGGCGACAATGAAGATTGCCGGGCCGATCAGCATCATGCGGCGATGCCCGACGCGATCAGCCAGCGTGCCCATCGGCACCAGCAGGCCCGCCATCATCAGCGGATAGATATCGATGATCCACAAGATCTCCGTGCCGCTGGCGCCCAGAGCAAGCGTCAGCGAAGGCACGGCGATATGCAGGATCGTCATGTCGACCACGATCGGCACGAAGGCCAGCATGACAGCGAGCAGGGTGAGCCAGCGATTGGCGGACCGGGACATCAAAAACCTCTTTGCGCTATGCGCGAATTTCGTTGTTATAAGACACGACGTCATATATATCCGTCCAGACGGTTTGAAAAGAGAGAAATCATGGGCCGACGCCAAACGATCGATCGCGGCACGATTCTGGATGCCGCCGAGCACGTGGTGCTGCACGATGGCGCGGCCCATCTCACCATCGATGCGGTGGCGGCCGAAGCCGGCGTGAGCAAGGGCGGCGTGCTCTATGCCTACGCCAGCAAGGACATCCTGATCGACGCCATGCTGGAGCGCGTCGTCGCCGCTTATGATGAATTAGCCGAACAATTCCTCGCCAAGGCCGACGATCACTCCGAGCGGCACATCCGGCCCATGTCCGAGCCAGCGCCGGCGTTGACCCGACCACCGGTGGACGCGCTGCCGCCCTGATGGCCAGCTTCATCCGCTCCCCGCAATTTCGCAGCAGCACGATCGATTATTATCGCGGCCTCTTCGCCCGCATCGATCCCGCAACCGAACGTGGCCGCCGCGCCTGCTCGGCGCTATTGGCCACCGAAGGCGCCTTCACCTTGCGCGGCTTTGGCCTCTACCCCTTCACCGACGCTGACTGGCAAGCCATCCACGATGACATCATTGCGGTATTGCTGAGCTGAGGGGGCAGCACCCGTCAGTTGCCTTGGCCCCTAAGCCACCAGCCTTGCCTTGGCCCCGCGCCGGGTGAACGCTCCCACAATCCCGTCCAGCTCGCTCGCCTGAGCCCGGGTCTGCTCGATTGCCGCATTGGTTTCTTCCACCAGCGCCGCATTGTCCTGCACCACTTCGTCCATCTGCCGCATCGCTGCGCCCACGATGTCCACCGCCTCGGCTTCGGCTGCGGCTTGATTGAGCGATGGCCTGCATATGGCCATTGTCCTTGTCGACGGCCAGCAGAATGGTGTGAAGCGTGCGCGCCGCCTCTTCGACCAGCTTGGAGCCCGTGCCCACCGCAACAGCCGATTGTCCCGTCAGCGCCTTGATATCGGCCGAGGCCGCCGCTGCCGATTGCGCCAGCCGCCGCACTTCCACCGCCACCACGGCAAAGCCGCGCCCGGCCTCACCGGCCCGCGCCGCTTCCACCGAGGCATTGAGCGCCAGAAGATTGGTCTGGAACGCAATGTCCTCGATCACGCCCGTCACATTGGAAATCTTGCCCGAGGCACGGGTAATATCGGCCATGGCCTCGGTCACCCTGCTCATCACCGCCCCGCCATTGCGCGCCGTGGCTGAGGAGGCCAGCGTGCTTGCCGCCGCCTGTTCGGCCTTGGCTTTATTGGCCACGATATCGTCCGACAGCGCCCGCACCGCTCGGCTGGTGGATTCGATAGCGTTGATTTGCCGGCCGGTTCGGGCGGAAAGATCATTCGCCCCCGCCAGAATTTCATCCGTGGCGCGCCGCAATGCAGTCGAAGCCGCCCCGATCCGCTGCATCGTCGTCGCCATGGTCTGCGCCAGTGCATTGGTGTCGGCCTTGAGCTGCCCGAAAGCCCCGGCATAGTCGCCCTCAACCCGCCCACCCAGCTCGCCTCGGGCCAAAGCCGACAGCACCGTGCCGGTTTCATTCAGCCCACGGGCAACCGTGCCCACCAGAAGGTCAACACTGCGGGCAAAACTGTTGAGTTCATCCAGCCCATAATCGACACCCAGCCGGCGGCCGAAATCGCCATCGCTGGCAGCCTTGACCACGGCCTCGACATCGCGCTGCAGCGCTTCGCGCAATTGCGCTGTTGCAAAAGCCTGATCCATGTCGGCCTCGCGCCGGGCCTGCGCCTCGCGTACTTGCCGCCCATTGGCGCCGAACACTTCGAGCGCCCGGGCAATCTGGCCCAGCTCGTTTCGCTGGCCGGCCCGGGGCAGGGTCACATCGAAATCACCCTCAGCCATGCGGCCCGTCGCCACCGCCAATGCCCGGATCGAGCCCGATAGCCAGCGGGCAATGATCACGGCCGAGGCAATTCCTGGCCACCAGCGTCACCAATCCCGCTATCAACCCGCCCGGGCTGATCGCCCCGGCCTGCCGGTCGGCAGCTGTTTCCAGATCAGCCTGTTGCGCCTGAGCGGTCGCCGCCAGCTCGGCAAAGGAGGTGGCAATAGCCGTGTCGATCGTCGCCGCCTGCTGCGCCAAAGCCTGCCGATCCAGCATGCGCGCATGCACCTGCCCGATCATGCCGGCATATTCGGCCAGCCGCGCCGTCACCGCATCGACCCGCCCCACGTCATCTGCCTTGAAGAAGATGCCGCGCAGCTCGGCCAGCGTCGCCTGTGCCTGCCCGATCCTGTCATTCACCGCGGCAAGGCTATTGTCCGCCGGCTCGCTCAACAGCACATCGACCGCCAGCCGCACTTCCAGCGCCTGTTGCATGGCCAGCCCCGAAACGGCTGCGGCCTTGGCATTCAAACTGGCCGATTGGGCCGCCTCCGCAATCAGTCCGCCCAGCGTATCGGTAGTGGCCAGTCCACTCTCATCCATGGCCGCGCTCAAATCAGCGATATCGCCATCCAGCGCCGTCATCTGGTCGACAATGCCACTATAATCGGTCACTTGCCCGGCAATGGCGCTGTCCCCGCCCAGTCCGGCCAGCAGCGTCTTGGCGCGCTCGGCGTCGTCACTGGCATGGTTGAGCTGATAGCGCGAAAAGGCCAGCCGCGCCTCTGAAAGCCCGCTGGCGAGCCCGGCGACATCGGCGCCCTGCTGCGCGGCCTCGGCGGTATTGCCCAAAGGTCGCCCCGCTCAACTGCACCCCGCCAATGGCGATGGCCACGAGCAGCGCCATCAAACCGATGAGCGCACCAAAGGCGGCATAAATGCGTCCGGCAATCGAAAGTCGCGAAAATCCCATTGTCGAGCCCCGTGCAAAGCGTCTCATCCGCTTCGCCCCTATCGGGCAGGTGTTAAGCCTTTGAGAATGCTTTCGTCATCGCAACTTCATAAAGCCCCGAAGCATGAGGCAGGCCGGGCCGCAGCGCGCCAATATGAAGTTTCAAGCTTTGTCGGCTGCCAGCATCGGCTCCAGATGGTCCTCGAACAGCAGCCACGGCCGCGCTGCCAGCGCGGCGCCATAGAGCTTTTCCGCTTCGAGCGAAACCCGCAAAAACCGGCCGACCTGCGCCGCGTCCGCCTCGGGCAGCCCGTAATGGCCCGCCTCCACCCGGTTCAGGATCACGCTCTTGCTGGCAATCATGCCCGCCGCAACATTGGCGCCATTGCTCATCGAGCTCGACCGCTTGATATAATCATGCAGCGGGGTGCCCAGATGCCGGGATTGCGGCACCGCGCGGTAGAGCTGCAGCAATAGTTCAAGATCGGTCATATTGCTGAGGGTAGTGTCATAACGCCCATCAGTGCGCCGCCGGTCCCACACGATCATGGAATCCATCGACAGGTTCAGCCATTTATGCGCCCCGGCCCGGACCAGCCGGTCCGGCCCCGCTGCGACATGGCGCAGATGCATAAACCGGTCGGTCATCACATCCAGCGCCGTGCTGACAATGGCGTGATCGGCCAAGGCCGCTACCGCCAGTGCCAGCTTTTCGGGCTTGAACCGGTCATCGGCATCCAGAATCGCCGCATAGGGCGCAGTGCTCGCTTCGAGCGCTATATTGCGCGCCGCCGAAGCCCCGCCCCCACCGAGCCGCTCGATAATTGGACAATGCGCGGGTCGGCAATGCCCAGGCGAGCAAGAAATTCGGCATAATCGACCCCGTCATCGCTGACGATCAGCAATTGCCAATGCGGATAGCTCTGCGCCAGCACGCTGGCGACGCTGGACCCGATTGTATCCTCGGCCCGATAGGCCGGCATGATCACGGCGACGATCTCGTTCATTTTGCGCGTCAGCATCCGTTCATAACCGAGACTGCATTATGCCGGACTTGAACCGGGCAGGTCATTGTCCCATATCTTCGTCAGGCGCTGGATGCCACTCTCTTTGGGTCCTTCGCCAAGACGTTGCTTGTGACCAAGGACGGCGTAGATGTCGCGTATTTCGGTGTTTTCCGCCCCATTTCTCCTCGGCTTTGATGCCTTTGAGGAACGAGTCGATCGGCTGGCCAAGTCCGCCGACGGCTACCCGCCCTATAATATCGAGCGAACTCAAGATGATACGGGAACCGAACAGTTTCTCGTCTCCATCGCGGTCGCCGGTTTTGCGGTCGACGAGCTCGAAGTGATCGCCGAGGACAATCAGATCATTGTCCGCGGCCGGCAGAAGGATGAGGCTGGAAAACAGTATCTGCACCGCGGTATCGCCGCACGGCAGTTCCAGCGTTCCTTCCTTCTCGCCGATGGCATGATCGTGAAAGATGCAACTTTAGGGCACGGTATGCTCGTTGTTGCTCTTGAGCGCCTGCAAGCGCCAAAGATCGCCCGACGTATCGACATTCGCTCAGTATGAGGAAAGGGCCGACAAATGTATGAAAAACGCAATGATGCGCCCGCAGCGGACGCGCCTGTCCATCCCCTCAGGGGTCTGACCCCTGCTCAGTTCATGGCGCTGGGCGGTGATGCCGTCGTCTATGTGCGCCCGGTCGACGGGCAGACCCTTTCAACCATGATTGCCGATGCCCAGTTCGACGATGATGAGCTGTACCAGCTCGTCATGTCGGCCGATGGCACGCCGCTTCTGGTCACTGACACGGCCGACGCCGTGGCCGATTGGCTGGGCGACAAGAATTTGGGGCTCGCCACGGTGCATTAGCGCCGGCTCGGGCCAGAATCAAAAACCCCGGAGATGATCCGGGGTTTTTCTATTCCTGCTGGCCCTTTCAGGCGGCGTAGCTGCCTTCGAGCGGGCTGGTCAGCAATTGATAGAGCCGGTGCGGATCATCGGTCCGCCGCAGATCGTCCACCACGCTTTCGGTGCGCAACAGGCGCGCCACCCGCGAGAGGGCCTTGAGATGGTCGGCGCCAGCCCCGGCCGGGGCCAGCAGCATCATCACGATATCCACAGGCTGGTCATCGACCGCGTCGAACTCGATGGGATCGTCCAGCCGCGCGAACACGGCGGTGACCCCTTCAAGGCCCGCAATCTTGCCATGGGGAATGGCAATGCCATTGCCCGAGCCAGTGGAGCCGAGTTCTTCCCGGCTGGTGATGGCGGAACAGATGTCTTCGACCGGACGCCCGGTCATCTCGGCTGCCTTTTCGGCAAGCTGTTCAAACAACTGGCGTTTTGATTTCAGGCTGGTGCAAGAAAGCACTGCCCGTTCCGCCAGGATATCGGACAATTCCATAAAGTCTGCCTTGACTATTGTTGGCTCAATTGTGGCGCCGGGCGCGTTCAATTGGTCCCGAGGGCGGGATCGATCCACCCAATATTGCCGTCGGAGCGGCGGTAGACCACATTTAGCCCGCCATGTCCAGCATGGCGGAACATCACCACCGGCCGCCCGTCAGATCGAGCTCCATCACGGCCTCTTCCACGCTCATCTGGCGCAGGTTCTTGGTGGTCTCGGCAATCACCGGGGGCGCGTAATCCTCGTCCAGTTCGTCGAACTCATCGCCCGCCCCGAACACGGTATATTGCACGGTCACCCCGTCCGAGACGCCATTGGGTCCCTTGCGGTGCGACTTGAGCTTGCGGTTATAGCGGCGCAGCCGCTTTTCGATATTGAGCGCCATGATTTCATAGGCGCTGGTGGCGTCGCCGCCCCGGGCGCTGGCCTGCAGCGTAGCCCCGGTATCCAGATGCACGACGCAATCTGCGCGGAAACCGATGCCGTCGGGGGTAAGGGTCAGGTGGCCGTCATAGCCGCCGTCGAAATATTTGCCGACGACCGTGGCGAAATGATCCGCTGCCTTGCCGCGCAGCGCATCGCCCACATCCATGTTCTTTCCCGAAATGCGTAAGGTCATGGCTTCCTCTTCCTTCTTGTCGTTGTTATCGACACGAGGATCTCCGAAAGCCGGGTTCCCGGATTTCGGGATCACGTCTCGCCTGTACTCAAAATGGGTACGCGACATTCATGATGCTAGCCCCGGTGACCGCCGGCATGCAATGCGCAAGTCCCTGCTTGGGACCGTTAAAGCAGATGACTTCGCCCAAGTTTGGCCATAGGCTTCGCAGGCCGTTAAAGGCGGGGCAGCGATTTGCCCGGATATACCTAGCAACAGGCTCAGTATTTCGCGCTGGAATCGCTGGCAGGAAAGCTTTCATCGACCGCCTCATCCCGGTCATCCCAGTCCTTGGGCGAATCGGCCTGCGCCTCCTTGCCGGCATTGCGGACCTGCACCGGAGAATCCTTGGGACCGGGCTTTTTGCCACCCTTCATGCCGGCTGCGTCAGTTCTGGACTTGTCACGGCTGGTCTTGAGCATGGTGGTCTCCTCTTGGGCTGCCCTCCCCGGTACAACCCATGCCGCGGGCAGTGGGTTGCAGGCGGGCTTGGAGTCTTGGTGCCTCCTCTGGTAAAGAGCGGCCCATGACCGAGATGCGCGCCAATACCAAGAAGCTTTTCATCAAGACCTATGGCTGTCAGATGAATGTCTATGACAGCGACAGGATGGCCGACGCTTTGGCGCCGCAGGGCTATGAGCCGACCGGCGACATTGCGCAGGCTGACTCGGTACTGCTCAATACCTGCCATATCCGCGAAAAGGCTTCGGAAAAGGTGTTTTCCGAGCTGGGCCGGCTCAAGGAATTGCAGAGCGAACGCCGCGCTTTAGGCGGCGACATGATGATCGGCGTGGCCGGTTGCGTGGCGCAGGCCGAAGGCGAGGAAATCGCTCGCCGCGCGCCGGTGGTGGATATGGTGTTTGGCCCGCAGGCTTATCACCGCCTGCCCGCCATGCTGGCTCGCGCCGAGGCGCAGCGGCATATGCATCCGAGCCTAAAGCAAGCCGTGATCGACACCGACTTCCCCGAGGAAGACAAGTTCGACCATTTGCCGGCGCCCAAGAAGGAAGTGACCATCAAGCGCGGACTGACCGCGTTTTTGACCGTGCAGGAAGGCTGCGACAAGTTTTGCAGCTTCTGCGTGGTGCCCTATACCCGGGGCGCCGAAGTGTCGCGGCCGGTGAGCCGGTGATTGCCGAGGCGCGCGGACTGGTGGAGGCGGGCGTCAAGGAAATCACGCTGCTGGGTCAGAACGTCAATGCCTATCATGGCGTCGACGGCACAGGTCGCTCTGTGGGCACGGGTGAACTCAGCTATCTGCTGGCCGAGATCTCGGGGCTGGAACGGCTGCGCTATACGACCAGCCATCCCCGCGACATGGACGATGCCCTGATCGCAGCGCACCGCGATCTCGATATCCTGATGCCCTATCTGCATCTGCCGGTGCAGTCGGGATCAGACAGCATTTTGAAGGCAATGAACCGGCGCCACACGGCGGCCGAGTATATGAAGGTCATCGAACGCATCAAGACGGCACGGCCGGGTATGGCGCTGTCAGGCGATTTCATTGTCGGCTTCCCCGGCGAGACGGATCAGGATTTTGAGGACACGCTCAAGATCATTGCCGATGTGGGCTATGCCTCGGCCTATTCGTTCAAATATTCGACCCGTCCGGGCACGCCGGGTGCGAACCTCACCGATCAGATCGCCGAAGAGGTCAAGAATGAACGCCTGTGGCGGCTGCAGGATCTGGTCAATAACCAGACCACGGCCTTCCATGCGTCTTGCGTGGGCAAGACGCTGCCGGTGCTGATCGAGCGGCCGGGCCGCATGCCGGGGCAGGTGGGCGGACGCTCGCCGTACCTACAGGCCGTGCATCTGGAGGGATCGACCGATCTGATCGGGGCGATCCATCAGGTAGAAATTATTGGGACATCCACCAATTCGCTGGTGGGACGCTTGAAGGTAGCAGTAGCGGCATGACGAAGAAGACCCGTATCGCCATCGACATGGATGAAGTGATTGCCGACGCGATGGGCGCGATCCGGCAGTGGGTAAAATCAGAATATCAGCATGAATGGGACGATGCCGAACTGGTCGGCTACGCCATGCGGGACCTGCTAGCCGAAGACCGGCTGCATGCGCTGCACGAACATCTGCACCGGGGCGAGTTCTTCCGGGACTGGCGGTGTTGGATGGCGCGCAGGACGCCTTGCGGGCACTGACCGCCGAAAACGAGGTTTTCATCACTACGGCCGCAATGGAATTCCCCAATTCTCTACAATATAAATGGGAATGGCTGCAGGACCATTTTGACTTTCTCGACCCGCTCAATTTCGTGTTTTGCGGCGACAAGAGCATTATCAATGCCGACTTCCTGATCGACGATAATGCCCGCCATTTCAAACATTTCATCGGCCGGGGCATCGTCTTTGACGCGCCGCACAATGCCAATGTCACCGGTTATCCCCGGCTCAAGCACTGGAACGATGCGGGCGCCTGCTGGACGATCTGAAACGCCAGCGGGCAGGGTAATCCCTGCGGGTTGCAACGCCACGACTTTGCATTACTCCTAGTGCTTTGAACCAGAGCGCAATTGAGTGGCCGATCCCATTGAATTTCATACCCTGCAATCGTCTTATTCCAAGGCTGACCTGCTGAGCTCGGCCCGTGGCGGCTATTTCGGGCCGGGCAATGCGCAATTGCCCTCGCCGCCCATGCTGATGATGGACCGGATTGTCGAGATCAGCCTTGATGGCGGGGAGCACGGCAAGGGTCACATCGTGGCCGAATTGGATATTTCTGCCCGAGCTGTGGTTCTTCGAATGCCACTTTGCCGGCGATCCGGTGATGCCGGGCTGCTCGGGACTGGATGCGATGTGGCAGATCATCGGCTATTGGCTGGGCTGGTCAGGTTCTGCCCGGCAAGGGGCGGGCGATCGGGGTTGGCGAAGTCAAGTTCAAGGGCGATATTACGCCCAAGACCAAGCTCGTGCGCTACGAAGTGGACATGCACCGGGTCAAGCGCGGCGCGTTGACGCTGGGCTCAGGCGATGGCCGCGTGCTGGCGGATGGCAAGGTCATCTATATGGCCAAGGATATGAAAGTGGGTCTGATCCGGCCGCCAAGTTAGAAGCTCTCCCTTGCCGGCAGCCTGAGGCCAGGAAATCTATGTGTCGACAGCTGGTACAATCAGTTCCGGGGTTGGGAAATAGGTGCGATAGCGCCCGGCATCGTGGGTCAAGAGCGGTATTGCTTCGACGGCTGCGTGCGCATGAGGAAAAAAATCCGGCAACACCCCCTGATCGCACGCCGCCGGCCCGCCGATATTGGGCAAACACCTTTCCGGCCAGGAACAGTGCCGATTTCGGTATCGGGGTCAGAACAAGGCCAGCATCACTCAGGAAAGCTTCAAGAGTCTCTATGCGCTCATAGCGCACGGCCATTTCGGCATAGACGACGTCATTGATCAGCAGCGGTCCCTTGAGTGATGCAATTTCCAGCTGGGAGAGGGACCAACCGGCCCACACCGGATCGTCGGTCACCAGATCGAGCAGGACATTGGTATCAATCAGGATCACGTGTCACCGCGAGTCAGCGCCATGATGGCATCGGTGCTCAATCCCTTGCCAGCGTGGCCGCGCAGCTTGGCAAAACGGCTGGGTGGAGCGGGATCGGCGCGGACCAGAATGATCTGACCCCAGGGCGTACGGCGGAAGTCCACGCGTTCCGGGCTCAATACCCAGCAGGTCGCGGACGGGCTTGGGAATGGTGACCTGCCCCTTGCTTGTTACTGTCGCGCTCATAGACCTGATCCTTGGTAAGGAGTGTTTTTCTTAAGGTATTACTTGATGGCTTGCCGTTCAAGCACCATCTGGTGTGTGATGACCACACAGACAGTCACAATATTGCTACAGACATCACGCGCAAATCGGCCTAGCCTTGGCCTTGTATTCGCGGTGCAAGCCCGCGCCGCGTTCCTTTCGGGAGCCACATCAGTTTGAGCAGGCACTTGTCACCGACCGCCGACAACGCACTCGCATCGCAACTCGAACTCGCTTTTGAAGACAATCGTCTGGCTGCACAGCTCTATGGCGATTTTGACCAGAACTCGGCCCTGATCGAACAGCGGCTCAAGGTTTCGGCCACTCCCCGCGGCAATCATGTTCTGCTTAAAGGTGCGGCCAGCTCGGTCGACCGAGCGCGGCGCGTGCTGGAATCGCTTTATGCCAGTCCCGAGGAAGGCCGCAGCGTCGACATTGCCGACGTGGACGCAGTGATCCGCATGATCGAGACCGAGGACAGCCAGCTGACCCTGCCGACGCTGGAACGCAAGGGCAAGGTGCGCATGGCCCAGATCGCCACGCGCAAATCCACGATCGTCGCCCGCACGCCCGCCCAGGACGCCTATATGCGCGCCATGGACCGCAGTGAGCTGGTGTTCGGTGTGGGTCCGGCCGGTACGGGCAAAACCTATCTGGCCGTGGCGCATGCCGCTTCGCTCCTCGGAACGCGGCGATATCAACCGCATCATCCTGTCGCGCCCGGCTGTGGAAGCAGGCGAGCGGCTGGGCTTTTTGCCGGGCGATATGAAGGAAAAGGTCGATCCCTATCTGCGCCCGCTCTATGACGCGCTTTACGACATGATGAAGCCCGAAAATGTCGAACGCTGCATCACCTCGGGCATCATCGAAGTGGCGCCTTTGGCCTTTATGCGTGGGCGCACGCTGGCCAATGCCGTGGTTATTCTCGACGAAGCCCAGAACACCACCTCGATGCAGATGAAGATGTTTTTGACCCGTCTGGGCGAGAACTCCAAGATGATCGTCACCGGCGATCCGACCCGAGTCGACCTGCCCCGTGGGGAAAAATCGGGGCTGGTCGAGGCTATCGGGCTGCTCGATGGCGTCGAGGGCGTGCATATCAGCCGGTTTAACGATAAGGACGTGGTTCGCCATGCCCCGGTGGGCCGCATCGTGCGGGCCTACGAGGCCGACACGGCCAAAAAACTGGCCGACAAGGCATCCGAAGGAAGCACGCGCTGACGACCCTGCCCATAGACATTGCCATTATCCGCAATGATGAAAACTGGCCGGAGGATTTCGATCCTCTGGCCGAACGCGCCGTATTGGAGGCGCTCAAGCATGCCAAGCCCAAGATCAAGGGAGCGGCCGAGCTATCGATCCTGCTCACCAATGACGAAGAGCAGCGCGAGCTCAACCAGCAATGGCGGGGCAAGGACAGCTCGACCAATGTGCTGAGCTTTCCCCAGATCGAGCCCTTTGGGCCGGTTTTCGGCATTCTGGGTGACATCACGCTGGCGCGCGAAACGCTGGAGCGGGAAGCGCTTGATCTCGACAAGAGTCTGCCCGACCATTTCACCCATCTGGTGGTGCATGGATTTCTGCATATTTTAGGCTATGATCACCTTACCGACGCCGAGGCCCTTCAAATGGAGAGCCTTGAAACCCAGATACTGGCGGCATTGGGGATAGACGACCCCTATGCCGATTAGCGCGGTGCCCCTATAATTGGGGCGCAGTTTCCCCATCCGAGGATAGAAAGCCGCAGTTTTGCGGCATCATGCCAATGAACGATAGCGACAGTCTGGGCCACACAGCGCCCGCCAATCCTGAGCCTCCTTCTAGTCCCGCCCCCGTCCAGTCACGGGGGCCTTCGATCTGGAACCGCATCAAGGCCATGCTAGCCTTGCGCACGGTTTCCCTGCGCGACGACCTGCAGGTCGCGCTCGAAGAGCAGGGCAGCGCCGAAACCGCCGACTTTTCCGAAAGCGAGCGGACGATCCTGCAAAATGTGCTCAAGCTCTCCAATGTGTCGGTTGCCGACGTTATGGTGGAGCGCAGCGATATCCGAGCCATCGTGGCCGATATTAATCTCGGCACTTTGCTGGCCAAGTTCCGTGAAGTCGGCCATTCGCGCCTGCCCATCTATGATGATGGGCTGGACAATATTTTGGGTTTCATCCACGTCAAGGACGCGCTGGGCAAGATCACCGAGCCGGTGACCGACCCCAGCAAGGATGTGCCGGTCAAACTGGTCTCCACCGTGCTCAAGCAGAAGATCGGCAAATTCGATCTGATGCGCACGGCCATGTTCGTACCCACCTTCATGCCGGTGGGCGATCTGCTGCAATCGATGCGCGCCTCCCGCGTGCATATGGCGATCGTGGTGGACGAATATGGCGGCACAGACGGGCTCGTCACCATCGAAGACCTGCTGGAGGCCGTCGTCGGCGAAATCGAGGACGAGCATGACGAGCTGGCCGCAGCCCTGATCCGCAAAGTGGGGGCCGATACCTACATCGCCGACGCCCGCGCGGAATTGAGCGATGTGCGCACGCTGATCGGCCCGGATTTCGATCCGGGCGAATTCGGCGAGGAAGTGGAAACCATTGGCGGGCTGGTGTTTGACCGGCCGGGCATGTACCCAAGCAGGGCAGACACGTCACGCGGCTCGATGGTTTTGACTTTGAAATCCCGGCCGCGGACAGCCGCCGCATCAAGCGCCTGCGCATCCGCCGCAAGCGCCCTGAGGGTGAGCCGCTGGCGATTACCGACCAGCGCAGCGAAGCCGAGAAGGCCGCTGCAGAATAAGAAGAGACCCGGAGCGATCCGGGTCTCTTGGTTTTTGGGTGCTGTGCGTCGTTCATCCACCGCAGCCAAGTGACCAAAAACAAAAGGCCCAAGGATTGCTCCACGGGCCTTTGGCTTGCTGCGTAACTGGAAGAGTTAGACCTGCTGGACTTCCTCAACGCCGGGGACGAAGTGGCGGAGCAGGTTTTCGATACCGCTCTTGAGGGTAGCGGTGGAGGAGGGGCAACCTGAACATGCACCCTGCATGTGGAGGAACACCGTGCCTTCCTTGAAGCCCTTGAAGATGATGTCGCCGCCATCCATGGCGACCGCCGGGCGCACGCGGGTGGCCAGCAATTCCTTGATCACTTCGACGGTTTCGCTGTCTTCTGCTTCAAAGAATTCCTCGACCTCATCGAAGTCGGCGGCCGGAGCAGCGCCTTCAGCGATGACGGGCTTGCCGGACAGGAAGTGGTCCATGATCACGCCGAGAATGGCCGGCTTGATATGGGCCCAAGTGGTATCGTCCTTGGTGACCGAGATGAAATCGGAGCCCGGAAAACGCCGGTGACGCCGGAAATGGCAAACAGGCCAGTAGCCAGCAGGGAGGCCGCGGCGGCTTCATTATTGCGGAAATCGCGCGGTTCGCCAACCAGCACATCGCGTCCGGGCAGGAATTTGAGGGTTGCCGGATTGGGCGTGGCTTCGGTCTGGATGAACATCAATGATCCTCGGGCGGGCAGGTTCTACACTTAGAACGCTTCTAAAATAGTCTTTTACCAGCGGAGTGCAAGGCCAATCGCGCATCGCGACCATGCGCCGCGTTCACAGCGGGGCGCCCCGTCGATATGGCATTGGGCATGATCCGTTTGTTCCGCTTTATCGGCCTTGTCAGAAGGCATTACCACGCTGGCGCTATTTCTGGTCGCCATGCCCCTCAAATATTGGTTCGGCACGCCGGGCCTCGTGCCGCCAGTGGGCATGATCCATGGGGTGGCGTTCATTGCCTATATCGTGGCGATGATTGCGTGCCTGTGGGGAAGGGGCTTTGCCCGCGGGGAATGGGCACGAACCACGATTGCAGCCTTCGTGCCGTTCGGCACCTTTCTCAATGACCCGTTTTTGCAGCGCAAGCAGTTGCTGGATGAGGCGCGGATCGCTTAGGCGAGATTAGTCAATTTCGCCGGCCAAACCACCGCGTCATTGTGGTCTTAAAAGCTCGGAGCATTCACTAGCAGATCGCAATAATCTCTTCGTCGCTCATGCGGCCCGGAACAACTGTCAGCGGGATGGGCAGGGCGTTGGCGCGGCTGGCGAAGTGCATTACCAGAGGGCCCGGGCCATCGGTGGAGGTTGAGGCGGCGAGCACCGGGATGGCGATGTCGCGGTCTTGGCCGATCACGATCTCGATCTGTTCAGGACCTTCGCCCTCGCGGATGACCGACTCGACCTTGACGTCGCCAATATCCTTGAGGCGGGCTAGGCGGGCATCCAGATTCCGCTCAGCTTCCTCGACCGCTTCGGCGCGCAGCACATCCTCGACGCCCGGGCCGATGAATTCGGGCTTTTGCACCACGCTCATCAGCACCACGACGCCGCCGGTGCGCTTGACGCGATAGGCGGCAAAGGTCAAAGCGCGGTCGCATTCAGGGGTCTCGTCAATGACGACGAGGAATTTCCGCTTATATTCGGTCTCGTACATTGCGCTCCTTACTTCTTGTTGCCGCGTTTCCGAACGGAAAACCGCGCCGCACTTTTCTGGAAACGCTCATCAGCGGATGAAGCCGACGATGTTGCGGATATCGGTCATGATGGGCTGGGCGATAGCGCGGGCGCAGTCAGCGCCACCGCGCAGGATCGTGTCCATTTCGCCACGATCGCTGACCAGCCGCTTCATCTCGTCGGCAATGGGGGACAGGTGGGCGACCGCCAGATCGGCCAAAGCCGGCTTGAAGGTGCCCCAGCCACGGCCGCCAAATTCGGCCAGCACGTCATCGACGCTGCGGTTGGAGAGCGCGGCATAGATACCGACCGGGTTTTCCGCCTCAAGGCGCCCGGCAAGACCAGCAGCCTCGCTGGGCAGGGACTCGGCATCGGTGGTGGCGCGCTTGATTTTTGGCGATCGTAGCGGCATCGTCCATCATGTAGATGGTCGACAGGTCCGAGGCATCGGACTTGCTCATCTTCTTGGACCCATCCTTGAGCGACTTGACCCGCATGGCGGGGCCGGTGGCTAGGGTTTCGGTGATGGGGAAGAAGTCGCCCTTATGGCCGAGCGATTTGATCTGCTTTTTGAAGTCGTGATTGAACTTCTTGGCGATATCGCGCGTCAGCTCGAGATGCTGCTTCTGGTCTTCGCCCACCGGCACACCGGTGGCCTTGTAGAGCAGGATGTCCGCAGCCATCAGGGACGGGTAGGCGAACAGGCCCAGCGAGACATTCTCGCTGTTTTCGCCGGCCTTGTCCTTGAACTGGGTCATCCGCGCCATCCAGCCCATGCGGGCGACGCAGTTGAAAATCCAGCTCAGCTCGGCATGTTCCATCACACGGGACTGATTGAAGATGATCGACTTTTTCGGATCGACCCCCGCCACGATATAGGCAGCAGCAATCTCATAGGTCCAGCGCTTGAGGTCTTCGGGCTCCTGCCACACGGTGATGGCATGCATATCGACCACGCAATAGATGGTCTCATGCGTGTCCTGCAGGGGCACGAAGCGGCGGATGGCGCCGAGATAATTGCCCAGATGCAGATCGCCCGAGGGCTTGATGCCGGAAAAGACGCGAGGGGTGAAAGCCATAAAGAAAAGCCCAGAGGTTCAATGACGCGGGTATTCTGAGGGAACACTTATATCCGATGGGGCGCGATGTCATCCCGGCGGCTAAGCCCGCTTGCAGCGCAGCCTGCTGGCCAGCATGCCCAGCTTTTGCGCGCCGGTGATGTGGATCAGAGTGAAATAGACCGCGCTGCCGAAGACGCAGATGACAAACAATGCCGCCGCCTGAGCGAGGAAGGGCGCGCCGGTAGCGAGATAATGCCGTGGCGCGCTGCGCGAGCAGATACAGCACGCCGGCCATGACGAGGCTGCTGGCGATGATCAGCAGGTGCTTGCGCAGCGAAGCCACGGGCAGGGCAGAAATAGCCGCGGCGGGCGAGGAAAAGGGCGAGCAGCACCGCATTGAGCCAGGAGGAAATGGTGGTGGCCAGCGCAATGCCGACATGTTGCAGGCTCGGGAACAGCCAGAGCGAAATGCCGATATTGGCGAGCACGGACAGCCCCGCAAAAATCGTCGGCGTCACCGTATCCTTGCGCGAGAAAAAGCCCGGCTGGAGCACGCGGATCAGCACAAAGGCCGGCAGGCCCCGGGCATAACCCACCAACGCTTCGGCAACGGGGACGGTGGCACTGGCATCAAAGGCGCCGCGCTCGAACAATACGCGCACGATGGGAACGGACAAAGCGGCCAGAGCTGCCGCCGCAGGCATGGACAGCAGCATAGAGAGCAGCAAGGACTGGTCCCGGCTCTTTGTGGCCTCCGCATTGCGGCCGGCACTGAGATGGCGGCTGAGTTCAGGCAGCAACACCGTGCCGATGGCAATGCCGATAATGCCCAGCGGAAGCTGATAGAGGCGGTCGGCATAGGAGAGGATCGAAATGGCATTGTCGGCGCTTGAAGCGATGGCGGTGCCGACCAGGATATTGATCTGGGTGATGCCCCCGGCCAGATTGCCGGAATGGCGAGCAGCCAGAAACGTCTGACTTCGGCATTGGGCCGGGGAATACCCAGCCGCGGCACGAAATTGGCGCGGCGAACCGCGCCATAAACCAAAGCCAGCTGCGCAACGCCGCCCAAAAGCATGGCGATGGCGACCCAGAAGGCAATGTCGGCCTTGTCCTCGAGCACCGGGATCGCGAGCGGGATGAGGGCAGCGATATTGACGATGTTGAGGATAATGGGCGCGAAGGCGGAGGCGAAAAAGCGGCCCAGCGTGTTCAAAATGCCGGCATAGGCGGCCATCAGCGACATGCAGGCCGGGTAAGGAAACATGATGCGCGAGAGGTAGACCGTCAGCCCGAATTTTTCGGGATCATCGAAACCCGGCACGAAGACCCGCATAATGGGCTCCATGAAGATTTCAGCCGGGATGGTGACGATCAGGATCGCGGCGATCAGCCAGCTCATGATGCGGCTGGCGAGCAGCTTGGCGGCCTCTTCGCCCCGGGTTTCGAGCGCTGTGGAGAACATGGGCACGAAGGCGGTGTTGAAGGCGCCTTCGGCAAACAGCCGCCGGAACAGATTGGGGAAGCGGAAAGCGGCGTTGAAGGCGTCAGCAGCCGGGCCGATGCCGAGCACGGCGGCCATCAGCGCGTCGCGGGCAAAACCGGCAATGCGGGAGACCGAGGTCAGCCCGCCCACGGAGAGGAAATTGCGGTAGAGGCTCATGGCGAGAGCGCGGCGCCGGCTTGGGGCGCGCTACCCATTGACCACCTTCTGTTCCGCCGACTTGGGGTGGAACACATTCATCAGCGCATCATGGATTTTGCGCTGGCGGGGCTTGGACATGATCTTCTGGCCAGTGAGATCGGTGACATAGAAGACGTCGACGGCCTTTTCGCCATAGGTGCCGATATGGGCCGAGCCGATGGTGAGGTTGAGGTCGGAGATTTCGCGCGTCATGGCGTGCAGCAGGCCCATGCGGTCGAGGCCGGAAACCTCGATGACGGTGAATTTTTCCGACAGGGCGTTGGAGACCGAGACACGGGCGGGCAAAGCAAAGGGTTTGAGGCGCTTATTGTGGCGGCTTTCCTTGCCCAGATCGATCAGGATGGTGCGCTTGCCCTGCAGCAATTGGCGGACCGTATCGATGATGCGGGTGGCGCGGACCTTTTCGTCCTCGTCGGAGGTAAAGGAGCGGCGCAGCCGGAACGTGTCGATGGCGCGACCGTCGTGGGTCGAGAAAATCTGCGCACCGATAATCGAAGCATCCTGCATAGTACAGGCGCCGGCGATCAGCGAGAGCAGGCGGGGATGGTCAGCCATGTAGAAGCTGACCTCGGTAATGCCCTCGAAGGCCTTGATGCGGATCGAGCCGGCAAAGGTTTCTGCCTGAACTATCGGCTCGGCGGATCATGCGGGCATGCTCGAACTGCAGTTCGGGCTCGGCGCGCAGCCAGTAATGATCGTAATGGCGGGCCATATAGGCTTCGACATCGGCGGGCAGCCAGTGTCGAGCTTTTCGGCCAGCTGGCGGCGGGCTGTTTCGATGCGGTCGGACTGGGTGACTGGCTATGGCCGCCGGACAGCAGCGGTTCGGTGGCGTAATAGAGCGCCCGCAGCAGGCTGCCCTTCCAGCCAGTCCACACGCCCGGGCCGACGGCGCGAATATCGCAGGCGGTGAGGATCATCAGCAGCGCCGGGCGCTGGGGGATTGGACGACGTCGGCAAAAGCCTTGGCGGTTTCGGGGTCCTGGATATCGCGGGCTCAGGCGATCTCGCTCATCAGCAGGTGATGTTCGATCAACCAGCTTACCGTATCGGTTTCGGCGGGGGTGAGGCCAAAGCGCGGGCAGAGCTTTTTGGCAATGCGCATGCCGGCAATGGAATGGTCTTCCGGCCGCCCCTTGGCGATATCGTGCAGGAACAGCGCGACATAGAGCAGGCGGGTATCGTTAAGCTGGGGCAGCAATTCATGGGTCAGCGGCAGCTGGTCGCGCAACCCGCCATTAGCGATATCGGCCATGACACCGACCGAGCGGATCAGATGCTCGTCCACCGTATAGTGATGGTACATGTTGAACTGCATCAGGGCGACGATCTTGCCGAAATCGGGCACGAACTTGCCCAACACGCCGCTCTCGTTCATGGCGCGCAGGATGCGCTCGACCGACATGGGCGCCGTCAGCACGGTCAGGAAATAGCTATTGGCCTTGGCGTCATTGCGCACCTTGTTGTCGATGAGGCGCAACGAGCGGGAGATGACCTTGATGGCGTCGGGGTGGAACAGCAATTGCTCGCGCCCGGCGACGAGGAAAATCTTGATCAGATTGACCGGGTCTTTTCGAACACATCGGGGGCGGCGATATTGAGCCGGCCGGTATCGAGCACGAAATCGCTTTCGCCCTTGATCTTGGACTTGCCCGAACGGAAGGGGGCGAGCACCCGGCCCACCGGGTCCATGTCCTTGGCGTGGTTGAATTCGAGAGATGCGCAGATGATGCGGGTCAGATCGCCCACATCCTTGGCGACCGAGAAATAGCGCTTCATGAAGCGCTCGACGCCCAGCATGCCCGAGCGCTGTGCATAGCCCATGCGGTGGGCCAGTTCGGGCTGCACGTCAAAGGTCAGTTTTTCCTCGGCGCGGCCGGTGAGGAAATGGAGGTGACAGCGCACCGCCCATAAAAAGTCCTCGGCACGGGAAAACAGGCGATATTCGCCATTGGACAGCACGCCCTTGCCGACCAGCTCATGGCTGGTCTTGACCTGATAAAAGTATTTGCCGATCCAGAACAGGGTGTTGACGTCAGCGCAGCCCCCTTTGCCGTCCTTGATATTGGGCTCGACCACATAGCGGGTATTGCCCATTACTTTATGGCGCTCATCGCGCTCGGCCATTTTGGCGGCAATGAATTCAGGCCCGGTCTTGGGCATGATCTCGGTCTCAAAGCGCCGGACCAATTGGTCGAACAAAGCCTTGTCGCCGGTGAGGAAACGGGCCTCGAGCGTGGCGGTGCGCACGGTCATATCGGCGCGGGCCATGCGGATGCTTTCATCGACCGAGCGGACGGCGTGGCCGACCTTCTGGCCCAGATCCCACAGCAGGTAGAGGATATATTCGGTGACCTGCTCGCCCCGAGGCGTCTGCTTATAGGGCAGGATGAACAGCAGATCGATATCCGAACCGGGGGCCAATGTGCCGCGGCCATAGCCGCCGACAGCGGAGAGCGCGATGGCCTCGGCGCCGGAGGGGTTGTCGACCGGATAGACCCGCCTTGTGGCGAACAGATAGACCGCCGTGATGATCTCGTCCTGCGCGTCGGAGAGATTTTGCGCGCAGCAGGTGCCCTTGCCATTGGCCAGCAATTCGGCTTCGGCTGATTTGCGCGCCTCGGCCGTGGTCTGGCGCATATGGGCCAGAACCACGGCGCGGGCGGCGGCGCTTTGGGCGCTTCCTCGCCAATGGCGGCGTCCAGTTCGGCCAGCAGGGCTTCGGCGCTTTTCAGCGCGAACTGGGGTTTTCGCGGCTTGGCTTCAGCTTCGGCGAGCGTCATCGCGGAGTTTCTTTAGTTCGTAGAGGGCTTCGATCGCTTGCTTGGGGGTCATTTCGTCGGGACGAACGGCGTCGAGCGCAGCATGGACTGGATCAGGACCCGCCAGTTTGGGAGCAGGCTGGTGGGCAAAGAGCGGCAGATCATCTAGCACGCTGGCCTTCTGGCTGGAAGAGGCCGTACCGGCCGAGCGTTGCTCGAGAATATCGAGCACACGGCGGGCGCGCGCCAGCACCGGTTCGGGCAAGCCGGCCAACCGGGCCACCTGAATGCCATAGGAACGGTCGGCGGCGCCGGGCCCCACTTCATGCAGGAACACCACTTCGCCCTCCCATTCGCGCACCTTCATGGTGACATTGGAAACGCGGGAGAGAGTTTTGGCCGAGCTCGTGAGTTCGTGGAAATGGGTGGCGAACAGCGCCCGGCAGCCGGTGGTTTCGTGCAGGGCTTCGACTCGCGGCCCGGGCGATGGACAGACCATCGAATGTCGCGGTGCCGCGGCCGATTTCGTCGAGCACGACCAGCGAGCGGCGGGTGGCGCGATTGAGAATGGCCGAGGTTTCGACCATTTCGACCATGAAGGTCGAGCGGCCATGGGCAATGTCGTCGGATGCCCCGACGCGCGAAAAGACCCGGTCGATAACCCCGATATGGGCCGACGCGGCGGGCACAGAAACTGCCCATTTGCGCCGGGATGGCGATCAGCGCGTTCTGGCGCAGGAAGGTCGATTTACCGCCCATATTGGGGCCGGTGACCAGCCAGAGCCGGCCGCCGCCAATATCGTCGGCGCCGGAAAGATCGGCATCATTGGCGACAAAGCTGTGGCCTTCGGCCTGCACCATATCCTCAACCACCGGATGGCGGCCGGCCTTGATCTCAAAGGCCGGGGAATTGTCGATGTCGGGCCGGGCGTAGTTGCGGGTGGCGGCGAGGTGGGCGAGCGCGGCGGCGACATCGAGCTCGGCCAGTGCGTCGGCAAGCTCGCGCAGCCGTCAGTGCGGCCGAGAGCTTCGCTGCGCAGGCTCGAAAAAAATCCTGAGCTCGATATCGAGCGCGGCTTCATGGGCGCGGGCGATGCGGCCCTCGAGATCGGCCAATTCGGTCGTGGTGAACCGCATGGCGTTGGCCAGCGTCTGGCGATGGATAAAGCTCTGGCGATGCGGCTCTTCGAGCAATTTCGTGCCATGGGCGGCGGGCACTTCGACAGAAATAGCCAAGCACGCCATTGTGCCGGATCTTGAGGGAGCGGACGTCAGTTTCCTCGATCAGGCGGGCACGGAGCGCCGCGACCACGGCGCGGGTTTCGCTGGCCAGCGCCCGCTCGTCGTCAAGGGTCTGGTCATATCCCTTGCGCACGAAGCCCCCATCGCGGCTGAAGAGGGGCAATTCATCATCAAGCGCCAATGCCAGCATGGAGGCCAATGGCGCAGGGGCGGCGGCGAGGGTCGCCGATAGCCGGGCAAGGACCGGCGGAACATCATCAAGCCGGGCGAAATGGCCGGAGAGCGCGAGAGCGGCGCTGACGGCCTTGCCGATGGCGGCCGAGTCGCGCGGGCCACCGCGATCGAGTGCCAATCTGGTCAGAGCGCGGGCCAGATCGGGCACGGCCTTGAGGTCGCTGCGCAAGCGGCCATTGAGCATGGTATCGCCGGCCAGAACCGCAACGGCGTCAAGCCGCTCATTGATCGCCGCCGCATCGGCCAGCAGCGCGGCCAAGCGCGCCGAGAGCAGCCGTGAGCCGGGGGCCGTGACGGTCAGATCGATGGCATTGCGCAGCGAGCCGCGTTGCTGGCCGCGCTGGGTCTGGTGGAGCTCCAGACTCGCGCGGGTCGCCTGATCGATGGCCATGCTGCGGGCATTACTGCCGAGCACGGGCGCGCGCAGGGCGACGCCAACGCCTTTTGGCTATCGCTGATATAGGCGACGATGGCGCCCAAAGCCGAGCGGGCAGCGCGGGACAGCGCAGAAGCATCAAAACTGGCGCCGGGAAAGGCGTCGCGCAGGGTGGCCGTCGCCGCCTCGCTGTCAAAACTCTGCGCCGGTGCAATATGGCTGATCGGCAGCCGGGCGGGAGCAGAACAGATGCCGCTCGACCGGGGCCGGGCGGGTGGCTTCGCTCAGGATGAGTTCGGCCGGATCGATGCGGGCCAATTCGTCCTGCAATTGATCGGCGCCCAGATCCGCGGTGAAACTCTCTCCGGTCGACACATCGGTCCGAGCGAGGGCAAAATCGGTTTCCCCGTGGCGCACCATGGCGAGGGCGGCCGAGAAATGGACGCGCGGGCATCGAGGTGATCGTCCTCGGTCAGCGTGCCGGCAGTGATCAGCCGCACGACATCGCGTTTGACCACCGATTTGGCGCCGCGTTTCTTGGCTTCCTTGGGGTCTTCCACCTGTTCGCAAATGGCGACGCGATGGCCCAGTTTCACCAGCTTATTGAGATAGTCATTGGCCGCATGGATGGGCACACCGCACATGCCGATATCCTGGCCCAGATGCTTGCCGCGCTTGGTCAGCACAATGCCCAAGGCCGCGCTGGCGATCTCGGCGTCCTCAAAGAACAGCTCGTAGAAATCGCCCATGCGGTAGAACAGCAGATAGCCCGGATTGACCGCCTTGATCTCGAAATACTGCGCCATCATCGGCGTCAAGGCCGGGGCGGGCGAGAGGGATGCGGAGTCGGGGAGCGCACTGGTCCATGAATGCTTTAAACTATGCGGCAGGAAGGCGCCAAACTAGGGCAGGTTGCGGCCCGACACAACCGCGCAAGGGGCATTGTCCCGCTCAATTGCCGCCCAGAATCAGCCACCGGGCAAGGCCACGGGCAATGGCGAAACCCAGCACGGCCGACCAGCTCAGGCTATCGGCGGTATGGGCGGGAAAGCGGAACCAGCCCAGATGGGCGGCGACACGCAAAATGGCCAGAATGATGAAGACGGTGAGATAGGCCAGCAGGGCATAAAAGCCGATGGTCCAGCCCTTGGCGTAATTATTGTCAGTGCCGGGAACGCCCAGCAGCCACGGCACAATGGCGAGGGCACAGAGCATGGCAAGGATGATTGGCACGGCGGTGATCAGGAAACAGCGCATGGACATTCCGGGCAAGGCAATGGGCACCGGCCAGAGGAACCGGTGCCCGGGACTATGGCGGAATGTCAGCGCTTTAGCGAGTTTTTGCTTTGGCCGGTGATGCGCGGCGCCGCGGCAGAGGCACCATTTCGACCGGCTGGATGACCTTGCGATAAAGGTGCCGGGTGGCGTGGCCGAAAATCGGGATCACCACGGCCAGCCCGACAAACAGCGGCAGTGAACCCAGTGCCAGCCCGATAGCGACGATCAGGCCCCGGGCCAGCATGGGAATGGGGTTCTTCAGCACCGCGCGGATCGAGGTGGTGACGGCGACATAGGCGCCGACATCGCGATCGAGCAGCAGCGGGAAGGCCACGACGGTGGTGCACAGCGTAACGATGGCAAAGACCGGGCCCAGCAGATTGCCCACGATCAGCAGCGTCCAGCCTTCCGGCGTGGTCAGCACCTGATTGATCAGGGCGCCAAGCTGGGTGGGGGCCGAGGAGCCGAAGAGATTTTCGTAAAGCCCCTGCGCCGCGGTGAGCCAGAGGGTGAAGATGGCAAAGAGGAAGATGCCGACGGCGGCAATCGAGGCGATGGCGGGGGATCGCAGCACTTCGAAAGCGTGAATCCGAGGATGTGTCGAGCCCCAATTCGCGCCGGCGGCTGATTTCATAAAGCCCGATGGCGGCAAAGGGGCCGATCAGGGCAAAGCCGCCCATCAGCGGATAGAGCAGCGGCCGAGTGTGATAGCCCGACATCCACACTGCCAGCACGATTCCGACCAGCGGATAGATCAGCGTCAGCAGCACATAATGGGATGGTTTGGCCCAGAAATCGGACGCCCGCGCCGCAGGGCATCGATCAGATCTGCCGGGGTGATGCTGCGGACCACGGGGTGGTCCAGCGCCTCGGTGGCGCCGCCGATCACGTGAAAATTCGCCATGAAATGTCCTCCTCCAGAACATGGGGAGGCCGCGTTGCATGACCTTGTAACATCGCTTCGGCCACGAAGCGCGACCTGCCAGACGAGCAAGGATAACCCAGCTGCGGCAGATTGTCGCCCCCGGCTCGGAAAATTGTGAAGGGGATCGTGACCGCTGCACCACAATGTCATTCCCGCCTTCGCGGGAATGACATTGTGGGTAACGAGGGGAGCGATGCCTTCTTCGCTAAATCTCGTAGCGATCCGTCGAATCCTCGACCGGCCGATAGACGAAATAATCAAAATCCGCCGGGCTGGCCGTACCGTTGAGATCATGCGCGGCCATGCCGACAAAGGCGCCGGTGAAGCTGCCATGGGCACGGTGGCCACCGCATTCGTCCGAGAGGATCGAGGCGTCGAGTACCGGGCCGATAGGCTGCAGGTCCCGGCCTTCCAGCGCATAGAAGAATTGCAGCTTTGGCCCTCGAATGCTCAGCGCCAGCTTGACCTTGCCTGTGTTGGGAATCTGCACCGGATCGGCCGGGAAGCGCAGATTGCCGTCGGGCCAGCTCATTTCCGAGGTCAGCAGCAGCAGTTCGCGCTGGCCGTCGGAATGGGCGGTGACGGCCAGATAGAAGAAATTGTAGCGGCTGTAATAGGCGGTAAGGCCCGCCATGGTGCGCTCGTCGGTGGCAGGGAAATCGACAACCGTCTCGGCATCATAGGAAAAATGCGTCTGGCGGCGCGCGACGAGGGATTGCTCGAACCGAGAGCCGATCGACTCACGGCCAAACAGACGCAGCTTGTTGTCTTGAAGGGCAAAAATCCGGTCGGGCTCTGGCGTGCGCAGCCATTGGAAGTCTTTGTGCAGCGCCTTCGAACGTGTAGCGCTGCTCGGTCCAGTATTTGGCAGTGTCAGAACGTGCCGGGCACCTCGACATGCAACGAGGGCACTGGCCCGTGTTTCACGTGAATCCAGTCGTCTTCGCCCCAATAGGCCTCTCGGATCGCGGTTTCGCGACCTAGCACGCAACGGCGGTTTTGCGTGATGGGGCGGCCGGTGAGGTGGACCAGATAGGTCTTGCCCTCGGGCGTTTCGACCAGATCGCCATGGCCGGCGCGCTGCAAAGCGGCAAAGGGCGCGTCCTTGGAGGTGAGGATGTGCTTGTCGGGATGGGTCTCGTAAGGCCCCCAGATATTGCGCGAGCGCGCAAAGGTCACGGCATGGTCATAGGCGGTGCCGCCCTCGGCGGTCAGCAGGTAATACCAGCCGTTTCGTTTGTAGAGATGCGGGCCTTCGACCAGCTTGAGGTCGGTGCCCTGATAGATATTCTTGATCGGGCCGACGAGCTTGCCCTGCGCGGGATCGAATTCCTGTAGCGCAATCCCAGCGAATTTCAGCGGCCGCGTGCGATGGTCCCACAGCATGTTGACGAACCACTTCTTGCCATCGTCATCGTGGAACAGCGAGGGGTCGAAACCCGAGGAATTGGCATAGATGGGATCCGACCGGGGGCCTTCGATACTGGGCGCGGTGACGATGTAATTATGCGCGTCCTTGAACGAGCCGTCCTTGCGCTTGACGTCGGTATAGACCAGCCAAAATTTTTCCCCGTCATGGGTGAGGCAGGGCGCCCAGACGCCGCAGCTATCGGGATCGCCGCGCATGTCGAGCTGGGCTTTGCGCGTCAGCGGGCGGGTGACCGAGTCCCAATTGGCGAGGTCTTTGGAATGGTGGATCTGCACGCCGGGGAACCATTCGAAGGTGGAGGTGGCGATATAGTAATCGTCGCCCACCCGCAGGATCGAGGGGTCCGGGTTGAAGCCCGGCAAGATGGGATTGGTGATCTGGGACATGTTTCCTCCTCCCCGCCACCGTCTTGCCTTCTCCCCTTGTGGGAGAAGGTGGCGCGCAGCGCCGGATGAGGGGTCTGCGATGGTTGAGCGAACCCCTCACCCGCCCGTCGGGCACCCTCTCCCACACGGGGAGAGGGAAGGGTTCAGAGTTTGATCAGACGAAGCGGTTGACCGGGTTTTCGAGATATTCTCGGCGGCCGGACTTGGGCTGCGGGTTGATGCCATCGGCATGAACCTTGGCGGCGATGTCAGCCGGGCTCAGCTTGCCGGCAAGGATGTCCTTGCCCGAGCCATTGTCCCAGCCGGCATAGCGGCCATCGAGCAGCTTGTCATATTCGCCATCCTCGATCAGGGCGACGGCGCCCTTGAGGCCGCGCGCCGTGGTGTCGAGACCCGGGATGTGGCCATGCAGCAGGTCTGCGGGGTCCAGCGACTGGCGGCGCACCTTGGCGTCGAAGTTGAAGCCGCCCTTACCCAGACCGCCCTGCTTGAGGATGTAATAGAAGGCCAAAGCCATTTCACCCGCATTGTTGGGGAAGTGGTCGGTGTCCCAGCCGGACTGCAGATCGTTGCGGTTGGCGTCGACCGAGCCGAGCTGGCCCAGCGAAGAGGCAACAGCCAGTTCATGCTCGAAGGAGTGACCGGCAAGGAAAGCGTGGCCAACCTCGATATTGCACTTCACCTTCTTTTCGAGGCCGTATTTCTGCAGGAACCCAAACACCGTGGCGACGTCGAAATCGTACTGGTGCTTGCTCGGCTCCTGTGGCTTGGGCTCGATCAGGATCTGGCCCTTGAAGCCGATCTTTTCGGCATGCTCGATGACCAGATGCAGGAAGCGGGCCATCTGGTCCTGCTCTCGGCCGATCTTGGTATTGAGCAGGGTTTCGTAGCCTTCGCGGCCGCCCCAGAGCACATAGTTCTCGCCGCCCAGTTCATTGGTCAGCTCGAGCACGGCCTTCACCGGCCGGCGGCATAGGCGAAGATTTCCGGATCTGGATTGGTGGCGGCGCCCGCCATATAGCGGCGGTTGGAGAACAGGTTCGCGGTGCCCCAGAGCAGCTTCTTGCCGCTTTCCTGCATCTTGCTGGCCAGAATGTCGCCGATGACGCGCAGGTTCTTGTTGCTCTCCTCGAGCGTTGCGCCTTCGGGGGCCACGTCGACGTCATGGAAAGCAAAGAAGGGCACGTCGATCAGGTTGAAGAATTCAAAGGCCACTTCGGCCTTGAGCTTGGCGCCTTCCAGACCCTTGTCGAACCGAGGGCGGTCGAAGGTCCGGCCGCCGAACGGGTCGCCGCCTTCTCGGGCAAAGGTGTGCCAATAGGCGATGGCCGGGCGGATATGGTCTTCCATCCGCTTGCCGGCGATCACTTCGTCCTTGTTGTAATGACGATAGGCCAGCGGGTTCTTGCTGGCAGGGCCTTCATACTTGACTCGGCTTAGGCCCTTGAAAAAATCACTCACGAAATTGCCTCCTCGATGGCGGGGTAAAGGGCGCGATAGCGCATATTGATCGGAATAGGCGGCCGACAGGCTTCTGTCGGGCGCGATGACGGTTTTGATCGGCGGCATGGTCATGATGTCGGCCGGATTGGCGCCGGTGGCGGCGCAAAGGCCGAGCCGGGCTGCGCCCAGCGCACCACCGAAATCGCCGTCCTCGGGGAGGGCGATTTCCATATCGAGATTGGTGGCCAGCAGCTTGAGCCAGAGCGCGGATTTGGAACCGCCGCCGACGGCCAGCAGGCGGTCGATTTTGGTGCCGGCATCGGAGAGGACACGCTGGCAATCGCGCATGGCGAAGGTCACGCCTTCCATGACGGCTCGGGCCAGTTGTGCCGGCTCGGTGCTTTGGCTCAAACCAGTGAAGGCGCCGCGCGCCTTGGCATTGTTATGCGGGGTGCGCTCACCCGACAGGTAAGGCAGGAAAATTTCCTCGCCGGGACCCTTGAAGCCTGCTTCGGCGGCGCAGGAAAGATCGGCCTGTTTCTGGCCGGTGATGCGGGCGAGCCAATTGAGGCTGTCGGTGGCCGACAGGATCACCCCCATCTGGTGCCGGGTATCGGGAATGGCGTGGCAGAAGGCGTGGACGGCGCCCTTGGTATTGGGGCGGAAACGATCGTTGGAAACAAACAGCACGCCCGAGGTGCCCAGCGAAACAAAGCCTTCGCCCGGCCGGATGGCGCCGATGCCGCAGGCCGAAGCAGCGTTGTCACCAGCGCCGCCGGCAATCACCACATCGCCCGTCATGCCCCAACGGGCGGCCAGCTCACGCTTGAGGCTGACGGCGGGGGCCGAGCCTTCAACGAGGCGCGGCATGTGCGAGCGATTGAGGCCGGTGACGGCCAGCAATTCATCCGACCAATCGCGCTTGGCGACGTCGAGCCAGAGCGTGCCGGCGGCGTCGGACATGTCCTCGATATGCTCGCCGCTCAGCAGCAGCCGCACATAGGCCTTGGGCAGCAGCACCTTGGCGATTTTGGCGTAGATTTCCGGCTCATGCTTGCGCACCCGGGCAATTTTGGGAGCGGTGAAGCCGGGCATGGCAATATTGCCGGCAATGTCGCGCAGGCTTGGGAGCGCCGCTTCCATCTCAAGGCACTCGGCGGCCGAGCGGCCATCGTTCCACAGGATAGAGGGGCGGAGCACTTCGTCGCCTTTGCCCAGCAGCACCGCGCCATGCATGTGACCAGACAGGCCAATGCCGCGCACTTTGGTCAGTTCGGCTGGATGACTGGCTTTGAGCTTGTCCACTGCGGCGAGCGTCGCCGTCCACCAATCATTGGGGTTCTGTTCGGACCAGCCGGGATGGGGCCGCACGGGCTCGACGGCCGGGGCCGAAGCATCCCCAATGGGCTTGCCATTATCGTCGATCAGCAATGCCTTGACACCGGACGTGCCGATATCGATGCCGAGAAAAGTCATGAGGCACGTACCTCATTGGCGGTCACAAACAACATCTGAACGTCCTCCCGGCCCATTTTGGGGCCACGCCGGTTTGGTGATGGCGTGCTTCTTAGCGCAGATTGTCGCGCAGGAAAATCCCGATTTCAATGGGGGCATTGCCGGAAAGCCCATTGCCTCCCAAAGCCAGAGCCCGCGCCGCCGCAATCGCCTGCCGAATTTCGCCATCCGGATTCTGGTCGAGCACCACGTCAATCGCCCCGCCAACAAGGCCTTGCCGTGTCGCGGCGGTCAATTCATGGGCGATGACGCGGATGGCGCCGGCCCGCCCGGAATTATCCAGCGCCTTGACCAGCCCGGTATTGCCCGCGCCCAAATTGTAGAGCCCGGCCAGATCGGGATGCTCGGCCAGCAGGGCTGCGACAATCGATTCGGTCTGGGAAGCTTCGTCATGCCCTTCAAGCGGCCCCACCACGGCGATGGTGGAAAATTCGGCCGCCAATGCCGCATGAAAGCCGGCCGGGCGATCGGAGTGATCACGCAGATGCAGCGAGCCGGCGATCAATGCTACCTTGCCGCCCTGCGGCAGGAACCGACCCAATAGGGACGCGGCGGTGCGTCCGGCAGCAACATTGTCGATGCCGATGAAATGGCGCCGCTGCGAGCCGGGCAGGTCCGACACCGGGGTGAGCACGGCAATGTCGCGGCGTGTAGCGGCATCGACCGCAGCGAGCACGGCGGCATCTTCACCCGCCACGATCACCGCGCAATCGCAGGTTTTCGCATCGAGCCCATCCAGCGCCCGGGCGAGGGCCGCGCCATCCAGCGCCTTGACCCGTAGAATCTGGATATGTACGCGATCGCTCAGGGCCGGCGCGGTCCAGCGCTCGATCGCCTCGGCCGAGCTGGCCATGAAGGCATTGGAGCCATCGGGAATAATGAAAGTAACACCGATATCGCGGGCGCGGGCCAATAGGGATGCCGACAGATCGCGATGAAAACCGATCTCGGCAATGGCCGCTTCGACCTTTTCGACGGTCGCCGCACGCACGCCGGGGCGGCCATTGAGCACGCGATCAACCGTGGCCAGCGATACGCCAGCCACTCGCGCCACGTCATGGACGGTGACGCGCCGTCTGCCACCGATCTCATTCACGGCACTTTCCTTCCCTCATTAGGCGTACACTCGGCACCGCCCGAGAAAAGGTCAAGTCCGACATTGCAGGGCGCCGAGAAAGCGCGCTAGACCATAGCCGCCAAAACCCGGAGGGGCAGCATGACCATTGCGGTATCGACATTCGGCGAACACGCAGGCAAGCGGGTGGATCAGTTCCGCCCGGTGAGCGATACGGGCGTTGAAGTCGACCTGATCGGCTATGGCGTGGTGGTGCGCGACTGGCGCGTGCCGGTGGCCGGGGCCCTGCGCTCGGTGGTGCTGGGCTTTGATACATTCGATGCCTATCCCGCCCATAGCCCCCATCTTGGCTCGCTGGCCGGGCGCGTTGCCAACCGCATCAAGAATGCGTCCTTCGATCTTGACGGCAAAACATACAACCTGCCCGCAAACGCCGGCAATCTGCAGCTGCATGGCGGCGAACAGGGCTCGGGCCGGCAGGTTTGGGACGGGGAAGTGGACGAGGCCAATAACGCCGTGCGCTTCACCCATTTCAGCCCGGACGGGGCCATGGGCTTTCCCGGCAATGTCAATTTCACCGCGACCTACCGGCTCAAAGGCCATCGCCTGCTGCTGGAGCTGACCGCGACGACCGATCGGGCAACGCCGATTAGCCTCGTGCAGCACCAATATTTCAATCTGGGCACCGGGGCCGATGTGCTCGACCACAGCATTCAGGTCAATTCATCAGCCTATACGCTGCTGGGCGATGACACGGCGCCTACCAGGGCGATCCTGCCGTCGGCCGGCACGCAATATGACCTGCGCCAGCCCCGCATCATGCGCGACGGCGCTGGTGCACCGGTGGATTATGATATCGGCATGGTGCTCGACACCGGCCGCAATCATGCTGACCCTATCGCCACCGTGGTCGGGCCGGACAAGGCACTGACGCTCAAGCTGTGGAGCGACCGGCCGGGCGTGCAGGTCTATAATGGCGTGTGGACCGACATTCCGGTGCCGGGCCCGGGCGGCAAGCATTATGGCAAACATGCCGGCTTCTGCCTCGAAGACCGGGCCTTTGCCGATGCGGTGCACAATCCGCATTTCCCCAATGTGATCTATTCGCCCGAGCGGCCCTATAGCCATTGGTGCGAGTTCGAGATCGCCTGACCGGCACGGGCCTGCGACAGAATCTGGCAGCAGTGACACGCGAATCACTGCTGCCACGGCCTGTCAGCACGCGTGAATGAAGCTTTCCTCACGATGCAGCGTTGCTGCGACATGAGGAGAGACAAATGACCCCTTTCACCATCGCTGTTTCCGACGCCGATATTGCCGATCTCAAGAACCGGCTCGCCCGCACTCGATTTCCTTATGCCCCGGCCGATGCCGGCTGGGACGATGGCATAGACGACAAATTCCTGCGCTGATTTCCTCGCCTATTGGAGCAATAGCTACGATTGGCGCGCCGCCGAAGCCGGGCTCAACGCTTTCCCCCAATTCACCGAGGTGATCGAGGGTGAGCTGGTGCATTTCGTCCATGTGCGCGGACGCGGCCAGACCAATGTGCCGCTCCTGCTGGCCAATGGCTGGCCATCCAATTTCGTCGAATTGCTGCCGCTGGTGCCGCTGCTCACCGAGCCGGTCGATGGCGTGGCCTTCGATGTGGTCATCCCGTCGCTGCCCGGCTTTGGCTTTTCGGGCAAGCCCAGCCGGCCCGGCATGAACCTGACCCGGGTCGCCCCACTCTGGGCCGAGCTGATGAGCCGGCTCGATTATCCGAAATTTCTCGTATCCGGCTCCGATATGGGCGCCGGCGCCGTAATGGCGCTGGTGCGCGATTTTTCCGAAAGGCTGATCGGGGCGCATTACATCAATGTCTATTTCGGCTTTCCCAAGCCGGACGATCTCTCCCCCGAGGAAAAGGCCTATGTCGAGCGCGGCAATTACTGGGCCTTCGCGGAAGGCGCCTATGCCATGATCCGGGGCACCAAGCCCGCCACGCTGGCGGTCGGGCTCAACGATTCCCCGGCTGGGCTTGCCGCCCGGATCCTCGAAAAATATCGCACTCGGTCGGATAATGGTGGCGAGATCGGCAATGCCTTCGAATTCGAGGACTCGGCCACCATCCTGTCGGTCTATTGGTTCACCCAGACGATCGGCTCCTCCGTCCGGCTCTACAAGGAGGCTTTTGCCGATGCCGAACTGCCTAAAAAGCCGGCCCGCCACAATGTGCCCCATGCCATTCTCGTGCCGCCCGCCGACAATCCGGCGCCGCGCGCTCGGGGCGAGAGAAACCTCTGGAACATCGTGCGCTGGACCGAACTGAGCCGGGGCGGCCATTTCCCGGCGCTCGAAGTGCCCGAGGCGATGGCTCACGACATCCGTGCGTTCCATGGCCAGATCGCGTAATTCTGGCGCTGCGAGGCCCGCCATGCAGATGCTTGGCTCCGGCTCGGGAATCTGGCATCCAAGGGCGCCAGAGGAGAACGAACCATGGACAAGACCGAGCGGCTCTTTGCTGTCATGGATGCGCTGCGGCGCCATCGCCGGCCGGTCACTGCCGCCGCTTTGGCCGAGGAACAGGGCGTTTCCGTGCGCACGCTCTATCGCGATGTGCAGACGCTTATCGGGCTGGGCGCGCCCATCGATGGCGAAGCGGGGGTGGGCTATATGCTGAAACCCGGCTTTTTCCTGCCACCCTTGATGTTCACCCCCGAAGAGCTCGAGGCCCCGGTGCTGGGCGCCCGCTGGGTGGGGGCGCAGCCCGATGATGGGCTGGGTGCAGCGGCGCAGAATGCCCCGGCCAAGATTGCCACCGCCTCACCCGAAGACCTGCGCGACCGCATCAACGATACCGGCCTGTGGCCGGTAGCGGTGTGGAGCACCAAGACGCCCATGCCGGTGCTGGGACAGGTGCGGCAGGCCATGCGCACCGAAAAAGCGCTGCATATTTGCTATGCCGATGAAAGCGGGCGGCCCAGCGAGCGCGCCATCTGGCCGGTGCAACTGGCCTATTACGAAGGCAAGCAGGTCATTGCCGCTCGGTGCTGCCTGCGCCGGGCCTTCCGCAATTTCCGCACCGACCGCATCGTGTCGCTGCTGATGACCGAAGACCGCTATGGCAAGCGCCGCGCCATGCTGGAGCGCGAATGGCGCGAAGTGCTGGCGACGGAGCGGCGTGGCGAGTGATGCCGACCGCCTCGAAACGCACTCGTTTCACGTGAATCAGCCGAATAGGTTGAGCAGGCCAGCCAGATCGGCCGGCGCGATGCGGCCAATGGCTATCCCGCCCAGCCAGAACGCATGCACGCCCACGAGGCACCGAGTGAGCAGGGCAAAGCCCGGCTTGGCCGTTTTGTGACGAAAGCGGCTCTGCGCCAACAGGCCGCCGATGATGCCGAAGCCCAGATCAATACTATGCAGCATGGTCTCGGAAATGCGCCATTGATCGGTTTGGGCATAATGCTTGTCGGTGGCGTAAAGCCCGAAGGACACGGCGCCCAGCACGAGATAGGCGGCACCCAGCCAGAGCGGCGCCAGACCCAGCGCCGAGTCGTAGCCAAGCAAAACAAACAGGCCCAAGGCAAGCCGGGGTCGTGGATCGAAACGCTGTGAATTGGCGACGGGCGGCAGGCCGCGCGATCGGACGGCCCCGGACGGGGCAGGATTGGCGCCGCGGATACGCGCATTGAGCGCACGCGGGCGGCCTTGTTTGTCGGTGCCCACGTCGAAATCGAGATGGTCACCAATCAGTGGGCGCGTGGCGATGCGGGTGATGGATTTGATATGGATGAAATAGCGTTCGCCATCCGCATCGCGAATGAAGCCAAAGCCACGATCATCGTTCCAATCGACCAATTGTCCGCTTTTGCGCATGTCTACCCCCGCCCATGCAATATAGCCACACGCCGGTTAAGCAGGTTTTGAGCCGGTCAAGGCGCCATCAAAATGGGATGAAATAACCGTTGATCGGTAAACGCCGATGGATGTAGGCTGGCCTTTCCTTCCATTTTTTCATGCCGTTTGTCATGTCAGATACTGCGAAGCGTTTCGTTCAAACCCAATTGGCCCGCACACAGGTTGAGATCGGGGGCAGTCGTCCTCGGGACGTGCAGGTGCACAATGAAAGCCTTTATGGGCGCGTGCTCAGCCAAGGCACGTTGGGCCTCGGTGAAAGCTACATGGATGGCTGGTGGGACGCCGAGGCGCTCGACCAGTTCCTGTTCAAACTGATCACGGCCAATATTCAGGATAATTTCCCCAAGGACTGGCCCTGATCGGCAGCGTGCTCAAGGGCAAGCTGCTCAATATGCAGCGCCTACGCGTCACCGAAGTGGGCGAAAAGCATTACGATATCGGCAATGATCTCTACGCGGCCATGCTCGATAGCCGCATGATCTATTCCTGCGGCTATTGGCACAATGCCGACGATCTCGAAGCCGCCCAGGAAGCCAAGCTCGATCTGATCTGCCGCAAGGTGGGGCTGGAGCCCGGCATGCGCATTCTCGATATCGGTTCGGGCTGGGGCGGCTTTCTGCAATTTGCCGCCGAGCGCTATGGCGTGTCGGGGGTGGGCGTCACCGTCTCCAAGGAACAGGCGGCTTTGGCCAATGAACGCACTGCGCATTTGCCGGTCGAGACCAAGCTGCTCGATTATCAGGCGCTGGACGGACAGTTCGATCGCATTATCTCGATCGGCATGTTCGAGCATGTCGGTTACAAGAATTACCGCGCCTATTTCGAAAAAGCGGCCAGCCTGCTAACGCCGGACGGGCTGATGCTGCTGCACACGATTGGCGGGCATAGCTCGACCAGCCATGGCGATCCATGGAGCGAAAAATATATCTTCCCCAATGGCATGCTGCCCTCCATCGCCCAGATCGGCAAAGCCACCGAAGGCCTGTTCGTGATGGAGGACTGGCACAATTTTGGCGCTGATTACGACAAGACGCTGATGGCCCGGCACGAACGGTTCTGTCGCCGCCCGGCCCCAGCTCAAGGATCGATATGACGAGCGCTTCTACCGGATGTGGCGCTATTATCTCAACGTCTTCGCCGCCCTGTTCCGGGCGCGCAATATCAGCCTCTGGCAGGTGGTGCTATCGCCGCGTGGCGTGCCGGGCGGCTATACGAGCGCGCGGTGAGGCGTGATTCACGTGGAACATTTATCCACAGCTATGTAAAACCGCGCCGAGCAGGCCGGCCAGCCTAGTCGGACGCGGTCACGGCGCTGACCATGGCCCGTATCTTGGTCGCCTTCTCGAAATGATCAAGTTGATGGGTGCGGATCCACCATTCGGCCGCCTCCATCAGCAGCTCGGAATCGTCATTCTTGTTGGCAAAGAAGGCATAGAAAGACAGCCCGACTTCGGGACCTTTTGCAGCGATCTTGCGATCGCAGACCGCTATTATGCGCTGCTGCAATATGCGTCGCATGAGCTTTTCGCTCCTAGAACAATAGCTTGCGGAGCGGCAGCTTGACCGCACCGGGAAAACCCGCTGCCAGATCGTGGCTGAAGCGGCCGCGCAGCGGATCAGGAAATACATGGCCCTGCGGCAGGGCATCGAGCGCGAACCAACCGGCCTTCACGATCGATTCGCCACTGGCCGGATTGGCGGACACATCGATCTCGCCGGAGACATAGTCGGCGAGAAACCAGAATTTGAGGATGCGCTGCTCCGCGGACCAGCCTTCCTCGATATAGGCCAGCCGGGTGGCGCGCACCCGGATGCCGGATTCCTCCAAGGTCTCCCGTTCGGCTGTGGCAGCCAATTCTTCGCTGCTTTCGACGCCGCCACCGGGCGCAATCCAGAATTCCTGCTGACCCGGCTGCTGATGGCAGACCAGCAGGATCCTGTTCTCGCGCATTACCAGCGCCCCGCAGGATATGCGATGCAGCATCACGCCAGTCCCATATTGACGCGATAGCTCAGCGCTTCGGCGATGTGTGGCCGGGCCACACGATCGACCCCGGCCAGATCGGCCGGGGTGCGGGCCACCTTGAGCACGCGATGATAGGCGCGGGCGGAAAGATTGAAGCGTTCGGCCGCCTGCAGCAGTAGGGCTCGGCTTTCCCGGTCGGGATTGACCAGCTTTTCGATCAGCGTCGGGCCGGCGGCGGCATTGGTGAAGATGTCGGGCGCGCCATGTTCGAGGAAGCGCTGGCGTTGCCGCTCGCGCGCCGCATAAACGCTGGGCGACCGCTGTCGAGCTTTCTGCAGGCCGCGGCCAGGGCGATCATGTCGGCGGCGGTGACGGCGGGCACGTCGATGCGGATATCGATACGATCAAGGAAGGGGCCGGAGACGCGCGATTGGTAATCCCCAGCGCAGGCCGCACCCCGCTTGCAGGTGTGGCCCGGCGTGCCGGCCATGCCGCATTTGCACGGGTTCATCGCCGCGATCAGCTGCACGCGGCTGGGATAATTGACCCGCGCATTGGCCCGGAGCGATCACCGTTTCGCCGCTTTCGAGCGGCTGGCGCAGGCTATCGAGTACACTGGGGAGAAAATTCAGGCAATTCATCGAGAAATAGCACGCCATTATGCGCCAGACTCACTTCCCCCGGCCTTACCCGCAACCCGCCGCCGACCAGAGCCGCCATGGAGGCGGAGTGATGCAGCGCGAAACGGCCGCCGGTCGGAAATAGCGCCGCCGGCCAATTCGCCCGCAATCGACTGGATCATCGAAATATCGAGCAATTCGCGCGGATTGAGCGGCGGCAGAATGGAGGGCAGGCGCGCCGCCAGCATGGATTTACCGGCGCCGGGCGGGCCGATCATCAGCATATTATGCCCGCCTGCCGCCGCCACTTCGAGCGCGCGGCGCGCCACCTGCTGGCCGCGCACTTCGCTCAGATCGGGCAGGGCGCCATTCGGCAGATATTTGCGCGGTTGCAGGCGCGCTGCCAATTGGTGGCCAGTTAGGTGATTGACCAGCGCCAACAGGCTCTCGGCAGCGATAATGTCGATGCCTTCGCCGGCCCGAGCCGCTTCGGGGCCGGACGAGGCCGGGCAGATAATACCCAGATTGCGGCTTTGCGCGGCAATCGCCGCCGGCAATACGCCGCTGACCGGCGCCAGGCGGCCATCAAGGCCCAATTCGCCCAGCACCAAAAACCCATCCAGCGCATCCCGGGGAATGGCGCCAATGGCTGCCATCAGACCCGGGGCGATGGGCAGATCGTAATGGCTGCCCTCCTTGGGCAGGTCGGCCGGCGCCAGATTGACCGTGATGCGCTTGGGCGGCAGCCCCAGCCCCGAAGCAATCATGGCGGCATAGACGCGTTCGCTGGATTCCTTGACCGCCTTGTCCGGCAGCCCGACCATAAGAAATTTCGGCACGCCGGGCGCGATCTGCACCTGCACATCGACCGGCACGGCCTCAATGCCCTGAAACGCCACGGTCGCAACGCGGGTGACCATGCCCCAACTCCCCCAAAATCCATGGGGAGCCTAGCAGGACTCGATTTGGCCGACAAGAACGTTTGGCGAACAGATTATGGCTCATTAACCATGCTCACTGCCACAATGGTTACCCTAATCCTCCATTAACCGCGCCATGTTGAATCAAAGGTCAGGTTTGTTTGTTGCATAGAGTTCCGCCCAATGACCGCCAGCCGGCCATTCTTCTCGTTTTCTGCCATTGCCAAGACGTCGCTGGCTGCCGCCTTCGTGTTCATTCTGGCCGCCTGTTCGACCGGCGGGGGCTTTACGGCGCCATCCCGGGCGACAATCGCCCGCATAAGGGGGTCGACCGGGCCTGCAATATGCCGATCCAGGGGATCGACGTGGCCCGCTATCAGGAGAATGTGGATTTCCGGGCGGCGTTCGGCGCGGGCATCCATTTCGTCTTCATGAAGGCGACCGAGGGCAAGGACTATATCGACCCCAATTTCCGGGTGAACTGGGAGCGGGCACGCCAATCGGGCATGCCGCGCGGCGCCTATCATTTCATGACACGGTGTTCGCTGGCGTCCGAACAGGCGGCGTGGTTCATGGCCAATGTGCCCAATGATCCCGATGCGCTGCCGCCGGTGCTGGATCTGGAATGGAACAATCATTCGAGCTGCCGGAACAAGCCGAGCCGGGCCGATGCGCTGGAAAAGATCCGCGTCATGCTGGACGCCATGGAGCGCCATACCGGCAAGCTGCCCATCATCTATACCGACATGAATTTCCATCGCGATATTCTGGACGGCGAATATTTCCCCAATGCGTTCTGGCTGCGCTCGACCGCCGCCGAGCCGCATGAGCGCTACAATAACCGCACTGGACCTTCTGGCAGTGGACCCAGACCGGGGTGGTGCGCGGCGTGCGCGGGGAAGTGGATCGCAATGCCTTCTATGGCAACCAGAATGACTGGCTGACGTTCCTGTCGACCGGTTGCGATCCGCGCGCCATTTCAGCGCTGCTGCCGACCGGGCGGTGTGGCTATGCCAAATAATTGCGGGCCTTGCCAGCCTCTTGGGGCAGGATTAGCCTTAACATTGTAATTGCGGGCGGGCGCCCGAGCATGAGGAGGACCACCAGATGGCCAAAGGACAAATGCGCAGCAACAAGGAAGCCAAGAAACCCAAGAAGGACAAGGTCGCTGCGGCCAAGCCCGTTACGGGCACAGGCGCCGGCAGCACTGGCAATGTGGCCAAGAAATAGGCTGGCTTTCTTCGGCTAAGATGAAATTTCAGAACGGTCGGCTCATGCCGGCCGTTTTCGTTTCATTGCGTGCCCAGCGTCGTGGGCGCCACGGTTTGCGTGGCCGCAATGCCGGCCGCGCCGGAGCCGATAATGGCAAAGAGCAGCAAGACGAGTGCCGCGGTGATACGCATGAAGCCCCTCCGCCCCATTCAAGGTCTTGGATGATAGGTGCGCGGTGAAGCGGCAGGGTCAATCGCGTCCTTAAGATTTGCTTAACGGAGCAATTTTACGAAGTTTTCAGCCGCCAAGCAGGCCGCTGGCCTTGACCCCGTCAAAGACGAATTGCACCGCCGGGGCCGCAAGGAGAATGCCGACCACGCGCGACACCACGGCCGGGCCCGTAACGCCCAGCAGGCGCTGGATGGGAATGGCGACCAGCAGTGTGAGCCGGGCGAGGAACAAAATCACCACGATGGCGACCAGCACGGCCCAGAATTCGAGATCGCTCGTCGTACCGGTGGTGAGCAGGATCACCGCCGAGATGGCGCCGGGACCGGCCAGCAGCGGCATGGCCAGCGGGAAGACCGCGATATCCTCGCGCTGCCGGGCTTCGACCTCTTCCTCATCGGTCGTGCCGGTGCCGCCCGAATGGCGGGCAAACACCATGTCGATGGCGATCAGGAACAGCAGCAATCCGCCCGCCGTGCGCAAAGCCGGAATGGTAATGCCGAACACTTCGAGAATGGCGCTGCCCAATACGCCGAACAGCAGCAGGATAATGCCGGCAATGATCACGCCCCGCGTAGCAAAGGCAAAACGCTGCTTGGCTGTATTATGCTTGGTGAGCGCGGCGAAAATAAACGCGATATCAGCCACGCCCACAGTGGCAAAAGGGTCGCAAAGGCGACGAAAAATGTCGTGGTGGGCATTGCTGAAGAGTTCCCCGGCTTATCTTCACCAGCATTAGCGGCTTAAACGGGCGGGGGCCAGTCCTGCAAGCATGCAGTCTCTAAACATCGTTCAACGCCGCTTCGACAAGCCGGTCCAGCGTTTCAAACGCAGCACCGGCGGCCATCGCGACGACAGCGATTCCCAGCGCGGGGCAGCGGACGGCTTTGGCGACTGCGCCAGTCCATTCTCCGCCATGGATCAGCAATTTGTTGCCGCGGTGGACGCGCAGGCCTAGACCCCAGCCATAGGGCACATCCACCCCGGTCGTGAGCCGCCCGAGTGCCTCAACAGTGTCGGCAATACCCAGCGTGTCCAAGTTTTGCTGGTGCAGCCAGAGTGCAAAGGCATGGCTGGTTGACCAGAGCCCGCCATCGCCATGCGTGAGCGGCAGGGATTGTCCCATATGAGCGACCTGCGGATGAGCCGTGACATCCCGTGCAAAACCCATGCCCTTGATGCCGAGCAGCGCCAGCAGGCGGGCATTGATGAAGGCTGCGAATGGCTCGCCGGAGATGCGTTCCACGAGCCGGGCGAGCAGGATGTAGCCGACGTTGGAATAGGCATAGCTGGTGGCAGGCGCCGTTACCAAACGAGGCAAGGCATCCAGCGCAGCGGAAACAAAATCCTCGGTCCAGTCACCCGGCGCCTGCGCTTCAAGCGCACCGCCAGCCGGCAGACCGGCAATGTGATGGGCAAGGTGGCGCGGCGTAATGCCGGCAGCCCACAGCGGCAGATCACTCAAATGGCCTGCCACCGGCTGATCCGGGTCGAGCCGACCGTCACGAACGAGGATCGCTACGGCCGCCCCGGTGAATTGCTTGGCGAGGCTGGCGCCATAGAAGCGATCGGACGCCGCCACGGCACGACCATTCGACCAGTGCCGGCGACAAAATCCTCGATCGCGCCGGACGCGGTGCAACGCGCGATGGTGATCGGCGTGCCCGAGGCAAAGCCCGCAAGATCGACGAGCAATGCCAGCGGGCGCAACGCGCTTAGCTCCGCCGCTTCTCGATCGCGTCCCAGATCATTACCGCGATGTCGGGGCCGCCGAAGCGTTTGATTTCGCGGATGCCGGTGGGGGAGGTGACGTTGATTTCGGTGAGGTAGTCGCCGATGACGTCGATGCCCACAAAAATCATGTCGCGCTCTTTCAACGCCGGGGCGATGGTCGCGCAGATTTCGCGCTCGCGCTCGGTGAGCGGGGAGAGTTCAGGGCGGCCGCCGACATGCATGTTGGACCGCGCTTCGCCATCGGCGGGGATACAGTTGAGGCCGGCCACGGGCTCGCCGTCGATGATGATGATGCGTTTATCGCCCTTGCGCACGTCCGGCAGGTATTTCTGGATCATGAAGGGTTCGCGGTAATTGGCCTCGAACAATTCTGAGCAGGCTGGCCAGATTGTGGTCGCCCTCCCGGATGAAGAACACGCCGGCCCTGCCATTGCCGTAGAGCGGCTTGACGATGATATTGCCATGCTCCTTGCGGAATTCATGGATTTGCGCGCGGTCGCGCGTCACCGTGGTTGGCGGCATCAGCTCGGGGAAATCGGTGACGAGGATTTTTCGGGCGCATTGGCACCGCGGCAGGCGGATTGACCACCAGCGTCTTGGGATGGATACGCTCAAGCAGGTGCGTGAGCGTGATATAATTCATGTCAAAGGGCGGGTCCTGGCGCATCAGCACCACGTCCCGGGTGGACAGATCAATCCGGCTCGCTTCGCCCGGGGTGAAATGCTCGCCCTTGGGCTTGTCGATCACGGTGATCAGGGCGGCCAGCGCCGAGACCACATTGCCGCGCAGGGCCGGGCTATCGGGCGTGTAATGCAGAAGATAGTGCCCGCGCTCCTGGGCTTCCAGCATCATGGCGAAGGTGGAATCGCCGCGTGGGTTGATGGTGGCGACATGGTCCATCTGGACGGCGACTTTGAGCGACATGAAGAGCCCTTTGCTTGGCAATGAGTGCAATGACATGGCATGGCGCGGCCGGACGCAAGAGCTTTTGCCCCATCCATTTTTGCCGATTGGTCAGTGTCACAATGGCGGCGCATAGTGAGCGCGGGAATCATGAGCTGGAGGGCATCATGAAGATCGCAGCATTCAATGTGGAGAATCTGTTCGACCGGCCCAAGGCCTTTAACTCGGAAGACCAGGCCAAGGGCGCCACGATTACCGATGCGGTGGCCGAGATCAATGTGCTGATCGGCAAGGAGATCTATTCGGACGCCGACAAGAAGCGGATGCTGGTGCTGATCAAGGAGCTCAAGCTCACCGCGCCCAATCCGCCCTTTGCCATCTTCCGCAAGATTCGCGGCAGTTTCTGGAAGCAGCCCAAGAGCGGGCCCATGGTGATTACCGCCAAGGGCCGCGCCGATTGGGTGGGCTGGGTGGAATTGCGCACCGAGCCCAATAACGCGGTGGCGGTGATGAATACCGGGCGGGTGATCATGGAGGCAGCAGCCGATATCCCGGCGGTGATCGAGGCCGAAGATCGCGTCGCGCTGAAGCAGTTTTCCGAGCAGGTTCTGCTCAAGCTGGGCGGCGAACCCTATGACGAGATCATGCTGATCGACGGCAATGACGAGCGCGGCATTGATGTTGGGCTAATGCTCACTAATGGCTATTCGGTGGGGCTGATGCGCAGCCATATTGCCGATATGCGGGAAAATGGCGAGCGCATCTATTCGCGCTGATTGCCCGGAATATCAGGTGATCACGCCGGGCGGGGAAACCATCTGGATCCTGCCCAACCACTTCAAATCCAAATTCGGCGGCAATGACGAGAATTCGATCGGCAAGCGGCGCGACCGAGCCGAGCGCACCGCCGAGATCTATGAGGGATTGCGCGCCGAGGGACACGACAAGATCGTTATCTCGGGCGATCTCAATGACACCCCAGAATCCGAGCCGCTCCAGCGCCTGCTGGCTGAGACGGACCTCAAGGAGGTCAGCGAGCATCCCAATTTTTCGACCGGGGCGTTTGCCGGCAAGGGTACCTATGGGCTGGGCAATGACAGCAACAAGATTGATTATCTACTGCTGTCGCCGGCGCTGTTTGCCCGGGTCACCGCGGCCGGCATTTTCCGCAAGGGCGCTCGGCCCGGCACCCGGCCCAAGCGCTGGGAGGTGTTTGCCGAACTCGACAAGGAAATCCACGCCGCCAGCGATCACCACCTGATCTGGGTGGAGATTTCCGACTAGGCTTCAGCCGCCGAAGGCATTCACCAAGTGGCGCGGCCAGCCGCGCGGGACCAGAAAGATCACGTCGAAGCGCAGATCGGTATGAGCCTTGTCGGGGTGACGGCTGAGCCAATATTCCGCCGCCCGCACGATGCGTGATTGATTGACCGCCGCCGGGGCCTCGGCATGGGCGCTAGCCTTCGTGCGCGCCTTGACCTCGACAAAGACGGTGACGCCGAAGCGCTCGGCGATGAGGTCGATTTCCCCGACCGGGGTTTTGTAACGGGTTTCAACGATCCGGTAGAGTTTGAGCCGCAGAAACCAGGCGGCCAAAGCCTCGCCGCGGTGGCCACCCAGATGGGCGGCAACACGCGCCTTACTTTTCGGCTTTAAGGGCGAGGGCGGCATCATAGACTTCCTTGCGCTTGAGCCCGTATTTTTTGGTCACTTCGTCGACTGCCGCTCGCAGGGGCTGCTTTTCCATTTCCACGACAAGGTCCGCCTGCCAGTCGGCGGCGTCCGGGGTACTCGCCTCGGCGGCGCCAGCAACGACGATGACGGCTTCGCCCTTGGTTTCGGTATCGGCAAATTCGGCGGCCAGAGCCGGCAGGGTGCCACGATGGACGCGCTCGAACCGCTTGGTCAGCTCCAGCGCGACGGCCGCCTGCCGCTCGCCAAAGATTTCGGCCATGGCGGCGAGCGTGTCATCGAGCCGGCGGGGGCTTTCGTAAAACACCAAAGTTTCACGTGAATCCTTGAGCGCCGTAATGGCATTGGCGCGGGCGCCGGCCTTGTTGGGCAGGAAGCCGTGAAAGGCAAAAGCATCAGTGGGCAGGCCCGCGACGACCAGCGCCGAGAGCAGGGCCGAGGCACCGGGAATGGGGAAGACCGGCAGATTGGCTTCGGCCAAAGCGCGGATCAGCGGAAAGCCGGGATCGGACAGCAGCGGCGTGCCGGCGTCGGAAATCAGCGCAATGGCTCGGCCGGAAGCGACGCGGGCGACGATGTCGTCGGCCTTGGCGCGCTCATTGTGTTCGTGCAGCGCCACCCGGCGCCCCTTGATGCCGTAATGATCGAGCAGGCGGGCGGACATGCGGGTGTCTTCGCACAGCACCACGGAGGCAGCGGCGAGGGTTTCCAGCGCCCTTATGGTGATATCAGCGCAAATTGCCGATCGGCGTCGCCACGACATAAAGGCCGGGGGCGAGGGGCGGAGCGGCAAAGGCGGTGCCGGCGATGAAATAGCCGGAGGAGGGTTCGGTCATGGCTTTGCCTTGTCGCACGTCATTGACGCCGGGTTAACGATATCGGCGCAAGATGTTAACCGATTGCTATCAATTCGAGGGCATGGGGTGGGCATTGTCAAACCATCCACGCGACGAATCCGGCTGGCGCTGCTGACGGCGGCGCTGCTCGCCGTGTCCTCCTGTGCTCCGGGCGAATACCAGATCGGTTCGCGCAGCTTCAGCTTTCCCTTTGGCGATTCTGGCCCTGCAACAGGCGCAGCCCATCCCGATACAACAGCCGGGCATGATGCCCATGCCGGTAGCGGCAGGACCATCAGAGAGTTTCGGTCACGGCCCGGTCAAGGTGGCTTTGCTGCTGCCGCTGAGCGGGGACCCGGGCACGGCTTCGGTGGGCATGGCGCTGGCCAATGCCAGCAAGCTTGCCATCAGCTTTATCGAAGCCAATCCCAATATTGCCGAGAATATCACCATCACCCTGCAGGACACTAGCACCAGCGTCGAGGGCGCGGCCAGCGCTGCCAGTGCCGCGGTGACGGATGGGGCCAAGCTGATCCCGGGGCCATTGCGGGCCGATCAAGTGACGGCCGCCGGCGCGGTGGCGCGCTCGGCCGGATTGCCGCTGATCGGGTTTTCCAACAATCCCAATGCGGCCAGCCCCGGCGTTTACCTGCTGAGCGTGTTGCCCGATGCCGAGATGAAGCGCTCGCTGGCCTATGTGCGCAGCCGGGGCCGGCGCGGCATTGCCGGGATTTTCCCCAATAGCGAATTCGGGCAGGCGCAGCAGGGCGCGTTCCGGCAACAGGCCGCCGTGGCGGGTTATCAGCCGCAGGCGGTTTATGGATTTTCCAGCGCTGGGGAGGTGCAGCAGGTCATCAGCCGAGCGCTACCGCTGATCCAGAGCGGGGTGATCGATACCCTGTTCCTGCCGGATCGGGCGAGCGCGCCCACCTTCGCGGCGGCGCTGCAACAGGCCGGATTGGCGCCGGGCGCGGTGCTATTGGTGGGTTCAGCCGATTGGCAGGGCGATGCGGCGATATTGCAATCTAGCCAATTGAGCGGCGCACTCTATCCCAGCGTCGATGATGGCGGGCTCAATGCCATTCGCGGTGACTACCGGGCCCGCTTCGGCACCCAACCACATCCGCTCGCGACCATCGCCTATACGGCAACGATCTTGGCCAATGTAAACACGCTGTCCATGGCCAACCCGCCCTATAATCCGAGCCTGATGCTGGCGGCGTCGGGCTTTAACGGCCGGGACGGGATGTTCCGCTTTTTGGGAAATGGCCGCAGCGAATATGGGCTGGTGATCAAAAAGCTTGCGCCGGGTGGGGCGGTGACGGTGGATGGGGTGAGGCTCTGAACTCCCTCTCCCCTTGAGGGAAGAGGAAGAAGTCTAAGCCGCCAGATCCGCCACCACGGCATCCAGCACCGGCCAACCCCGGTCCGTCACCCTTATATTGCCGTTGGGCAGTGTCTCAACAAACCCGTAGCCCTTCAAATCATCAATCTGGCGCTGGTTGATCTTGCGGCCGGAAATGGCAGTGAAGCGGGACGGCGAGATGCCTTCCTTGAGCCGCAGGCCCATGACCGAGAATTCGTCGCCCTGTTCTTCCCGAGTCAGCACATCGTCCACCACCATGCCGTGGCCGGCCGTATTGACCTTTTTCTGCCAGTCGAAGGGCATTTTTTCGGCGGCGGTGGCGTGGCGCTGGTTGTTGATCATCAACCGGCCATGGGCGCCTGGACCAATGCCGGCATATTCGCCATAGCGCCAATAGAGCATATTGTGCTGGCTTTCTCGGCCGGGGCGGGCGTGATTGGAAATCTCATAGGCGGGCAGGCCCGCGGCAGCGGTCAATTCTCGGGTCAGCTCGTAGAAATCGGCCGAGAGATCCTCGTCCGGCATCTTGAGCTTGCCGGCCTTGTGCAGGTCAAAATAGCGCGTGCCTTGCTCGATGGTCAGCTGGTAGAGGCTGATATGGCCGCGCGCCATCCAGAGGGCTTCCTTGAGCTCGTCTTCCCAATCTTCCGGGGTCTGGTGGGGACGGGCATAGATCAGATCAAAGCTCGAGCGTTCGAACACCGATTGGGCGATGCGCACCGCCGTAATGGCTTCGTCCACCGTGTGGCGACGGCCCAGTTCAGCCAGCGGCTTGTCGCGCAGCGATTGCACGCCCAGCGAGACGCGGTTGACCCCGGCGGTGCGGAAGCCCTTGAAGCGGTCGACTTCAACGCTGGTCGGATTGGCTTCGAGCGTGATCTCGGCATGGCGCTCGACGGTCCAGTGCTTGGCAATGGCGTCGATGATCTTGCCGGTGGCCCGGGGCTCATCAGCGAGGGCGTGCCGCCGCCAAAAAATATCGATTGCACGACCCGGCCGGGGGTCAGCTGCGCAGCATGGGCGATTTCGCGCTCATAGGCGGCGACATAGCCTTCCTCGTCAAAGGGGCCGCGATGGACATGGCTGTTGAAGTCACAATAGGGGCATTTGGACGCGCAGAACGGCCAATGCACATAGACGCCGAACAGGTCATTGCTGGATTGCGGCATTCCCTGCTCCCAAAAACGGCTGCCACATGATGCGGTCAGTCCTTGGCAATCTGATCCTCGACGAATTTCGAAAAGGCCCGGGCGCGGTGGCTCAGCCCCTGTTCGCCCGGCGTCCAGCTATGCTTGGCTTCGGCGGCCATCTGGCCGAAGGTGATGTCATAGCCGGCGGGCATGAAAACCGGATCGAAGCCATGGCCCCGCTCGACGCGCGGCGGCCAGACAATGGTGCCATCGACCCGGCCCTCGAACAGCACGTCGCGGCCATCGGGATGGGCCAGACACAGCGTGGCCATGAAATGGGCCCGGCGCTGGCTGGGCGAGGTGGCATTGGCAGCCTGCAGCGCATCTTCGACGCGCTTCATGCCATGCAAAAGTCCTTGTTGGGACCAGCCCAATTGGCGGTGTAGACGCCCGGATCGCCGCCGAGAGCATCAACGCAGAGCCCCGAATCATCGGATAGAGCCAGCATGCCCGAGGCCCGGGCGGCGGCATGCGCCTTGATGCGGGCATTTTCGGCAAAAGTAGTGCCGGTTTCCTCGGGCTCGGGCAGGTCGAGCTCAGCCGCCGAGACGATTTCGAGGCCGAAGGGCTCGAACAATTCCTGAAATTCGACCAGCTTGCCCTTGTTGTGGGAGGCCAGCACCAGTCGGTCGCCTTCTGCGCAGGCGGGGAATGGCGGTCATCGTGTCGCTCCCTTGGCTTTGCGCGCTGGCGGCGCGGGCCGATTGGTCGAGCGCCCGGCTCACGTCGTGCCAGAGTGCGCAATTCTCGCCCGGCACGGAGCGAACCGGTTCACGCTTGGGGGCGGGCTGGTTGCGGGTGAGCTTTTGAGGATCCAGCCGATCATGAGGCAAAGGCCGTTTGTTGCAACAGGGTCAATTCGCCAATGCCCTGTTCGGCCAGCGCCATGAGTGCATTGAGCTCGTCGCGGCTAAAGGGAACCTGCTCGGCCGTGCCCCGGATTTCAACGAACTTGCCCGAGCCGGTCATGACGAAATTAGCATCGGTATGGGCTTCCACGTCCTCGAGATAATCGAGATCGAGCACCGGCGCGCCGCGATAGATGCCGCAGGAAACCGCCGCAACCGAATCGCGCAAAGCCGCGCCCTTGGTCAGCTTGCGCTCATCCATCCATTTGATGGCATCGCGCAGCGCCACATAGGCGCCGGTGATGGAGGCGGTGCGGGTGCCGCCATCGGCCTCGAGCACGTCGCAATCCACCGTGATCTGGTTTTCGCCCAGCAGCTGCAGATCGACCACGGCGCGCAACGAGCGGCCGATCAGGCGCTGGATTTCCGAGGTGCGGCCCGATTGCTTGCCGGCAGTTGCCTCGCGGCAGGTGCGGCTGCCGGTGGCGCGGGGCAACATGCCATATTCGGCGGTGACCCAGCCCCGGCCCTTGCCGCGCAGCCAGCTGGGTATGCTGGTTTCCACCGATGCCGTCACCAGCACCTTGGTATTGCCGAAGCTGACGAGGCACGAGCCTTCCGCCTTTTGGGCGACGCCGCGCTCGATGGTTACGGCGCGCATCTGGTTGGGCTCACGTCCGGAAGGCCGCATGGGCAAATCACCTGAAGACAAGTCAAAGAAAAGGGCTATTAACCGCCTCTTAACCCTGATGGGCCCCGCTCACAAGTCGTGGACGCTTGGCGGGAGGCAGCAATGCCCTTAAATGAGAGCTCAGGGTTAAAGGGATAATTTGAATCTTTTCTCATGACAAAGCCCCCGGAAGACTTTCTCAGCGTCCTCAATGCCCGCAGCCGGGACATCTTCAAGAAGATCGTCGAGCGCTATCTCGATACCGGCATGCCGGTGGGCTCGCGTGATCTCAGCCGCATGCTGCAGGTGGGCCTATCGCCCGCCTCCGTGCGGAACGTCATGGCGGATCTCGAAGATCTGGGGCTGATTGCGGCGCCCCATACCTCGGCCGGCCGCGCCCCGACGCAGGAAGGCTTGCGGTTTTTCGTCGATGCCATGCTCGAGGTGGGCTCGGTCGACGAGCGCGAACGCAGCCAGATCGCCAGCCATATCGAAGGGCGGCAGGGCCGAGTCGAGGATTTTCTGACCGAAGCCAGCCAGTTGCTCTCCGGCCTCAGCCGGGGGCAGGGGTGGTGATCGCCGCCAAATCCGACATGGTGCTGCGCCATATCGAATTCGTGCGGCTCGACGCCGCCCGGGCCATGGCCGTGCTGGTGGGGCAGGACGGGCAGGTGGAAAACCGCATCATGGACCTGCCGCCGGGCACGGCCGCCAGCACCTTGACCCGGGCCAGCAATTATCTGGCCCATCACGTGGTAGGGCGCACCATTGCCGAAGCGCGCAAGATTTTGTCCGAGCAACGCGCCGAACAGCGGGCCGAACTGGATGAGTTGACGCAAAAGTTGGTCGATGCGGGGATAGCCACGCTCAGCCAGCCATCGGTCTCGAGCCAGCCCACGGTGATCGTGCGCGGCCGGGCCAATCTGATCAATGACGCCATGGCCTCGGACGATCTGGCACGGATGCGGCAACTCTTCGACGAGCTGGAAAGCAAGGACGGGCTGCTCGACCTGTTGGGGGACGCCGAAAAGGCGCAGGGCGTGCGCATCTTTATCGGCTCGGAGAATAAGCTGTTCTCGCTCTCCGGCTCCTCGGTCATCCTCAGCCCCTATAAGGACGCCAATGACAAGGTGGTGGGCGTCCCGGGGGTGATCGGGCCGACCCGGCTCAATTACGCCCGCATCGTGCCGGTGGTGGATTATACCGCCAATGTGATTTCCACGATGATGGCCTGCAAGCGCTAGGGCGGCGTTCCCAAGGCTTGAAAAAGTGCCATGTTTGGCCGATATGGCTGACTAAATCCCGAACTCTCTGCGGAACCCAAATTCATGATGAGCGACGAAAACGCCGCCAATGGCGAAACGCCCGAAGTCGAAACCCCTGAAGCCACGCCCGAGATCGACCCGATCGAAGCGCTGCGCGCCGAGAATGCCGAGCTCAAGGACCGGGTGCTGCGGACCATTGCGGAGATGGAAAACCTGCGCAAGCGCACCGAGCGCGATGTCGCCGACACCCGCTCCTACGCCATTGCCGGCTTTGCCCGCGACATGCTCTCGGCCACCGATGCACTGAGCCGGGCTCTCCGGTGCTGCCGGCCGAAGCCCGCAGATCGGGCGATGCGACGACCAAGAGCCTGATCGAAGGCATCGAGATGACCGAGCGCGAAATGCAGCGCCTGCTCGCCAAGCACGGCGTCAAGCCGATCGAGGCCGAAGGTCAGAAATTTGATCCGCACAAGCATCAGGCCATGTTCGAAGTCCCCGATCCCAGCCGGCCTGAAGGCACGGTGGTCCAAGTCGTGCAGGCGGGCTTCGCCATCGGCGACCGCGTGCTGCGCCCCGCCATGGTCGGCGTCGCCAAGGGCGGCCCCAGCCACGCCCCGGCCGACGAGACGGTGGATAAGAGCGTTTGACGGCTTGAGGCCAGCTCACCAATCTGGGGGCGCCAGCAATGGCGCCCTTTTGTTTGGGGGTTGGGGATTCTCGTTCCAAACACGGTGTCATCCCCGCGAAAGCGGGACCTCCGTTTTTCTTGCCAAGGTTGAAAACAGGGTTCCCTGCTCGCGGGAATGACCCTGTGGGTATCGTAGCTTAGGGGTGTGCTACCCCAGAATATCCTTGCTCAGCACTCGCTCCACGCCCGCTTCGGCCATATCGGTCCGAGCCTGAGCCAGACTCCCCGCATTGTCGATGGCGCGAGTCGCGTCTTCGATGACGGTCACGTCATAGCCGGCGGCGGCGCCGTCGATGGCGGTCCAGCCAACGCAGAAATCGGTGGCGAGGCCGACTAGGTAAAGCCGGCCGGTGTCGCGCTCTGTTGAGATAACCGGCCGGGCCCGTCAGCAGTTTCGCGGTCGGCTTCTCGGAAGCCGGAATAGCTGTCGATCTGGGGATTGCAGCCCTTGCGGATGATCAGCTGGGCACGGGGGATGTCGAGGTCGGCCGAAATCTGGGCGCCGTGGCTCATCCAGACGCAATGGTCGGGCCAGAGCACCTGAGTGCCATAGGGCAGTTCGATTGTCTGAAACGGAGCTTTGCCGGGATGGTTGCTGGCAAAGGAAATGTGATTGGCCGGGTGCCAGTCTCGGGTCAGCACCACATTGGTGAATTTTTTGGCGAGCGTATTGATCAGCGGCACGATTTCATCGCCCCCGGCCACGGCCAGATTGCCGCCGGGCAGGAAATCATATTGCACATCGACCACGACCAGCACGTCCCGGGGGTGATGGTGATCGTCATGGCAATAACTCCTCAAATGAACTGGCATCAGAGTGCCTTGGGCCGGCCCATTTGGGCAAGAGGGCCTAACTGCGCACTGGACGAATATGGGCTGAGCGATTAATTGGCTCGGTTGCTCATGTCTGGCTGGTACAAGCTGGGCATGAGCCGAGACGGCAAGAATGAATCAAACCCAAGGCAAATCCGGGCTCTGCGCGCTTGAAGCGCCATGCTCACCCCCTATATACGCCCAAGGCCCAGCAATGGGCACATTCCAGTTGCAAGGAACCCGGCCTGCGTGGCCACGGGGCTGCTTCGCAAGGAGGGCTCCACAATGGGTTTGCTCAAAGAGAGGCTAGAGTAATGGCTAAAGTCATCGGTATCGATCTGGGCACCACCAATAGCTGCGTTGCAGTGATGGACGGCGCCAATCCCAAGGTTATCGAAAACGCGGAAGGGGCGCGCACCACCCCCTCGATGGTCGCCTTCAGTAAGGATGGCGAGCGTCTGGTAGGCCAGCCGGCCAAGCGCCGAGCTGTCACCAATCCTGAAGGCACGCTGTTTGCCGTCAAGCGCCTGATCGGGCGCCGCTATGACGACAAGGTCGTGGCCAAGGACAAGAATCTGGTTCCCTTCAAGATCGTCGCCGCCGACAATGGCGATGCATGGGTGGAAGCCTCGGGCGAAAAGTATTCGCCCTCGCAGGTTTCGGCCATGATCCTGCAGAAGATGAAGGAAACCGCCGAATCCTATCTCGGCGAGACTGTCACGCAGGCCGTGATCACGGTTCCGGCTTACTTCAACGACAGCCAGCGCCGAGCCACCAAGGATGCCGGCCGCATTGCCGGGCTTGAAGTGCTGCGCATCATCAACGAGCCCACCGCTGCGGCGCTCGCCTATGGCCTCGACAAGAAGGCCGCCGGCACGATCGCCGTCTACGATCTTGGCGGCGGCACGTTCGACGTGTCGGTGCTGGAAATCGGCGATGGCGTGTTCGAAGTGAAGTCGACCAATGGCGACACCTTCCCGGGCGGCGAAGACTTTGACATGCGTCTGGTCGATTACTTTGCCGACGAGTTCAAGAAAGAGCAGGGCATTGACCTGCGCAACGATAAGCTCGCTCTGCAGCGCCTCAAGGAAGCTGCCGAAAAGGCCAAGATCGAACTCTCGAGCTCGACCCAGACCGAAATCAACCTGCCCTTCATCACGGCAGACGCTTCGGGCCCCAAGCATTTGACGCTCAAGCTCAGCCGTTCCAAGTTCAGAATCGCTGGTCGATGACCTGATCCAGAAGACCGTCGAGCCCTGCAAGCAGGCGCTCAAGGATGCCGGCCTCACCGCGGCCCAGATCGACGAAGTCGTGCTGGTCGGTGGCATGAGCCGCATGCCCAAGGTGCAGGAAGTGGTCAAGCAACTGTTCGGCAAGGAGCCCCATAAGGGCGTAAACCCGGACGAAGTCGTGGCGCTGGGCGCGGCGATCCGAGCCGGCGTGCTACAGGGCGACGTCAAGGACGTGCTGCTGCTCGACGTGACGCCATTGTCGCTCGGCATTGAAACGCTGGGTGGCGTGTTCACCCGCCTGATCGATCGCAACACGACCATCCCGACCAAGAAGAGCCAGACTTTCTCGACCGCCGAGGACAGCCAGAGCGCCGTGACCATCCGCGTGTTCCGGGGCGAACGCGAAATGGCCGCCAACAACAAGCTGCTCGGCAATTTCTGATCTGACCGGCATTCCGCCCGCACCGCGTGGTGTGCCGCAGATCGAAGTGACCTTCGACATCGATGCCAACGGCATCGTGCAGGTTTCGGCCAAGGACAAGGGCACCGGCAAGGAGCAGCAGATCCGCATCCGGGCTTCGGGTGGCCTCAGCGACGCCGACATCGAAAAGATGGTCAAGGAAGCCGAGCAGAATGCGGAGGCCGACAAGGCCAAGCGCGAAGCTGTGGAAGCCAAGAACCGGGGCGAAAGCCTGATCCACTCGACCGAAAAGTCGCTCAAGGAATATGGCGACAAGGTTTCGGCCGAGGACAAGACCGCTATCGAAGCCGCCATCACCGACCTCAAGGGCGTGATCGACGGCGAGGATGGCGAAGTGATCAAGGAAAAGACCGCGGCGCTGGCGGAAGCCTCGATGAAGCTGGGCGAGGCCATGTACAAGGCCAGCCGGGCGGAAGCCGAAGCCAAGGCCAATGGCACTGCCGATGAGGACGAAGACGATGTCGTCGACGCCGACTTCGAAGAGGTCAAGGACGACGACGACAAGAAATCGGCTTAAGTCTCAAGCCAAGATTATGAAGGGTCCGGCGCAAGCCGGGCCCTTTTTGTTTTGGGCAGGAGCATCTCTTCCCCTCGCCCCTTGCGGGAGAAGGGAAGGCCACCGGTTGTGGCGGCATTGCACCAAATGCCCGGCTTTCCGTTTCACGTGAATCACCCGCCGCAAAAACAGCACGATTGGGCCTAAATCCCGGCCGAATGGGGGGATCAAACAGAGCCAACCAAGAACGAGGTGGCTCGATGAGCGATTCCAGCGCGAATATTCCTGAGCCGGCCCACCGAGCCGACACGATCGGGCGCATTGCCGAATTGATCGGCGGCGATCCGATGAGCCGGCTCGATACCGATATGAAGCATGTGCTCGATGCCCCGGCCGAACTGGGTGCGCGGCCGCTGGAACAGGCAACGCCCGCTGCCGCAAGGCGCCAGCCCAAGGCAGCCGATGCCATTGCCGGCATTTTGGCGCTGCAGACCCGCGAAGCCGCCGATGATGGCGTGACCGCTGAGGACATCGCCATCGAGACCGACCGAGACATGAGCCTGTCCGCCCGGCTCTACCGGCCGCTGGGCCTGCTCAGCCGGCTCAATCCGATGATTCTCTATTTCCACGGCGGCGGCTTTGTCACCGGCGATCTCGATACGCACGATGCCTCGGCCCGCGCCACGGCGCAGCTGCACCGGCGCCATGGTGGTCTCGGTGGCCTATCGCCTCGCGCCCGAGCACAAATTTCCCGCTGCCCATGACGATGCTCGGGCGTCCCGGCGCTGGCTGATCGCCAAGGCGCGCGAACTGGGCGGGGATCCGCGCCGGCTGGCCATTGCCGGCGAAGATGCGGGGGCAAACCCGGCCGCCAATGTGGCGCTGCGCGCCTGCGCCGAACGCGTCACCCAGCCGCTGCATCAATTGCTGATCCACCCCATTGCCGGCAGCGATCTCACCACCGCCTCCTATGGCGCGACGCTCCGGGTGCGCCCGATCGGGCTGGCCGCCATGCGCTGGCGCTTCCGGCATCTGTTCGAGGATGCCGAGACCATCAAGGACCACCGCATTGATCTGGTCGCCCGCGACGACTGGCGCAGGGTGGCTCCGGCCACCATCGTGCTGGCCGAGATCGATCCGCTGCGCTCGGAAGGCGAGGCTTTGGCCGAAGCGCTGGAAGCGGCCCATGTCCCAGTCAATTGCTGGGTCTATGACGGGGTGACGCAGGGCTTTTTCGGGCTGGGCGTGCTGGTCACCAAGGCGCTGTTCGCCCAAGGCGACGCCGCCGACGCGCTGAGCAAGGCCTTCATGTCCGACCGACGGGGTTGATAGCCTGAAAATCTGCCGAATCAGCAATGTTGAACCGCCCGCCGTCGCTTGCTAAGAGCGGCGGCGATGGTTTTGCCCGTTAACTGAGCCCAGCCCCTTGCGGGGAGCGGGGTCGATTGCCATCTAGGGCGAGACGTGGGGCTGGTTTGATCAGGGGCGCAAGCGCCCCCAAAATGCATTCGGAGTTGTTTCTTGGCCAAACGGGATTTCTATGAGGTGCTTGGCGTGGCCAAGGGCGCCGACGATGCAGCGCTGAAAAGCGCCTATCGCAAGCTCGCCATGCAGCACCACCCGGATCGCAATCCCGGCAATGGGGAGGCCGAGGCCAAGTTCAAGGAAATCAACGAAGCCTACGACACGCTCAAGGACGGCCAGAAGCGCGCAGCCTATGACCGGTTCGGCCATGCCGCGTTCGAAAATGGCGGCAGGCGTGGCCCGGGCCCCGGTTTCGGCAGCGATTTCAATTCCTCCATGTCCGATATCTTTGAAGATATTTTCGGCGACTTCATGGGTGGCCAACGCCGCGGCAGGGGCGGCGGTGGCGCCGCCAAGCTGCGCGGCGCGGATTTGCGCTACAATCTTGAAATCAGCCTTGAAGAAAGCTTTGCCGGCCGCACCGTCGAGATCGACGTGCCCACGCTGGTCGGCTGCGACACTTGCGATGGCTCGGGCGCCAAGCCGGGCACCGGCACCCATACCTGCCGCCAGTGCAATGGCCATGGCAAGGTGCGCGCGGCCCGGGGCTTTTTCACCATTGAGCGGACCTGCCCGGTCTGCCGGGGCCGTGGCCAGATGATGGACCAGCCTTGCACCGATTGCGGTGGCCGGGGCCGCCGCCGAGAAAATCGCAAGCTCTCGGTCGATATTCCAAAAGGCATCGAGGACGGCACCCGCATACGCCTCGCCAATGAGGGGGAGGCCGGGCTACGCGGTGGCCCGCCGGGCGATCTTTACATCTTCATCTCGATCCGCCCGCATGAGCTGTTCCAGCGCGATGGGGCCGATCTTTATGCCCGCATTCCCATTGCCATGACCACGGCCGCGCTCGGCGGGGAATTCGAAGTGCCCACGCTCGACGCCACCCGCGCCAAGGTCAAGGTTGCCGCCGGCACCCAGCCGGGCCAGCGTGTGCGCCTCAAGGGCAAGGGCATGCCGGTGCTCCGCTCCAAGGATGTCGGCGATCTCTATGTGCAGCTCGATATCGAAACGCCGCAGGCCCTGAGCCGCAAGCAGCGCGAGCTGCTTGAGGAATTTGCCCGGCTCGAGACCGAAGAGACCAGCCCCACCTCGGGCGGCTTCTTCGACAAGCTCAAGAAGATGTTCGAGGCTTAAGCCGGGGTCTCTCCCCTCGCGCGGTGTCATCCCGGCGCAGGCCGGGATCCATGCTGTGCTGCCACAACGAACATCATGCTGGCGGTCGGCCTTCAGCATGGATTCCGGCCTGCGCCGGAATGACATCGTGGGTGAGGCGGGCTCAATGCTGTGGACCTCTTGCCGAATATGGGGCGCGCAGGCACAGTTGCTGCATCGCAGCAGGAATCTCTCCCCACCATGCCGACCGCCCTCACCCTTTCCGGCTCCATCCGCACCGGATCGTATAATCGCCTGCTGCAGGCCCATGTGGGTCGCAAACTTGAAGAAGCCGGCGTCATCGTCACCGCGCTCGATCTCAGCGATTTCGACATGCCGATCTTCAATGAGGATCTGGAGCCCGATAACGTGCCCGAAGCCGCGGTGCGGCTGGCCGAGCTCTGGCGCAGCCATCACATCATCTTCATTGCCAGCCCCGAATATAATGGCGGAGCCTCCCCGCTCATGGTCAACACGCTGGCTCGGGTCAGCCGCCAGCGGCCCAGCCCCTTCCAGCACGCCATATTCGGCATTGGCGGGGTCAGCTCGGGCAAATATGGCACCATCTGGGGCCTCAGCCATTTGCGCGAATCGCTGACCAAGGTCGGCGCATTGGTAGTCCCGACGCTGTTGGGAATCGGGCCGGCAACCGAGGCCTTTGACGAAGCCGGCGCCCCGGTCGAGCCGGCCATCATCCGCAAGGTCGATCAGATGGTCAAAGAACTGACCCATTTTTCGCGGGGCTAAAACGATGCTGGCGCTCTATGTGACCCATCCGCAAGTCAGAATGGACCCCAATGTGCCGGTGCCGCTCTGGGGTCTGTCCGAAGAGGGCAGGCGCCGCGCCGAGGCCTTCGCCGCCCGCGGCGTGATCCCGTCCGGCGCGCCGATCTTTTCCAGCAGCGAGCGCAAGGCGGTTGAACTGGCCGAGATCATCGCCGCCGTCACCGCCAGCATCATCGCCTGCGAGCATGCGATGGGCGAGAATGATCGCAGCGCCACCGGCTTCCTGCCGCCCGAGCTGTTCGAGGCCACGGCCGACCGCTTCTTTGGTGCGCCCGAAACCAGTATCGATGGGTGGGAGCGGGCGATCGATGCCTGTGCCCGTATCGTGGACGCCGTCGCGACCGCGCTAGCCGGTGTGTCCGACGATGCGCCCGTGGTGTTTTGCGGCCATGGCGCGGTGGGCACATTGCTCAAATGCCATGTCGGGGGCCGTGCCATCACCCGCGCCGAAGACCGGGGCCACACTGGCGGCCCGGGCGGCGGCAATGGCTTTGTGTTCGACTTTACCGCCCGGCAATTGCACAGCGAATGGACCCGCATCGAGGATATCGCGGCGGGCTGGCACCAGCGCTGAGACTTGCGGCGCAGCTGGATTTGCTTTAACGCGACAGCAATAGCGACATCGGAGGGAAAGACCATGACTGGCCAGTTGATCGTGGGCCTCGACGTTTCGTCACGCGCGCCGAGGAAATCGTTTCCCTGCTGGGCGATAGCGTCGATTTCTACAAGATCGGCTATCAGTGCTTTTACGGCGCCGACGGTTATGCGCTAGGCCGCGACCTGCTCAAGGCCGGCAAGAAAGTATTCTTCGACCTCAAGCTGCTCGATATCGACAACACGGTCGAAAAGGGCGTGGCCGCCATTGCTGAAACCGGCGCCACCATGCTGACCGTGCATGCCTATCCCAAAACGATGCAGGCGGCCGCCAAGGCCGCCCGGGGCTCCGATCTCTGTGTGCTCGGCGTCACCGTTTTGACCTCGATGGACGATGCGGACGTCAAGGATGCCGGCTATGCCCGCGACGCGGCAGGGCTGGTGGCGCTGCAGGCGCAGCAGGCGCGCGATGCCGGCATTGGCGGGGTGGTGACCTCCCCGCACGAGGCCGAAATGGTGCGCACCATTATCGGGCACAAAATGGCCATCGTCACCCCGGGCATTCGCCCGGCCGGTTCGGCAATGGGCGATCAGAAGCGGGTCATGGCCCCGGCCGAGGCGCTGGCGCTGGGCGCCACGCATCTGGTGGTGGGCCGCCCCATTATCGCGGCGCCCGATCCCAAGGCAGCAGCCGAGGCGATCCTCAAGGAAATGAACAGCGGCACGCGGCTCGCATGAGGCGATATTCAGCCTGCATCGACATGCTCTTCGTGCCCGAAACGGCCGATGTGGCGCAGCGCATTCACCGGCCAAGGCGGCCGGCATGGATGCGGTGGAATTCTGGTTGTGGTCCAACAAGGATCTCAACGCCATTGAGGACGCGTTGGGCGCGACCGGGCTGGCTTTGGCGGGCATCGTTGCCGAGCCCTTTGCCGAACTGACGCGCACCAGCGATCACAACCGCTTTCTCGACGGGCTGGCGCAAGGCCTTGCCGTCGCGCAGCGGCTGGGCACCAAGGTGATGATCGCCCGGGCCGGACCGCTGCTGGCGGACGTGTCGCGCGAGAGCCAGCATGATGCGCTGGCCGAGGCCATGGCGCGCTCGGCCGATGTGCTCAAGGGCTCGGGCGTGCAGCTGGCGCTGGAGCCGCTCAACACCCCGGTCGATCATGCCGGCTATTATCTGCATTCGACCCTCGAAGGTCTCGACATTGTCGAAGCGGTGAACCGTCCCGAAATCGCGCTGCTCTACGACCTCTACCATTCCATGGTGATGGGCGAAGTGCCCCAGGACGTGCTGGCCGGCCGGGTCGACCGCATCGCCCATATCCACGTCGCCGACCATCCCGGCCGCAACCAGCCGGGCACGGGTGGGCTGCCGCTGGCACCGACACTCGATTGGCTCGCCGCCAATGGCTATGGCGGCTATGTCGGGCTGGAATTCAGGCCGACCGGCGCCACGGCCGTGGCGCTGGATGAAACGCGGGTAGCTTTGGGGCGCTAACCCGCCAGCCCGTGCGCTTCTGCCAGCCCGGTCAATTCCACCAGCGGCCGCGCACCGATATGGCTGATGACTTCCGACGCCGCCGGGCATCCGGTCTTGAGCGCCGATTCCATCGACTGCCCGCGCGCCATGCCCAGCAAAAACCCCGAGGCAAACAGATCGCCGGCGCCGGTCGCGTCGACCACCTTGTCGACCGGGAAGGCCGGCACCGAGGTGATCTCGCCATTATAGACCGCCATGGCGCCATCGGCGCCCATGGTGATGGCGGCCAGTTCGGCATCCTTGGCGATTTCGTGCACGGCTTCGCCCAGATCGTCGGTCTGATAGAGCGACTTCAGCTCATGCACATTGGCAAAGACGTAGTCGATGGTCTTACTGCGGATCAGGTCCAGAAATTCGGCGCGATAGCGATCGACGCAGAACGGGTCCGAGAGGGTGAAAGCCGCGGCGCGCTCATTCTTGTGCGCGTAATGAGCGGCCAGCACGAAGGCCTTTTGGCTTCGACCGGGTCCCACAAAAAGCCTTCCATATAGGTGATGGCGGCGGCGCCGATCTCGTCAGGGCGGATATCGGCCTCGGTCAATTGGTGGCAGGCGCCGAGATACGTATTCATGGTACGCTCGCCATCTTCGCTAAGGAAGATCATGGAGCGGGCCGTCAGCGCGCCATTCTTGAGCCGGCTGGTGGCATAATGCACGCCGATAGCGTCGAGATCGCTTTCGAACACATCGCCCAGCGGATCATCGGCCACCTTGCCGACAAAGGCAGCGCGGCCGCCCAAAGAGGCAACGCCAGCCGCCGTATTGGCGGCGCTACTGCCCGAAATCTGCTGCCGCGTGATCGGCATCTTGCCGTAAAGGTCTTCGGCCCGATCGGTATCGATCAGGTGCATGATGCCCTCGCTCATGCCTTCGCGTTCGATGAACCCAGCCTCGACCGGCGCGATGATGTCGACAATCGCATTGCCGATGGTGAGGACGTCAAAACGGGTATGGGACATGCAGGGGGTCCGCCGGTGAGGAAATTTTCCGACGCCCGGTTTAGACGGGCAGGATCGCCGGGGCAAGCCTTAGAGATGTTCTGACGATCTCGGCGATCAACGCCTCGGTATCCTCCCCAGCCCGGATGGCGATCTGGCCGTCGAGTAAGAGCACCGCCAGCCCGTGCACTCTTGCCCAGGGCCGCGAGCGCGGTGATGCGGCCGGTCTTGGTGTCGCCACCGCTGATATGGCGCAGGGTTTCGAACGCCGCGTCGGCGGCCATGCGCAGGCCGGGGCGGCCGTCCTTTTGAGCTGGGGCGAGAACATCAGCCGGAACAGATTGGCATTGTCGAGCGCGAACAGCACATAGGTCTTGCCCATGGCTGCCATCAGGTCAGGCGGATTGGCGAGAGGTATGGCCTCCATGGCGGCGGTGAAGCGCTGGAAGCCGGTAACGGCCAAGGCCTCGAGCAAAGCCGCCCGGCCATCGAAATGGCGATAGGGCGCGGCAGCCGAAACGCCGACGGCACGGGCCAGATCGCGCAGGCCCAGTCCCGCCTCGCCCTCGCGCTCGAGAATGATGAGGGCTGCTTCGAGCAGGGCTCGGCGGAGATTGCCGTGATGATAGGGAGCGTTGATGGATGTTGACATTGATCACATGAAGGAGCAGATATGTGAACATTGATAACATGGAGCGTTGAGGGCTCGCAAATGGATATCGGACTCATCCCGGCCATTGCTCACCATCTGGCGGTCTTTGCCCCGGTCGGCATCCTCGCCGCCGAATTCGCCCTGCTGCGGCCGGGCATTGCCGGCCCGCGACTCAACCAGCTGGCCCGGATCGATGGCGCCTATGGCGGGGTGGCGATGCTCGTGATCGCCGTCGGGTTCACCCGCGTCTTTTTCGGTGGCGTGGATGCCAGCTATTACCTCACCAATTTCGCCTTCTGGGCCAAGATGGCGGCCTTCGTCGTGGTGGGCCTGCTCTCGATCCAGCCGACCCTGTCGCTGGTGCGCTGGCGCAAGAGTCTGGCGAGCGAACCGGACTTTGCCCCGCCCGCCAGCGAAATCGCCGCGAGCCGAAAATTCGTGCATGGCGAAGTGGCGATATTGGTGCTGATCCCGATTTTCGCCGCGGCCATGGCGCGGGGCTATGGGGCGGTCTAAGTCCCCCGAGGCAGCGGCGATTTCGGCTCAAACCGGCACCATTCGGCAATAGCGCAGCGCCAGCATTCGGGCTTGCGCGCCTTGCAGACATAGCGGCCGTGCAGGATCAGCCAATGATGCGCATGCAACAAATATTGCGGCGGGATGACCTTGAGCAGCGCCTGTTCCACCGCCAGCGGCGTCGCGCCGGGCGCTAGGCCCCGTGCGGTTGCCAACACGGAACAGATGCGTGTCCACGGCGATGGTGGGTTGCTTGAACCAGATATTGAGCACCACATTGGCGGTCTTGCGGCCAACGCCGGGCAGGGCTTCGAGCGCCTCACGATCGTCCGGCACCTCCCCGCCGTGCCGCTCCAGCAGCAATTGGCTCAGCGCAAAGACATTCTTGGCCTTGGTGCGGAACAGACCAATAGTCTTGATCTGCCGCTCGATCTCTTCCTGACCCAAAGCCACCATGGCAGCCGGCGAGGGGGCGAGTTCGAAGAGGCTTTTGGTGGCCTTGTTAACGCCGAGGTCGGTGGCCTGCGCCGACAGCACCACCGCCACCAAAAGGGTAAAAGCATTGATATAATCGAGCTCGCCCTTGGGCTCGGGCTCGATTTCATGAAACCGAGCGAAGATGGCTTCGACATCGGCTTTGGGCAGGCTCTTCACTTTTTTTGCCACGGCCATTCTCTCGACACTGATTCTGCGCCTATAGTCTTTCCCAGAGACAGCCATGCCGATGCAAGCCACAACCACTTCGCCGTTGTTTGCCGCTGAACTGACCCCCATCGCACGCTGGGACGGGGCGGCCTGCGGCTGGTCATTGCCCTCGTGGTTCTGCTGATCCTGTCGCCGCTCTTGCTGGCGGCGCCGGGCGGCGTCTGGCCGCTCCTCGTTTTCATCACCCTTGATGTTATCGCCATTGCCGCGACGCTGTTATTCTCCTCCCGCCGGGGCAAAGGCGTGAGATTATCCGGCTGTGGTCCGATCAGCTCGAAATCGTCAGCATGGATGCCAAGGGCGATCGCGTCTTGCGCCGGTTCAATCCCAAAAGTGTGCGCTCGGTGCTCGACCGGGACGTCAATGAAAAGACGCTGGCGCTGCATCTGCGCGCCAATCGGGACGAGATGGAAATCGGCGCCTTCCTCAATGGCGATGACAAGGCCAGTTTCGCCAAGGCGTTCGGCACGGCCCTGCGCAAGGCGCGGGCCTAGCATCCTCGTGTCAAAACCGGGTCGCATTCACGGCCGCTAAAGCCTAGATCAAAGCCATGACGAAAAACCGATCATGGGTGTCCCGATGAACCAGATCATGCCCCTCACGCCCGATACCGATTACAGAAACCATTCAGGCCGCCATCCGCTATCTCAGCGAGAACGGCCCCGACGTCGCCGACCTGCCGCGCTTTGGCCGCGCGCTGGGGCTGACCGAGCGGCAGCTGACCGATCTCTTCCGCCGCTGGTGCGGCCTATCGCCCAAGAGCTTTGCCCGGGCCGTGGCGCTCGACCATGCCAAGAGCCTGTTGCGGGCGAAGGAAAGCGTGCTCGACACCACTTATGAAGTGGGTCTCAGCTCGACCTCGCGCCTGCACGATCTGTTCGTGGCCTATGAAGCCATGCCGCCGGGGATTTTCCGCGCCGGCGGCTCAGCCTCGACATGGTTTGGGGCGTCGGCCCCTCGCCCTTTGGCTCGGCCGTGGTCACCGCCACCGAATATGGCATGTCGGGCTCGGGCTTTGCCGATGCCAATACAACAGTCGAACAGGCCTTCGAGGACTCGGCCAATCGCTGGCCCAATGCCCGCTTCACCCGCAATGACGCCAAGGTGGCCCCGATGATCGCCCGGGCGTTCTGATCCGGCCCATTGGTCGGCCGATCGGCCGGTGCGGGTGGTGCTGATCGGCACCGATTTTGAGGTCAAGGTCTGGGAAACGCTGCTCAAGATTCCGGTGGGGCAGGCGACGACCTATTCGGCAGTCGCCAACCATATCGGCCGGCCCACGGCATCACGCGCAGTCGGGGCGGCGGTGGGCAAGAACCCGATCAGCTTCGTCGTGCCGTGCCATCGCGTGGTGGGCACATCAGGCGCGCTGACCGGCTATCACTGGGGCGTGCCGCGCAAGCGGGCGATTCTGGGCTGGGAAGCCGGCGTGATTTCGGCTGCGCATTAAGTTTCACGTGAATCGGTGGGATCGGAGTACCCCCTCCTAGCCTCCCCTGATAGGGGGAGGGACCGCCTTGTGGCTAGGGCTCGATCGCGTTCCAAGAGTGGAGAGATCCCTCCCCTATCAGGGGGAGGTTAGGTGGGGGTATCCCCTTAAATCTCGATCCGCGCTTCGAGCTGCCCCTCAGCCCCAATATTATACACCGTGGGCTGACCCGTCCCGATCTCGCGCTTCAAGATCTGTTCCGGCGTCAGCCCTTCAATCGCCATCACCAGCGCCCGCAGCGAATTGCCATGGGCGGCGATCAGGATGGTCTTGCCGGCTTTCAGCAGCGGCAGGATCTCGGCGTCGTAATAGGGCAGGGTACGCGCAGCCGTGTCCTTCAGGCTCTCACCACCCGGCGGGGGCACGTCGAAGGAACGGCGCCAGATCAGCACCTGCTCCTCGCCCCATTTCTCGCGGGCATCATCCTTATTGAGACCCGACAGGTCGCCATAATCGCGTTCGTTGAGCGCGATATTGCGGGTGATGGTGACATTGAGAATGTCCATCTCTTCCAGCATCAGGTCCAGCGTATGCTGGGCGCGGCGCAGGGCGGAGGTGTAATAAAGATCGGGCACGATGCCCTTGGCCTTGAGCGCCTTGCCGGTGGCGCGGGCTTCGCCAATGCCCTTTTCGGTCAGGTCCGGATTGCGCCAGCCGGTAAACAGGTTCTTGAGGTTCCACTCGCTTTCGCCGTGGCGCACGAGGATCAGGGTGCCGGTCATGTTCTGATTGTCCTTGTTCAGTCGGTAAGGCCGAGCACGTCGACCATGGAATAAAGCCCTGCCTTTTGCCCATAGGCCCAGAGCACGGCGCGGGCGGCGCCATTGGCATAGATGGTGCGATCCTCAGCCTTGTGGTTGAGCTCGATGCGCTCGGAGGGACCGGCCGGGATCACCATGTGATCGCCGATCACCGTGCCGCCGCGCAAAGCGGTAAAGCCGATCGTGCCGGGCTCGCGCGCACCGGTATGGCCGTCGCGGCCACTGACCTTTTGTCCTTGAGCGCCACATTGCGGCCCGAAGCTGCCGCCTCGCCCAGCATCAGCGCGGTGCCCGAAGGCGCATCGACCTTTTGGCGTGGTGCATTTCAAAGATTTCGACGTCGTAATCGGCCAGTGCCGCCGCGGCTCTGGCGCACCAGATTGGTCAACACCACCATGCCCATGGAGAAATTGCCCGACTTGACGATCCGCGCCCCGGCAGCACCAGACGCGGCAATCGCCGCATCATCGGCTTCCGAACAGCCGGTCGTGCCAATGATATGAACAAGCCCACGCGCCGCGGCCTTTGCGCCAAAGCGACACTGGCGCCGGGCGCGGTGAAATCAATGATCGCATCGGCGCCATCAAGCACCGCGTCGATATTATCGGTGATGGCGACACCCAGCGCGTCCCCGCCTACCAGCGATCCGGCATCCTTGCCGATAGAAGGGGCGCCGGGACGGTCGATGGCAGCATGCAGCAGCAGATCAGGATGACTAGCGATGGCTTTGATATTGGCCGCCCCCATGCGCCCCCCAGCACCCGCCACAATCACCTTCAGCTGCGTCATCGTCCATCTCCGAATAGTCCTGTCGGCTATAGCAGCGGCAGATGCAAACGCCAACACCGCTACCGGAACACAATGGGCGTGTTAGTGTTGGAAAAACGCAGACCAAATCAGGACGCGACATGACCATCACCAACGTCCCGGCCGGCATTGCCGTGGAAGACATTGGCGAGGCGATCGATTTTTACGAACGCCTGTTCGGACGCATGCCGGACGCAAGGCCGATGAATGATGTGGCCGAATGGAAAACACCCGGCGGCGGCTGGATTCAGATATTTACCGATGCCGACCGCGCCGGCGCCTCGGCGCTGACCCCGGTCGTCGATGACATTGCCGAGGAATTGGGCCGGCTGAGCCTGCACGGCATCGTGCCGGTCGCCAAGGCCATCGGCGACTTCTTCAAGACCGCAAAGTTCCGCGATCCGGATGGCAACCAGATCGTGCTGAGCCAGCCGCAACAGGGGACCTATTAAGGGGCGTTGTTCCCCTCAGACCCGTCGCAGCTGCACATCCTCGATCAGATGATCCTTGCCCTTCTTCAGCACCAGATCGGCCCGCCCGCGCGTCGGCAGCACGTTCTCGATCAGGTTGGGCAGATTGATGGTCCGCCAGATCATGCGGCCGAATGTGGCCGCCTCATCCTCGCTCATTTCCACGATGCGGCGGAAATAGGAGGTTGGGTCCTTGAACGCGGTCTCGCGCAGGCGGAAGAAACGTTCGAGATACCAGCCTTCCAGATCATCGGTATCGGCGTCGATATAGACCGAGAAATCGAGATAATCGGAGGCAAAGACGATGGGTTTGCCATTCCGGGGCAATTCGCCGGGCTGCAGGATATTGAGCCCTTCGACGATGAGAATATCGGGCCGATCGACCAAAGCTTCCTCGCCCGGCACCACGTCATAGACCAGTGCGAATAGACCGGGGCTTTGACATTGGCCTTACCCGATTTGATATCGGCGAGGAACGAGACGAAGCGGCCGCGATCATAGCTTTCGGGAAAGCCCTTGCGCTCCATGATGCCGCGTTCGGTCAGCACCGCATTGGGATACAAAAACCCGTCGGTGGTGACCAGATCAACCTTGGGGCTCGAAGGCCACCGCTGCAGCAGCGCCTGCAGGATACGCGCCGTGGTCGATTTACCCACCGCCACCGAACCGGCCACCCCGATGATGAAGGGGACCTTGTTGTCGGGGGTTTCGAGGAACCGCGCCGACACATTGTGCAGGCCCCTGGATCGCCTCGACATAGAATGAGAGCAGGCGCGTCAGCGGCAGATAAACTTCCTCGGCCTCTTCCAGCGAGATCGGATCGGACAGTGTGCGCAGCCGGGCGACATCCTCGTGGGTCAGCGTCATCGGCTCGTCGGCCCGCAGGGCGGACCACTCCGCCTTGGTGAAGTGGTGATAGGGTGCTGGCGCCTTGCGCTTGCTCATTCAGGTATTGTCCTTGCGGCCGGCCTTTTCGGCGAGGCCCGATTGGGCGGTACGGGCATCGAGTTCGGCCATGACATCGTCCAGCGCCACGCCCGAGGCGCGCAGCAATACCAGCAGGTGATAGAGCACGTCGGCGGCTTCCTTGGTCAATTCGGGCTTGTCGCGCGAGACCGCAGCGATCACCGCTTCGGTGGCCTCCTCGCCCAGCTTTTGCGCGCATTTTTCGATGCCGCGCGCAATCAGCTTGGCTGTGTAGCTGTCATCGGGCGAGGCAGCAGCGCAGCGCCGAGCGCTGGTCGAGAGTTTCAAGAGTCATGGGCATGAATGCCTCCAAATGCCGTTAGGCGGCCCTATCCATCCGCACATCCACGCCATGTTCGCGCAGATATTGCTTGGCCCGGGGAATGGTGAAGGTGCCGAAGTGGAAGATGGACGCCGCCAGCACGGCGCTGGCATGGCCCTCCTTCACCCCATCGACCGAGTCCTGCAGGCTGCCCACCCCGCCCGAAGCGATAACCGGCACATCCACCGCATCGGCAATGGCGCGGGTCAGCGCCGAGTCAAACCCCGACTTGGTGCCGTCGCGATCCATCGAGGTCACCAGCAATTCACCGGCGCCGCGTTCGACCGGGCGGGTGGCAAATTCCACCGCATCGAGCCCGGTCGGCCGACGGCCGCCATGGGTATAGATTTCCCATTCGCTGCGATTGTCGCCACCCACCCGCTGGTCAAGCCGCTGCTTGGCATCGACCGAAACCACGATGCACTGATTGCCGAATTTGTCCGCCGCCCGTTCTGATGAAATCGGGATCGTTCACTGCCGCCGAATTGATCGCGACCTTGTCGGCCCCGGCCAGCAGGAGCTTGCGGATATCCTCAATGCTCCGCACACCGCCCCCACCGTCACCGGCATGAAGCAATGTTCGGCCGTGCGCTCCACCACGTCGAAAATGGTGTCGCGGCCCTCATGGCTGGCCGTGATGTCGAGAAAGGTCAATTCATCGGCGCCCGCCGCATCATAGGCGATAGCAGCCGCCACCGGATCACCGGCATCGATCAGATCGACAAATTGCACGCCCTTGACCACGCGGCCGCCCATCACATCGAGGCAGGGGATCAGGCGGGTCTTGAGGGTCATGGCCGAAGCTCCCGATTCAGCTGGTCGGCTCGCAACAGCGCCAATGCTTCACGTGAATCAATCCGCCCGTCATAAAGCGCGCGGCCGGAAATGGCGCCTTCGAGCACGGCGAATTCCGGCTGGGTCATGCGCTCGATATCGGCCATGGAGGCGAGCCCTCCCGAGGCGATCACCGGAATGGAGGTGGCGCGCGCCAGCTCAAGGGTGGACTCCCAATTGATGCCAGCCAGCACGCCATCGCGGTCGATATCGGTATAGATGATGGCCGCAACCCCAGCGCCTTCAAAGCGCTTGGCCAGCTCGATCACGCTGAGTTCGGACGTCTCCGCCCAGCCCTCAACCGCCACCATGCCCTTGCGCGCATCGATACCGACGGCACCTCTGGCCGGGCCACCTAGTGGCTGCTTCCTTGACCAAAGCCGGATCGCGCACCGCGACCGTGCCGAGAATGACCCGGGCCAGACCCTTGTCGAGCCAGCTTTCGATATGGCCGAGATTGCGAATCCCGCCGCCGAGCTGGACGGGGAATTTCACGGTTTTGAGGATGGCCTCAACCGCCGCGCCGTTGACGCTCTCGCCAGCGAAAGCGCCATTGAGATCGACGACATGCAGATATTCGAACCCCTGGTCCTCAAAGCTCTTGGCCTGCGCGGCCGGATCGTCATTGAACACGGTCGCTCTGGTTCATGTCGCCCAGCTTGAGACGGACGCATTGGCCGTCCTTGAGGTCGATGGCTGGAAAAAGGATCATGGCGCCCACCGCAAAAAGTTCTCGATCAATTGAAGGCCCAGCGCTCGGCTTTTTTCCGGGTGGAACTGGGTGCCGAAAATATTGTCGCGCACGACACAGGCGGTGACCGGCCCACCATAATCGGCGGTGGCAACAAGCGTGTCCGCACCATCCGTCACCGGGTGATAGGAGTGCACGAAATAGGCATGCAGCCCATCGGGCCCGGTGGGAATGCCGGCGAGCAGCGCATGGGGGCGCAGGACCTCAATCGTGTTCCAGCCCATATGCGGAATCTTGAGGTTTGGATCGGACGGGGTGAGCTTTTCAACCGCGCCGGCAATCCAGCCGAGGCCCGGCGTGACAACCTTTTCACGGCCCTCGCTGGCCAGCAATTGCATGCCGACACAGACGCCCAAAAACGGTACGCCGCCCGCGATGACCCGCTCCTGCAAAACCTCGACCATGCCATCAACGGCATCGAGCCCCGCCTTGCATTCGGCAAAGGCGCCGACGCCGGGCAGCATGATGCGATCAGCCTGACGCACGCGATCGGGATCGGAAGTGACCTCGACCACCGGCCGATCATCGAGCCCCGCCGCCATGCGCTCAAACGCCTTGGCGGCCGAGTGCAGATTGCCCGCGCCGTAATCGATAATGGTGACGAGACTCATGAGCGGCTCTCCAGCGCGCCCAGCCGTGCCAGATCGGCATCGCCAGCCACGCGGTCGCCGCGATGGCGCCAGCCGCGCGAAGCAAGGTTATGCCGGCGCAGACCGGGGGCGGCAAAGCCGATGGCCATGGCGAAAAGAATATAGAGCCAGATGGTCGCGTCCGGCCCCAACCGAGGTGCGGCAAAGCTCAACGCCACCAGCGCCACGACAAAACCAATCAGCTCGAGCCAGAGCCCATGTACCAGCGCGAAGAGCGGCGGCAGCAGGGCGGCGAACCGAGAGAACTTTTCCGGAATCGTGGCGGGGGCAAGCGAATTGCCGGGCTTTGGATCAAAGATGGCGAAGAGGGTCACTGAACGCTCCAAAAACTCGATGTCATCCCGGCGTAGGCCGGGATCCATCTTGAGATCTCAGGATGGGCCCCGGCTTTCGCCGGGGTGACACCGTGGTTGGGGTGGATTTAGTGCAAAAGGCCGGAAAACAAAAGCCTACAGCACGCCCTTGGTGCTCGGCACACGATCGGCAGCACGCGGATCGATCTCGACGGCGTCGCGCAAGGCACGGGCCACCGCCTTGAACATGGACTCGGCCAGATGGTGGTTATTGTCGGTGTAGAAGTTTTCGATATGCAGCGTAATACCGGCATTCATGGCGAAGGCCCGGAAGAACTCGTGGAAGAGTTCGCTATCCATCTCGCCCACCTTGTCGCGGGAGAATTCAGCGCGGAACACCGAGAATGGGCGACCGGACACATCCAGCGCCGCGCGAGTCAGCGTGCCGTCCATGGGCAGGTCGCAGCTGGCATAGCGGCGGATGCCCTTTTGTCGCCCAGCGCCTGAGCGATGGCTTGGCCGATGGCAATGCCCACATCTTCCGCCGTGTGGTGGAAGTCGATGTGCAGATCGCCCGTGCAGGACACATCCATATCGATCAGCGAGTGCCGGGAAAGCTGGTCGAGCATGTGATCGAAAAAGCCGATACCGGTCGCCATTGTGTGCGCGCCGGTGCCATCGAGATTGATCGAGACTGATATCTCGGTCTCGTTGGTCTTGCGGGCGATTTTTGCGGTGCGCATTGGCGTGTCTCCGAAGGTCGGGGCTCTCTAGCAGATAAGCGCAGAGGCATAAAGATTGCGTTGCAGGGCACTACGCCCGCCCCACCCACAATGTCATTCCGGCGCAGGCCGGAATCCAGTCCGTAGCCAACCACACGCATCCAGCGCCGGGATGGTCTTCAGCATGGATTCCGGCCTGCGCTGGAATGACACCGTGATGTATTGACACTTGGGGGCACTATCCCTCCCCACCCACCGGGCTCACCCTCCCCTTGATGGGGAGGGAAGGGAGGGGTGATGAGAGCCCCGATCTATCCATCTTATCCCCGCCCCCAAAACCCCATGCGACTATGTCCCCATCCCGCCAGTCACCGGCCTCTACGCAGGGTCGGGCGGGGTGACCGTGGGAGAGGGGCGCCTCTCCAGTGGGGTTGGAAACTCGGCAGCCGGACCTGCAATAATGGTACCGCCTGAACCGGACCTTGCACAAAAGCGGATCGTGACGGGCGGCCTTTGGCTCCCATTTTGTACAAAGGTCGAGTCAAGGGCCGCCCGTTACCGTGTCTCCGCAGGCGCCCGCGCTGTGCGGCGCTTTTGCACGCATTGCATTCGCGTTCATGTCACCTAAATATCACTCGACAGTTCTGGAGTACCTTCCCAATGAGTGACAGTAATTTCCCGGGTGGCACGGGACGACGATCGTTTCCGTGCGCAAGGGCAATAAGGTCGTGGTGGCTGGCGATGGCCGAGTCTCCATGGGCCCCACAGTGATGAAGCACACCGCCAAGAAAGTGCGGCGCTGGCCGGTGGCAAGGTGATTGGCGGCTTTGCCGGTTCCACCGCCGATGCTTTCACCCTGTTCGAGCGGCTTGAAGCCAAGCTTGAGCAATATCCCGATCAGTTGATGCGGGCCGCGGTCGAATTGGCCAAGGACTGGCGCACCGATCGCTATCTGCGCAAGCTCGAAGCCATGATGATCGTGGCCGACAAGACCGACACGCTGGTGCTGACCGGCACGGGCGACGTGCTGACCCCTGACCACGGCGTCATCGCCATTGGCTCGGGCGGCAATTATGCCCATTCGGCCGCTTTGGCCCTGCATCAGGCGACCGAACTTGACGCCGAAGACATTGCCCGCCGCGCCATGAAGATCGCCGAGGAAATCTGCGTCTACACCAATGGCAATGTGACGCTGGAAACCATCGAGCTCGACGCGTGAGCTATACGATCCGCCAGCTGACAGGGGACGATGTCGAGGCCTATCACGAGCTGCGGCTGGAAAGCCTGCAACAGCATCCCGAAGCCTTTGCCGCCACCTATGAGCTTGCGGCGGCGCGGCCGGCCAACCAATGGGTCGAGACCCTGACCCAGCTGACCTTGTTCGGCGCCTTTGCCGAAGGCGGCCGCCCCGTGGGGCTGGTGGCCTTCGATCAGAGCCGTGGCGACAAGGACAGCCACCGCGGCTGGTTGCTGCAAATGTATGTGCGCCCGGAAATGCGCGGCACCGGCTGTGCGCAGGCACTGGTCGAAACCGTGCTCGATCATGCCCGAGGCAAGGTATTGCAGGTGCATCTGGGCGTCTGGGCCGAGAACCGGCCCGCCATCCGCCTTTATGAAAAGACGGGATTTGTGACCTACGGCAACGATCCGCGGGCCTTTTATGTCAACGGTCGATTTATCGATGACCATTTGATGGTGCGCTTCCTGGATAAGGCACCGGAGACCAACAATGAGTGAAACCAATTTTTCCCCGCGCGAGATCGTCAGCGAACTCGATCGCAATATTGTGGGCCAGAAGGACGCCAAGCGCGCCGTGGCCGTGGCTCTGCGCAATCGCTGGCGCCGCCAGCAGCTGCCGCCCGAATTGCGGCGCGAGGTCAGCCCCAAGAATATCCTGATGATCGGGCCGACCGGCGTCGGCAAGACCGAGATTTCCCGCCGTCTGGCCCGCCTTGCGCAAGCCCCCTTCATCAAGGTTGAAGCCACCAAGTTCACCGAAGTGGGCTATGTCGGGCGCGACGTCGAGCAGATCATCCGCGATCTGGTGGAAGCCGGCATAGCCGTCTTGCGCGACAAGCGGCGTGCCGATGTGCAGGCCCGTGCCCATCACAATGCAGAGGAACGCGTGCTCGACGCGCTGGTGGGCAATTCCTGCCGCGCCCTCGACCCGCGATAGCTTCCGCAAAAAGCTGCGCGAGAACGAGCTCGACGACAAGGAAATCGAGATCGAGATGACGCCCTCGACCGGCACGGGCGGGTTTGAAATTCCCGGCATGCCCAATGGCGGCATCGGCATGATCAACCTATCCGACATGTTCAAGCAGGCCATGGGCGGGCGCGGCGTCAAACGCAAGATCAAGGTCAAGGATGCCTATGAGCCGCTGATTGCCGAAGAGGCCGACAAGCTGCTCGATCAGGAACAGCTCAAGGCCGAGGCCATCGAGCTGGTGGAAAATCACGGTATCGTCTTCATCGACGAGATCGACAAGGTCGCCGCCCGCGAGGGTGGGGTGTCCGGCGGTCCGTCCCGCGAAGGCGTGCAGCGCGATCTGCTGCCGCTGATCGAGGGCACCACGGTATCGACCAAATATGGCCCGGTCAGCACCGACCATATCCTGTTCATTGCCTCGGGCGCCTTCCATGTGAGCAAGCCCAGTGACCTGCTGCCCGAATTGCAGGGTCGCCTGCCGATCCGGGTGGAGCTCAAGGCGCTGACGCGGGAGGATTTCATCCAGATACTCTCCAGCACCGATGCGAGCCTGATCAAGCAATATGTGGCATTGATGGGCACGGAAGGGGTGACGCTCGACTTCACCCGAGACGCCATCGAGGCGATTGCCGATGCCGCCGTCAAGGTCAACAATTCGGTCGAAAATATCGGCGCCCGGCGCCTCCAGACCGTAATGGAACGGCTGGTCGAGGATATTTCCTTCGACGCGCCGGACCAGTCTGGCCAGACCATCAAAATCGACGCTGCCTTTGTGGCGGACAAGGTTGGCGTCTTGGCCGCAGATACGGATTTGAGCAAGTTCGTGCTGTAGGCCATTGAAAGAGAGGGGAAGAAGGACCTACTTCTTCCCCGATCGCCGCATGACCTCATTGGTCAAAAATCGCAAATCCTCGGGATCGAGCTTGCCGATATCCTTGGCCAGCCGATTGGTCAGCTCGGTCGCCTCGGGCACCAACCCGCCGGTATCGATGGTGATTTTGGGATCGCTCAGCTCAGCCGAGCGCTGCAACTCCTCGGCCTCGTCCCAGATCACGTTGAAAAACGTGATCATCCGATGCAGCAGGAAGCCGGTGGGCTTGCCCCGCCGTCCATGCTCAAGCGCCGACAGATAGGCACTCGACACGTTGAGCGCCGCCGCCATGTCCTTGAGCGAGATGCCGCGTTCTTCGCGCAGCGCCTGGATTTTGCGCCCAGCGGGGTCATGAGCGGCGCAGGCGCACATACCACGCCCCCTCTCCGCCATGGCCGCGCGCCGCAATGCTCCAGCCCGACACCAGCGGCGCCGGGCTTGGCTCGTTGAGCCAGAGCGGCAACATGGTGCGCAGCACGCCGCGCTCGCTCATGGCCGCGATATAATCATTGTCGGTTTTGAGGCCCTTGCCGGTGATGACCAATATGGTGCGGTCACCCCGGGCAAACCGCGCCTGGATGAAGCGATACAAGGCGCCGCGCGCCTCGTTCTGGGTCATGCCATGCAGATCGATCGTGCCATCGATCTCGATCCGGCCGCGCACCACTTTCTTGCGCACCGAGGGCTCCACCGCCTTGTCGGGCAGCGGACTATTGGCCATGGGCGCCTGATAGGGCGGCAAAAACGCCTTGCGCGGCGGTTTGCGGGCCGGCGGCGGCTTGGGCAGGTCAGGCTGGGGATCGGCAACCGGCAGGGGCAGCGGACCGGAAGCCATTTTCAGCAGGCCCTTGCGCCGCAGCGGATCGACCGTGGCGGCAACGGCCGTCCACAGGTGGAAATCGTGCGGCAGGCGTTTGGAATCACGCTTGGACATGCAAGGTCACGCCTGCCGGACACTGAGATCAATCGAGCTGGCTGGTGGAGGTGACTTTCCAATTGGGATCGCGCGATTTGGGATTGCGCGCAAAGGTCCATTCGTCGGCGACGGTCTGCACCTGATCGGCATTGCCTTCGATCAGATTGCCATCCTTGTCGCGCGTGGCCGACACCACTTCGGCATGGAAGCGCACGGTCAGCAGGATATTTTTCTTGTCATATTCGGCTTCCGAGATTTCCACCTTGGGCAGTCCGACAAAAGTGAAGTCCACGGTCTGGCCGGCCGCTTCGCGGTCGGCGATGACGCGTTGGAAGCCATCGAACACATCTTTTTCGAGCAGGTTCTTGAGCGTGGTGCGATCACCCGAGGCAAAAGCGGTGACGATCATCTCATAGGCCTGCTTGGCGCCATCGAGGAAGGATTTGGGCGAGAAGGTCGGATCGGCCTCGACCACCGGCGCAGCCCGGTGGCCAGATCTGCATCGCCATGGGAGAGCTGTTCGATTTCCGCCTCGGTCTTGCGAGCGCGGCGCTCGTCATCCAGATCTGGGGCCGCAGCCGTGGGCCGGGGCCGCATCGGCACTACGGTGTCGTCGGTCGCCGGCGCGTCTGCGGGTTTGCGCCGCTCGATAGGCGGGCGTTCATTTCCCTGCACGGGTGCCCAGCACGGAGCGCAATCTGAACAGGACGAACACCGCGACAGCGATGACGATGAGGGTCGGAAGATCTAGAAATTCGGCCATCAATGGGTACCTTGCGCAAGACGCATCGGAAAATCGACACGGGTGACGCTCGCTGAGCGCGGAGATTGGCCTATATATAGGCAAAGCCTCACCTCAAAACCAGTTCACGATGGGGCGAGTTGCAATTTGCCGCGGCGTGACGCGGATTTACTGGAAGGATGCCTGCCTTTGGCCCGTTTTTTTGCCCTAGGTCTGCTTGTGCTGCCGATTGTGGAAATCGCCCTCTTCATCAAGGTGGGACAGACGATCGGCCTGTGGCCAACCCCGGCGTTGGTGATCGGCGCTGCCCTGTTTGGCGCCATGCTGCTGCGCCAGCAGAGCTTGAGCGTGGTCAATCAATTGCGCGGCAATATCAGCGCCGGCCAATTGCCCGCCCGCACCACTGCCGACACGATGATGATCGGGCTGGCCGGATTGCTGCTGATTCTGCCGGGATTCCTGACCGATATCCCGGCACTGGCGCTGTTGCTGCCGCCAGTGCGGAGCTGGATTTACGGCGGGTTGGCCAGTCGCGTCACCGTGGTCGACGCCGCCAGCTACCGGAGCCAGCGCGACCCCCGGGATGGTCGTATTCGCAGCCCCGGCACGATTGATCTGGATGAGGACGACTATCGTCCGAAATGACGCCAGAGCGGGCGCTGCGCTTGTGGCACAGGGCCAAAGATGCTAGCCAGCCCGGCAACGATATTGCCGCAAAGGACTAGAGAATGGCTGACGAGAACCGGGGCGCCGCAGCACCCCGTGCCAGCAATTTGCCCTCCATGAACTTGGTGGGTCAGTATATTCGCGACCTCTCCTTCGAAAATCCAGGCGCGCCGGGCTCGATCATGGCCGGTGGCGGCAATCCGGCCTTTAATGTGTCGATCTCGGTCGGCGTCAAGAAGCAGGCCGATGACATTTATGCGGTCGAGCTGACGCTGAACGCCAAAGCCAATCGCGAGACCACCATCCTGTTCAATGTCGAGCTGGTCTATGGCGGCGTGTTCCGCCTCAAGAACGTGCCCGAGGCCCAGCTCAGCCAGCTGTTGATGATTGAGTGCCCGCGCCTGATCTTCCCGTTTGCCCGTCAGGTGCTTGCCAGCGTCACCCAGCAGGGCGGTTTCCCGCCGCTGATGATGGAGCCGGTCGATTTTGCCGCCATCTATCGCCAGAATCTGGCCCAGCTCGCCGCCAAGCAGGGCGCAGCCCCGCTGACCGCCGCCAATGCCGAGACCGACAAGCCGAACTGATTTTTAGCCGATTTGGCTCTGTGATGAAACAAAACCCCGGATCGATGGTCCGGGGTTTTTCTATTCGGCGGCTGCGATTTCGCTGTCGTACTGCGCCCAGAGCGAATCGGGGCCCAGCTTGGCCACCATGGCGGCATGGGCAGCACGCTCGGCCTCGGTAATCTTGCGCACCAGCGGCACGGGCCTCGGCGCCACATCGGCGCGGGCGGCAATGGCGTCGGCGCCCGAGACGCGGTTTTCCGCGATCAGCGCCGAGCTGACCTGCTTGCCGCCGATCAGCCTCGAGATAGACCTCGGCCGGGATCTCGCTATCGAGCAGGGCGCCATGCAGCGTGCGGCGGGAATTGTCGATGCCATAGAGCTTGCACAGCGCATCCGGGCTCACCCCGGAGCCGGGATGCTTGGCTCGCGCCACCATGACCGTATCGATCACTTCATTGCTCAAAACCGGCCTGCCAGCCTTTTTCAGCTCAGCATTGAGAAAGCCCATATCGAAAGCGGCATTGTGAATGATCAGCTTGGCATCGCCGATGAAATCAAGGAAGTCGCCGACTACCGCCGAAAACAACGGCTTATCGGACAAAAACTCTTCCGACAGGCCATGCACCCGGAAGGCTTCTTCCGGCATCGAGCGCTGCGGATTGATATAGACGTGATAATGCCGCCCCGAGGGGATGTGGTTGATCAGCTCGACACAGCCGATTTCCACCAGCCGATCGCCATCGGCGGGCGACAGGCCCGTGGTTTCGGTATCGAGCACGATCTCACGGTTCATTTTTTGGCCCTTTGGCGCGGATATCGGCGACCAATGCCGCGACCTCTTTGTGGGTCTGGGCGACGGAGCTGCCGGTATCGAAGAGATAGGTGGCGCGTCTCTTCTTTTCGGCCCGGGGAGTCTGGCGGGCAAGGATGGTATTGAGCTTTTCCACGGACATCCCCGGCCGCGCCAGCTCCCGCTCGCGCTGAATGGCCTCATCGACAAAGGTCACCGCGATGGCGTCAAAGCCATAATCATGGCCGCTCTCGAACAGCAGGGGGACTTCCACCACCGCCAGCGCGTGGCCCCGGGCTTCGGCTATGTCGAGAAATTGCGCTGATACGGGCTCGGACCAGAGGATGCACAACGGCTTCGAGACGCTTGAAGCCAGAGGGGTCTTCGCCCAGTTTTTTGGAAAGCAGGGCGCGATCGATCCGGCCGTCATGAGCAACGCCGAGAAACAGCGCCTCGACCGGCGCTACAGCCTCGCCTTCATAGAGTTCGGCCACCGCTGTATCAGCGGAAAAGACCGGCACGCCCGTGTCGGCAAAGGCCCTGAGGACCGTCGATTTTCCGGTGGCAATCGATCCGGTAATGCCGATGCGCCACATGCTCAATGCTCCAGCGTGGCTTCGATCTTTGCTCGCAATTTTTTGGTCACCAAGGGCCGAACACCAAACCGAGCCTCGAATCCCGGCACGGCCTGATGCAGCAGCATGCCCAGCCCATCGACGATCCGCAAGCCACGCGCCTTGGCATCGTCCAGCAGCGGGGTCACGAGGGGCGCATAGACGATATCGGTCACTAAGGCGTCCGATGGGAGCAGATCGAGGTTAAAGCCGTCAAAGCGGCTGCCATGCATGCCAATGGAGGTGGTGTTGACCACCAGCCCTGCCGATGGCGCGGCAATATTGAAGTCGGTCAGTTCGCCGGCGCGGATATCGCCGCCGATTTCCGTGGCCAAACGGTCCGCTGTTGAGCGGGTGCGATTGAGCAAAATCACAGGAATGCCACGGCTTTTCAGCGCCACAAGAATGGCCCGTGCCGCGCCGCCAGCGCCCAGCACGATGGCCGGCTTATTACCCGCCGACCAATCGGGCGCCCCCGCATCGAGATTGCCCAGAAAGCCAAGATAATCGGTATTGGTGCCATGCACCTTGCCGTCCCGCGCCACCAAAGTGTTAACGGCGCCAATGGTTCGCGCCAGCGGATCGACGCTGTCGCAGAGGGCAAAAACCGCTTCCTTGTGTGGAATGGTGACATTGCCGCCGGCAAATTCACCCACCCGAAGCCGCTGGAAAAAGCCGGGCAATTCTGGCCGGGGCCACGTCGATGGCCTCATAGCTGCCGTCGATATTGTGTTCGGCCAGCCAGTGCCATGAATCAAGGGCGAGCGCGAATGGGCGATGGGATGCCCGATAACAAAGGCTTTGATGGTCACGCTGATGGCTTTCCGGCCGGGAGTTCGGGAGCAATAGCGCGCAAGGCCGCCGAGAGCGGCAAAAGCGGCAGGCCCAGAATGGTGAAATAGTCGCCGGTCACGGTTTCAGAACAGGCGAATGGACGGCCCCTCGAGCCGATAACCGCCCACTGAGTTCAAAGCCGCCGGGCCTTCACGGTCCAAAATATCCTCGCGCTCCTCGGCAGAGAAATCGCGCATGGTGAGCTCGGCCGTTTGTAGATCAGACCACAAAACCATGCCATCGCGCACCAATGTGACCCCGGCATGGAGACGATGGGTCTTGGCCCTGAGGTGGTCGAGCTGCACCGCAGCGGCGGCACGATCGGCCGGCTTGTGCAAAAGCTCGGTGCCCAGCGCCGTGGTCTGATCCGCCCCGATCACAAAAGCTCCGGCGTTAACATTTGAGACCGCTTCGGCCTTCTTTTGCGCCAGCAGCAAAGCCACGTCGCGGGCATCGGCGCCACTGGCCAAAGCGGCGGTTTCGATAGCCCGTTCGTCGATGGCGGCGGGTTGGGTCGAAAACCGCAAACCGGCTTGTTCCAGCAGGGTTTTTCGCGTCTGGCTCTGGGAGGCTAGGATCAGCATGGGCCCATGTTTTCCACACTGTCATCCACAGCTCAAGCCTTCCCTGTGATAATGACTCATGGTTTTGGCTTCAGGCCAAACTTGTTCGACTTGGTAAATTAAACATTAACAGTTGGACTCGGGGGCAGGGGTCGCGAGGGCTATGGATAGCTCTGGGGAAAACCGGTCTGGCGCGCCGTCCTTCTATCAAGCGGATTCGCACAGGCGGAATCGAATCGTTGACTCGGGACTCGACGTCTTAACGCTGCGTTAACCATTTACCTTTCGTTAAGGTTTGGGGCCGGCCGATTTTGATTCACACCCCGTTAACCAATGGGATGCGCCCTTGTGTCACCGCGATGGGCGATTGTGGACGGCGATGAATTCATCCAAAACACCGCCATGATAATACAAATACTAAGAACAAGATTCTCTTTAGGGGTTTTGGAAGGGATGATCGAATGAGCGCTGTGGCCCACAAACCTTTGCTGGCAACAGTGCTGGGAGAGCGCCAGAAGCGACCCCCGATCTGGATCATGCGACAGGCTGGCCGCTACCTGCCGGAATATCGCGAGCTGCGCGCTAGGACGAATGGCTTCCTTGATCTGTGCTATACGCCAGAGCTGGCCGCTGAAGTGACGCTGCAGCCGCTCCGCCGTTTCCCGCTCGACGCTGCAATCCTGTTCTCGGACATTCTGGTCGTTCCCGACGCCCCGGGCCAATCGGTGCGCTTTGAGGCTGGGGAAGGGCCTGTCCTTGAACCAGTAACAGCCGAAACAATCGGGCAATTGCAGCCCGAGCGGGCTTTGGATCATTTGGCACCAGTGTTTGAAACGCTGCGTCGCGTTCGCGCGGGCCTTGCTCCCGACAAGACGCTGATCGGCTTTTGCGGTTCCCCCTGGACCGTGGCAACTTACATGATCGGCGGCCGCGGCTCGCCTGATCAGGCCGCGGCGCGATTATTTGCCCTGCGTCACCCCGAGGCCTTTTCGGCCCTGATGGATGTGCTGGTGCAAACCAGTATCGACTATCTGGTCGCCCAATTCTGCCGCTGGTGCCGATGTGGTGCAGCTCTTCGAGAGCTGGGCGCTCAATCTGGATGACGCAGCCTTTGCCCGCCGAGTTATCGATCCCAATCGCCGTATTGTCGAAGGCGTTCGGGCCCGTGTGCCGAATGCGCCGATTATCGGTTTTCCGCGCGGTGCTGCCGGCAATATTGCGGCCTATGTCGCGGCGACGGGGGTCAATGCGGTCGGGCTCGATTATGCCACCCCGCTTGATTTTGCGAGGAAGCATGTTCCGGCTGGGTTTACCGTTCAGGGCAATCTTGATCCGCTGCGGCTGGTGGCCGGCGGCGCGCAGATGGAAGATCGGGCGCGCCAGATCATTGCCGCCTTTGCCGATCGACCGCATATTTTCAATCTGGGTCATGGCATTGTCCCCGAGACGCCGATTGCCCATGTCGAGCGCCCGGTTGAGCTGGTCAAAAACGGCTAGCGGGCGAAAAGCTGACCTGTTGAGGAGTTCACACAAATGGAATGGATCAAGGCGGGCCATGTGATCGCCGTCATCGCCCTGGATGGCCGGCATGCTCTATCTGCCGCGGCTCTTCGTTTATCATTCGGTAGCCGAGATCGGCTCGGACAAATCCGAGACCTTCAAGATCATGGAACGCCGGCTGCTGCGCGGCATCATCACCCCGGCTATGATCGCCACCGGGTTTTTGGCCTTTGGATGGTGGCTTTGGGTGCGGTCGATTGGAGTGCTGGCTGGCCCTATCTCAAGGCCGTCTGCGTCTTGGCGCTTACCGCTTGCCATGGGATTCTGGCCCGGCACACCCGCGAATTCGCTGGGGACAAGAACACCGAGCCGCAAAAGTACTTCCGCATCATCAACGAAGTGCCCACGGTTTTGATGATCATCATCGTCATTGCGGTGATTGCGCGGCCGTTCTGAAACCGTGTTTCACGTGAATCCGGTTCGGGCGTTGGTGTTTCGATCTTGAAATCGCGTTGGGATCACGCTACATGATGGCCAAAGCACCCGAGACTTAAAGCTGACTTCCCAAGTCGCTGCGCGGTGCCCACCCTCCCAAAATAGCCTCAACGCTCTTTTCGATTTCCCTCAAGGGTCCATCCGCTACATGCAGAATATGAAGCTCAGCGAGCTCAAGGCCAAATCTCCGGCCGAATTGCTGGTGTTCGCCGAAGAACACGAGGTCGAGAATGCCTCGACCATGCGCAAACAGGAATTGATGTTTGCCATCCTCAAGGAGCTGGCGGCCCGGGATATCGACATCACCGGCGAAGGCGTGGTTGAGGTGCTGCCGGATGGCTTTGGCTTCCTGCGCTCTCCCGACGCCAATTATCTCCCCGGTCCCGACGATATCTATGTCAGCCCCAGCCAAATCCGCCGCTTCGGTTTGCGGACCGGCGACACGGTCGAGGGCGAAATCCGCTCTCCCAAGGAAGGCGAGCGCTATTTCGCGCTGCTCAAGGTTTCGACCATCAATTTCGAAGATCCCGAGGCGGTTCGCCACAAGGTCAACTTCGATAACCTGACCCCGCTCTATCCCGAAGAACGGCTCCGCATGGAGCTGCCTGATCCCACTTTGAAGGATCGTTCGGCCCGCATTCTGGATCTGGTGGCGCCGCTCGGCAAAGGCCAGCGTGCTTTGATTGTTGCGCCGCCGCGTACCGGTAAGACGGTATTGTTGCAGAATATTGCACAGTCGATCGCCACCAATCACCCCGAATGCTATCTCATCGTGCTGCTCATCGACGAGCGCCCCGAAGAAGTGACCGACATGCAGCGCTCGGTGCGCGGCGAAGTCATCTCCTCGACCTTTGACGAGCCAGCCAGCCGCCACGTTCAGGTCGCTGAAATGGTGATCGAAAAGGCCAAGCGTCTGGTCGAACACAAGCGCGACGTGGTGATCCTGCTCGATTCCATCACCCGCCTCGGCCGCGCCTACAACACTGTCGTGCCAAGCTCCGGCAAGGTGCTGACGGGTGGTGTGGATGCCAATGCCCTGCAGCGTCCCAAGCGCTTCTTCGGCGCTGCCCGCAATATCGAAGACGGCGGTTCGCTGACCATTATTTCTGACTGCGCTGATCGATACCGGTTCGCGCATGGACGAAGTGATCTTTGAAGAATTCAAGGGCACGGGTAACTCGGAAATTATTCTGGACCGTAAGGTCGCCGACAAGCGCGTCTTCCCGGCGCTGGACATCACCAAGTCTGGCACCCGCAAGGAAGAGCTGCTGGTCGAGCCGGATATCCTGAAAAAGATGTATGTGCTGCGCCGTATCCTGACCCCGATGGGCACGATCGACGCCATGGAATTCCTGATGGACAAGATCCGTCAGACCAAGACGAATTCCGACTTCTTCGATCTCGATGAATACCTAAAGCATATGGGCGCGTTGCGAGCTTTCGCCGCGCCTATTGCCGTCTGATCCGATGCGGTCAGGCGATACAATCGTGGCGTTGTCCTCCGGGGCACCGCCCTCGGGCGTCGCGGTGATCTCGGCTCTCCGGTCCCGCCGTCCCCCAAATCCTTGCCCGTGTGGCTGGCAGCGTCCCCGAACCGCGTCGCATGGTGCTTCGACCGATTGGTCTGGGCTCCGTCCTCGATCGTGGTCTGGTTGCCTTCTTTCCCGCTCCTCACAGCTTTACCGGCGAAGACTGTGCCGAATTGCAGGTGCATGGTTCGACCGCCGGCGTGCGCGCCATCCTCAAATTGCTGACCGGGCAGGGGGCACGCTCGGCCGAGGCCGGTGAGTTCACCCGCAGGGCCTTCGAGAACGGCAAACTCGACTCGGTGGAAATCGAAGGCTCGGGCGATCTGCTGGACGCCGAAACGGAAAACCAGCGGCGCCGGGCTTTGGCTCGCTTCGAAGGCGGCCTGTCGTGGCAGATCGATGATTGGCGCAATCGCCTGTTGGACCTGCGCGCCGAAATCGAGGCACGGCTCGATTTTTCCGATGAGGGTGATGTTGCCGATGGCCTACCTGAGCAATTTGGCGGCGATATCGCCACACTGAAATCCAGCATAGGCGCCGCGCTGGCCTCGATCGAGCATGGTCGTATCGTCCGCGAGGGTATTCGTGTGGCGCTGGCGGGCGTGCCGAACGCCGGAAAATCTAGTCTGCTCAATGCCTTGGCTCGCTCTGATATCGCCATCGTCACCGATGAAGCGGGAACGACCCGCGATGTGCGGGAAGTGCCGCTCGACATTGCAGGCCAACTCTTTATCCTACTGGACCTCGCCGGCCTCCGCGAAACCGACAGTAAGGCCGAGGCGGAAGGTGTGCGCCGGGCCCGCCACGCTATTGAGCTTGCCGATATCGTGCTGTGGCTGACGGCGCCCGACACTCCCGATATAGCGCCGCCGCTGGTGTCTGTCCCCATGCTGCGTGTCGCGACCAAGTCTGATCTTGGTGGCGCCGATGCAGCAGCAGCAGACATCGCTGTCTCCGCACAAACCGGCGCTGGCCTCGACCAGCTCTTCGGCCGCCTTCGCACTATCGGGGAAACGCTGGGCACGGGTGAACCCGCTCTGCTAAGCCGCGAGCGCGACCGGCTGGCACTACAGGACGCCAGCACGGCCCTCGATGCCGCCGTAACCCGGTTGGATGACATGGAACTGGCCGCCGAGAACCTGCGCCGAGCCTCATTCGCGCTGGAGCGGCTTGTGGGCCGGCTTGATGCTGAGCGCGTGCTGGATCGGCTGTTCATGAGCTTTTGCATCGGCAAGTGATTCACGTGAAACACGGCCCTGCAGTGCCGTGAATTGATTCACGTGAAACATTGGCCTATGAGGGCGCGCCGGAGATCTTATCATGCGCGACTATGCAGTCATCGTTGTCGGAGGCGGTCATGCGGGCTGCGAAGCTGCGGCGGCCTCGGCACGCTCGGGTGTCCCCACAGCCCTCGTGACCCACAAATTCGCGACGATCGGCGAAATGAGCTGCAATCCCGCTATTGGTGGCCTCGGCAAGGGCCATCTGGTGCGTGAGATCGATGCGCTGGATGGGCTGATGGGCCGCGTCGCCGACCGGAGCCGGCATTCAGTTCCGCGTGCTCAATCGCCGCAAGGGTCCCGCCGTGCGCGGCCCCTGCGCCCGAGCCGACTGCAAGCTGTACCGCGAGGCTATGCAGGCGGCGATCATAGCCCAGCCCAATCTCGATGTTATTGAGGGCGAGGTCGACGATATCGTCGTCACCGACGGCGTGGTTAGCGGCGTCGTGCTGCTGGATGGTCGCCAGATCTCGACCAAAGCCGTGGTGTTGACCACCGGCACATTCCTGCGCGGCCTGATCCATCGTGGCGAAGAAACTGTGCCCGCCGGCCGCGTTGGCGAAAAGCCGGTGCTGGGCCTGTCTACCCGGCTCGAAGCGCTTGGTCTCAATCTCGGCCGCCTCAAGACCGGCACGCCGGCGCGTCTCGACGGCACCTCTATTGATTTCTCGGCGCTTGAAGAGCAGCCCGGTGACAATCCGCCTGAAGCATTTTCTGCACTGACGACTGCGATCACCACGCGACAGGTCAGCTGCCACATCACCCGCACCACGGCCGAAACCCATCGCATCATCTCGGACAATCTGCATCGCTCGGCCATGTATTCCGGCCGCATCCAGAGCCGGGGTCCGCGCTATTGCCCGTCCATCGAGGACAAAGTGGTGCGCTTTGCTGATCGCGACAGCCACCAGATTTTCCTTGAGCCCGAAGGGCTCGATGACAGCACGATCTATCCCAATGGCCTGTCCACCTCGCTGCCGGCCGATGTGCAGGAAGCTTTTTGAAGTCCATGCCGGGCCTCGAAAATGTACGGATCGTCCGGCCGGGCTACGCCATCGAATATGACTATGTTGACCCACGCGAATTGCGCTTGACCCTTGAGGTCAAGAAGCAGCCGGGCCTCTATCTGGCTGGCCAGATTAACGGCACGACGGGTTATGAAGAAGCCGGCGCGCAGGGCCTGCTGGCCGGCGCCAACGCCGCGCTGGCCGCCCGCGGTGCTGAAGCGCTCACCCTGTCGCGCACCGAGAGCTATCTCGGTGTGATGGTGGACGATCTGGTGACGCGCGGCGTCTCCGAGCCCTATCGCATGTTCACCTCGCGCGCCGAGTTCCGGCTCTATCTGCGCGCCGACAATGCCGATCAACGCCTGACCCAGACGGGGATCGAGGCCGGGTTGGTTGGCGAACAACGTGAATCTATGTTCCGCCGCAAGGCAGATGGTCTGCAACGTGGCCGTAAGCTGCTCGAAACATTGAGCGTTTCTGCCCAGTGTCGCGCGCAAGGCCGGCATTGCCGTCAATGAAGATGGCAAGGCGCGCTCGGCCTTTGATCTGCTGTCCTACCCCGATGTGACGCCGAATGACGTTACCCGGTTGTGGCCCGAGATTGCCGAGATCGACGCGACGACTATCGAGCAATTGGTGGTCGATGCGCAATATGCCGTCTATCTTGAGCGCCAGCGTGCCGACATTGCGTCGGTGCGGCGTGATGAGCAGCGGGGCATTCCCGATTGGCTGGACTATGCCGCGATTCCCGGCCTCTCCATAGAGCTTCGCCAAAAGCTGCAGCAGCATCAGCCACAGACGATTGCTCAGGCGCAGGCACTGGATGGGATGACACCGGCGGCGATCACGCTATTACTGTCGGTGATTCGTCGTGGCGAGCTGCGTAAGGCGAGTTAATGTCTGAGACCATTGCCTCTCTTAAATACGCACCGCACTTTGCGCGGGCCGGTGACGCGGTTATTGCCGATCTGGAATCCTATGCTCAGCTGTTGCGCAAGTGGCAGGCCGTGCAGAATCTTGTTTCACGTGAAACACTGAACCAGATATGGACCCGGCATTTCGCCGACAGTCTGCAGATTCTTCCGCTGTTGCGGGAGGGCGATCACAATTTCATGGATCTGGGCAGTGGCGGTGGATTCCCTGCGCTGCCATTGGCGGTTGCCCTCAAGGGCGGGCCGCAGCGATTCGTGTTGGTGGAGCCCAACGGCAGAAAGGCGAGCTTTCTCCGCACTGTAGCGCAGGAACTGGGCCTCGGCGGTGACGGTTTTTGCCCAGCGCAGCGACCAGATTGATTCACGTGAAACACCTGCGCCTGATGTCATAACCTCGCGCTTTGGCCGCTATGCCGCTGCTTTGCGACTGGATGGAGCCGTTTTTCGCCAGCAAAACCCGTGCCTTGCTGCACAAGGGCAGGGAATATGTTGAAGAGCTGGCGGAATCGGGTGCGCATTGGCATCATGACGTGTTAATGGTTCCTAGCGACACCGATCCGGGCGGCGTGATCCTTGAGATCACGAATCTGCGACGGAAATCAGTGCGTTAGCGGAAAGACACTGGAGGCTGATTTGACGCCCCGAATTCTGACTTTGGCCAATCAGAAAGGCGGCGTGGGCAAAACCACGACGGCAATCAACCCGGCGACGGCCCCGGCAGCCATTGGCGAGCGGGTGCTGATCGTCGATCTCGATCCGCAGGGCAATGCCTCAACGGGTCTGGGTATTTCCTGCATTGACCGCGAAGTATCCTCCTATGATCTGCTGGTGGGTGAGGCGACTGTCGCGCAATCTGCAACCATGACCAGCGTGCCCAATGTCGCCATCGTTCCCTCGACCATGGACCTGTTGGGCGTTGAGCTGACCATTGCCGGTCAGGCTGATCGTGCCTTCAAATTGCGTAATGCATTCAAGCAATTGAACGATCTGACGATCAATGATCGTCCGGTCAGCTATATCCTGATCGATTGTCCGCCCTCGCTCAACCTGCTGACCATCAATTCGTTGGTGGCGGCCGATGCCGTGTTGGTGCCGTTGCAATGCGAATTCTTTGCGCTGGAAGGTCTCAGCCAGCTGCTGCAGACCATTGAACAGATCCGTTCGACGCTAAACCCCCGCCTGTCGATCCGGGGCGTGGTGATGACCATGTTCGACAAGCGCAATAACCTCTCCGAGCAGGTTCTGCAGGACGTGCGCAGCGAAATGGGCGATCTGGTCTATGACACGGTGATTCCGCGCAATGTGCGACTGTCGGAAGCGCCCTCTTATGGCAAGCCGGCTTTGCTCTATGATTTGAAATGTGCCGGCAGCCGAGCCTATCTGCGGCTGGCGACCGAAGTGATCCGCCGTGAGCGGCAGCTCAACGCGGCATAGGAGCCCGATATGAACGAAAAACCGACAAGACTGGGCCGCGGGCTGGCCGCGCTGATCGGCGATATGGCGACTATTGAAGGCGCACGGGTCACCGAGAGCGGCGGCGTCAAGCGCCTGCCGGTCGAAATGATCATCGCCAACCGCTCAAACCCCCGCCGCTCTTTCGATCCGGATCAGCTCGAAGAGCTGACCAATTCGATCCGCGAAAAGGGCGTGATGCAGCCGCTGCTGGTGCGGCCGAGCGAAGACCCCAATATTTTTGAGCTGATCGCCGGCGAACGCCGCTGGCGCGTCGCAAAAGGCTGGCCTGCATGATGTGCCGGTCATTGTGCGCGATGTTGATGACAAGGAAGCGCTCGAACTCGCCATCATCGAGAATGTGCAGCGCGCTGATCTTAATCCACTCGAAGAAGCCATGGGCTATGGCCAGTTGATCGAGCAATTCGACTATACCCAGCAGGACTGGCGCAGGTGATCGGCAAGAGCCGTTCGCATGTCGCCAATACGCTGCGCCTGCTCAAGCTGCCTGAGGATGTGCGCGGCATGGTCGCCAGCGGCACGCTGACGGCGGGGCATGCGCGTACGCTGATCACGGCCGATGATCCGGCCCATCTGGCGCGCCAGATCGTTTCTGGTGGTCTGTCGGTGCGTGAGGCGGAAGCGCTCAGCCAGCAGCGTGATGTGGCAGGCAAGCGCAAGGCCACTGAGCCCTCCGCCGGCCGGGATGCCGACACCGTGGCGCTGGAGCGCCGGCTGTCTGACGCTCTGGGGCTGTCGGTGTCGTTGGCGCATAGCGATCGCGGCGGCAAGCTTGAGATTCGCTATAAAACGCTCCGAGCAGCTGGACGGCATTTGCGCGCGGCTGACCGGTTATCCGAACTGATGCCGTAATCGGAACGTTTCACGTGAAACGTACACGCTGATTCTGAGCTAAATTAATGCGATGCGGCCATCATGCAGATGGCGAGCAGGGCGCGGCGCAGGCTGGTTTCGGCCAGAGCTGGGCGGCGACGGCTGTCGGCGGTGGTCTGCAAGATGCGATCACTGGCGGTCGCAAGCGCGCTGTCTGTCCAGAGTCGCAATTGCTGCTCCGAGGCCGAGGCGCGCGAAAAATGCGGCTTGGGGCGCAGGCCGTCCAGCACGGCGCGCGGCGTCTTGCCAGCATCAACCTCTACCCGCCAGCGACGCAGATTAGCAAAGTGGATATTGGTCATGGCGAGCAGGCGCTGCGGGTCCACGGCCGATGACAGGGCGCGGTTGAGCGCCAATTCCAGCTTTTCTGCATGGCCGCCGCCGGTGGCATCGAGAATGGCGTCGATCACCAATGCGCCATTATCGGCGCAGAGCAGCAACACATCTTCACGCGTCAGAACCTTGCTGCTGGCGGCATAGAGTGCCAATTTTTCCAGCTCGCGGCGGGTGATCTCACGATCATTGCCGAGGATTTCGTGCAGCGTGGCGATAACATCGCCATCGACGCGGATGCCTTGCTGATTGAAGGTTTCGTGAATCAGCGCTGTCAACGTCTCGTCATTGTCGGGATAGCAGGGCAGGGCACGGCCAAGCTTTGCGGCCTCCACCAATGCCCGCAGTGCATCCTTGGGGGCGAGATTGCCGGCCTCGAGCACAATGGCGGCTCCACCGGGATCATCGCGCAGCTCGGTCAGCGTCATTACCAGAGACTTTGTCGCTCCGCGAACGCGGACAATACGCTTGCCACCGAATAGCGAGATGGTCTTGGCCTCGACGGCCGGGATGGAGGGATCGGCATCCACCTCGCTGCCGTCGAGCACGACAAGGCTGGCGCTCTCGGGATCATCCCCTGTCAGGGAGCGGATCAGCCGCTGCGCGGTTTCGCGCACCAGCCCGGTATCTGGCCCATAGGCGAGGAAAATGCCTTCGGTCAGATCCGGGCGGGCGAGAAAGCGGGCAACTTCATGCGCCTTGAGCGCGCTCATCAGCGGCTCAGGGCTGCCAGCAGGCCCGAGCGCAGCGATTCGGCGGCGGCCTTGGCGGCGCGTTCGGCGGCTTCACGGGCAGCCTCCCGATCGGCCAATACCCGGTCGCTGCGGGTATAGCCGGCCGTGGCGAAGCGCGTCAGCTTGATCGGCGGTTTGCCGCTGCCATCGCGATAGGTGATGGTGAGCGTCGCCGTCGCGGTCACTTCCACCGGCTTTTCCGGGTTGGCCGTCTGCGAGAGCATAGTATCGGCAGCGGAAGAGCTAACGAATACCTGCGCCATTGGGGCATTTGACGCCTCGGAATGACCGAAGCGCAATGAAAGCTCCTGATAGACGACCTGTTCCAAGCGGGTATTGGGCTTGGCAAAGGCCGAGTTCAAGAGCGGCTGGCTGGCCAGCGTGCCGCTCGAATAGACCGGGGCAAAGCTACATGCGCCCAGCGCCGTTGACAGGGCCAGAATGCCGGCAAGAGCGATGGGGCGCAGGGCTTTAGACAACGACATTGACGATCCTGTCCGGCACGATGACGATCTTCTTGGGTGCCTTGCCGTCCAGCATGCGGACAATCTCGTCGAGTGACAAGACGCGTTTTTCGACCTCGGCGGCGGGCAGGCCCTTGGGCACCACGATCTCGCCACGGCGCTTGCCGTTGAGCTGAATGGGCATGGTCACCTCGTCATCAACCAGCAAGGCGGAATCGACCGCGGGCCAATGGGCGTCAGTGATGAGGCCGAGCTTGCCGAGGGCTTCCCAGCAGGTTTCGGCCGGGTGGGGCATCATCGGTGCGATGAGCTGGATCAGACGCTCCACACCCTCTTCCAGCGCTGCCAATCGTGCAGCGGGTGCCACGGCGACCAGACCGGCCGAGCGGACCAGCGCGTTGGTCAGCTCGTAAATCTGGGCGACGGCGCGATTGAAGCGCAGGCCTTCAATATCGCCGCCGACATTGTGCACGGCGCGATGCACCACCTTGCGCAGGGACAGGGCTTCATCGTCATCGGATGCGCGAACAATACCGGCCGACTGTTTGGCAATCTCGACCGTTTCGCCGACCAGACGCCAAATGCGTTGCTGGAAGCGGCTGGCGCCTTCGACGCCCGCTTCTGGTCCACTCGATGTCGCGTTCCGGAGGCGAATCCGACAGAATGAACCAGCGGGCGGCATCGGCACCATAAACTTTCAGAATATCGTCGGGATCGGTGCCGTTGCGCTTGGATTTTGAAATCTTTTCCACGGGACCGATGCGAACAGGGCGGCCCGATTTAATCTCGGTAGCGCGTCTTTCGCCGTCAATTGTCTCGAACTTGACCTCTTCGGGCGACAGCCATTGGCCTTCCGCGGACTTGTAGGTTTCGTGCGTCACCATGCCTTGGGTAAACATGCCCTTGAATGGCTCGTCCAGCCCGATATGGCCGGTGGCCTTCATGGCGCGGGTGAAGAAGCGCGAATAGAGCAGGTGCAGGATCGCGTGCTCGATGCCGCCGATATATTGATCCACCGGCATCCAGCGGTTGGCCACGGCCGGAATGGTCGGGGTGGCCGCCTCAGGGCGCGGTAAAGCGCAAAATACCGGGACGAATCAACGAATGTGTCCATGGTATCGGTTTCGTGGGTCGCCGCGCCGCCGCATTGCGGGCAGGTGGTGTGCTTCCGAGTCGGGTGATGATCAAGAGCATTGCCGGGCTTATCGAAGCTGACATCCTCGGGCAGCACGACGGGCAGGTCCTTCTTGGGGACTGGCAGCGTGCCGCAGACTTCGCAATGAATAATGGGGATGGGCGCGCCCCAGTAGCGCTGACGGGACAGGCCCCAGTCGCGCAGGCGATACTGCGTCTGGGCTTCGCCCCAGCCGTTCTGCTCGAACAGGGCCAAAGTCTGATCCATCGCCTCCCGGCAGGTGATTTCAGCGCCCGGTTCGCCAAACCACTGCACGTAGCGGACTTTTTGCGTCTTGGGTGGCGTGAAGGCGACATCGCCAACGGCTGCGTCGCTGTCGAGCGGCTGGAAAACGTCAATGACCGGCAGGCCGTATTTGCGTGCGAAATCCGAGTCGCGCTGGTCATGCGCCGGGCAGCCGATAATGGCGCCGGTGCCATAATCCATCAGCACGAAATTGGCGATGTAGAGCGGCAGTTCCCAGCTCGGATCGGCCGGGTGGGTGACCTTGATTCCGGTGTCAAAACCTAGCTTTTCCGCGGTTTCCAGCGCTTCGGCCGAGGTGCCGCTCTGCTGACACAGCTTGTTGAAGGCGGCAATTTCTGGATTGCCTTCCGCAAGTGCCTTGGCCAGCGGATGGTCGGCGGCGATCGCAGCGAAAGTGGGTCCGCGCATCGTATCTGGGCGCGTGGTATAGACGGGAAGGGTGTCAAAGCCCTCTGGGGCGCCCGTCAGGCCGAAGCTGAACGCCAATCCTTGCGATTTGCCGATCCAGTTGCGCTGCATGGTGCGCACTTTTTCCGGCCAGTCGGTCAGCCCGTCCAGTGCCGTCAGCAAGTCCTCGGCATAGTCGGTGATCTTGAAAAACCACTGAGTCAGCTCGCGCTGTTCCACTGGTGCGCCCGAGCGCCAGCCGCGGCCGTCGATCACCTGCTCATTGGCCAACACGGTCATATCGACCGGGTCCCAATTGACCTTGGACTTTTTACGGGTGACCAGCCCGGCCGCCAGCATGTCGATGAACATGGATTGCTGGTGCTGGTAATATTCCGGCTCGCAGGTGGCGATTTCACGGGTCCAGTCAATGGACAGGCCCATGGTCTTGAGCTGGGCCTTCATGGTCCCGATGTTCTGGCGGGTCCAGTGCCGGGATTGAGCCCACGCTCCATGGCGGCATTCTCGGCCGGCAAGCCGAAGGCGTCCCAGCCCATGGGATGCAGCACATTCTTGCCCTGCGCGCTGAAACCGGGCAACGACGTCGCCGAGTGTATAATTGCGCACATGGCCCATATGAATGCGGCCAGAGGGGTAGGGGAACATCTCAAGGACGTAATAGGGCTCGCGCGGATCGTCGGTATTGGTCACGAAGCTCTTGGCATCGTCCCAGACCTGCTGCCAGCGGGGCTCTGCTTCGCGCGGATTGTAGCGTTCGACGCTCACGATTTCGTCCTCGAATATGCTGGAATCGCAAGTGGCGAAAAACTGCGGCGCCGCTTGCGTTGTAAGGGGATTTTGGCTACCGGACCATCAACAGAAAACCCCCTCAAGGTCAACAGGAACAGGGCGAAAGCATGGACGAGAACGAGATCCTTGCCGAGCGCAGCCTCGGGCGAGATACGGGCGCGCATGGCTGCGGCACAAAAGCGCTTCGGTCCGCCCGCCGATCACATCGAGCTGGTGGCAGTGTCCAAGACCTTTTCGGCTGAGCAGGTTTTGCCGTTTCTTAGGGCCGGGCAGCGCGTCTTTGGCGAGAACCGCGTGCAGGAAGCCAAGGACAAATGGCCCGCTTTGCGCGAGGGCTATCCCGACGTGCAATTGCACCTGATCGGGCCGCTGCAGACCAACAAGGCGCGCGAGGCGGTGGCGTTGTTCGACGTCATCGAAACGCTCGATCGAGACAAGCTCGCGGCCGTCTTGGCCGAGGAAATGGCGCGCGCCGGCAAGCGCCTGCCCTGTTTCGTGCAGGTCAATATCGGCGGCGAGGCCCAAAAGAGCGGCATTGCGCCGGCCGAGACAGCGGGTTTTGTCGCCGGCTGCCGCGCCGAGCATGGGCTCGATATTGTGGGGCTGATGTGCATTCCGCCCGATGGGGTGCCGGCAGGCCCCTATTTCGCCCATCTGGCCGAATTGGCGCGGATTGCCGGTGTCGCGGGGCTCTCCATGGGCATGAGTGGAGACTTCGAGCTTGGCATTGCCATGGGGGCTACCCATATCCGGGTCGGGTCGGCGCTGTTTGGCTACCGGCCCAAAGCAGACGCGCTAGACCGAGCGAGCAAAGGTAAAACGCGGAGATCGCTGCAACTTTTAACGCTCTCGCATCGTTCCTGCCTGTCGTAACGCTGATGTGATTGGTTGAACAAAAACCGGTCGCAATAGTGTGACCCTTGATCGGGCAAAGCGCCAAAAACCCGGAGAAAACAATGAACAAGCGACGCATTCTGCTGGTGGATGATGATACCGATCTGCGGCAGACCCCGGTTGAGCAGCTCGAAACGCACAACGAGTTCGACATTCTCCGGGCTGGCACCGCCAATGACGCGCTCAAGGCCACCCGGGAAAACAATATCGACCTGATGATCCTCGATGTCGGCCTGCCGGACATGGATGGGCGTGATGCCGTCAAGGTGCTGCGAACCGAGGGCTATAAGAGCCCCATCCTGATGCTGACCGGGCACGATAGCGATGCCGACCAGATCCGGGGCCTTGAATCGGGCGCCAATGACTATCTGACCAAGCCTTTCCGCTTTCCGGTACTGCTGGCGCGAATCAATGCGGCGCTACGCCAGCACGACCAGAGCGAGGACGTGGTCTTCACCATCGGGCCCTATAGCTTCCAGCCCTCGGCCAAGCTGCTCGAGGCCAATGACGGCGGCAAGGTGCGGCTGACCGACAAGGAAACCTCGATCCTCAAGTTCCTCTACCGCCGGGGCCCCAAGACCATCACGCGCGATGTGCTGCTCAAGGAAGTCTGGGGCTACAATAACTGGGTCACCACGCATACGCTGGAAACCCATATCTATCGGCTGCGCCAGAAGATCGAGCGCGACCCTTCCAATGCGCGTTTGCTGGTCACCGAAGAGGGTGGTTATCGCCCTGGTTCCGTAAAGCGGAAATCGGGTACAAATCGACGCAAAATGCCTTATAGGATGAACACTGTCCGCGCCTTGGGTGCGGGCAGTTTGCATCTGGACTTGGGGCTTATGATCAGGGACGACGCGGCCGAGGCGCTGGCCGGGGCCGAATTTTTCGATATTTGCGATGACGAGCAAAGGCGCATGCTGGCCTTTGCCGGCGACACGCGCCGTTTCGAGGCCGATGCCGTGCTGTACAAGGCCGGCGACGTGCCTTTGGGCGCGTTCGTGCTGATATCGGGCACGCTGCGCGCCAAGCCCGAAGGCGCGGCCTCCGGCAAGCCCTATGCCATGTCCGAGCCGGGCAGCGTGGTCTCCGCCATGGCGCTGATCCCGGCCAAGCCACGGCCCATCACCATCACCGCCGTCACCGAATGCCAGACGCTTTTCGTGCCGCGCCGAGCTTTCCTCAAGCTGGTGCAGCAATCGCCCGACTCGGCGCAGCGTGCCGTCGAGCGCGTGCAGCGTGACTCGGGCAATTATCTGGGCGCGCTCGAACCCGTCCGCGCCCGCATGAAGGGCGAATAGATTTTTTTGGCCGCTGCCTGTTTCACGTGAATCCGGCGTCTGAGGCCTAAACCCCGGCAAACCGCACAATCACCGGCACGTGGTCGCTCGGCTTGTCGGCCCAGCCGCGGAACGGCTTGGCGATCTCGGCGGCGATACAATGCTCGGCAATGTCCGCAGTAGCCCAGATATGGTCGAGGCGCCGGCCCTTGTTGGCGTTCTCCCAATCGGCACTGCGATAGCTCCACCGAGAATAGAGCTTCTGGTCGAACGGCACATGCTTGCGCACCAGATCGGTCCAGCCGTGACCGCCATTGAGAATGGCGTTGAGTGCTTCGGTTTCGATCGGGGTGTGGCTCACCACCTTGAGCAATTGCTTGTGGCTCCACACATCGTTTTCATGCGGAGCGATGTTGAAATCGCCGGCAATCAGATGGCCGCGCTGGAATTCCGGCTCGGAAAACCAGCTGGTCAATTCGCTGAGGAAACCCAGCTTGTGCTTGAATTTTGGATTGATCTCGGGGTCCGGCTCGTCGCCGCCGGCGGGAATATAGAAATTGTGCACGGTCAGCGGACCGCGGCCCAGATCGAGCACCGCCGAAACGTGGCGTGATTCGGGGATTTCACAGAACACCCGGCTCGAAATGTCGGTCAGCGGGAATTTCGAAACAATGGCGACGCCGTGATAGCCCTTCTGGCCGTGTACCGCCTGGTGCGGATAGCCCGCTTCGGTAAAGGCGTTGGTGGGGAACTGGTCATTGGTGCATTTGATTTCCTGCAGCATCAGCACGTCAGGCTGATATTGCCTGATGAAATCGAGCACCATGGGCAGGCGCAGGCGAACCGAATTGATGTTCCAGGTGACGACGGCGACGGTCATTCTCAGGCCCCTTGATCAGTGGGCATTCTTATCGCGGAGGGTGGGACCAAGGACAAGCCGGAAATGGCATTGGGGTGATCGCTGCTGACATGGGGCGTCAGGATCCCAACAAAAAACCCGGCCTTGCGACCGGGTTCTTCAAAATCAGTGCAGTGCCAAAAAGCTTATTCGCTCTTGGCTTCGCCTTCAGCGGCTGCGGCCTGCTCGGCAGCGGCGGCCGCAGCTGCGGCTTCGGCGTCCTTGGCAGCCTGCTCAGCGGCGAAAGCCTCTGCAGCGGCAACCTTCTCGGCTTCACGAGCTTCGCGCGGCCCGGGCAGCGGTGCGTTCTGTTGGCCTCGATCTTCTTGGTGCGCGAATTGGTCGATTCTGAAAATACGAGCCGATTTACCACGACGGTCGCGCAGGTAGTAGAGCTTGGCGCGACGTACCTTGCCGCGCTTGAGCACTTCGACCGAAGCGATATTGGGCGAATAGAGCGGGAACACGCGTTCCACGCCTTCGCCATAGGAAATCTTGCGCACGGTGAAGCTGGAGGTGATGCCACCGCCGGTGACGGCGATCACGACGCCTTCATAGGCCTGCAGGCGTTCCTTATTGCCTTCCTTGATCTTCACCCACACCTTGATGGTGTCGCCGTGAGTGAATTCGGGAAGCTCGCGCTTGGCGGAGAGGGCGGCAACCTGCTCGGCCTCGATCTGTTCGATGATATTGGACATGTCTTGATCCGTTCTGATCTTTTCAATGGAGCGATTGTTCGGAACCCTTTGGGAAAATTCCGATCGCCCGGTCTTGGTTGGTAACGGAGGTTTTTTTCGTCTTTTTATTCGCGCAACATCGGGTCCGATCAGCCCAATGTCGCAGTCGTGGCGCGGCTATAGGGCAAAACCGCCCCAGAGTCTAGGGTTTCGGACAGTTTTATGACTTGTCCGGGCCCAGCAGATCAGGGCGACGTTGTAAGGTAAGCGCCGGGCTTTGCTCAGCCCGCCATTTGGCGATTTTGCCATGATCGCCCGAGGTCAGCACCGCCGGAATGTCGACGCCCTCGAATTGCTGCGGCCGGGTATACTGCGGATATTCGAGCTGCCCATTCTCAAAGCTTTCGTCGGCATGGCTTTCGGCCTTGCCCAAGACGCCCGGAATGAGCCGCACCACGGCCTCCAGCAGCACCATGGCGGCAACTTCACCGCCGGCCAGCACATAGTCGCCAATCGAGATTTCCTCGAGCCCACGGCCATCGATGACGCGCTGGTCGATGCCCTCGAAACGCCCGCAGATGATCACCGCGCCCGGTCCCAGCGCCAATTGCCGCGCCTTTTGCTGGGTCAGCGGCGCGCCACGTGGCGACATCAGGATGCGGGGCCTTGGATCGCCCGCTGGGGAGACGGCGTCGATAGCACTGGCCAGAATGTCGGGCTTGAGCACCATGCCCGCACCGCCGCCAGAAGGCGTGTCATCCACGGTACGATGCCGGTCGGTGGCGAAATCACGCAATTGGGTAGCGTTCAGCGACCACAAATCATCCGCCAACCCGCGGCCGAGCACGGATGCGCCCAGCGGGCCGGGGAACAGCTCGGGAAATAGCGTGATGATATCAGCGGAAAAACTCAATCGGGTTCTTCCTCGCCCTCTTCGGCATCGAGCGGCACGACAATAGTCAAATAGCCTTCAGCCGAGTGAATATCGGGCACTACGGCCTTGGTGAAGGGGTACAAATAAGTATCGCCCGATTGGGGATCGTGGATTTCGATCAAATCGCCGGCGCCGAAATTGGGCAGGGCCGAAACTTTGCCCAGCACCACGCCGCTATCGAGCCGCGCTTCAAGCCCGAGCAGGTCGGCGTGGTAGAAGTCGTCCTCGTCTTCAGGCTCGGGCAGGCGGGCGCGATCGACGAACAGGGAGGTTCCGTTCAGCGCCTCGGCGGCAGTGCGATCGGCAATCCCCTTGATGTTGGCGATGATCACATTTTTCTGCACGCGCAGCTTGGTGATGGTGATGACGAGGCCCGGCCGGTCAGTGTCCAGCGGTCCATAGTCGCCGATAGCGGAGGGGTCCTGGGTGAAGGGGGTGATGCGCACTTGCCCCTTGATGCCATGGGCGGCGCCGATCTGGCCCATCAGGATGCGGTTGTTCTGGTCACTCATTGCTGTTCCCGGCTTTGCTGGGCTGTTCCTAGCAGGCGGCGGGAAGAATGGGAATTCTTCGGCACAGGGAACCGCGTGATGGTTCCGACGATTGTGAGGGCAACAACACTGGAGCGCCGCTATGGCCAAGACTCTGACTTCCCACGACGACGTTAGGCAATGGGCCGAGGCTCGTGGCGGCAATCCCATGCTGATGGAAACGCCCGACGGCACTGGCAGCCGCACCCTGTTGCAGCTGACCTTCGGCCAGCATGCCATCAATACCGATGGCAATGAGGGACCGGACCGGGTCGGCGGCTTTCAATTGGTCAGCTGGGACGACTGGTTCGCCGCGCTCGAAGCGGCCAATCTGGCGCTGCGGGTATCCGACGATCTGGCCGGCGGCAATGAAGCGGAGTTCGAGTTTGTCGAGCGGGGCTGACCTTCCTGCTTCTTGAATGCAGGCGGGAGAGTTTAATCCTCCCGCTCGGCCGCCGCTTCGATCGCTTCCATGTCGTCGTCGGAAAAGCCGAAATGATGGCCAAGCTCGTGGATCAGCACATGGGTGACGACTTCTGCCCAGCGTATTGTCGTCATTTTCGGCCCAATAATCGAGAATGGCGCGGCGGTAGAGGAAGACTGTATTGGGCAATTGCCCGGTCTGCGGCATGGCGCCGTCCTCGGTCATGCCGATGCCGGTGAACAGCCCCATCAGCTCGAAGGGGCTTTCCATGCCAAAGCCTTCGAGCACGTCATCCTCGGCAAATTCAGCCACCGTGCAGGTCACGTCAGCCGCCAGCGAGCGGAATGGCTCCGGCAGCGCCTTGAGAGCCGCCGTCGCCAAGGCTTCGATATCGTCGAGGGTGGGCGCGAACCGCGCCCCCAATCAGTGCCGCTTACTGCCACTCGCGAATGTCGACGAAATGGCCGGCAATCGCCGCCGCTGCCGCCATGGCGGGCGATACGAGATGGGTGCGGCCCTTAAAACCTCGGCGGCCCTCGAAATTGCGGTTTGAGGTCGAAGCGCAGCGTTCCTGCGGCTTGAGCTTGTCGGGGTTCATGGCCGGGCACATCGAGCAGCCGGGCTCGCGCCATTCAAAGCCCGCCTCGAGGAAGATCTTGTGCAGGCCCTCGGCCTCAGCTTGGTCCTTGACCGGGCCGGAGCCCGGAACGACCATGGCATTGACGCCGGCGGCAACCTTGCGGTCGCCGATGACGGCTGCCGCAGCCCGCAGGTCTTCGATACGGCCATTGGTGCAGGAGCCAATGAAGACGCGCTCGACGGTGATGTCGGTGATCGGCGTGCCGGGCTTGAGGCCCATATAATCCAGCGCCCGCCACTTGGAAGCGCGCTTGTTCTCGTCCTGGATGTCATCGGGGTTCGGCACTGCGCCGGTCACCGAAATCACGTCTTCGGGCGAAGAACCCCGTGAGACGATCGGGGGAGCTTGGCGGCATCGAGAATGACGACCTTGTCATAGACCGCGCCTTCGTCGGTATAGAGGGTCTTCCAATAATCCAGCGCCATGTCCCGGGCCTTGCCGGTCGGCGCGCGATTGCGGCCCTTCACATAGTTGAAGGTGGTTTCGTCAGGTGCGATCAGGCCGGCGCGGGCGCCGCCTTCAATGGTCATGTTGCAGACCGTCATGCGGCCTTCCATGCTGAGCGCGCGGATGGCTTCGCCGGCAAATTCGATGACGTGGCCATTGCCGCCGGCGGTGCCGATCTCGCCGATGATGGCCGGGATGATGTCCTTGGCGGTGACATGGGGCGGCAACTGCCCATCCACGCGCACCAGCATATTTTTTGCCTTTTGCTGGATCAGCGTTTGCGTCGCCAGTACGTGTTCGACTTCCGAGGTGCCGATACCATGCGCCGTGGCGCCAAAGGCACCGTGGGTCGAGGTATGGCTATCGCCGCACACAATGGTCATGCCGGGCAGGGTGAAGCCCTGTTCGGGGCCAACGATGTGCACAATGCCACGGCGCTTGTCGAAGGGGTCGAAATATTCGATGCCGAAATCCTTGGTATTCTCGGCCAGAGCGGCGATCTGGATCGCGCTTTCCGGGTCTGGATTGGGCAGGGAACGGTCGGTGGTGGGCACGTTGTGGTCGACCACGGCCGTGGTGCGCTCGGGGTGACGCACCTTGCGATTGTTCATGCGCAGCCCTTCAAAGGCACGGGGGCTCGTCACTTCGTGCACGAGGTGGCGGTCGATATAGAGCAGCGAGGTCCCGTCCTCGTTGTTCTGCACCAGATGGTCGTCCCAGATCTTGTCGTAGAGCGTGCGCGCCTTGGTCATTGCTTAGGTTCCGGCAGGAATGCGAAGTTTGGAGCCGTTCTAAGCCGGGATGGGGCAAGGGTCAAGCATAACCGTACCGTCGGGTACGGCTAGCTATTCCGAAATCGTACTTGGTTCGGCGCCCGGGGCCGGTGTCCGGGAACGAGAGGGCTTGATCCCCCGCTTGAGCAGGCGCCATGCGGTCAGCGGCAGCTCGATCAGGCCGGGCTTGGGGTCGCGCCGAGCGAAGGTGGCAAAGGTGCGCGTGCGGCCGACCGAGCGCAGATAATCACCCGAGCGCAGCTTGCCCATGCCCAGCAATTGCAGGGCGACGACGACGTCGCGCAGCATGAACATCCAGCCGACACCCGGGCGGGCCGGGGGCGAAGTGACTGTTTCGCCGGCGCTGAGCGCGGTCAGCATGGCGCCAAAATCCATGCCCGCCGCCCGGGCCGAGCCGAACCACGACCATGGCCGCGGATTGACGTCGAGCAGTTTGAGCTCGCCGGTGCGCGGGTCGCGTTTGAACTCGATTTCGCACAGGCCATGATGGGCGATCGAGGCGAGGAACGCCTCGCCTTTTGCCACGACATCGGGCTGGTCGACCGTTTCTGACGAAGGTCGAGGTATAGCTGAACTCCACCGGAAACTGCCGGGTGCGCTGCGCCGCAAAGCTGGCGCGCGCTGTGCCGTTCCACCACACCCCGGCATAGGAGAATTGGGTCTCCCCGCCACCGGGAATATATTCCTGAACGACAATGTGCTCCTTGCCCTGCTGCAATTGCGCAGCCCGGGTGAAGAGATCGATGAACTCAGCCGCATTGTCGGCGCGCCAAGCCTTTGCGCGGGTGAAGCGATTGAGCGCGATGCGCATGGTGGGCTTGAGCACCACCGGAAACTGGATGCTCGCGGCTGTCGCGGCCAGATCGTCGCCCACCACATAGACGCGGGGTACGGCGATGCCCACTTCGGCAGCGCGTTGATAGGTCAGCGCCTTGTCGCAGGCCCATTGCAGCTGGTCCCAACCGGGCAGCATGACCTGCAGCATGGCGGAGAGCCGTTCATGCTCTCGGGCGACGAGCTTGACGTCGGCATCGGCGGCGGGAATGAGCAGGTAGTTTTCAAGGCTATTCTTGCGCACCAGCGCCTCGAGCGCCTCGACCGCGCCCGGATTTTCGGCGCCCGGCCATTCGGCCCAGTGATGCACGGCGTTGGAATAACGCGGCAGCGGGGTGAAATTGGTGACGAACCAGACATCGAGCCCTTGCCCGGCAAGGCTGCGTGCCAGTGCGATGGCGCCGTGCGAACCGGCCGAGATGATGGCGCCCTTGGGGCGGGGGATGGGATCGACATGCTCATGGTTCGTTTTTCACCGGTGTGTCTCGTAAGCGGCGCCGTCCTGTCCCCCCGAACGGGATCGGAGCCGCAAAATACCAAAGATCGTGGGGTCGAGCCCCGTTTTGACCGCGCACTGCCAGCTCAATAGACTGTAAGCCAGTACACGACTAAGTGAACTTACTATGGCCACGCCAATAACACCAAAACTAGGCAAGACGACAATTTGGGCCGGGATACTCGCCAGAGTGGTTAATCCGAAGATGGCTGCATAGCGCTTTTCATGGCCGGTCAACATCAATACTGAGCGCGATGGACCGGTGGCCGCATCGGCCAGAAACCCGACCGAAAGAATGACCAGCAGGATAGCCGCATTGCCATAGCTTTCCCCGAACAGGCTCATGATCGGATCGCCAAAAAACACGAAGGCGATGCAGGCCAGCAGCGAAAATATGAAGCCGCCCCGGTGCCCGCCGCCAGTAGAACCTGCGCCTTGTGCCGCTCACCGGCGTAGAAATGTCGGGCGATCGGCGGAGCGATCACGAGGGAAATGGCAAAAGCGAATAGCGTCATCAACCCGCCGGTGCGGAAGGCGTTGAAATAGGCGCCCGCCTGTTCAGGCGCCAGCAATGCGCCGATGACGATGGTATCGGCATTGAGTGCTGCCGCATTGATGAAGCCGCCCAGCAGCAGCCAGAGGCTGATTTTGCCGCGGGTGCGCCAGAAGCCAGCAAGCCCCGCAAAGCCCAGCGGCAGCTGATACCGCTCGGTTCGTGCCAAGCCATATTGCGCCGCAACCACCACCAGCAACAGGCCGGCGGCGAGCAGCAACGCGCCCCAGCCGGTCAGCATGATCCCTGCTGCAGCGAGCGCCAGTGCGGCGAGCGGCAGGGCCGAGCGCCACAGCACGTCGCGCGGCGCCAATGCCGTCCAGATCGATCCCTGCGTGCGCAGGGCTGCGGAAGTGAATTCGCCCAATGCCATGGGCAGGATCAACAAGGCCGCAGCATAGAGCGCCCAACTTGGTGCGCTGCCGCGCAAGGCGTCGGTAATGCCGGCATAAAGACAGAGCGCAGCGGCGACGAGCACACTGCCCAGAATGGTCAGCATGCTGCCGGCCCGCAACGTGGTTTGGGCGGCAGCAGTGTCTTTGTGGGCCATGTCTTCGGCATGGAAGCGCATCACGGCAGTCTGCTGGCCCATGCCGGCGCCGATGGCCAGCACGGTGGCCAGCGCCAGCCCGAAAGCGAAATAACCGTATTCGGTGACGCTCATACTGCGCGCCAGCACAACGAAGCCGATATAGGTAAGCCCCGCCGAGGCGAGTTTGATGGCGAGCGAAGACAGCGAGCGGGTCAAACCCGTTCGCAGCAGCGACCCTAAAGCGCCCCTTTGCCTCAGCATGCAGATCCCAGCACAATGGCCGGCGGCAGCAGCCGGCCCGACCAATGTGGCAGGTCTATATCAAAAAGCTGTTACCGGTCCCGTTACAATTCGGTAATGCGGCTAATGCCGGAAATGGCGCATTCCGGTCATCACCATGGCGATCCCGGCAGCGTCGGCCGCCGCGATCACTTCGTCATCACGCATCGAACCGCCGGGCTGGATCACGGCCGTGGCGCCGGCGGCGACCAGCGCCTCAAGCCCATCGGCAAACGGGAAAAAGGCGTCAGACGCAACGACGGAGCCCTGTGACAAGGCGCCTTCAATGCCGGCGGCCTTGGCGGCGTCGATCGACTTGCGATGTCCGGTCAGCGCGGAATCCACGCGAGACATCTGGCCGGCGCCGACGCCCACCGTGGCGCCGTCCTTGACATAGACGATGGCGTTGGACTTGACGTGCTTGGCCACTTTGGCGGCCAGCCGCAGATCGGCCATTTCCGCTGCGCTCGGCGCCTTTTTGGTGACCACTTTGATATCGCAATCATCGACATTGCGATTGTCGTGCGACTGCACCGGGAGGCCTCCTGCGACGGATTTGACGACCGGGCCGTCAGCCTTGGGGTCGGCCGGGCCACCGGTCAGCAGCAGGCGCAGGTTCTTCTTGGCCGCGATGATGGCTCGGGCCTCCGGCGTCGCCGAGGGAGCAACGATCACTTCGGTGAAGACCTTGACGATCTCTTCGGCGGTTGCCGCGTCGATCTCGCGATTGGTGGCGACAATGCCGCCAAAGGCGCTGACCGGGTCGGTGCGCAAGGCATTCTTATAGGCGGTCACCGGGTCACCGGCCACGGCGACGCCGCAGGGATTGGCGTGCTTGATAATGGCAACGGCTGCGCCCCGGGCCGGGTCGAATTCGCTGACCAGCTCGAAAGCGGCGTCCGTGTCATTGATATTGTTATAGCTGAGGGTCTTGCCCTGCACTAGGTGGCGGTGGCGACGCCGGGCCGGTTGTCGCCATTGGCGTAAAAGCCTGCCCATTGGTGCGGGTTTTCACCATAGCGCATGACTTCGCGCAGCGTGCCGGCAAAGCTGCGATAGGGGATTTCGGGATAGTCGATCGCCTTGGCGAACCAGCTGGAAATAGCGCTGTCATAGGCGGCGGTGCGGGCATAGGCCTTGGCGGCCAATTTCTGGCGCAGTTCAGAACGGCACGCCGCCACTGGTCTTGATGGCCTCGAGAATGGCCGGATAGTCGGCCGGATCGACGACCACGGTCACATAGGCATGGTTCTTGGCGGCGGAGCGCACCATGGCTGGGCCGCCAATGTCGATATTCTCGATAATCTCGTCATAGGAGGCGCCTGAGGCGACGGTCTTTTCGAAAGGGTAGAGATTGACCGCCACCGGGTCGATGGCGCCGATGTCATGCTCTTCCATGGAGGCAGCATGGTCAGCCTTGTCGCGCACCGCCAAGAGCCCACCATGCACCTTGGGATGCAGCGTCTTGACCCGGCCATCCATCATTTCGGGAAAGCCGGTCAGGTCGGAAATCTCGCGGACCTTAAGGCCGGCATCACTGATGAGCTTATGCGTGCCCCCGGTCGATACCAGTTCCACACCCACTTCGCTCAGGCCTCGCGCAAAATCGGCCATGCCGGATTTGTCGAATACCGAAAGCAGTGCGCGCCCGACCTTGACCGTCTTGCTCATCAAAAATGTCCCGCAGAGAGAATGGAAATTCTGCGCGCTCGCTAGCACGAAGCGGCGGCAATGGGAACCATGCGTTACTGTTCGAGCGTAAAGATCCGAGCAATCTCGCGGTCGGCGGCGGCTTCGGTCTCCAGCACCAGCTGGCGCGTCTTGTGAAAGCCCAGATAGGAGGATTGGCGCACGCTTTCCTCTTCGTGGAAATCGGCGCCTTCCCACAAAAAGCTCCAGACCGCGCCATTGGGCAGCACCAGCCGCACCGGGCCTTCGCCGGAGACCCGCCGCACCATGACTTTGGGGGCCAGATGGAAGCGCACCGAGAGCAGGCCCGATGGCGTGCCATTGGCAATCATGCGATCCTGGCCCACCAGCGTCGTGCCTTCGGCCAAAAGGGTCAGCCGGCGTTCCGGGTCAACACCATAGCGCTTGGCATAGCCGGTTGTGCCAAGCGTGAGCAGATGATCGGCCGTGTCGAGCGTGATGATGGGGGCGTTCGCTCGGCATCCTCGGCATCGATCGAGGGCGCCGAATGCGCCACGGTCTGGCGGAACAGCGCCCGGCTTTCCGGCAGGTCGGCCGGGGCCGGGCCGCAGGAACCCGGGATCAACTCATTGCCGTGGGAGAATTCAAAGGCCAGCGCTGGCATGGGCCTCGGCATCAAACCCCTTGGGCGGCATGCGTCCGGAATCGGCGATCACCACCGCTTCGCCATTGCGCAGAATGCCATAACCGCCCAGCAAGATGGAGCGCCGCTTGCGGCTGGGCGCGAGCGCCTGCACGGCGATCAGCACGTCATGGGGCAATTGCCCGCAGCCATTGAAATAGGCCGGCTCGCCGCTCGATAGCGTTAGCGCGTCGAGGCTTTCATGCATGCGATCGATCTGGGCGCCCAGCTCGTTGCTTTCCTCGGTCTTGTAGCTGCCGGCAGCGCGGCGGACGCTGGCCAGCTCCACCAGCAGCTGCAATTGCAGCTTGGGATTGCACGACAGATGCAGTCCATCGGCATCGAGCTGGGTCGCCAATATCGTGTTGAGCTTGGCAATGCGCGCCGGCACATCGGTCTTGTCGTCCCGGTCGCAGATTTCAGCGCCGAGCAGGGCAATGGCGGCATAAAGCGCTTCGATGGGGTCGCTGGACAGCGGCGCCCGCACCTTCAGGCTCTGGATCTGGGTGCCCAGCACGCGCTGGATGGTCTTGGCCTGTTCGGGATTGGCGCCGTCGAGCAGCAGCGGCAAATGCCGCAGCCAATTGAGTACGCTGCGCGCAGAGCGCAGGGGCCCGAGTGTCGCGCTCGAACTGGGCTTCGCGGCTGATCCAGTCGAGCACCAGCATGCGGGCAAATTTGCGCTCGCCGGGGTCGCGCACGTCGCGAAAATGGCGCAGCCGAGAAAAGCCATGCAGGTTGAGCCACCAATCCCGGTGCTCGGCCTCAAGCCCGAAAGGTGAGGTGCCGCCGGTTTCCACCAGCTTTGAGGCCAGCAGATAGCGGCCGCTCATCATGTCGCGCACGGCTTCGCGGTCGGAGGGACGGAACTCGGGCAATTCGCCGGCAAAGGCCTCGTCGGCCAGCCCCCGCCGAGTCCAGCGCAGCACGGGGAGTGTCACGACGGTATCGGCTAGGCCAAGAAATAGCCGGCGCAGCGCAGATCGAACCTGTCCGGACATCAAACTGCTCCCGCGCGCCGAGCGCCCGGGATCAGTCTCTTGCTAGTCAAAAACCTCAACGACCCAAATCCTTTGCGGTGCAACGTCCCCCGATCGTTGCCATTCGCCCCCATGCCGATTCTAGCGCCGGCGACGGAATCGCGCCACGAAGAATCCATCCATGCCCCCAGCCAATCCATTCGGGCTCATGCCCGGATGCGTGCGCACCAGCCCTGCGGGCGTTACGGCCTGCTCCAGCCCGGGCAAATCGGCAGCCGAAACCGGGAAGAGTTCGAGCCCGGGCAGCGAATCAAGCGCCCAAGCAACCTGCTCCTCGCCCTCGGCCGGTTCGAGCGAACAGACGCAATAGAGCAGCACGCCATCGACATCGAGACACCGGAAAGCATTGGTCAGCAGCGCCCGCTGCAGCCGCACGCGGCCTGCGACGTCACCCACCGAGCGATGCCAGATCACTTCGGGATGGCGGCGGAAGGTGCCGGTGGCCGAACAAGGGGCGTCGAGCAGCACGCCCGAATAGAGCGAGGCCGGCGCAAAGGTGCCGGCGTCACCGACAATGGTTTCGGCGGTGTAATCAGAGCCGGGCCAGGTTGCCCTGCAGGCGCTCCATGCGGGTGGCGTCGCTATCGAGCGCGGTCACGGCATAGCCGGCCTTGATCAATTGGGCGGTCTTGCCGCCGGGCGCGGCACAGAGGTCGAGCACGCGGGCGCCGGGTTCCAGCGCCAGCAGGCGCGCCGGAATGGCGGAGGCGGCGTCCTGCACCCACCATTGACCCTCGGCATAGCCGCGCAGGGCCTCCACCGGGCGGTCGCGCTGTTCGATGCGCACGGTATCGGCCGGGGCGACAGCAGCGCCCAAGGTGTCGATCAGGTCCGCATCATTGCTCTTGAGCGTCAGATCGAGCGGGGCGCCGGCGAGCAGGGCATCGGAAAAGCCGTCAATGGCCTCTTCGCCATAGGCATTCAGCCGAGTATCGCCAAACGTGTCGGGGATGAGTAGATCGTCGCTCAGCATGCCGAACTTGGCCGAATTGGCTCGGGCGCTGCGCAGCACGGCGTTCATCAGGCCCGACAAATGGCGTGCCTTGGGATCGCGCTTGGTGGCTTCGACGGCCGGGAACAGCGCGCTATGTGCCCCTAAATCAGGCAAAAACACCAATTGGGCCAGTGACAGGCGCAGAATGGCTTCGAATGTACCTGACTTGGCGGGCATGCCCTTATCGAGCACGGCATGGAGAATGAAATTGAGCTGGCCTCGGCGGCGCAAAGCCGTGGTGATCAGCCGATTGGCCAGCGCGCGATCGCGCCCATCGGCCGAGTCAGCCGCATTGAGGGGAACAAAATTGTCGCCCGCCAGAACGGACTTGAGCCGCTGGGCGGCAACGAGACGGAGTTTGAGCCCCGCCGGTTCGGATTTTGGTGCCACGCTTACGAATTATCCCCGGGGACCGCTTTGTCCGCCACCTTCACCGGACCTTCCGGTGGGTGGCACGCGCCAGCCACTAGTGCTGCTGCCACTTGCGCCGCGAGAAGGCGATGCCGATGGCGAACGGGGCTGAGGCGCTGGGCCCTTATCGTTCACCTGCATCTCCGCTGCAAGCTTCTGCAAGGCCGCGATGCGATTGGCCGTGTCCGGGTGCGTGGAAAACAGATTATCCATGCGCTGCCCCGAGAGGGGATTGATGATGTACATATGGGCCATGGCCGGGTTGCGTTCGGCTGCGACATTGACATTGCGATGGGCGGCGCCCACGATCTTGTTCAATGCCGAGGCCAGCGCCAGCGGGTCCGCCGATATCTCGGCGCCGTGCTTGTCGGCCTCATATTCGCGGGTCCGGCTCACCGCCATTTGCACCACCATGGCGGCCAGCGGAGCGAGGAAAACCATCAGTAGCGCACCGATGCCGCCCAAGGGATTGTCGCGATTGTTGCCGCCGCCAAAGAACAGGCCAAACTGGGCGAGCGCGGAGATCGCACCGGCAAAGGTCGCTGTAATGGTCATGGTCAGCGTGTCGCGATTGCGGATATGGGCCAGCTCATGGGCCACGACGCCGGCCACTTCGCGGGTTTCCAGCGTGCGCAGCAGGCCGGTCGATACCGCGACGGCGGCATTTTGCGGATTGCGGCCGGTGGCAAAGGCATTGGGCTGGTCGGACTGGATGACATAGACTGCCGGGGTGGGAATGCCCGCCCGCTGGGAGAGCGTATCGACCATATCGTAGAGCTCAGGCACTGGCTGCGCTCGACCGGGACGGCATTCTGCATGCGCAGCACCATCTTGTCGGAATTCCAGTAGCTGAAGAGATTTGTTCCCGCCGCGAACAGGAAGGCGATCATCATGCCCCCCGTGCCGCCGATGAAATAGCCCACCACCATGAACAGCGCCGTAAGGGCCGCAATCAGGACGGAGGTGCGAAACATGTTGAACATCGGAGCCTCTTGGGGTTCGTCTTTCCTGCAACTATGTTGTGACGGCGACGGTTTCATGCAAGGCGCATGACCATACCATACCGAAAGCCCGGCAATGAGCGAATTTGAAAACAGCCCTGACCCCGAAGACGCCCCGCGCCCGCCCTTGACCCCGGCCGCCCAGCGGGCGCTGGCGGAAGCGGCGGAACGCCGCCGCGCCATCGATGGCAAAACCGCCTTTGCCCCACGGGAAAAGGGTGGCCGCGGTGGGCTCGAACCCGGCCGCTATGGCGATTGGGAAATCAAAGGCCTGACCAGCGATTTCTAGGGCGGGTTTTAGCGCCCGCCGGCCTGCTGCAACAGCTGCACCATTTCGGCGTAACCGCGATTGCGGGCATGGGCGAGCGGGCTGACGTCGTCCCTGTCGCTCAGGTTGGGATCGGCACCGGCCTCAAGCAGCAGCTTGACGATAGCGACGTGGCGTGAGCCGCCATCGCCCAGAATGATAGCCTCCAGCAGCGCCGTCCAGCCCAGCCGATTGACGTGATCGACGTCGACGCCCGCTGCGATCAAGGTCGCCACCGTTTCCACATGGCCCCGCTCGGCGGCCGGAATCAAAGCCGTGCCGCCATAGCGGTTGACACTCGCCGTGTCCGCGCCATGGGCCAGTGTCAGCTTGAGGATTTCGAGGTGCCCGCGGGCTCCGGCATAGAGATAGGGGCTGTCTGAAATGGCGTCCTTGGCATTGACGTCGGCGCCCGCCTCGATCAGCAGGCTTGCCGCCTCGACTCGGTTGGCATGGGTCGCGGCCAGCAGGGCCGTTACCCCATTGGCATCGCGGGCTTCCAAATCGGCGCCCGCGACGATTCCTGCCGTCACGGCGGCAACATCGCCTTGCCCGGCGGCCGTAATCAGGTCATTGGCCATGGCCGTTCCTCCCATTGTCAGGCCCATCAGGATCGCCAGTGCAAAGCCGCGCCCAAGGAGAGCCATGCTAGAGCCGCGCCTTTTCGATGGCGGGCAGCAGGTGATCGTCCACCGCCTGCGGCGTTAGCGGGCCGACATGCTTGAAGGTGATGATGCCATTGGCGTCGACCACAAAGGTCTCGGGCACGCCATAGACGCCCCAATCGATCGACACGCGCCGGTCGCGATCGGCGCCGACGGCATCATAGGGATTGCCCAGTTCGGCGAGGAAGGCGCGGGCATTTTCGGGCGCATCGGATTGGTTGATGCCGAACAGCCGTACCTTGGCGACATCCTTGAGCGCTTCGAGCAGCGGATGCTCGGCGCGGCAGGGCAGGCACCAGCTGGCAAAGACATTGACCACGGTGACTTGGCCCTTGAGCGCCGCGGTATCAAAGCCCGGCACGCCCAGTTCGGGCACTGCTTCCATGGCAAAGGCGGGCGCGGGCTTGTCGATTAGCACGCTGCGCACCAGCGAGGGATCGCGATCCATGGACGAGGCAAAGATCGCGACCAGCGCGACCAGCAACAGCAGCGGCAGGGCAAACAATACATAGCGCATCAGGCAGCTGGCCCCGCCGAGCGACGGCGAATGCCGCGGGCTTCGAGATCAGCCAATTTTGATGACGCGCCGCGCGTCGAACCGGGTCCAGACAATCAGTGCGGCTACGGCCGGGGTCACCCCCGCATAGGCGGCGATGATGAAAACGGCGTGTGGTCCCAGATCAATCACGACTTGGCTCCCTGCGCGGCCTGCCGCTCCAGCGCCATGACGCGGCGGCGGCTCACCTCGGTATGCATGGCTTTGAGATGCAGCACCGGGAACAGGAATGTAAACGCGAAAAACATCACGAAAAGCGGCGTCAGGATCGAGCCGGGCATGCGCGGGCCATCGGCGCGGAACACGCTGGCGGGCTGGTGCAGCGTGCTCCACCAATCGACCGAGAATTTGATAATGGGAATGTTAACAGCGCCCACAAGGGTGAAGACGGCGATGACCCGGGCGGCGCGCAGCTGATCGTCAAAGGCCCGCCACAGCGCGATAATACCCAGATAAATGAACAGCAGCACCGGGGTCGAGGTCATGCGCCCGTCCCATTCCCAGAACGTGCCCCGTGTGGGCCGGCCCCAGAGCGAGCCGGTAAACAGCGCTAGAGCGGTAAAGGTCGCGCCCGGGGGCGCTGCCGCCTTCATCGCCACATCGGCCATAGGATGGCGCCAGACCAATGAGCCGAGCGCAGAAACCGCCATCACCGCATAGACGAACTGGCTGAGCCGGGCGGTCGGTACGTGCACATACATGATGCGCACCGTATCGCCCATTTGATAATCCTGCGGCGAGTTGAACAGGGCAAACCACAGCCCCACGACGAAGAGCAAAGCGGTCAGGATGGTGAGCGGCCAGAGCAGCGGGCGGGTCCGAGCGACGAATTGCCCGGGATGGGCGATGCGGCTCCACCAGCTCTGTTTGGGTGTGGTTTGGATAGTCATGACATCAGCGCTCTAATCCTCGGCCGAGCTTATCGCAAGGGCGGCGGCAAAGGGAGCCAGCGCTATCGCCATGAGGCTCAATGCCGCAAGAAACAGCAGCGCGGCGTTGGATTGGGTGGCGCTGATGGCCCCGGTGCCAAAGATCAGCACCGGCATCGACAGCGGCGCGATGAGAATGGGAGCGATCAACCCGCCGCGCCGGATTGCCACGGTCACCGCCGCGCCGATAGCACCGAATGCGGCTAGTGCTGGGGTGCCCAGCAGCAGTGAGAGCAGCATGCGCCAAAAGGACGAAAGGTCCATGGCCAGCAGCACGGCGAGGATCGGACTGGCGAGGATCAGCGGCAGCGCGGTCAGCAGCCAATGGGCGATCACTTTTGCGGCAATGATGGCCGAAAGCGGCAGGTCGGCATGGCGCAGCAGGATCAGCGTGCCGTCTTCGTGGTCAGGCCGGAACAGCCGGTCGAGTCCCAGCAGCATGGCGAGGAATGCCGCGATCCAGATAATCCCCGGCGCAATGGTCGCCAGCAGCGCCTTATCGGGACCGACGGCAAAAGGCACGATGGCCCCGGTGATGATGAAAAACAGCACCAGCGTCAGCACATCGCCGCCGCCGCGCAGAGCCAGCGCCACTTCACGGGTCACAATGGCGGAAAATGCCCTCATACGGCTTTGCCCGGGGCCGTGGTTTCCATACGGGCAGCATCGGGCAGGGTGATCGGATCATGCGTGGCGGCAATGGCAATGCCACCGGCATCAAGATGTCCGTCGATCAGGTCCGTGACCAATTGATGACCTTCGGTGTCGAGCGCCGCGGTCGGTTCATCCAGCAGCCAGACCGGCCGGTGCGTGACCGGGAGCCGCGCCAGCGCCAGCCGCCGGCTCTGCCCGGCCGAGAGATAGCCGGCGTCCAGCATTGCCAGATCGCCCAGCCCGACGCGATCGAGTGCATCCTCCACGGCGTCACCCGTCGCGCCATTCACCGCGGCCCAAAAGCCCAGATTTTCCGCAACGCTGAGACGCGGCTTGGTGGCATTGCGATGGCCGCAATAATGCAGCAGCGGGCCAGCCTCGGGGTCTGCCCCCTCAATGGCAAAAGAGCCGGCCAGCGGCGCGACGATCCCTGCCAGCGTCAGCAGCAACGTGGTCTTGCCGGTGCCATTGGGTCCGCGCAACAAAAGGCAGGTGCCGCCCTGCACGGCAAAGCTCATGTCATCGGCCAGCGGCAGGCCGCCGCGGCCACAGGCAAGCCCCTGCGCGTGCAGCACTAAAGATGGGTAGGCTTGCCTTTGCGTCATGACCCCATCTCGTATTGAACCAAAGGCAAGACTGGCAAGGGCAATCTTTAGTGTCTATAAGCCGTCACACATTGGAGTCATTCCAGAAAAGGCGGCGCTATCCGGCGGATTTCGGGAGCTTTTCCGACTGCGCTTGTCGCGTCAGCAGCAATTCCAGCAAAGGGCGGAGCACCGTGACCTCAGTAAACAGCTTCAAGTCCAAATCGACCCTGACGGTCGGCGGCAAGACCTATACCTATTATTCCATCGCCGAAGCCGAAAAGAACGGCCTCAAGGGCGTGTCGAGCCTGCCCCATTCGATGAAAGTGGTGCTGGAAAACCTGCTGCGTTTCGAAGACAACCGCACGGTCACCAAGGCCGATATCGAGGCCGTCGCCACCGGCTGACGACCCGCACCTCCGAGCATGAAATCTCCTATCGTCCGGCCCGCGTGCTGATGCAGGATTTCACCGGCGTTCCTGCCGTGGTGGATCTGGCCGCCATGCGCGACGCCACCGCCAAGCTGGGCGCCAATCCGCAAAAGATCAATCCGCTGGTGCCCGTCGATCTGGTTATCGATCACTCGGTGATGGTCGATAGCTTCGGCACCGCTCTGGCCTTCGGGCAGAATGTCGAGCTCGAATATGAGCGCAATGGCGAGCGCTACGAATTCCTGCGCTGGGGCCAGTCGGCTTTCGATAATTTCCGCGTCGTGCCCCCGGCACCGGCATCTGTCACCGAGTCAATCTCGAATATCTGGCCCAGACCGTGTGGACCAAGGACGAGAATGGCGAGACCGTCGCCTATCCCGACACCCCGGTGGGCACCGATTCGCACACCACCATGGTCAATGGCATGGCTGTGCTGGGCTGGGGCGTGGGCGGCATCGAGGCCGAGGCTGCCATGCTGGGCCAGCCGATCACCATGCTGATCCCTGAAGTCGTTGGCTTCAAGATGACCGGCCGGATCAATGAAGGCATTACCGCCACCGATCTGGTGCTGACCGTCACCGAAATGCTGCGCAAGAAGGGCGTGGTCGGCAAGTTCGTGGAATTCTACGGGCCGGGCCTTGATTACCTGAGCCTCGAAGACCGGGCGACCATTGCCAATATGGCCCCCGAATATGGCGCCACCTGCGGCTATTTCCCGGTCGATAGCGATACGCTGAAATATCTCACCACCTCGGGGCGCGATCCGCAGCGCGTGGCGCTGGTGGAAGCCTATTCGCGCGCTCAGGGCATGTTCCGCGAGACCAGCTCGCCCGACCCGGTCTTCACCTCGACGCTCGAGCTGGACCTCTCGACCGTCGTGCCGTCGCTCTCCGGTCCCAAACGTCCGCAGGATCGCGTGGCGCTCAAGGATGCTGCCGCCTCCTTTGCCAAGGCTCTGCCCGAGCTGGCCGGTGGCCGCGCTGAACGTGCCCGCCTGCCGGCGGACAAGCAGGAATCGCGCTTTGTCGATGAAGGCGCTACCGGCGTCGGCGACATCCCCGAAGAAACCGCTTTCCCCGTCAATGGCGCCGAATATGGTATCGATGACGGCCATGTGGTGATCGCCGCGATCACCTCCTGCACCAATACGTCCAACCCCTCGGTTCTCGTTGCCGCAGGTCTGGTTGCCCGCAAGGCACGGGCGCTGGGCCTCAATTCCAAGCCACGGGTCAAGACCTCGCTGGCCCCCGGCTCGCAGGTGGTCACCGACTATCTGACCGCTGCGGGCCTGCAGGAAGATCTGGACGCGCTCGGCTTTAACCTCGTCGGTTATGGCTGCACCACCTGTATCGGCAATTCCGGCCCGCTGCCGCAGGCCATTTCCGATTGCATCAACGAGAACAAGCTCGTGGCCTGCTCGGTATTGTCGGGCAATCGTAACTTTGAAGGCCGCGTCAATCCGGACGTGCGTGCCAATTACACGGCCTCCCCGCCGCTGGTGGTGGCCTATGCGCTGGCCGGCTCGCTCAATGTCGATGTCACCACCGAGCCGCTCGGTATTGGCAGCAATGGCCAGCCGGTCTATCTCAAGGATATCTGGCCCTCCAACCACGAGATCGCCGAGATCGTGCGCAAGCACGTGACCGCCGAAATGTTCCGCGCCCGCTATTCGGACGTGTTCAAGGGCGACACCAATTGGCAGGGTATCGCCGTCGACGGCGGCGAGACCTATAAGTGGAACTCGTCTTCCACCTATGTGCAGAACCCGCCCTATTTCGAAGGCATGTCGATGGAGCCCAAGCCCATCACCAATGTCGAAAAGGCCAAGGTGCTCGCCCTGTTCCTTGATTCTGATCACCACCGACCATATTTCCCCGGCCGGTTCGTTCAAGGCTTCGACCCCGGCTGGTAAATATCTGGAAGAACGTCAGGTTGCTCCGCGCGATTTCAACTCCTATGGCGCTCGTCGCGGCAATCATGAAGTGATGATGCGCGGCACCTTCGCCAATATCCGCATCAAGAACCAGATGCTCAATGGCGTCGAGGGTGGCTATACCAAGGGCCCCGATGGCTCCCAGATGGCGATCTACGATGCCGCCATGGCCTATCAGGCCGCCGGCACGCCGCTGGTGATCTTTGCCGGCAAGGAATATGGCACGGGTTCCTCGCGTGACTGGGCCGCCAAGGGCACCAATCTGCTCGGCGTACGCGCGGTGATCGCCCAGTCCTTCGAGCGTATCCACCGCTCGAACCCGGTCGGCATGGGCGTCATCCCGCTGCAGTTCAAGGAAGGCGAGAGCTGGCAGACTTTGGGGCTCGATGGTTCGGAAACCATTGATATTGAAGGCGTCACCGAGATCGCGCCGCGCGCTCAGGTGACCGTCAAGATCACCCGCGCCGATGGCAGCGTGCTCAATGTCGAGACCCGCTGCCGCATCGATACGGCCAATGAGCTCGATTACTACAAGAATGGCGGCATCCTGCATTACGTGCTGCGCAGCCTCGTTGCCGCGTAAACGCTGCTCACATTGCTGAATTGGAAATGGCGGTCCTTGGGGCCGCCATTTTCTTTTCACCGTGGCATGAAGGAAACGCTGGCAGCGATTTTGCCGCTCTCACCCTCTTTTGACTGGCGGGGCTTGTCAGGGCCGGCTTACAAGTTTGCCCATGATATCCCGTTCCTTGCTTGCACCGGTCTGCGGCATTGCCGCCTTTGTCGTCCTGGCCCTTCCGGCCGGTGCGGAAAAAGTGCATGACCGCCCCAAGGCCGTGGTCGAATTGTTTACCAGCCGGGGCTGCGCGCAATGCCCGCCGGCCGATGCGCTGCTGACCAGCCTTGCCGAAGAGGGCGATGTCATCGCCCTCGCCTATCACGTCGATTATTGGGATTATGTGGGCTGGGAAGACACGTTCGGCAAAGCCGATTATTCCGATCGCCAGCGCGCCTATGCCAAAAGCTGGGGCTCCTCGCGCATCTATACCCCGCAAATGGTGGTCAATGGCGACAAGGGCGTGGTCGGTTCGCGTCGCAATGAAGTGCATGGGGCGCTCTGATACTGCCACGCTTCCCCCGGCGGTCGATATCACTAAGCAAGGCGACATGCTCAAGATCGCCGTGCCGCCCGATGCCGATTTCGGCAATGCGGTCGTGTGGCTGGTGACCTATCTCGACCGGGCGGATGTGGCCATCGACAAGGGCGAAAATGCCGGCAAGACCATGGTCTATACCCGTGTGGTGACGGGTCGGCAGGCGCTGGGCATGTGGGAAAGCGCGACGGGTGCGGATCTGAAATTGCCGCTGCCCGAAATGCTGGCGGAAAATACCGGCATGGCCGTGATCGTGCAGCAGGAAAAGATGGCCTGCCCGGCCCGATCCCGGGTGCCGCTGCCTTCGAGCGCTAAACCACCACCCCAGACAAAAGAAACTCCCGTTCCCGGGGGCAGGAACGGGAGGCTTAGACTGACTTGGTCAACTAATAGGTTGGTTGGCAACCGAACGTCATGGTTTGGGGGCTCGTTCGGTCCGGCTGCCAACCACTGGAGGCAATGCTGATAAACTGATCGCCCAATCTGGCGCTGTCAGGGAAAAACTGTGTTCAAAATTGGGTATTTTGTCCTGTTGGCAACGGAGCGAACACACACCCTTGCGCCCAAAGGCAAATCCCGCAATCATGACACCGCGTTGACAAGCGGAGAGAGCGTTACCGGTGCAGGGCCGTACGCCGCATGACAAGAGAACAGGCTCGGCTCTGGTCCATTCCGGAGAGGCGCCTTCCAGTGTGCCTCAAGCCAAGGCCATGCCTATCGTGGCCTTCGACCGCCGCGAGCTGATGCTGATCCTGTCGGTCTATGGCCGCAAGGTCGGGCTGGGCGAGTGGCGCGATTACGCCATGGATTTTTGCGCGAGCGCGCTGTCTTCTCCATCTATGCCCGCGTCTCCGAACGCCCGCTGTTCATCGTCGAAAAATCCCCCAAGCTGCGCAATCGCCGGGGCCAATATTCGGTCACCAACCAGCAGGGCCGCATTCTCAAGCGCGGGCATGATCTGAGCCAGTGTTGCGTGTGCTCGATCCGCAATTGGCGGTGGTGGGGTGAGTTTTTGGCCCCGGTCTGCGCATGAGCCTGATCATCCGCCGCGCCACGCCAGCCGATATCCCGGTCATGAGCGTGGTACTGACCGCCTCGATCACTGAACTTTGTGTCGCTGACCATGGCGGGAAGCCTCACGCCATCGCCGCTCGGACGCGCAACAAGAGCGAGGCGGGCGTTGCCGCCATGCTGGCCAATCCTGAGCAGGATTTCTACGTGGCCGAGCGCGACGGCGCTGTGCTGGCTGTCGGCGCCGTGAGCCGGGACGGCAAGATCACGCTCAATTATGTGGCCCCGAAAGCGCTTTTCCGGCGTCAGCAAGGCCATGCTGGCGCATCTGGAAGCTGCACTGGTCGCACTGGGGCATAAGGAAGGGCGGCTCGAAAGCACCAGCACGGCGCGCGGTTTCTACCAAGGCCGGGGCTGGCAGGCAGATGGCCCGCAGGCCAGTGGCCGGATGGTCAACGGCTATCCCATGCGGAAGACGCTGGAGCGCGGGGAAAGGGCCAGCCGACCCTAAAGCCGCCTAATCCAGTCATGCCCCGGATGCGTCCGCTCGAGCATTGCCTTCAGCCAAGCCCGTTCCGCCGTCTCCAGCTTTGGCACCGCATTGGCAAAATCAACCTCATCCTTGTCCCGAGCCAGCTTGGCCTTGAACAGCAGGATGGCGGCCGGCTTGAGATAGGGCAGGCCATCTTGCGTCACCGCCACCATGTCAGCACGCGGCCCTGGTGATGGCGAGGTCTCGTTTATAGACCCACATGTCCGGCGTGCCCGGCTCGATCATCATATCGACCCGCCAGCGCTGCGCGGCCACGTCCCGGCACCAGATCTGGAAAATGTCCGCGGGTGGCTCCTGCCCATCGGGCAGATGGTCAACCACCCCGCTGCCGGTGGCGTAGAATTCAAGATCCGATAGGGCTTGTCGGAACAGCCCGACATCACTGCGCAACACGGTGAATTCGATATCCTCGTGTCCACGCGTCTCGTGGCCATGCCAGAGGTCCAGCGCCCAGCCGCCGACAATGCACCGGGGCCGGGACACGCCCGCCAGCCGCTGCGCCAGTTCGCGCGGATGAAAGGGGCTCCGGGCATCATGCGCGATAGCCACGCGCAGGCTCATGACCTGCTTCCAATCGCCGCCAGCTCATCTGCCGTCACCGGCTCGAAGCGCGCCAGCCAGCCCAGCAGGTCCTCGGCCGGGATGATGAAGGCATGCTCGGGCGCCTCTTCATTGCGCCGGGCTAGGCGGGTCAATAGTTCGTCTCGGGGCACATCCATGAAATGGATCGTGGTCGTGGCCCCCAAGGCTGCCGCGCGGGCGGCAAAGTCCTCGCGCTCGGCACGTGCCCAGAAGCCGAAATCGAGGATCACATCGACGCCTCTGGCCGGGACCGTGCTGGCAACCCGCCACATCAGCGCCTCGACTGCGTCGTGGCGCCGGTCATGGTCGGGGTCGGCCACATCGTCCCCGAACAGCGCGATATGCCACTCATCCGGCGTCAGCCGCAGCGCGCCCAGCTCTGCCTCCAGCTGCTTGGCCCGCGTGCTTTTGCCCGAACAGGGCAGGCCAACCATGAGGTGCAGAATGGTCATTGCCTAAAGCGAAAGCTGCAGATGCACGATGTCGTGCCAGCGATTGAATTTATAGCCGACAGCCTCGTAGCGCCCGACATGGGTGAAGCCGAATTTTTCGTGGATGGTGATGGAATTGGCCGTGTCGGCGGTGATCACCGCCAGCATCTGTTTGAAGCCGAAGGCCTTGGACTGCGCCAAAAGCTCGGTCAGCAGCAGCTTGCCCGAGCCTTTGCCGGTCGCTGTGGGGTCGAGATAGATCGAATCCTCGCAGGTGAAGCGATAGGCCGCGCGGGGGCGGTAGAAACTGGCATAGGCATAGCCGAGCACTTTGCCCTCGCGCTCGGCAATGATCACCGGGTGTCCCAGCCGTTTGAGGCCGGCATATTTCTCGGCGATCGTGGTTTCATCCGGCGCCTCGGTATCGAAGGTAATGGCGGTGTTCTCGACATAGTGGCGATAGATATTGGTGATCGTGGGAATGTCGGACCATTGGAAGGGGCGCAGAGAAAACTCGGTCACGGCAGGGCTCGGCAAAAGAAAAGGACCGCATCCCTTTTAGGATGCGGTCCGATCTGTCGTCCAACCAAATTCCTTGATCGTCCAATCAAGGAAGCTGAGGCTTACTCACGATTGCCGAACAGGCGGAGCAGCATCATGAATAGGTTGATGAAGTCGAGATAGAGGCTCAGCGCGCCCATGATGGCGCCCTTGGCCAGCACGTCGGCGCCATGGGACTCCGAATAGCCTTCCTTGATCTTCTGCGTGTCATAGGCGGTCAGGCCCACAAAGATCAGCACGCCGACCGCCGAGATGGCGAATTCGAGCATGGAGGACTGCATGAAGATATTGACCAGCGAGGCGATGATCAGGCCGATCAGGCCCATGAACAGGAAGCTGCCCATCTGGGTCAGGTCGCGCTTGGTGGTGTAGCCGTAAAGGCTCATGGCACCAAAGGTCGCGGCGGTGATGAAGAACACCTTGACGATCGAAGCGTCGGTATAGACCAGGAAGATCGAAGACAGCGACACGCCCATAATGGCGGCAAAGGCCCAGAATACGGCCTGTGCCGCGGGTACGGAGAGCTTGTTGATGCCAAAGCTGAGCACCAGCACGAAGGCCAGCGGCGCGAGCATCACGACCCATTGCAGCGGGCTTGCATAGAGCAGGGCGCCCCACTGGGTCACATATTGGCCATTGGCCAGCTGGCCCACGGCGGCGTCCGGATTGGTGGTGATGGCGGCGGCGGCAGCGAACCAGGTGGCAAGGCCGGTCACAACCAGCCCGACACCCATGTAATTGTAAACGCGCAGCATGTAGCTGCGCAGGCCCTCGTCGATGGCCAAGGCCGAGCCGGCCCGCGCACCGAGGGTCTGACGGTCATATTCAGCCATAGTCGGTTTCCTTTCCCAATTGGTAGAGCGGTCCGTTGCACCGCCGGTGGGCGCATTGTTTCGCCACTTGACGCACAATATGGATGGGAGACCAGTTGTTTACAAGACCGAACGGGGGCCCACGACGTTTGGACTGGCCCCATGACGCGCTTGTGTTAGGGTCAAACCACGAATCGCGCGTCTGATCCAGCAGAGGAGGAGCCCATGCCCGGGCTCTTTACCGGCCTCGAAATCCCGGCCGATGTGGGATTTGCCCTCTCGCTCAAGCGGGGCGGGCTGACCGGGGCGCGCTGGATCGATCCCGAAAATTACCACATCACGCTGCGCTTTATCGGCGATGTTGATCACCAGACCGCCAATGAGGTGGTGGATAGTCTCGACCGGCTTTCCAATTCGCTGCGCTTTTCCATCCGCTTGACGCATTTGGGGATTTTCGGCGGCGACAAGCCGCGGGCGCTCTATGCCGGGGTGGAGATGAACGAGGCGCTAACCCGCTTGCAGGCCGCGCAGGAGCGGGTGTTGCAGCGGGCGGGCTCGGCGCCCGAGGGGCGCAAATTCGTGCCGCATGTGTCGCTGGCGCGCCTTCGCAATTGCAGTGCCGAGGAGGTGGCCCGCTTCATGGCCGAGGCCGGGCGGTTCGAGCCGCTGAGCTTTCCGCTGGCGCGGTTCGTGCTCTATTCGAGCAAGGATTCGGTGGGCGGTGGTCCCTATGTGGTCGAGCAAAGTTATCCTTTGGCGGCCTAGCATCACGCAAGTGTTAGCACATTGTTAACCCCGACAGCGCAAACCGGGGACCATGATGGGCTATACGCCAAAATGCCGCCGCGATTGGCTCGCATTTGAGACAAATCGGTCGGATGCGGCGGCGTTTGACACCTTGGTAACCATGTTGGGGCAAGTTGAAGCGGGCAAGCTCCTCCCAACCCGGATCTGATGATGAGGAAGAAATTGGCAATGACGACGAAAACCGGTGGCCTCACGCTCGGGCTCGCGGTCGCCGCAATCATGGCTCTGGTCCCTGCCGCCCAAGCGCAGCAGGCGACCGAACTGGGAACCTTCAACGCCTGGACGGCCCGGCAGGCGACCGACGCCAGCGGAGTGATCTGCTATGTGTCGGCGACGCCGCAGAAAAGCGAGCCGGCCGGCGCCAATCGCGACCCGATCCATTTCATGATCATCCATCGCAAAGGCATGGGCACCAAGAACGAGGTGCAGACGATCATCGGCTATCCCTATAATGCGACCAATGCCGGCATGAGCGCGGCCATCGACGGCAAGACCTATCCCATGGTCACCGAAGGCTCGGCCGCCCTGGCTCGCCTCGACCGGCGACGAGGCCGGGTTCGTGGCGGCCTTCAAGGCGGGCAGCAACCCGGTCATCAAGGGCACCAGCCAGCGCGGCACCAATACGACCGATACCTATTCGCTGTCCGGTGCCACGGCGGCCGTCAACGCCATCGACACCGCCTGCAAGTAATTTTGCCTTGCCCGGTTCAGGCGAAACGCCATAACTGGGGCGGGTCCAAAAGGGCTCGCCCCATTGCATATCAAGAGGCCATGATGATCAAACTCGCCGCTGCACTTGCTCTTGCCGCCATTGTGATGCTGCCCAATGTAGCCATGGCGCAATCGGTGCGGCTGCTGGGCGAGCATCGCGCCCGGTCGAGCTATGCGGCCAGCGAAGGGGCGGGCGCGGTGTGCTTTGCCATGACCAAGCCGACCAGCGTGCAGCCCGAGCCTGATGGCTATAGCCAAAGCTATCTCTACATCACCAATCGGCCGGGCGAGAATGTCGCCAATGAATTCAACCTCGGTTGCGGGCTTTGCCTTCCAGCCCGACAGCATGGCCACGGTCACCGTCAGCGGGCAGAGCTTTAACCTGTTCACCCAGAATGACGCCGCCCGGCTCGACGATGCCGCCCAGTCCGATGCGCTGGCCAGCGCCATCCGCGCCGGGTCGAGCCTGAGCGTGGAAGGCACCACAGCCGGCGGCATCAAAGTGGTACAGACCTTTTCGCTCTCGGGCGCGACCGCCGCGTCGCAATCGGCCAGCAGCGGCTGCTAGACCGCCGGGTCAGAACCGACCGCAAGCCGCTCGTGCTCCCAGCCCTGCGCTTGGAACAATGCCGCTTCCCCGCCCCGTGACTTTGCCAAGATCGGCCCTATATGCTATTGGCCGCGCGTTTCCCGTAGGTCCGGACCCCTTTTGCCATGAGCATTGCGCTTAATCTCGATCACTCGTCTGCTATCCGCCCCGCGGCGGCGAGCCGGCTGTCGCTGATCGGCCTGAGCAAGCTGCAGCTCGCCGAGGCCCTGACCACTGCCGGGATCGCCGCCGACAAGGAAGCCCGCATGCGGGCCAGCCAGTTGTGGAACTGGCTCTATGTCAATGGCGTCACTGATTTCGAGCGCATGACCAATGTGGCCAAGCCCGTGCGCCAGAAGCTGGCCGATACCTTTATTCTCGACCGTCCCGAGATCGCCTCCGAGCAGGTCTCCTCCGACGGCACCTGCAAATGGCTGTTCCGCTTTCGTGATCCGGCCAATCCGAACTATCCCCCGGTCGAGATCGAAACCGTCTATATTCCCGAGGAAGACCGCGGGACACTTTGTGTCTCGTCCCGTGGGTTGCACGCTGACCTGTACCTTTTGCCATACCGGCACGCAGAAGCTGGTGCGCAACCTGACCGCGGGCGAAATCTCGGGCCAGATCCTGATGGCCCGCGAGCGCACTGGGCGACTTCCCCGGCGGCGTGCGCCCGGATGATGGGGGCTTGGTCCCCGGCGGAGAAAGCCGCGCCATCACCAATATCGTGATGATGGGCATGGGCGAGCCGCTGTACAATTTCGACAATGTGAAGCAGGCGCTGCTGATCGCCTCGGCCGGTGACGGTATGAGCCTTTCCAAGCGCCGCATCACGCTGTCCACTTCCGGGGTCGTGCCGTTCATCGAGCCGACCGGCCGCGAAATCGATGTGATGCTGGCCATTTCCCTGCATGCGGTGAATGACGATCTGCGCGACGTGCTGGTGCCGATCAACAAGAAATGGAAGATCGCCGAGCTGCTCGACGCCTGCCGCAATTATCCCGGCCTGTCGAACGCCCGCCGCATCACCTTCGAATATGTGATGCTGGACGGCATTAATGACAGCGATGCCGATGCGCGCGAGCTGGTGCGGCTGCTGGCCGGCATTCCTGCCAAGATCAACCTCATCCCGTTCAATCCTTGGCCGGGCACCAATTACGGCTGCTCGCCTTCGAGCCGCATCGAGCGCTTTGCCGATATCGTCAACAAGGCCGGCTATGCCAGCCCCGTCCGCACCCCGCGCGGCCGCGACATCTTCGCCGCCTGCGGCCAGCTCAAGAGCGAAAGCGAACGCCTGAGCAAGAAAGACCGCGACGCTCTGGCGGGGGTATGACGCCCGCGCTGGTTCCCGAGCTCTCCGTTTCCGCTCTGCCAGCAAGCCTGCACTTTTACTGCGATCTGCTGGGCTTTTCGGTGCGCTATGGTCGGCCCGAAGAGGGGTTTGCCTATCTTGAATTGGGTGTGGCCGAGTTGATGCTCGACCAGCTCGGCATCGGCCGGGATTGGATCACCGGGCCGCTTGAATCGCCGCTTGGCCGCGGGGTCAATTTTCAGATCGAAGTCGTGGGTCTCGATCCTATCCTTGCTCGATTGCAAGCAGCGGGCATTGCTCTGTTCCAGCCCGTGGAAACTAAAGCCTATCGAGTTGGTGATGCCATGGTTCGCCAGCGCCAATTCTGCGTGCAGGATCCGGACGGGTATCTGCTCCGCCTCTGCGAGCAGGCAGGGTCATGACCATAATCTATCGCCGCATGACGCAGACCGACGCGCCACTGCTGGCCAATGTCGCCGCCGATGTATTCGATGAGCCGGTGCGGCCGGACCGGTTGGCGGCCTACCTCGCTGCGCCGGGCCATCTGATGGTATTGGCTTTTGATGGCGACTCGGTGGTCGGCCAATGCGTGGGCGTGGTGCATCATCACCCCGATAAGGTCACCGAACTCTATGTCGATGAAGTGGGTACGGGCAGCGCCTATCTGCGGCAGGGCATTGCCAGCGCCATGCTCACCGAACTCTTTGCTCGGGCCCGCGAGCTGGGCTGCAAGGAAGCTCGGCTGGGCACCGAACTCGATAATGACGCGGCCAATGGCCTCTATCGCCGCTTTGGCGCAGATGAGGACACGATCAAATATTACGAGTTCAAGCTCTGAATTTTTGGCCGTCCTGACGCCGCCAATCCGCTCAATGCGTCCAACCCCACTGTGTCATCCCCTGCGAAAGCGGGGACCTCCGTTTGCGGTGGCTGAAGGGAAACAGAGGTTCCCGCTTTCGCGGGAATGACATTGTGGGTGGTTTGAGGCGGAGTGAAGGAACAGGAGCTTTCTACTCCTCTGCCACCCAGTCAATCTTGAACCCACCGCGCCCTTCATCGGCCAGCAGCTTGGCGAGCGGCGGGAGTAGCGTGCGCATGTCTTCCTCCAGCGCATAGGGCGGATTGACCACGATCATGCCGGTGCCGAAGAGGCGGGCCGGATTGGCGGGCGCGCGGATGGTCAGCTCGATGCGCAGGATTTTTGGGATGCCGGTGGCTTTGAGGTCGGCCACGAAGGTTTCGACCTCGCTTGGCTCCTTGATCGGATACCAGAAGGCAAAAATCCCGCCGGGCCAGCGGCGGTGGCCTTTGACGAGGCCAGCGACCATGCGGGTGAATTCGCCCTTTTCTTCGAAAGGCGGGTCGATCAGGACGAGGCCGCGTTTTTCCTTGGGCGGCAAATGGGTGCCCAAGGCGGCCCAACCGTCGAGATGGGTGACGCGGGTCTGGAAGTCGCCGGCAAAGTTTTCGCGCAGCGCTTCGGCATCGGCAGGGTGTAGTTCGAGGGCAAAGAGCCGGTCCTGTTCTGCGCAGCAGGCTGCGGGTGATCAGGGGCGAGCCGGGATAAAAGCGCAATTGCCCATCGGGATTCTGTGCCTTGACCACGTCGAGATAGGGTTTTGCCAATTCCGCTGCGGCGGGCGGCAGGCGGGTTTCAACCGGGCGGGCAATGCCTTCGAGCCATTCGCCGGTGCGTTTGGCCTGATCGCCCTCCAGATCGTAGAGGCCAACCCCAGCATGGGTATCGATCACGCGGAAGGCGGCTTGCTTGCGTTTGAGATAGTCCAGAATGCGGACCAGGATCAGGTGTTTGACCACATCGGCAAAATTGCCGGCGTGAAAGGCGTGGCGGTAATTCATCGGAGCGTGACCGGGAAAAGTTGCAGACTTTTCTGCTTCGGGAGCGCGACCATCATGACTAATGGCGTGCTTGTGCGGTGAGGATGGTCACGGCGAAAGTGGTGAAGATCGCTGCAAAGCTCCAGTTGAGGGCGCGTTCCACCCATTTGCTGTGGCGGAAGGCGGCGGCCAGCCAATCGGCGGCAAAGACGGTCGCGACGCCCAGTGGGATCGAGAGCAGCACGAATTCGGCGCCAAGAAAGAACAGTTTTCCGGTGGCCGATGGATCATGCGCGTCCACGAATTGGGGCAGGAAGGTCACGAAGAACAAGACGACCTTGGGATTGAGCAGGTTAATGCCGATGCCGGTGGCAAAGCTCTGGCCGACGCTGGGCTTGCGTTTGGCGGCTTCGGCAATGCGCAGGCCCCCGCCATGCATGACGGCCTGATAGGCGAGCCACAGCAGATACAGCGCGCCTACAATCTTGAGGCCCGGGAACAGGGGCGGTGCGGCGATGATCAGCACGGAAATGCCCGGGGCAACCAGCGTGGTATGCACCATGATCCCCGCCATGGCGCCGGCCATGCAGGCCGTGCCATGGGCGCGGCCATAATTGATCGCCCGGCTGAGCTGCAGCGCCATGTCCGGCCCCGGCGTGATGGCCAGAACCACAGTCGCCAGCGCAAAGGCGAGGATGACGGGAAGATCGGGAACTAATCCGGGCATGGTATTTTCCACGGGGATTGGATTTATGCTCTAGCCATAACGAGCATGCGCGGCGAAGCGAGTGTTCCAGTAGACCTCACGGCAGCGGCAGCTCGTAACTCCGCTTGATGGTTTCCATGGGCACGTCGGTCTTGACGCTTTGCACGCTGGGGATGCGGGTCAGGTAATCGGCTCGGAAGCGCCAATAGGCGTGCAGGTCGGCGGTCACCACGCGCATGATGGCGTCGCATTCCCCGGTAGTGAGATAGCATTCGACCACTTCGGGGAATTTGCGCACGGTTTCGGCAAATTGCTCGGTAATGGTGGAATCCGGGTTTTGAACCAGACGCGGACAAACACCGTCAGCCCCACGCCGGCCTTGGGACCATTGAGCACGGCCACATATTGCTCGATGACGCCGGATTCCTCCAAAATCTTCACCCGACGCAGGCAGGGGGAGGGGGACAGGCCCACTTCATTGGCCAGCTCGACATTGCTCATGCGGGCATTGCGCTGCAGGGCGCGCAGGATGCGCCGATCGATGGCGTCAAGCGAAACTGGCATTTTTGGTCTCCTCTGCGTGCAAAATTGGCAGATTATGCCAGATAATGACCCAAGCGTGACGTAATCGCAAGATTGTTGCGCCGGCTCTGGTGTATTACTTTGCGCCGATAGCAAGGGACTTATCATGGCAAAAGACATCAAAAAGGTCGTGCTGGCCTATTCGGGCGGGCTCGACACCTCGATCATCCTCAAATGGCTGCAGGAGACCTATCAGTGCGAGGTGGTGACCTTCACCGCTGACCCGGGTCAGGGCGAAGAGCCTGAGCCGGCGCGCAAGAAAGCCGAGCTGATGGGGATCAAGGAAATCCACATCGAGGACCTGCGCGAGGAATTCGTGCGCGATTTCGTGTTCCCCATGTTCCGCGCCAATACGGTCTATGAGGGCCAGTATCTGCTCGGCACCTCGATCGCCCGCCCACTGATTGCCAAGCGGCTGGTGCAGATCGCCCAGAAAGCGGCGCCGATGCCATTTCCCATGGCGCCACCGGCAAGGGCAATGATCAGGTGCGGTTCGAATTGACCGCCAATGCGCTCGATCCCTCGATCAAGGTCATCGTGCCCCGGCGGGAATGGGATTTGCAGAGCCGCACTGCGCTGCTCAATTATGCCGAAAAGAACCAGATTCCGATCGCCAAGGACAAGCGCGGCGAGGCCCCGTTCTCGGTCGATGCCAATCTGCTGCACACTTCGTCCGAAGGCATGGTGCTGGAAGATCCGACCGTGCCGGCGCCTGATTATGTTGCCCAGCGCACCGTCAATCCCGAAGACGCCCCCAACCAAGCCGAGATCATCACCATCGGCTACGAAAAGGGCGACCCGGTCTCGGTCAATGGCGAAAAGCTTTCGCCTGCAGCGCTGCTCACCAAGCTCAATGAGCTGGGCGGTAAGCATGGCGTGGGCCGGCTTGATCTGGTCGAAAACCGTTTCGTCGGCATGAAGTCCCGCGGGCTCTACGAGACGCCGGGCGGCACGATCATGCTCGTGGCCCACCGTGGCATCGAATCCATCACGCTCGACCGTGGGGAAGCCCATCTCAAGGATGAGCTGATGCCCAAATATGCCGAGCTGATCTATAACGGCTTCTGGTATGCGCCTGAGCGCGAAATGCTGCAGGCGCTGATCGACAAGAGCCGAGAATTCGTCACCGGCGAAGTCACCGTCAAGCTCTATAAGGGCTCGGCCAGTGTTATCGCGCGCACCTCGCCCTATTCGCTTTATTCGATGGATCTGGTGACCTTCGAAGAAGGCTCGGGCACTTATGATCATCACGATGCCGAAGGCTTCATCAAGCTCAATGGCCTGCGCCTCAAGACCTATGCCGCGCGCAACAAGAAAGCCGGCAAGTAACTGATCTGCCTGCCGGGATCGCAAGGCCCCGGCAGGCCCTTAATGGCTCGTTAATGGGAAATCTCTAGCTTTCCCGCCAGCGTGGATGCAGTTGCATCGGGCGGGGAGATATCGGCTGGTGCGAGCAGAAGACGCCGGCAGCTTGAGCGAGATGGCCGAGGCCTTATTGCTCGATGCGGCCCTTGAAAACATTCCCTATGGTTTCTGCGTCTGGTCGCCTCAATTCCGGCTGGTGATGTGGAACAAGAACTGGCGCGATCTCTACGGGTTTCGGCTCGATCAGGTGCATCGAGGGATGAGCCCGGAAGCGGTGGTGGAGCTATCGGCCCAATTGGGCAATCACCGCGAGCAGGGCTCGCAGGGCTTTTATGAAGCCTATACCGGCGAGCTGTTGGCCAATCGGGGCGGGGCCCGCTACAAAAGCCAGAAATGGTGCATGGCGGGCGGGTGATCGAAACCGCCCATGTCTATTCCGAAGCGTTGGGATGGGTGGTGACCCACGAGGACGTTACCGCCGAGATCGCCCGCACCGAAATCGTCGCCAAGCGCAAGCTGGAGCTCGAACGGCAGAACATTCGGCTCGATGCAGCGGTCAACAATATTTCCTGTGGTCTGTGCATGTTCGACCCGCGCGGGCGGCTGGTCATCTGCAACCAACCCTATATCAAGATTTATAGCCTGCCCGAGCATATGCATAAGCCCGGCGTCCAGCTCGAGGACATTCTGGGGCATCTCTTTGATGTGGGCATGAGCTCCTCGGGCACGCGCGAGGACTATATCGTGTGGCGGCGCGACGTGATTGCCCGGCGCGAATATGGCAAGACCGTGCATGAGCTCAATGGCCGCGTCATCCTGATGCAGCACCATCCGATGAAGGATGGCGGCTGGGTGTCGACCCACGAAGACATTACCGAACAGCGCCAGAACGAGGCGCGCATCCGCCATCTGGCGCGGCACGATGCCTTGACCGACCTGCCCAACCGCATCGAATTTCTCGAACAGATGGCCAAGACCGAGGCGGGCCTGAGCCGGGGCGAAATGGCGGCCGTGCTCTATCTCGATCTCGATCACTTCAAGGCGGTCAATGACACTTTGGGCCACGCGGTGGGCGATGAGGTCATCAAGCAGGCGTCGGCCCGGCTCTGGGGCACGACGCGGGAAACCGATTTGCTGGCCCGGTTGGGTGGCGATGAATTCGCCATTCTGATGCGGCCCCTCGAGAGTGCGAGCGACGCGGCGCGGGTGGCGGACCGCATCATCAAGGCGATTTCGGCGCCGATGAATATTGCCGGCCAGCAGATCGAAATCGGCGTCAGCGTCGGTATCGCGCTGGGGCCGGGCGACGGCATCAAGACCGACACCTTGGTCAAGAATGCCGATCTTGCCCTCTACAAGGCCAAGAGCGAAGGCCGCTCGACCTATCACTTTTTTGAAGCCGGCATGGATGCCGAGCTGCAGCAGCGCCGCTCCATCGAGGCTGGTTTGCGGCTGGCTTTGCAGCGCCGAGAATTGCGCTCGGTCTATCAGCCGCTGCTCGGTCTCAAGGAAAACCGCGTTACCTGTGTCGAGGCGCTGTTGCGCTGGGACCACGACGATCGCACCGTCTCGCCGGTCGAATTCATCCCCATTGCCGAGGAAACTGGGCTGATCGTGCCCATCGGCGAATGGGTGTTGCGCGAAGCCTGCCGCACCGCCGCCACCGGCCGGGCGAGATCCGCGTCGTGGTCAATCTGTCGCCCGTCCAGTTCAAGAGCCGCGATCTGGTCGGTCTGGTCAAATCGGCCCTCAGCGATGCGCGGCTGCCCACGACGCGGCTGGAACTCGAAATCACCGAAAGTCTGCTGCTGGCCGAGAGCGAAAGCGTGCTCAAGGCGCTGCATGATCTGCGGGCCATGGGCGTGCGCATTTCCATGGATGATTTCGGCACCGGCTATTCTTCGCTCTCCTATTTGCGCAGCTTCCCCTTCGACAAGATCAAGATCGACCGCTCCTTCATGGCCGACCTGACCAGCCGGCAGGATAGCCGAGCCATTATCCGGGCGGTGATCGGGCTGGGCCAGTCGCTGGGCATGTCCACCACCGCCGAGGGCGTCGAGACCGAGGAACAGCTCGCCATGGTGCGGGCGCAGGGCTGCTCGGAAGTGCAGGGCTTCCTGTTCTCGCCACCCTTGCCGCCAACTGCGCTGGCCAATCTGCTGCAGCGTGAGGCCGCCAAGGTGGCGGCCGAGGTGCAGGCGGAGCGGAAGAAGGCGTCGTAGATATTGCTGGTGGTGGGGGAGCACTTGGGCAGATAAGCGGCTTCCCCTCCCCATTCCAAAGACATCCCAATTGCCTTTTGCCCCGTCCCTTGCCACCCTCGTGCCGAGGAGACGCCATGCGGCCAAGCCATTATGCCCAATTGCTCGCCGTCGCCCGCCGCGCCAGCAGTCGGGCCGATGAGGCGGACGATCTGGTGCAGGATGCCCTGCTCGAAGCGGTGCGCAGCGGCCGCGCGATTGCCGGCCCGCAGGATATGCGCTGGCTGGCCGGCATTATCCGCAACCGGGCCAAGCTCGCCGCCCGGGGTGCTAGCCGTCGCAAGCTGCGCGAGAGCCATTGGCATGCCATGCGGCTCGAACCCGCGCCGCCTCCCGAGCCACCCGATCTGACCACCACGCTTGCGGCCCTGCCGCCGGCGCTCAAGGCCGTCGCCGCGCTGACCCTTTCGGGTCACAACCGCCGCGAGATCGCCTATCTGCTGGATCTCAGCGATACTGCCCTGCGCCAGCGCATTACCGCGCTCAAGCGCCAGCTGACCGCCCATGGCGTGGTCATGCCCGAGGGCATGCCGGGGCTTAATCTGGACTCGGCCTATGGCCGCATTCGCGATGCGCTGCTGCCAGCCCTGTTGCGGCAGGGCGGCATGTTCGCCAGCCATGATCCCGATGGGCATTTGTTTATCGTGCGGCGCTCACAAAAGCGGTGAGCGCGGCAACAAGCATTATCAGCCACAGGAGGACGCCATGGCATTCAAACCCAAATCGGCCAGCATCGTATTTTACGTTTCCGACATTGCCCGCACCGAGAGCTTCTACAATGACGTGTTCGGGCTCGATCTCAAGCGTGAGGAAGGCGCCGAGCCGTTCTGGTTGTCCGGCCGGCTCGAAAACGGGCTCGAGCTGGTGTTCTTCCAGATGGATGGCAAGCGCGGCGATACGCCGGCGCTAGTCTTTGACGTCACCGAAGGCGGCATCGATGACGTGATTGCCGACTCGGTGGCCAAGGGTGTCACCATCGTTACCCCGGTTTCGGAGGCGCCGGGCGGCTGGAGCGCCGACTTTCTGGACCCCGATGGCTTTGGCCCGGGGCTCTGGCAATCGGAGGCGCTGCCGCGCTCGCTGAAGTAACCATGCGGGGCGGTCTTGGCCGTCCTGCAACCCACCTTTGCGCGCCGGGCGCTTGTCAGGCGGGCTCAAGTGCTGTAATAGCCGCGACAAATGCGCCAGCCTGCCCGAAAAATGCGGCTGGCGTTCATGTTTCCGCATGATTTCAGCCAAGGCGCGCCCCGAACCACTTCCAGGGCCAATTTTTGGGATCATGCCAAAGAGGCCGATCCCTTATGAGCTTGCGCAATATCGCCATCATCGCCCACGTTGACCACGGCAAGACCACGCTGATCGACGTTCTGCTCAAGCAGTCCGGCTCTGTTCCACGAGAACGAGCGCGTCGAAGAACGCGCCATGGACAGCAACGATATCGAGCGTGAGCGCGGTATCACCATTCTGGCCAAGGTCACGTCTCTCCTCTGGAAAGACACCCGCATCAATATCGTGGACACCCCCGGCCACGCCGACTTTGGCGGCGAAGTCGAGCGCATCCTGTCCATGGTCGATGGTGTGGTGATCCCGGTGGACGCGGCCGAAGGCCCGATGCCCCAGACCAAATTCGTGCTCGGCAAGGCGCTGGCCCGGGGCCTGCGCCCCATCGTCGCCATCAACAAGATCGACAAGTCAGACGAGCGGCACCTCGAAGTGCTCGAAGAAATCTTCGATCTCTTCATCGCGCTTGATGCGTCGCCCGAGCAGCTCGATTTCCCCGTGCTCTACGGCTCGGCCAAGCAGGGCTGGATGGCGCTGGAGCCAGAAGGTCCCAAGGACGATCTGGGCCCGCTGCTCGACAAGGTCATCGAACACGTGCCGGAGCCGACCGTTGAGGAAGGCGCCTTCCGCATGCTGGTCACCACCATCGAGCGCAACCCGTTCTCGGGCCGTATCCTGACCGGTCGCATCACTTCGGGCGTGGTCAAGGCGAACGATCCGATCCACACCCTCAACCGCGAAGGCAAGGAAGTCGAAAAGGGCCGCATCTCCAAGGTCCCGGCCTTCCGTGGCCTTGAGCGTACCCCTGTCGATCAGGGCGAAGCTGGCGATATCGTCGCCATCGTGGGTCTCGTCACCTCGACCGTGGCCGATACGCTGTGCGCCACTTCGGTGACCAAGCCCATCGAATCCAAGCCGATCGATCCCCCGACCCTGTCGGTCACCTTCCGCATCAATGACGGCCCGCTGGCCGGCCGCGAAGGCGACAAGGTGCAGTCCCGCGTCATCCGCGAGCGCCTGATGCGCGAAGCCGAAGGCAATGTGGCCATCCGCGTCACGCCCGGCGACGACAATGACAGCTATGACGTGGCTGGCCGCGGCGAATTGCAGCTGGCCGTGCTGATCGAAAACATGCGCCGCGAAGGCTTCGAGCTCACCATCGGCCGCCCCAAAGTGCTGATGCAGGACATTGACGGCGTTCGTCACGAGCCCATCGAAGAAGTCATCATCGACGTCGACGACGAGCACACTGGCACGGTCGTGCAGAAGCTCACCGAGCGTAAGGGCGAATTGACCGATATGCGTCCGTCCGGCGTTGGTCGCACCCGCATTCAGCTGTTGGTTCCCACCCGCAGCCTGATCGGCTATCAGCCCGAATTGCTCAGCGATACCCGTGGCACGGCGATCTTCAACCGCCTGTTCCACTCCTTCGTGCCGTTCAAGGGCGACCTGCCAACCCGCCGCACCGGCGTTCTGATCTCGAACGGCACCGGCCAGTCCGTGGCGTTCGCGCTGTGGAACCTTGAAGATCGCGGCCCGATCATGATCGACGCTGGTGTCGACATCTATGAAGGCATGATCATCGGCGAGCATTCCCGCGAGAACGACCTTGAGGTCAACGCGCTCAAGGGCAAGCAGCTCACCAATATCCGCACCACGTCCAAGGACGAAGCGGTGCGTTTGACCACGCCCAAGAAGCTCACCCTCGAGCAGTCGCTCGGCTATATCGCCGAAGACGAATATGTCGAGGTCACGCCCAAGTCGATCCGCCTGCGCAAGATCTGGCTCGATCCCAATGATCGCAAGCGCAATATGCGCGCCCAGAAATCGGCGTAAGCCGGGGTTAGGGTTTCGCCACTAGGTTTCCACGACGTCATTGCCCGGCTTGTCCGGGCAATCCATTTTCTGGACTAGGAGCATCCCCATGACCGACTGGATCATCCAGACCATTTCCCAATGGGGCTATGCCGGCATTTTCGCGGTGATGCTGGCCGAATCCATCTTCCCGCCCATCCCGTCCGAATTGATCATCCCCTTTGCCGGCTTCGCTGCCGCCAATGGCGATCTCAATTTTTTGGCGTGTTGATCGCGGCCACTGTCGGCGCGGTGGTGGGCATGCTGCCCCGGTATTATGCCGGGCGGCTGTTCGGGCTCGAACGCGTACGGCGCTCGGCCGATCGCTTTGGGCGCATCATGACGCTCAATGCCGAAGAGATCGATGTCGCCGTCAACTGGTTCCACCGCTTCGGCCCCATCATCGTATTGTTCGGCCGCCTGATGCCGCTGATCCGCACGCTGATTTCCATTCCGGCGGGTCTCGCCCGTATGCCGTTGCCGGTGTTCCTGCTCGCTTCGACCAGCGGCGCGCTGATCTGGAACACCATCCTCACCTCGGCCGGCTATCTGCTGCATGAGCATTACGAGCTGGTCGAGGTGATCCTTGATCCGCTCAGCTATGTGGTGCTGGCGCTGGTGGTGGTGATTTACCCGGTGCGCCTCGTGATGTGGAAGCCGAGCAAGCCCAGTACGCCCGCGGAATAGGCTTTCGCAAAACGCGACGCGCCTCGCATTCTGCAAGGCATGTCCGCTCGCAAAATGCCAATCTTCACAATGGCTTAATCTCTACCGCCCGGTTTGCGGGCATGACCGACTCGGCACGCTTGTTGCTAATAGAGGGATGTCCGGAAGTTCCCATGTAATGCGTACCGGATGTCAGTCATGTGGGCCCTGCACCGTGCGACCGGTGCGGGGCTCTCATGTCTTTGGGGCGGGGCGCAACCATGCTCTTGTGGCAAGGCCGCATAGCCATTAGATAATTCGCCGACAAAAGGGAGATCGCTATGAAGGCCGTACTCGACGTGATCATGGTCATCCTCCAGCTCTACTGGTGGGTGTTGCTGGTCATGATCATCATGAGCTGGTTGATTTCGTTCAACGTGATCAACACGCGCAATCAATTCGTCGCCGCCGTCTGGCGCGTGGTCAATCAATTGACCGAGCCTTTGCTGAACCCAATCCGGCGCTTCATGCCCAATTTCTCCGGGCTCGATATCTCGCCGATCATCCTATTCCTGATCATCTTCTTCATCCAGCAGCTGATCCTGCGCTATGGCTACGCCGCCGTGCCGTAAGCTCCAGGGATATGGCCTGCCGCTACTATCGGCTCAGTCCCTCGGGGCTGAGCCTTTTTGTTTGGGGTGATGGAGCCACCGCTGGAGGGAATGAGGGTAGGGTCACAGGGCCCCGCTGCGGCAAATCATCGCAATATCCATTGCTTAACGCACAAATCCATCACATCATCGGCCCCAGAAGGGGCACAGAGGAGGATGGCTCGGCGCCGATTGGAGGATCGGCCCGGTCCATGCTGCGTCCCCGGAGGAACACCGAGAGGGACTAGAGGAATGACTTTGGCTTTATGGCTGATCGTCGTCTGTGGCGGGCTCAGCATTGTTTATGGCGTGATCACCACCCGGGGGCTGCTGGCGGCCGATGCCGGTTCGGCCCGTATGCAGGAAATTTCGGCGGCGGTGCGCGAAGGCGCCTCGGCCTATCTCAAGCGGCAATATACCACCATTGCCATTGTCGGCGTGGTCATCCTGATCGCGGCTTTCTTCCTGCTCGGCATTTATGCGGCCATCGGCTTCCTGATCGGCGCGGTGCTCTCAGGCGCGGCCGGCTTTATCGGCATGAATGTGTCGGTGCGCGCCAATGTGCGCGTCGCCCGAGCGGCCACCAGTTCGCTGGCCAAGGGGCTTGATCTGGCCTTCAAATCCGGCGCAGTCACCGGCATGCTGGTGGCGGGGCTGGGCCTGCTCGGCATCACCCTCTATTTCATCGTCCTGACATCCATGGGCTATGCACCCACCAGCCGCACCGTCATCGATGCCCCGGTGGCCCTCAGCTTCGGCGCCTCGCTGATTTCGATTTTTGCGCGTCTGGGCGGCGGCATTTTCACCAAGGGCGCCGATGTGGGCGGCGACATGGTGGGCAAGGTCGAGGCCGGCATTCCCGAAGACGATCCGCGCAATCCCGCCACCATTGCCGACAATGTGGGCGACAATGTCGGGGATTGCGCCGGCATGGCGGCCGATCTGTTTGAAACCTATGTGGTCACCATCGTGGCCACCATGGTGCTGGCGGCCATCATCCTGCCCGAGCAGTTCAAGCTTGCCGGCATGGTGCTGCCTTTGGCCATTGGCGGCGCCTGCGTCGTCACCTCGATCATCGGCACCTATTTCGTCAAGCTGGGCGCGTCCAACAACATTATGGGCGCGCTCTACAAAGGCGTCATCGCCACCGGCGTGCTCTCGCTGGTCGCGCTGCTGCCGGTGCTGTGGCTGATCTTTGGCGATCTCAACGTCGCCATCGAGGCGACCGACAGGACCTTCACCCCGATGAGCCTGTTCTGGTGCGGCGCGGCGGGCCCGGTGATTACCGGGCTGATCATCGTCATCACCGAATATTACACCGGCACCAATCGGCGCCCGGTCAATTCTATCGCCGAAGCCTCGGTCACCGGCCATGGCACCAATGTCATCCGGGGCCCGGCCGTATCACTGGAATCCACCGCCCTGCCGGCTTTGGTCATCATTGCCGGCATTATCGTCACCTATAATCTGGCGGGCCTGTTCGGCATCGCCTTTGCCGTGGCCACCATGCTGGCCTTGGCCGGCATTATCGTGGCGCTCGACGCTTTCGGCCCCGTCACCGATAACGCTGGCGGCATTGCCGAAATGGCCGGGCTCGACAAGGCAGTGCGCCACAATACCGACGCGCTCGACGCCGTTGGCAATACCACCAAGGCCGTCACCAAGGGCTATGCCATCGGCTCGGCGGGCCCGGGCGCTCTGGTGCTGTTCGCCGCCTATACGCAGGATTTGATCTATTTCGCCAATCTCCCCGACGCCCCGGCCATCTTCCGGGGCATGGGCACGCTCAGCTTCTCGCTGGCCGACCCCTATGTCGTGGTGGGCCTGCTGTTCGGCGGGCTACTGCCGTTCCTCTTCAGCGGCATGAGCATGACCGCCGTGGGCCGCGCCGCCCAATCGGTCGTGGTCGAAGTGCGCCGCCAGTTCAAGGAACGTCCCGGCATCATGGCCGGCACCGAAAAGCCCGATTATGGCCGCGCTGTCGATATGCTCACCAAGGCCGCGATCAAGGAAATGATCGTGCCCTCGCTGCTGCCCGTGCTGTCGCCCATCGTCGTCTTCTTCGTGATCTACTGGATCGCGGGCGCCGCAGCGGGCTTCTCGGCCCCGGGCGCCATGCTGATGGGCGTCATCGTCACCGGGCTCTTCGTCGCCATTTCCATGACCGCTGGCGGCAGCGCTCGGGACAATGCCAAAAAGAGCTTTGAAGACGGCTTCACCGACAGCCACGGCGTGGTCCACCACAAGGGCGGCGACGCCCACAAAGCCTCGGTCACCGGCGACACCGTCGGCGACCCCTACAAGGACACGGCCGGCCCCGCGGTGAACCCGATGATCAAGATCACCAATATCGTGGCGCTGCTGCTGTTGGCCGTGTTGGCCCATCTGGGCTAGCGAGGCATCCGCCTCGACCGAAACTAAAGAAGGCCCGGGAGCAATCCCGGGCCTTTACTGCATGGAATCGTCGGCTCTAAGCCTTCGTTATCGCATTGTTTTGCGAAACATTGTTTGCGCTTTCCGCGCAACGCTCTGGCGCTGTCATGGCCAAGGGGCTTTCTCCTCCTGAGCCTCGAGGACAGAGATCACTTTCCGCAGCAACGCGAAATATTGCACGCGCTCGTCTGGCAGCAGTTGGTCGAGCACAAGTGTATTGAGGGCGGTGGCCGCCCTTTCCACCGAGGGCAATTTTTCCCTTGCTAGCGGGGTCAACTGAACCAGCATGCTGCGGCCGTCCCAGGGATTGACGCGGCGCTCGACGAGGCCGTCGCGCTCCATGCGATTGAGCGTTGCTGCCATGGTGGGCTGTTCCACCCGGGCACGTTCCGCCAGCGTCTTCTGCGTCAGGGCTTCGCCTTTTTCCAGCGCCAGCAGCACTGGCATGTGGGCTGGCGTGAGGCCGATGGGCGCTAGCTGTCGCTCCAGTTCGCGCAGAAACAGTCTTCCCGCGAGGTTGGTCATGTAGCCAGCGGAGGTTTCACGCAGCAGGGCCATTTACATAGCTCACTTAGTAAATTATATAGTGCACTAACTATATCGGCTAGCGCAGCGAAAATCTATGGAGATGGTCATGCCCATCAAGAGTTCCACCGATCATTATGGCAGCGTCGCAGTAACCATTCATTGGGTTTCGGCTCTCGCGGTCATTCTCATGCTGGCGAGCGGCCAGATCATGGATTGGTACCCCGAGCAAACAGGTGTGATCCTGCCCTATCATGTCAGCACTGGCTTTGTGATCGGGGCGCTCACTCTGTTTCGCATTGTGTGGTGGCTGGCATTGGATCGTCGACCGGCCGCCCGGGCAGGTATGCCCGCGTGGCAGGAGCGGATCGCCCGCTTTGTTCATCTGGGGCTATATGCCTGCATTCTCGTGCTTTTTGGTTCGGGCATAGCCATGATGGTGCTGTTCGGTGCGATAGGGCCGATTTTTTTGGGCGGCCCGCTTCCGAATTTTTCGCAGACTCCGCCGCGCTCGGCGCATGGCCCGGCCAGTCGCCTGATCTTGTTGCTCGCTTGTGTTCACATCGCCGCAGCCCTCTGGCACCAGTTCATCAAGCGCGATCGGTTGCTGGCGCGCATGGGGCTGGGCCGATAAAGACCGTAGGCGGCCCCACCCGATCCCGGCGAAGGGCCCGGATCCATGTCCGTGGTCACCTGCAACACCCAGCGTGGGGCTAACCCACGGCATGGATTCCGGCCTGCACCGGAATGACATTGTGGGTGGCTGAGCGGCCCGGGGTCATCCCCAATCTCTCCTCCCCACAGCTCTCCCTCGGGTTACGTCCGAGGGAGACGCGGTGATATTGGAAGCAACGGGGGCATGCACCAACTCATCCACCCACAATGTCATTCCCGCGCAGGCGGAAACCTCCGTTTCGGGATGTTGAAGAAGCAAACAGGGGTTCCCGCTTGCGCGGGAATGACATTTTGGTTTGAACGAACACAAAACCATCCGCCCCATCTCCTCCCACTGGGAGTAGATGCTTAATCTCTCCCTCTTATCCCCCACCCCATACCCATCCCGCATATTCCCTCCATCTTCCGGGATACGGGCGGCGCTGCAGCGACGAGCGTCCGGAGGCCAGCCGGGGAGTGGGGGTCGCGCTCTGCTCCGGGTCGAGCGGACGAGGCAATCGGGCGGGAGCTACGGCGAGCGCTGGGGCCTGCGATCGCGCCGTCCGAAAAAGTCCCGGCACCCCGAGGCGGCATGCGTCTCATTTTTTACTCCTCACGAGGCGAATGCCGTCTCGGGGTCCGTCCGTCCATTCGATAACCGCGCCGGGCAGGGCTTTGGCATGGCCGAAATTTCCCGCAATCTGTCGAAATCGCCGCATCGCGTTCGTCGGAAGCATGAAGGGCGGCCATGGCGGGCGCCGGGAGACATCATCATGCGTAAACTCACAGCCGGGCTGTTTCATTCCGTCGACGGGGTCGTGGAAGCCCCTGATCTCTGGCAATTCGATGCCTTCGATGCCGAACTGGGCCAGATGCTGGGCAGCGTCATGGCCAAAGTCGACACCGTGCTGCTGGGCCGGGTGGGTTACGAGGAATGGGCGGGCTATTGGCCCAATGCCGGGCAGGACATGGATTTTGCCGGCTTCATCAATGGCGTGCCCAAGCATGTCGCCTCGCGTACGCTGAGCGGCCAGCTCGATTGGACCAATGCCAGCCTGATCGAGGGCGATCTGTTCGATTTCGTGCGCGCCTCAAGGCGCGGGAGGGCGGCGAGATTGCCGCCATGGCCGGCATTTCGCTGGTGCGGCAGCTGCTATTTGCCGGCCTGCTCGATGAATTGACGCTGATCACCCATCCGGTGATTGCCGGCACGGGGCGGCACCTGTTCGAGCCGGGCGATCCGACGACGCGGCTCACCCCGGCGGACAGTACCATCACGTCCAAGGGCAATATCGTGCAGACCTATCGCCTGCGCGCCTGATGTCCGGCCGGGTCAGCCAGTACTCTGCGCTGGCCCGCCCGGCGGTTCCACCACAGCAGCGCCACGCCCGCCACGGCCATCAATATGCCCACGACCAGCCACTGATTGCGGCCCGACATGGCGCTTCCGGTCAACACATTGGCGCCCTGCAACACCCAGACCGCGCCGATCACCAGCAAGATTATGCCGACAGCATTTCTCAACATGCTCATCATATCGGCCCTCCTTCCGCAGGCGAGGGTGCGCCTGTGACCGGGCCCGCGGCAAATCACGTTGTTGGGCGGGGTCCGGGGGGAGCCCGGCTCACATCCCCGCCAGCATCTCAAACGCACTCGGCCGCTTGGGCGAACCCAACGCCTCCGCAATCACCGCCACACACTCATCCGGCGACAATATCCCGCTATCCACGCTCACATCATAAATTCCCGGCACATGCACGGCTTCCTGCCAGCGCAGCACCGGCGCGGGCACGCTATCGCCCCCCACATAAAGCCCGCTTTGCGGATCGGCATTGCGCCGCGCCATGATCACCTCGATGGGGCAATGCACCCCCACAAACAGCACCGGCAGCCCCGCCAGCAGCCGGGCACATTGCGGCAGGATGCCGAGCGGTTGGGAATAATCGTCATGATGCCCAAGATCGGCGACCACATCGAAACCCTGCCGCGCATGGGCCGCGATGGCGCCATACAGCGCCAGAAAAAGCGGGGTCACATCGGGTTCCAGATCCGGCCGCTCGCCGCCGGGCCGCAGGCCGATGCCGGGCAGCAATTGCGGCGGCAGGCTCTTGTTCTGCGCATCGACGCCCAGATTGATCCAGCGCCCCTCCAGCTGCTGCTGCATGGCCGCAGCGATCGAGGATTTGCCGGATCGCGGCGTGCCATTGAGAATGACGATCCGCCCGCTCACAGCTTGCGGCCCGCAATATCCTGCCCGTTCTGGTGCAGCACCAGCCCGGTGACCGTCCCAGTCGCATCGGTCTCAAAGCTGACCTGCGCATCGACATCGCTGGAAAAAAAATGTCGTCGGCGATTCGGGGAACAGTTCCAGCCGCCCTCGGCCCGAGGCCTGAACGAACAGATGACCATTTTCCGTCGTCACGGTGAGATTGAATTCAGGCCCCAGCTGATATTCGCCCACATAACCGGGCAGCACGGCCGGATCGATCTCGACCTGCTGGCGCAAGGCCGGCTGCGGCGACAGCGGCAGGCTCGGATCGATCAGGTGAAAACCGATATCCTCGATACCGGTCTGGCTGACCTGATTGGCCAGCACCACGACGCCCTTGCCACCGGTCCGCTCATAGCCAACAAAGCCATTGAAGCCGCCGGTAATGCCATTGTGCCAGACGATCTCACCGCCGGGATGCTTGAGGATCATCCAGCCCAGCCCGATGCTCATATTGGGCGAACCGGCCGGCCGGGTCCCGGCCAGCATCAGCTCGAAAGCCGGCTTGAGCGCCGTGTCGGTCTGCCCGCTCGCCGCGGCGATGAATTTGGCCATGTCGGCGGCTGTCGAGCGATAAGCCCCGGCTGGGGCAAACACATCGAAATCCCAATGCGGCACCGCCTGACCCATCCGGTTGTGCCCGCTGGCAAAGCGCGCCGCATCCACCGGAACAAGCGTGGTGTCATTCATGCCGAGGGGCGTCAAAATCCGCTCCTCGACCAATTCGGCATAGGGTTTGTCGGCGACATGGCTGATTGCCCGGCCCAACAGGGCAATGCCGGTATTAGAATATTCATATTGCGTGCCCGGCGCCCGCGGCAGGTCGTAGGCGGCCGAGAACGCTGCCAGATTGTCGGCCTTATAGGCGATATAGGGATTGGCCAGATTGGCCGGGGCCAGTTCAGGCGGAATCGGCGGCAGGCCGGAACTATGCGTCGCCAGATCGAAGAGCGTTATGGTCTGCCCCTGATATTGGGGCAGATCGGTACCTGTCGGCAGATAATCGCTCACCGGCTTGTCGAGGTCCATGCGGCCTTCCAGCACCAATTGGGCGAGCAACAGATTGGTGAAGATTTTGGTGATCGAACCGATTTCGAAAATGGTGTTTTCGTCGACCGGCGCACTATCGGCGGCGAGGGTGCCATGCAACGTGAAGCTGGTCTCAGCGCCATCCACAAGGGCCACGGCAATACCGACACCCTGTTTGTCGGTGTCGATCCGCTGGCTGAGAATCTGCGCAATATCGGGAGCCGGTGCTTCCGGGCCCCTGCCACGCCGCTGCCCAGTCCAATCGCCATGAGCGTTGCAAATACAGTTTTCATCGAGCCCTCCACTGGTTACGGGCTGACATGCCGCAAGGATGGGGCGAGGATGTGACGGGGGACAGTATCCAAATCGGGGCTCTCGGTGATGAGAGCCCCAATCTATCTCGGCGGCCAAGCCTATTTCTGCGTCTTGGCCAGTTCGATCAGAATCCGGGATCACCTTGCGGGCATCGGCCGAGTTGCCGATGCGGTCGATCTTGGCCCATTTGCCGGGCTCGAGATCCTTGTAATGGGTGAAGAAGTGCTTGACCCGCTCGAGCTGGATTTCGGGGAAATTCTCGATATCGAGGATATTGTCATACATGCGGGTGAGCTTGCTGACCGGCACGGCGATGATCTTTTCGTCCCGGCCGCCATCGTCTTCCATGAACAGCACGCCGACCGGGCGGGAGCGCACCACGGCGCCGGGCACCAGCGGGCGCGAATTCATCACGATGACGTCGAGCGGGTCGCCATCGCCGCACAGCGTATGGGGCACGAAGCCGTAATTGCCCGGATAACGCATCGGGGTATAGAGGAAACGATCAACGAAGAGAGCGCCACTGGCCTTGTCGATCTCATACTTGATCGGCTCGCCGCCCGTGGGAACTTCGATGATGACATTGAGGTCGTCGGGCGGGTTCTTGCCGATTGGGATCGCATCGATGTTCATTTGCGTACAGAGTCCGTTCATCAAGGGGGCAAAATCGGGCTTTTGTTGCCCAGAACGGGCTGCAAAAGCAAGCCAGTTTGGCTTATCCCGTTTGTTCCTGCCGCTCGCGGCTAAAATTTGTCCCCGGAAGGAAAATGCCATGAAGCCGATTTTGCTGGGCGCCTGCTTGCCTTTGCTCCTCGCAGCGCCTGCTCATGCAGCGTTCAACAGCGCCTATACCGATCTTGATCTGGACCAATGCCCGGTGCTCGATTCCGACGATTTCGGCACCCAATGGTCCTGCCCCGGTTACAAGGGCTATCCCATGCTGGTCAGCGAGGGCGATCTGCGTTTTTCCATCCGCTATGGCTTCAATATCGACAAGGAGCCGCGCGGGCAGACCCCGGGGCCGTTCAACGAACTCGGGCCAAAGCTGGAATGGCGCCTGTCCAACGCCTCGGGCCGCTGGCTGCCGATTGCCACCATTGTGCGCTATCACGTGGCCGATCCCGAAAGCGGGGAAAACAAAGGCCAGTGCTGGTGGTGACCCAATTGGCCGAGGGCCAGACCTGCCACATCGCCTATATCGATGCCTTGGCCAATGACAATGCCAACGAACTGGCGCGCCAAGCGGCCGACAAGGCCGGTAAATTCTGATTGCGCCACGGACGAAGTCGAGACCATTGGCAATTTCAAGGCTCGGTAATCAGGCCTGTTCGGCCTTGCCGATCTGGTTGCGCAATATGGTGCGGTCGCGGCTCGATACGCCGATCAATTCGGCGACGCGCCAGACCATATTGTCTTCCAGTTCGTGGTTCTTGCTGTCGGCAAACACCACCATCCACATCATGCGCACTATCTCGATGCGGTCTGTGTCGGGCAGGGTCGAAAGCGCCGAGGTAAAGCGATAAAAATCCACCGCCTCGGCATCGCGCAAGGCGGCCTGCTGCACCAGCCGGTCCACCCCTGTCTCGTCGAGGCTATAATGGTCCATCAGCGCGCCCCGGATGGCCTTGCGTTCCGCATCATTGATCTGTCCATCCACCGATGCCAGATGCACCAGCAAAGCCGCGACGGCCAGCTTGGGATCGTGATCGGAAAGCGCGTTTTCCGGCTTGTTGAACAGGCGGGTAATGGCCTCGAACATGGCATGGCCTCCTCTGGGGCGCGGCGATAAAACGGGTGCGCGCCGGAAGGCAGGCTCCAAACAGATAGCAGGCCTTGGGATTCTCTCAATGGTCGGGGCGCCCGTCTCACGCGGTCTTGACCGGCATTGATGCAGTCCCGCCACAGCTCATCCCAACAAAAAGGACTCGACTCTGCCGCCAAACGGAGTCTAATTGTTCTTGTTTTGTTCACAACAGAAAGGTCGGCTCCATGAGCTTGCCTGATCGACAACAGCGCCTTGCCGCGCTGCGTGACACCATTGCCGATATCGAGCGCAAACCGGTGCTGGCCGAGCGGCCCAGCGTGCTGGCAGCCGAGCCGGGCACTGGTTTTCCGCTGCTGGCCGGTGGTCTGCTGCAGGAGATTTTCACCGATGAGCGACGCAATAGCGGCGCCATTCTCGGCTTCTGCCACGGCCCGAGTCAGAAGCCTGCTCAGCGAAAAACGCTGTGCCGTCATCTATCTGCAATTGAGCAAACAGTCCCGGGAAATGGGCCTGCCCTATGGTCCGGGCCTCGTCAGTTTCGGCTTTGATCCCGCTTCCCTGATCCTGGTGCGTCCGGCCAATATGGTAGAGCTGCTCTGGGCGGCCGAAGAAGCTTTGGCCTGCAAGGCCGTCGCTGCCGTCATCGCCGACATCGCCGATCAACCCAAAATCCTCGACTTTACCGCCAGCCGGCGATTGAGCCTGCGGGCGGCCAGTTCGGGCACGTCGTTTCTCCTCTTGCGCTACGGCACCGGAAGGGGAAGCCAGCGCCGCGCATCTGCGCTGGCGGCTCACCCCCGCGCTCAGCGCCCGCAAACGCTTCGACCATCTTGCCCCCGGCCCGCTGCGCTGGCGGGTTCAATTGGAGAAGGGGGTGCTTCTCAAGCAGCAAACCGAATGGCTTCTAGGCTGGACGCAAAATGGATTCACAACGCTCGATGCTGCAAATAGGGCTGCAAACCGGAATGCTGCCGGCGCGCCGCTTCCTCGTGCTGTTCCTGCCCACCCGGCCGACGGATTATCTGAAACGGCGTGATGGCAAGCTCACCGCTCCCCGGCGCTATATGAGCGCATCAAGGGCGGCTTGCGGCTTGCCGCTATCGATGCAGCGGCAGGCCGGGCCGGGTTGAGCGTCGGGCAGAATCTGGCCGATGCCCGCGCCATGGTTCCCGGGCTGACGGTTCTCGAACTCGACCGGCCCCTGCTTGAGGCTGCCTTTGCTGATTTTGCCGATTGGCATTCCAATGCCAGCCCTCTGGTCGCGGTGATGAGCGATGTCACAGTTTTTGGCGATCTGGTGCTCGACATTACCGGGGTCGCCCATCTGTTTGGCGGCGAGCGGGCCATGCTGCGCACGCTGCTGACCCGGCTGCGCGAGCTTGGCTATGCCGTCTCCGGCGCCATTGCGCCCACGATCGGGGCGGCTCGGGCGGTCAGCCATTTTGCCCGCAGCCGGTGGTGGAAACCCCCGATCTCGATTCTGCGCTCGATGGCCTGCCGGCCGCCGCCCTGCGACTCGACGCGGCCCAGATTGCCGGGCTTACCCAGATGGGGCTCAAAAGCATCGGCCAATTGCAGAACCCGCGAGCGCAAGCCGCTGCAGGCCGAGTTTGGGGCAAGCCTATTGCTGCGGCTCGATCAGGCTTGTGGGCATATCGAAGAGCGCATGACGCCGCGCTTGCCTCCCGCCGAGCGCTATGCCGAACGCCGTTTCGCCGATCCGATCGGCCTGATGGATGATGTGCTGATGACCGCGCATGACTCGGCCATCCAATTGGCCATTCGGCTGGAAACCGAGGGTCTGGGCGGGCAGGCCTTTCACCTCTTCCTCTATCGTGTCGATCATCAGGTCATGACCCTCTCGGTCAATTCGGCCCGGCTCAGCCGCGATCCCGAGCATATCACCAAGCTGTTCACCCATCGCTCGGAGCGGCTGGAAGGGGCCTATGATGCCGGCTTTGGCATCGACATGATCCGGCTGGCGGTGAGTTCGGTGGGTGAGCTCGATGCCGCACAATTGGGGGTCTTTTCCCAGCGCGACGTGACCGAGGATCTCGACCAGCTGCATGATCGGATGAGCAGCCGGTTGGGACCCATGGTCGTGCTGCGCACGCAATTTCAGGCCAGTCACACCCCCGAACGCGCTGCGCGGCTGGTCCCGGCCATTGCTCATGCCACGAACAATGATGGGCTGCGGCCCGATCTGGTCCGGCCCCTGCGCCTGCTGCCAGCGCCCGAAACCATCCTGATCAATGCCGAAGTGCCCGATGGGCTGCCCGCCTCCATGATCTGGCGTCGGATCAGCTACAGGCTGATCAAGGCATCGGGCCCCGAGCGGCTGGGCGCCGAATGGTGGCACAGTGGCCAGCGGCTGCAATTGGTGCCACCGGTAAAGCCCAAGCCGCCGGCATCGGGCGAGACACCAGAACCCGCGCCTTATACCCCCAATCTGCCGCTCTTTGATCCGGATGCCATGACGCGGGATTATTATGTAGCCGAGGATGAAGCGGGCCGCAGATTCTGGATTTATCGGCAGGGCTTTCACCGCGACGATGAGCCGGCGAGCTGGTATTTGCATGGGGTTTTCTCATGACTCAGATTGTCCCGCTGGTCCGGCCGGCCAAGCTTCGTGCCCAGCCCCCTGCATCGATCGCCGCTTATGCCGAGCTGGTGTCCACCACCAATTTCTCTTTCCTACGAAGCGGCTCGTCTCCCGAAGAATTGGTCACGGCCGCCATGCATATGGGGCTGCAAGCCTTTGGCGTCACCGATCGCAACAGCTTTGCGGGGGTGGTGCGCGGCTATGTCATTGCGCGGGATCTCAAGGAGCGGTTCCCCGATTTCCGCTACCTCGTCGGGGTGCGGCTCTGCTTTGCCGATGGCACGCCCGATATTATCGCCTATCCCAGCAATCGATTGGCCTATGGCCGGCTCTGCAAGCTGCTGACCGTCGCCAATCAACGCGGCGAAAAGGGCAAGCCGGTGCTCCATTTCGCCGACCTCTTCGGTTCGGGCGGTCCGGGGTCTACGAGCGAGCAGGGGCCGACGGAAAATTATGCGCAGGGCCAGCTTTTCATTCTCATACCCGATGAGAGTGATTGGGGGCGCACCGAACAGGTGCTGGAACAGCTGGCCACTCTGGCGCGCGGCCGCGTCTGGGTCGCCGGTTCCGTGCGCTTTGATGGCCATGACCGGGCCCGGCTCAACCGGATCACCGAACTCGGCAAGCGCCATAACGCGCCCATGCTGGCCAGCAATGACGTGCTCTATCACGAGCCAAACCGGCGCATGGTGCAGGACGTCGTCACCTGCATCCGCGAGCACCTGACCCTCGAAACCGCCGGCTGGCAATTGGCGGCCAATGCCGAGCGGCATCTCAAACCCGCGCAGGAAATGGCCCGGCTCTTCGCCGAGCATAAGAGCGCCATTGCTCAAACGCAGGCGTTTATTGCCCGCATCGATTTCTCGCTCGATCAACTCAAATATAATTATCCCGAAGAAACCATCGGCGATGGCGAAACGGCGCAACAAACATTGGAGCGGCTGACTCGGGAGGGAGCGGCAAAGCGCTATCCCAACGGGATGTCGGACAAGATCAAACGCTCGATCTGGACCGAGCTCTGCCTCATCGCTTACAAGGGCTATGCCGCCTATTTCCTGACCGTGCACGACATCGTCATGTATGCCCGCTACCAGCGCAAGATCATGTGCCGAGGGCGCGGGTCGGCAGCCAATTCCACGGTTTGTTTCTGCCTCGAGATCACCGCGGTCAATCCGGAAGATGCCAATCTGGTGTTCGGCCGTTTCATCTCCACCGAGCGCGACGAGCCGCCCGATATCGACGTCGATTTCGAGCACGAGCGGCGCGAGGAGGTGATGCAATATGTCTACCAAAAATATGGCGGCAAGCGCACCGGCCTGACCGCCAATGTCATCTCCTACCGCTCCAAAAGTGCCATTCATGAAACGGCCAAGGTGTTCGGCGTTTCCGACGACACGATCAACGCCTTCAACCAGCTCCATTGGGGCTGGGGCTCCAGCCTCGATCTGGCCGGGGTGACCGCCATCGGGCTCAATCCGGACGATCCGGTGCTGGCGCAGATGTTCGAAGTGATCAAAGTGCTGCGCGGCTTTCCGCGCCACCTGTCCCAGCATGTCGGCGGCTTCGTCATCACCCGGGATTCGCTGGAAAGCTCGGTACCGATTGGCAAATCGGCGATGGATAACCGCAATATCATCGAGTGGAACAAGGACGATATCGACGTCCCGGCCATTCTCAAGGTCGATGTGCTGGCTTTGGGCATGCTGAGCTGTCTGCGGCGCGGCTTCGAGCTGATGAAAGTGCATTACCAGCAGGATATCGAGCTCACCCAATTGCTGGCCGAGGAAAAAGGCAGGGGCCTGTTTCCCAAGGACCGCGTCTACGCCATGACGCATCGCGCCGATACGATTGGGGTGTTCCAGATCGAAAGCCGGGCGCAGATGTCGATGCTGCCGCGGCTCAAGCCGGTTGAATTCTATGATCTGGTCATCGAGGTCGCTATCGTCCGACCCGGCCCGATCCGGGGCGGCATGGTGCACCCTTATCTGAAGCGGCGCGATGGCACCGAACCCCGGGCGCCCAAGCCGGGCGACAAGCTGGATCAAGTGCTGGAGCGCACCAAAGGCATTCCGCTGTTCCGGGAACAGGCCATGCAGATGGCCATTGTCGGGGCTGGTTTCTCGGCGGGAGAGGCCGACCAGCTCCGCCGCGCCATGGCGGCTCGGCGGCGGACTGGCAAGATCGAGATTTTCGAAAAACGCTTCATCGACGGGATGACGAAAAAGAGAAGGACCCATACCCCCTCGAATTCGCGCAGCGCTGCTTTGCCCAGATCAAGGGATTTGCCGAATACGGCTTCCCCGAGAGCCACGCGGCGTCCTTTGCGCTGCTGGTTTATGCCTCATGCTGGCTCAAATGCCATTATCCCGACGTCTTCGCGACGGCTTTGCTCAATAGCCAGCCCATGGGTTTTTATGCACCTAGCCAGATCATCCGCGACGCCATCGAACACGGGGTGGAGGTGCGCTCTGTCGATGTGAACCTGTCCGATCTTGAATGCGTGCTGGAAGATGGCAGCCGCCATGCCAAGGACCATCTGTGGCCGCAACATGCCGAAATGCAGGGCGATATCCATTCGACCAAGGCCATTCGACTGGGCCTTACCCATGCCATCGGGCTGGCTGATGCGGATATCAATCTCATCGTCGCCCGCCGGGGCAGCGGTTATGACTCGGTGCGCGATCTCTGGCTACGCACCGGCGTCTCCATTGCAAGTCTCGAAAAACTCGCCCGCGCCGATGCCTTTGCTTCGCTGGGCCTGCCGCGGCGCGAGGCGCTTTGGGCGGTCAAGGGGCTGATTGGCACGCATGGTGCCGATACGCTGCCGCTCTTCGAGGCGGCGGGGCGCGTCGAAACGGCCAAGGATGTCGAGGCCGACCTGCCCAGAATGCTGCCGGGCGAGGAAGTCATCCATGATTATTCGACGCTGTCCTTTTCCCTCAAGGGCCATCCGCTGCAATTCATCCGACCCATTCTGGATGCGCGCCGCACCACCCGGTCCGACCAGCTAGGGCAGGTCAAACCCGGCAGCCGGATCGAGGTGGCCGGGCTGGTGCTGGTGCGCCAGCGGCCGGGCACGGCGAGCGGGGTGATCTTTGCCACGCTCGAGGACGAGACGGGCATTGCCAATGTGGTGATCTGGCCAAAGGTCTTCGAAGCCAATCGCAAGACCATTCTGGGCGCCTGCATGCTGGCCGTGCGCGGCCAATTGCAGCGTGAAGGGCTGGTCATCCACATCATTGCCGAGCAATTGACCGATATGACCAGCCATTTGCTCGATCTCTCCCATGGCCGGGATATTGGCGTGCGCATGCTGGCGCATGGCGACGAGGGCCGATCCGGCTCGCCACCGGGGCGGGACCGTCAGGCCCTGCTCGAAGTGGAAAAAGCGCGGCGTCAGGCTTATGCCGCGCTGCCCGGGGCCGCAATTTCCACTGAGCGTGAGCGCCTAGGCCATGATCTTGTCGATGGCCCGGGCCGAGGCGATGTCCTTGTCGCTCAGCCCGCCTGCATCATGGGTCGAGAGGGTGATGGTGACGCTATTGTAGCTATTGGACCAGTCGGGATGGTGGCCGGCCTGTTCGGCGGCAAGGGCCACGCGGGTCATGAAGGCGAAAGCCTCGGAAAAATCCTTGAATTTGAAGGCGTGGCTGATCGCCCCGGCCGCATCGTCATAGACCCAGCCATTGAGGGTTTTCAGACCATCCTCGCGCGCCTTGCCCACCAGCTTTTCGACCATGTCCCTGCTCTCCTCTTTCCCGCTATTGCCACCGGCTTAGAAGGCTAAAGCGACGCTTCCAAGGCGATGGCTCAGCCAGATCATCGTTAAAGCCTTGTTCACCTTCCGCACCGGAAAGTAAGCGGGGTCAGATCCCCAATAGGCGCCGGCAAGGCGATCTTAATGCCTCAGGCGCCTCATATCGGCCCGACATATTGGGGATAATGGGTGTTTAGCTCGGCCCGAAAATCGATGCCGGCGCTCGATTACGTGTCCATCATCCGCTCCGTCTATGGCGACAGACGGGCGATGCTGGTGGGCACCTTTACGGCTGCGCTCACCGCCGCCCTCACCGCTCACAGCACTCGCTCGCCCGCCCCGGCCCCGGTGACGCTCGCCTTCGTGGTCATCGGGCTGTTCCGCTATGCCGATATGCGGGCATTCTGGCGGGCCTCCATCGACAGCGACGATGCGCAGGCGGCCCAATATTGGGAAAACCGGGCGGTGCTCAGCGGCGGGCTATTGGCTCTGGTCTATGGCGTGTGGTGCTTTGTTTCGATGGCCATCGTTCGGGATCCGTTTGCCGCCATGGCCAGCGCCTCGCTCTCGATTGCGGCAATGGTGGGCATTTGCGCGCAATTTTGGCCTCGACCGGCTAGTCACCGTCCAATTGGTGCTGGTCACCGTCCTGCTTTCGGCCGGCTATGCGTTGCATGGGGGCGGCTATTATATCGTGCTGGCGGGGCTGCTGGGCGTGATGCTGTCGAGCTTTCGCAAGCTGGCGGGGGATATTCGCGCCATCCTGCTCAGCGCGGTGCATGGCCGGATCGAGGCGTCCCGGCTGGCGGCCGAACTCGACATGGCCATGGGCACACTCGAACATGGCCTGTGCATGCTGGACGAAGCGGGCGTGGTTTGCGTGGTCAATGAGCCGGCGGTCCGCGTCTTTGCCCGGCTTGGTGCGCCCAAGCTGATGGGCCAGCCCTTCGCCGCCACGCTGACTGAAATGGGCGCAAATGGGCATTTGCCGCGCATGGCGGTGGATCGGCTGCTCGGCCTGATCACCGAGCGCCAATCGGGCAAGGTGCTGCTGAGCCTGCCCCAAGGGCTCTATTACGAGGTCACGGTCAGTGTGCGGCTGGAGCGCTGCGTGCTGCTGCTCGAAGACATCAGCACCCGCGTCAGCTCCGAGGAGCGCATCCATTTCATGGCGCGGCACGATGCGCTGACCGGCCTGCCCAACCGCACCTATTTCGGCGAACTGGCCGCCGAAAATATCGCGAGCCGGCAATCGAGCATGGATGGCGGGGCCGTCGCGCTGATGATCATCGATGTCGACGATTTCAAGCATGTCAACGACACGTTCGGCCATATCATGGGCGATCACCTGCTGCGCCAGGTCGCGCAAAGGCTGCGCGCCACCGTGCCGGTAGACACCATTCTGGCGCGGCTGGGGGCGATGAATTTGTCGTCTATCGTGGCGCCATTGCCGATGCGGCTCAGGCCAATAGCGATGCCCGGGCGTTGCTCGAGGCCTTTGCGCGCCCGTTCGAGCTCGATGGCATGACGCTGCAGGCCAATGTCAGCATTGGCCCGGTCACCAGCAGCAATGCCGACGATAGCCTTGACGATCTGATGACCAAGGCCGATCTGGCGCTCTATTCGGCCAAGGGCGATGGCAAGGCCAGAGTCAGATTTTCCACGCGCAGATGGATATCGACTATCACTATCGCCAGCGGCTCAAGGCCGACCTGCGCGAGGCGGTGCAGCATGGCGGATTGACCCTGACATTCCAGCCGCTGGTCGATATCGCCACCCGCAAGGTAGTGGCCTGCGAAGCGCTGGCGCGCTGGAACCATCCCGAACTGGGCCTTATCGCGCCCTCCACCTTCATTCCGCTGGCTGAGGAAATGGGGCTGATTTCCCAGATTACCGAATGGGTAATCGGCACGGCAATCGAGCGGTGCAGCACTGGCCGGGGGCGGTGAGCGTCGCGGTCAATATTTCGGCGCGCGATTTCCGGGGCGTCGATCTGATGGGCGTGATCGAGCGGGCGCTGGCCCGCTGCGGGCTCGCCCCGTCACGGCTCGAGATCGAGGTTACCGAAACGGCGGTGATCGAAGAGCATGACATCGCCAAGCGGCTGCTGACCGCGCTGGCGGCCAAAGGCGTGGCGATTGCGCTCGATGATTTCGGCACCGGCTATTCCTCGCTGAGCTATCTGCATGCGCTGCCCTTTACCAAGCTCAAGATCGATCGTTCCTTTGTGGAAGATATCGCCAGCGATGAAAAATCGCTGCAGCTGCTGGCCAATGTCGCGCGGCTGGGGCGCGATCTCGATCTCACCGTGGTCGCCGAGGGGGTCGAAACCGAGGCCCAGCTCAATGCGGTGCTCGCGCACACCCAGTGCAGCAGGTGCAGGGCTATTTCTTCAGCCGGCCGCTGCCGGCGCGCGATATTGCCGAGCTGATCGGGCGGCTCAATGCAGCCGCGGCGGCTGGTTCAGGCCAATCGCCGGCACGGCTAGGCGCTGGCGAAAATATCAGTCCATATCCGGCACGTCGCCGTGCTGGAACAGCACGACGGGGTCGCCGAATTCGCCATTGACCAGATCGGCCGAGCGCGACCGGGCGATCACCCCGGCATGCTTGCCGGCAAGATCGCGGCCAGTGCGCATGGCCGTGGATTCTGTCGCGCATTTCGCGGGCGTCGAAAGCTGGAAACAGCTCGCCATCCTCGCCTTTGTCGAAGGCCAGCAGCACGATGAGCTTGGTCGGCAGGGGAGTTTTTTCGGTCATCTGCGCTGTCCTTGGGGCCGGCATGTCGCAATGGCCTCCGCAAGAGAGGACAGGGATCAGCCCATGATGAAAGAGAAAATTGTGGTGCCGCTTAGGTGACTCGAACACCTGACCCCATCATTACGAATATCGTGCACCCGCAGAATACCGGGGGTTTTAGGCGCTTTCAACCCCAGAACGTCGCGAGAACACCGCAACATATCTGTGCGGTATCTGTGCACTGCACAGAAACCTATACGGCAGCAGCCCTTTGCTGGAAATCCGGGCTGTGATGCCAATAAACGTCCTCGACCATCTGGACCGTCATACTGGCAGCGTCGGCAACCTCTTCAAGCGATAGTCCGGCTTGAACCCACCACGTCACACGGGTGTGCCGAAGGATGTGCGGGGTCACGTCTCTGCCCAGACCAGCCAAACTGCGCGCTGAGTACCGGGGCTTGCGCATCTTCTGAATGGAAGCGCCCTCATAGTTGACCACGTGCTGGTAAAGATAACAGGGCTGGCCCGTGTCCCTTGATATGGCTTCCCGCTTTTCTCGGTCCATCCTCCGCCAGCGGCGCAGATGCGACAGCAGTCGAGCATTGAGCCGAAGTGGGCCCCGGCGTTTGCTGGTCTGGTCTTCTTCAGTTCCCCGGCGGTGCAGCACGCCGGTATCGTAATTCACCCACCCCCGGAGACGTTGGCCATCCATTGAATGCCAAGAATCGCGGCATGCCGCGTACCGGTATAAAGGCCAATCACTATGAACCTCGCCGCATGGCGGTTTATGGCGCCGTGATCGCGACGCCAGCGGTGATGCTCTTTGCGGGTCGCGATGTCAGTCCACCGCACGCAATACCAACCCAAGGCGCCGGCAAGAAGACGCGCGGCATCTGACCGAGTTAGCCAGCGTTCACGTGGTTGTGCCTTCGCCGGCAACGTCACCACAGGGATGCTGTTGAGCGGACCATGTTCGCGATGCCAGTAGTTGATGGCGGCCGAGAGAATTGCCAGCTCCCTGCGCACACTGCTGGGCTTCACACCGTCTGCTTCGCGACGAGCCAGGTACTGGCGGCAAGTCGACCCTCGGACATCCGTCAAGGGTCGATGAGCCCAGAACGGCTGAAGCGCGGCGATGTTATACGCCGCCATCGTCGGGCTTGAACCTTTGTGTGCGGCGCGTGCTCCTGCCCGTATGCAATCAGGACTTCCGCAATGGTGAGCCGAGCGGGATCACGCTCGCGGATGACGGGTGTGTATTTGGTCGCGATGTAGTCTGCGAGGGCTTCTTCAGCGCCGCGATGGTCTTCGCCAACGCAGCCTGTGCGTATTGATTTCGTTCCATCTCGGATGACCCATTTGTTCTCGTCCTCTCGGAGGTAGAGCACGGGTGGTTGTCTTCTTCGGGGCATTTGGTTTCCATCATCTCCCTGATAGCTGCGGGGGTTACGAAGTCGGTACGACCGATGCGGACGATGTTTAGTCGCCCCCGTCTGGCCTCCGCTCGCAGTGAAGCAGGCTTGATGGCGTCCCGAAAGAAGATCCTGCAGGCTTCCTTAAGGGTCAGGGCTGCGTCGTTAGACATCGCCACCTCCAAAGAACTTCACCAATGCCCTGTCCTGGTTCATGTTCGCACCTGCGAAGTCACAAAGACGATGACGAAACCCGCGGCAAGGCCCTCAAGCCACCACCGCCGTGTATGGGATGGTGAAAGGACGATTTGCAGCACCCAATAGGTTACGGCCCATGCCAGCAGGGCGCTTATCATGATCAGCAAAATCCTCATGCTGCCCTCTGAGTGATATGCCGTACTGGGCGGCGTTCGACCGACTGCAAGCTGACAGGGTTGATGTCGAGGTCCGTTTCCAGTTCGTCGTCGGGATCGCCGTCGAGCTGGTCGAGCAGGTCAATCAATTCTTCGATCATAGCGGCGGTGCGCTGGCGCAGTTGGGATCGGGTCATTGCGCGATCCTCTCGTCTGCCACGCCGACAATTAGCTGGCGAATTAGTGCCGCCTCTGAAACGGTCGGCGAGTTGAACATTTCCCAATCGGTGAGTTCGCCGGCCTGTTGCAGCGCGTGGGCTTTGACCCGGAGGTCTGCAAGGGACGCTGCGGGTTGGGCGCTGATCTGGCGCACGAGCTCCCAAAACACGTTTGACCGGGCGCTGTAGACCGCGTCCGCTTCCTGCTCGGCTGTACCGGATACGCGGTCGCATTCGGCGTCAGCAGCCAGCAACGCGGCCCTTGCTTGGTCAAGTTCGACGCGAAGTTCAGACAGCGTTGGAACGAGGATTCGGCTCATAGTCCCGCCTCCCAAGCTTTCTGCATCAGACCGGGGTCACGCACCTTCAGGTCGCAGACGACAATGCCCAGCACGTGTTCCTCGAACCACTCACGGGGGACCAGCCGCATGCGATCCGCGGGCGTTTTGCCGTAGGCCTCGTTGTCGTTCATCATGCCGATCTGACCGGTCCCCATGGACTGGCAGCGGTAGACGCAAGGCTGACCGAACTGCTCGACGACATAGAGGCTATCATAGGCAAAGGTCTTGACCGGCGCGGCGAGGACATAGTCCCAATTCCCGCGCAGGGTAGGGGACATGCCGTCGCCCCTGACCGGGACGATTGAAAGCTGGCGAGAAACAAAAGTCTCGCGCGTGAGGACGGGCGGCGCGAATAGGTCGTTCATCGTGCCGCCCCGCCATTTTCAGTCGCGTCGTAATGGACGCTCTGGCCATAGAAGACACCCACCTTGGGGTGCACTCCAAGAATGTGCTGGGCACGAATGGCGCGTGTCTTGCCGTCCACGGCGGAACGGATCATGAGCACGGGGGAAACTTCGCTGTCGGGGTGAGGCGTATAGGGCAGGCGGCAACCGAGCGCCATATCAACGCGCCAGAGCGAAACCTGCGGACGGCCACGGGTGTATTCCGGCTTCAGCCAGAGCGCGACGATATCGCCTTCCTTATGCTTGCGTGTGGTGGAGAACACCACTTCGTCGCCATCGGCAAACTCGGGTGCGAATTCGTTGCCCGTGTTTCGCAGCCGGTACTCGTCGCCTGTGTCGGAAAAATCCGTGCGCAGTTCCATTTGTGTCGTTTTGGCGGTATTCTTCGCGGTGTCCATTGATTGAACCTCCAAGGTCTTGATGGGAGGCTCGGGGAGCGTTGGCGCGCTTGCCCGAGCCGCTTTTCTCAGGTTAGGCGCTCTGATCGGTGACGATCTTGGACGTGGCCATTGCGTAGCCATTGACGGCGGAGAGGAAGGCCATTTCAACACCGGTGGTGTGCTGGCCCCACCTGTTACGGGGTTCGAGGCGCCGGGCCACCATACTGTCGACGATGCGGGCCAGCAGAGACCGATTGCCGTTGGTTGGGTGCTTGCCGATATACTCCAAATATTCTGCGCCCAGCTGGCGGCCAAGGTCGCAGTCGGCCGAATAGTCGCCGGTGCTCTCAACGTTCCAGTAATCGAAGCCGACACCCTCGCCCTTGGCTTCAACGAACGAGAGGTCGTCAGAGCGGCCGGTGTAGGCATCCGCCTTCCAATAGGCCCGCTCAACCGCGTCGATCTGGCGAAAGCCCCAATACTGTTCGGCATCGCCACTATGGATCGTGACCTGCCACCGGCCAGCAAGGCCGGGTTCAGCCATGGCCGCGATTGCCCGTTCTGATGTGAACGGCGGCGAGCGGCAGTCCGGTTAGTCCTTCGGTTTCTGGGTCGGTGACGAGTTCGCAGACATCAGTCGCAGAAGCGGCAGTTCCGATGGTCGCAAGGGATGCTACTGCGCCTGCTCCAGCGATGAGGGCGCGGCGGGTAAGTGCGGTTGACGACATATTGGCCTCCAGATGAACTCTGAAACCAATAATGCACGCCGCATTAACCAAGTCAATGCGCAACGCAGCAAAATAATGCGGATGTCACATTTTCATAATGCGCCCAACGACGCGTCCAAAGATGTGAACGTCATGCAATGATGCGGATTGCGGTGGGTGGGCAGGATTGTCGGAGATGATTTGAACTTGGGGCGGATCAGAGAACAAAATCTTGGATAGCCGTTTCACCCGTGGTGTGCCGTCGCCATCATGGAAGACGTATATCCCGTCTGACCCAAAAACGTTCTGGGTGGTGTCAATAATGATTCTGGTCTCCGGCCCGGAGCGTCGGCCACATAGAATCCCCGAAAATCGGCATGAATATCGTGCCGTCTGGAGAGGCCTGTAGCTCGTAGCGGAAGAATGCCGCCGGTAGAACCCATTCGGCTACCACGCGGTGCCCCACGACAGTCTCGCCAGCGGCGAGTTGCATAACAGCAGCATCGCCAACGGCGCCCAAGCCGGCGCCCGCCTTTGCGTCAATCTCGGGTCGGGCACCCGGCAGTCTGCCAAAGTATTTTTGGCCAGCTACATAGGCGTTATCCTCGTCTCCGAAATTTGGCTCTGGCGGTGGGCTGTCGACTTCGGAAAGCGGTACTCGCTCGTATTCCGGCAACCCACCTGCTTGCATCGGCTTTTCACCGGTGAGCAGCCAAGCGCTGCGCACTCTAAACCAACGCGCATATTTTTCTGCGGCATCGATCCGGAACGCCCGGCTACCGTTCTCATGGCCGATATAAGTGCCGCGTGACAGGCCCATGGCCTCAGCGGCATCGGAAGCGGTGGCATATCCGGCAGCCACGCGGGCCTGCTTTAGTCTTTCGTACGGCGTCAATTTAATTCCTCACGCATTGCCTGCTGCCTTATGCACGAAATTGTAATGCGATGGGCATTTACTTCTTGTGATGCTTAACGCAGTATGCGCCTCGAAACGCATTACGAGGATGGCATGAAAGTCACCGTCGAAGAGATTAAGGCGCTGCGGGCTCGGATGAAGTGGTCGACGTATGCGCTTGCCGATCAGATCGGCTGCAATCAGTCTACCGTATGCCGGATCGAGGGCGGGGCTAAGTTTGGCAGGGTGATCGAAAAAGCCCTGCAACGCCTTATCGATGCCCACCCTGAGCGAGAAGCCGCGTGAACCCTCACGTTCATGCGCGCGAAGGCCCGGCGCCGATCTGAGGCAACCGGCGCAAATGCGCTGATCCATTTTGTTCCGGTCGGGCAGGCTGATGTGACGTCGCCACCCGGCCAACTCATCCAAGGAATAGACCTATGAAACGCGACGTTATCGTGGACGGCGAAGCCATGGCCGAGATCGAAGGCCATACCGACGTCACCCACCTGATCGGTGCCACCGTCGTTATCGACATGCAGGCTGAGCCTCAGCGCCGTGCCTTCCAAGCCTACAAAGTCGCGTTCAACGTCAACGCCACCGATCCGAACCTGAAGCATGCCGCGGCGCTGGTCCACGCCCGGAACGCGTTCGCCGACATCATGGAGATCGAGCGGGTATGAGCACATGTTCTCAGTCCGAGGTCGCGGTAGCACGGCAGTTGGAAATCTCAGTTTCCAAGCGCGACGACTACATCATCATCGAGCAGGAAGGCGACGTTCTCGGCGACCAGGTCGACCACATCGAAGTCCATCGTGACAACCTTCATGCCCTAATTCTGACGCTGCGTAAATTCGACGGGCAGGCGGTGTAGCCGATGTCCAAGGCAAAAGCCCGGCGGATGGATTACTACCCCGATGAGTATATCGCTGGGGTTGGTGGCGTGCTGTCGGCCGCCCAGCAGGGCGTCTATTGGATGGTCTGCACCTTGATCATGTCCGAGGGCGGCGCCGTCGCGCAGGATGATCGGCGCTCGGGCGGGCTACTGAGAATGCGTCCTGCCGAGGTCCGCAAAACCATCGAGGATTTGATAGTTGCCGGCAAGATACTGCGCTTAAACGACGGCAAACTGTCGCAGAACCGTGCTCGAAGTGAGGTCGAAAAGTCGCTCAATCGTATTCTAATCGCTGTTGAAAATGGTCTGAAAGGCGGCCGACCGGCCGAAAAAGATCAACAAAATCAACAAAAGGACGAACCAAACGGTTCTTTTTCTGAGGAAACTAACCACCAACCACCAACTACCAACCACCAACCCAAGAAGAGAGAAGAGGGCGCAAGCGCCTCGAATTTTTCTTCATCTGGTCATTCCCCCAACCCGGCAGAAAACCCCAACCTGGATTGGTCGGATGAAGAACGGTTTTGGGCGTTGGCCGATGCGGCGAAGGCCAAAGGGATTGCCAAGTCCCAGATGGGTCAGCTTGCCAACTCGCTGAACGGCGCATTCTGATCAAGGCCTTGGCATCATGGCCGACGCTATGGCTGCCCGAAGCCCCCGGCCGTACCTTGCTGCCATCATCAACAGGCGGAAGACCGCCCCGACAGGCGCGACGGACCCGACTGTGCCGGCGTGGGTCAGTGACGCGCGGGGGCAGGGCTATCCCGTCGAGCGGGAGGGTCAGCACTGGAGAATGGGCGCGGCCCTCTACGACGACGAAGGGGAGCAAGTTGGCAATTGATCAGCGACGAGCTCGCCCGGCTGGGCATCAAAGTCAAAAGCACAATTGGCGAACATCGGACGACATGTCCGGCTTGCTCGCCTCATCGAAAAAAACGGCACGACAAGTGCCTTGCGGTAAGGATCGACAATGACGGGGCAACCTTCTTCTGCCACCACTGCGGACACAACGGCGGGGTTCAGAAACGACCAAGCTCAGCGAAGCGGCGGTAGCCTACGCCAAGGGGCGCGGCATCAGCAAAGCGACTTTGGAACAGCTGGGCGCCGCCTCCGGAACGGCCTACTTCCCCCGTCGACTGGCCGCTAAAAGCGAGGCGGTGTTCTTTCCGTATTGGTCCGAAGGCGCCATCGCCAACTGGAAAGCCTGCGCGTTCCCGGCCAAGGACTTCATAGGCCAGAAGGGCGGCAAGCTCGTCTTTCTGAATATAGACGTCGTGGTTATGGCTGAGCCCGGCGATATCTGGATCGTCGAGGGCGAATGGGACGCGGCATCGCTCATCGAAGCAGGTATCCCCGCCAATCGCGTGATGTCAGTGCCGAACGGCGCGCGAGCGTCACAAGGAGGATGACGACGCTGCCGAGCCGGAAATCCCGACGGGCTACGGCTTCGCCCCGGATGCCCTCAAGCGGGGCCTCGGCAAGCATCGCCGCATTATCTGGTGTGGAGACAACGACGCCGCCGGCCTCGCTCTTCGGCAGGACATGGCCAAGATTTTCGGCGCAGCGAAATTCTGGTTCTGCAACTGGCCGGAAGGCTGCAAGGACGCAAACGACCTCCTGCGCAGCGACGGCGCCGAGGCCGTCAGGGAATTGGTCACAGACGGCATCCTACCCCGGCCCGTCTCCGGCCTCTATTCGATGAGCGAATTGCCCGAGTTGCCGCCCATCGAGCCTTGGCGTGTCCCTCAACTGCCAAACTGGCACGGCAAAATCTTGCTGGCGCCGGGTTGCATGAGTGTGGTGACGGGTCACCCCGGCCACGGCAAGACCGCAGTGTTTGCTCAAGTCTGGCACGATATCGCCTATGAGCAGGATATCGTGGTCGCGGTCGCCTCTTTCGAAACCCGAGCGAAGCCCCAATATCGGCGTATCTTGCGCAGTTTGCAGTCCGGTAAGCTCGAACGGCAGATGGAACGCGCCGAAGTCGTCGAGGCCGACGCTTGGATTAACGACCACTACCGCTTCATGGTTCACCCAGATCAGCAACCCACCCTGAGCTGGTTGCTCGACATGGCCGAGGTTGCCGTTGTCCGCCACGGGGCAAAGGTAATCATCGTTGACCCATGGAACCGGCTGGAAAGTCAGCGCGACCAACGCGAGAGCGAGACTGAATATATCGGCCGTTGCCTGACCACTCTCTACGTTTTTGCGCAGGACATGGGCGCGCATGTGCAAGTGTTGGCCCACCCGTCCAAGATGGATGGACCGCGGAAGGGCAAGCCCCCGGAACTAGACGACATCGCCGGGTCCAAACATTGGGATAACCGGGTTGACCAAGGCTTTGTGGTTCACCGACCCAAGCTGTTCGACGGTGCAAAGCGGTGCACGGAATCGGTCGTCTATCACAAGAAAACACGGTTCGAGGAATTGGGCCATCCCAGCAAACTGGCCCTCAACTACGACATCAAAACCGGACGGTTTGTCGATGCGATAGGAGTGACGACAGGTGACTAACTTCAATTTTCCGAGTGAACGGCTTCGCCCAGAAGTCGAGGCCGCGTTGATGATCGAGCGGGATCTGAACCTGAATGCCCGCGATATGTTGATCAATCAATGGACGGCGCTTCCTGATCGTACTGGCGCTCGGTCAAGTTACATTTAGGTGACGTTGATGAGAAGAGTGCGATGCGTCGGGTTATCGACCAAGTCGACTACGACCGCCGGGAAGGGCGGGACATAGCCGATTTTAGGGCGATTCTATCCCAAGCTACCGATGCCGAAACCATGATGGCACGACGAGCGTACGACGCGATGTTCGCGCGCATCGAGGAGACGATTATTCGGCTCAACACGGACTTGAAGGCGCTGTCGGACAGAGAGGTAGCCGTATTGGACGAGATTGCCACCAACCGGATGGGACCGCGGCGCTGGCCACTTGGAGAATTCCTGTGCGGCTGGTAGAGGACGAGCTGTCAATACGGGCAATGCCGGGCACAGCAGGGCCTATGGATGGTCCGATCAGCGAGGAGGATTTGCCGTTTTGACCCAGATAATCCAATTTCCCACCCCGACTTCGAAGCGCGCAACGACTGCGCAACCGGTAGGGCAAATCAGAAATTCGACGACCCCAGCGGCATTTCTTGCCGCTCATACCATGGCTGACCAGATGGCGAGCCTTGTGTATGGTTCAAGCGTTGCAAGGCAGTCTAACTCAAAGGAGAGTGTTGGTGAAAGCGAGAGAGGCGATTATTGCTTGGACGTCAGTACATCGAGAGGGGCACCCGACAGCGGGGCAGGTCAAGGTTGGTCCCTTCGTGAAGGAAGGTGACGTGGACTGGATTAAACCATACGCGAGCTTCGCCGGTGCTGCCTGCCGAGATAGGCGGGACCTGCGCGGTGATAAGGGTGCGTTGATGGTGTTTGTGGACTTTCATACCCTTGTGGTGCGAGAAGGCATTGCCCCGGAAGTCGCCCATGGTGAATTCTTGAAAATCGACGAATATCGCGAGTTAATCTCGCCTGATATTCCGGGGGCGGATTGACCGGCGCTCAGGATCGCGGCATAGTCATCAACGTCACATCAGCCTGCCCGACCTCTCCCACTGAGAGGTCGTTCTATGTCCAAGTCCCTCAAGGGCAAGCCTGTCAGCTACGAGCAGGCCATAGCTGAGTTGCCGGCCGCCGAGCAGGCGATGCTGGATCACTCGGCTGAATACTCTACTGCCTATGAACAAGCGGTTCTTGAGCTTCGCAGGCTCTACGCCATTATGGCGAAGGACCGCGCACGATCCATCCTGGCCCATAGGCGATATGACGCTCTCCGAACAGTGGTTGACGAGGGTGAGCCTGACACCAAGCGGTTGATTGATAGTCGGCTGATCGATGACCCCTCGGTCACGGCAGGTTTGCTTGAGGCTGTTGCCAGCGGCGAAGTCGAAACTAAGCATGAGGCCCGCAAAAATACACCAGTCAACATGGTGCTGCTGGTCGGCGGGCTGGCTCGGGTGACGAGCAAAACTGAGGCCCAGACGCTAGCGGCGATTCTGATACGGCAACCTATTTGATCGGTCGCAGATCGGAGGGGCCAGGGCGACGGACTATTCTCAAGTCAAGGTCGATACCTCGGGGCCAAAGCAAGACCAGATCACAGCGTCACAGGATGATGCCCGCCGGGATCTTGAGCAAGCCCGCAAAGCCCTCGGTGCACGAGCCACAAGCATCGTAGAGATGGTTGTCATTGGTGGGTCATCGATAAGGAAGCTTGCCGTAAAGCTCGGGTATCCCGAAAGCGGGAAGGGTAGGCGCAATGCGGAAGCAGAGCTGATGTCGGCAATCGATATCCTTGTTGAATATTTCAAACTCGACCCGCCAGCGAAAACGCGGATGCATCAGTGGCGTGATGGAGAGCGACCCCAACTTTTCCGAGACGATGAACAGGCGGCCTAGCTGGCCCCCTTGATATGGGGGCCAAATCACCATATGGTTATGACATTCTGGCGTTATGCGCCAAAGGCAAGGCTCGCTTCGGCGGGCCTTTTGCATTTCAGTTTGAGTGGTTTGGCCTGCATGGCGACATGTCAGGAATAGCCGGAATAAGCGGGTAATACCGGCATTAAGTGGGCTGACTTCCCGATTGAGCCCAGCCACTCAATCCTCAAGACCCGAAAGGGCAAAGATCGAGACGGCGGCAATCGCGCTGAGGTGACATAAGCGAGCGTCTGTGGTCACGAACAGGACGCCGCCGCCAGTTGTTTTCGGGCTGGCCCGTCTCGATACCTAATTCAGTTTGACCCGGTTCCGAGGGATTGGCATTAGCCGGTCGCGGTAATCTTGCAAGTCCGGGTCAATTCAGTTTGAGGCGTCACTGCGGAGAAATCCGAGACGCATAGGCAGGCACGATAGCGTATCTCATTATTCGTCAAGAGTGGCCGGCTCGGCGCTAGGGCCTCACGACTGCCAGCTAGGTTCGGTCTAGCACGCCTCAATCCCAACGAGCGCGGCGTACACACATCATCAAGCCCCGTAGCAAGAGAACGCCCGCTCGACCCCATAGGCCCCAAAGCCTCTCATAGAAGCTCACCCCTCCGACCTGAATTAACAGGCGGCGCCCATGGACGGATGGGATGGGGACCATCGTATTCCAGCCTCACCCTAAACGGTGGGGCTTTTGCATTTGGAGGGACAGCATGACCCTTTCCGAGTTTAAGGCTTGGTTCGAAGGCTATACCGAAGGTCTGGACGGCGCCCCGACCGAAAAGCAGTTCAAGCGCATCAAGGCCAAGGTGGCCGAGATCACCAGCACGCCGATCAGTTACCCAGTGTTCATCGATCGATATCGCGACGTGTGGCCGCGCTACCACGAGACCGGGTGGCCCCAGCCTATCGTTAGCTGGGCCTCCGCTGGCACCACTGGCGGTCAAGGGGTTGGTAGCGCTGTCCTTATGAACACTCAGCATTCTGATTGCCCCGGCCGTCGAGGCAGAATGGGACAGCCACGCCGCAATGTTTGCGGTTGGCAAAGCCGACGCCCTCGCCGCCGCCCTCTAACCTCCCCAGCCTTCCCATAACAGGGGAGGGAGAGCCCATCGCATTCTAATTGCTGTCGGCATGCTCCAGCACGTCGGCCATGATCGTGCGCCAATTGTCGCCAAGCGCTTTGAACCGGGCCACGGTGCCGGGATCTAGCCGGAGCGTAACGGGTTCTTTCGCATTGTCGAGCTTCGGTCGGCCGGGCCTGCGCTTCATTGCCTCCGCAAAGGTCATAGGGTTCTTGGCCTGCTCGTCGGTGACTTCAGGTGCATCGGGATCACTGGCGATCATGCGCTGGATTTCCGCTTCCTCTGCGTCGGTAAGCGGGCGCTTGGAACTGAACTTGGTCATAGAAGGCTCCTTTCCTTTTTGCTGGCCGGGCGCATCGAGATGACCGAAATCGCCTCGCTGCCCAGCGGGCGGAACACTACGGCGATAATGATCTGGCCATTGAATTCGCCAATGGCCATCAACCGATCATTCTTGGCCTCGAAGACTTTGGCATTGTCAAAGAATTCCACTGTGAGGGAAGCGAAATCCAACCCGCGTTCCACGAGGGTCTTGAGGCGCTTCGGTTCGTCGTAAGTGATCAGCATAAAATATTCGTACACGGATATCGCAGGTTGGTCAATAGTATTCGTACACGGAAACTCTAAGGGGCCTGTTATGAAGCTATCTCTGTCCGTTCCTGTACCCCATTTCATAGCCAACAGGCTTTTCCCTCGTCTCAGCGCAGATGGCATCCGTTCACGGTAGCGCCAGCCAGAGTCGCCGGTACCTACATGGCGTCATCGAAACGCAGATTCGGATCATTGATCGATGCGGAAAAGCTGACGAGACGATGACCGGCCCCGGGGGTGATCACCGCAACGATATCAGCGGCACACGATCATAGTTTCGCGGGGAGGTTCCGAGCCGAAGGGGATAGTAGGCGAAATCATAGCGTGTCGTGCTTTGCCGCCCCGCCTAGACATTGTCGGCAAACGACACGCGAGCCCCATCATCATCGAGAGGAAATCCAATGGCCAGTCCTGAATGGAACGATGGCTCCGCCAGCTCTAGCGCCTTCGGCCGCAAGGGCAGGGTGGTTGTACCCAGCGATACCGTCGACCTCGATCCCATAGCAAAGGGCATCCAGGTCGTGGCCGCTGGCAATCTTGTCTATGTGCCAGCCGGCAACGATCCTGCCACCGGCGCAATTGCGGTAACCGACGCTCCCGTGGGCTTTGTCCCCATTCACCGAGTCCGTCGCGTCAAGGCGACCGGCACGACCGCAACCGTCGTCACGAGCGACTGATGAACCGGCGCAATCTTTTCCGCCTTCTGGGGCTTGGCGCCGCGTCGGCCGCCGCTGCCCCCGTTTTAGCGGCGATGCCCAAGGCTCCACCGCCCGAAATCATGGTGACAGGTCGTTACCCGGGCAATGGCGAGTATGAGGCCGTGCGGGCAACTCAAACCGGCCCGGGTGGCCAGCATCAGCACACGGTCCATTTCTGCGCCTGCGACAATACCCATTCCCATGGCTGCTCTGTCCATCGCACAGGCGTCTATGGTCGGGTAGCTGGCTGATGACAACCAAGAAGGCCAAGGGCCGCCCAAGCGCTTATAGCGAGGCGCTGGCCGACATCATCTGCGAACGCCTTGCCCTTGGTGAAAGCCTTCGTGCGATCTGTACGGACGAGGATATGCCATCAACCTCGATGGTGTGCCGATGGCTGGCAGACGATACTAAGACCGCGTTTCGGGAACAATACGCGCGGGCACGAGAGGCCCGAGCCGACAGTTTGTTCTGACGAGATGCTGGAGATTGCCGACGATGGCTCCAACGACTGGATGGAGCGCAAGAACGCCGATGGCGAGAACATTGGCTGGATGGAGAACGGCGAGGCTATTCGACGGTCCCAGCTTCGGCTTGAGACGCGCAAATGGATGGCAGGCAAGCTCCGCCCCAAAAAGTACGGCGACAAGATCGCGGTAGACGGCAACGTGAACCACAGCGCCGACGCGACGGTGTTGGCGCTGATGGAAGCGATCAATGGCAAAACCCGCACTCTCTGACGAGCTGATCGCGCTCTGGTCAGATCGCTGGTGGCGGCTCGAAAACCTGTACTACGTGCAGGACGAATATGGGGCGGTCTACAAGTTCAAACTGCGGCCGGCGCAACGCAAACTGCTTGAGGAAATGCACTTCCTCAACCTGATCCTGAAGGCCCGCCAGCTCGGCTTCTCGACCTTCATCCTGATCCCGGCGTTGGACTGCTGCCTATTCAACGATCACTTCGCGGCCGGCCTGATTGCCGACACGATGAAGAATGCGCAGAACCTCTTGAAGCGCATCAAGTTTGCCTATGACCGGCTGCCCGACCCCATCAAAGTGGCAGTGCCGCTGATCACCGACAATTCGACGGAGATGGAGTTTGGCAACGGCTCGTCCATCGAGGTCGGTGTGTCGCTCCGGTCTGGTACCAAGAACCTGCTGCACATCTCCGAATACGGGAAGATCTGTGCCGGGCAGCCGGAGAAGGCCAAGGAAGTCAAATCGGGCGCCTTGAACACGCTGGCGCCCCGGCAACTTGCCTTCATCGAGAGCACGGCCGAGGGCAAGGCCGGGGACTTCTACGACAAGACCAAGCAGGCCGGGGCGATCTTGGACGCTGGCCGCCGGGAAGGGGAGCTGGAATACCGGTTCCATTTCTTCCCTTGGTTCGATGACCCGAAATACGCGTCGGCGCAACCGTTCCTGCTAACGAAAGAGGACATCGAGTATTTCGACAAGCTCAAAAAAGAGCACGGCATCGTCCTCACCGCGCAGCAGCAATGGTGGTACGCCGGCAAGAAGCGCGAGCAGGGCGACGACATGCTGAAGGAATACCCGTCGACCGCTGACGAGGCATTCGAAGGCGCCATGGACGGAGCTTACTACGGCAAGGATATGCGAAACCTGCGGCAACGTGGTCGCATCGGCCGGTTCCCGTTCGTGCTCGGCATTGTCGTCAACACCTTCTGGGACTTCGGTCTTGGTGACGCGCAGACCATCTGGCTGCATCAGGAAGTGGCCGGCGAGAACAATTTTGTCGGCTATTACGAGAATAGCGGCGAGGGGCTGGGGCACTATTTCAGCTACTGGACAAATGGGCCTGCAATGCGCGGCGCCGGGTTCGGCCGCCACTTCGGCCCGCACGATGTTGAGCATCGCCGGCAGGGTATCGAAGCCAAGTCCATCAAGCAGATGGCCAAGGAAGTGGGTTTCATCTTTGAAACGGTCGAGCGCAACCCGGACAAGCTGGCCGCTATCATGAACGTGCGCAACGTCCTGCCCAGCTGCAATTTCGACGAGGTCGAATGCGCGGTTGGTATCGGGCACATGGAAGCCTTTTGCCGAGAGTGGGACGACAAGCACGGCGTCTGGAAGAGCTACCCGCGCCACGACGCTGCCAGCCATGGCGCAGATGGCTTCCAGACCTTCGCGGATGGCTACAAGCCCTCCAATGACAACACCATTGCACGCATCAAATCGATGCAGGCCGCCGCAGCCGCGTCCCGCGCCGAGAGCATTGCCTGATGGCCGATAAAGCCAACAACAAGACGATGGGCGACGACGAAATCAAGCGTCTGCTCGTCCGTGAAATCGAAGCCTCGGAATCCGAGGATGACGCTGACCTGTCGGCGCAGCGGACCAAGGCGCTCGAATATTTCGAGGGCGTGCTGAAGGACCTTCAGGCAGAGCCGAGTCGTTCGTCCGTCGTGTCCAAGGACGTATCCGACACCATGGGATGGATGCTGCCCGGTATCGTCAAGATGTTCACCGCGTCCGAATTTATGGCGGTGGCCGAGGCAGTCGGGTCCGAAGACGAAGAATGGGCCAAGCAGGCCACCATGGGCCTCAATCACTGCTTCTGGAAGGAGAACAACGGTTACCGCGTCCTGCGCGATTCCACGTTCGATTCCCTGCTGCTCAAGAATGCCATCGTCAAAGTCTACCACGACGATACGCCGGAATATGAGATCACGTTCCACAGCGGTCTGAGTGACGACGAGCTGGCCGAACTGATCGATGGCGAAGACGTGGACGTGCTTCAGCACTCGATGACCATGGAGCTCACATGGATTGATAACCCGGCCGCGCCTGGGCAGGAAATCGAGATTGAGGCGGCGGTTCACGAGGTCAAAATCAAGCGCCTTAAGTCGGCCGGCCGGGAAGTCATCGAATGCATCCCGCCCGAGGACTATCTGCAGGACACCGAGGCGGTGTTCACGTCGCAGGCGCGATTTAAGGCGCACCGTGCCTGCAAGACCCGTTCCGATCTGATCGAAATGGGCTTTGATGATGACGTGGTGAAAGGCCTGTCCACCTCGCTCGACGACAAGACGGAAAAGACCGCCCGCGACGATGATGCCGAAGACGGCGACAGCGTTGCAGATCGATCGATGCAGGAAGTTGACCTGTACGAGTGCTATCTGCGGGTCGATATCGACGGCGACGGCATTGCCGAGACGATCCGCGCTTATTATGCCGGCAGCAAGTCGGGTGGCGAGCTGTTGGATTGGGAAGTGTGGGAGGACGAAGGCCCGTTCTTCGATATTCCTTGCGATCCGATCCCGCACCGCTGGGATGGCAAGTCCATTGCCGACGACACCATGGACATCCAGAAGAACAAGACCGCGCTGCTGCGCCAGTACATGGACAATGTCTACGCCTCCAACAATCCGCAGCGGTTTGTGGTGGGTACGATCATCAACCCCGAGCAATTGTTCTCGCCAACCTTCGGCGGCACTATTTTCGGTGAGGCAAATTCGACGGTCACCAACATCTCGGTGCCCATGGTGGCCGGGCAGGCGCTCAAGCGCTGGCCTATCAGGACGAGGTCAGCCAGCGGCGCACGGGTGTCAGCCGCCAATCCATGGCGCTCGATCCCGAGGCCTTGCAGAACCAGTCGGCAACGGCCAATCAGAACAACAAAGACGCCTCCCAGAGCCGAGTCGAGCTTATCGCCCGCGACATGGCTGAACTCGGCTGGACACCGGTCTTCCGCTGCCTGCTCAAGCTGATAATCAAGCACCGGGACAAGCCCAAGACAATCCGCATGCAGGGCAAATCGGTCGAGATCGATCCCAAGAGCTGGAATGCCGACATGGACGTCACCATTGACGTCGGGTTGGGCACAGGCTCGCGTGACCGGGACATGATGATGCTGCAAGGCATCCCGGGCAATCAGATCACCTTGATTGATCGCTTCACCGAGGGCGGCTTCCCCGAAAAGGCACTGGAGATGGTGCCAAAGGTGCTCACAACGCTGTCCAAGCTGACCGAGAGCGCCGGCATTCGCAATCCAGAGGCGTTTTTCCCCACCGTCACACCCGACGAGATGGAAGCGGCCAAGACACGCATTGCCGAAATGCAGCAGAAGGGCGATCCGAAGCTGGAAGCCGAGCAGGCCCAGCAAAAGGCCGAGCAGGAATTCGCTGTGGCAAAGTTCCGTGCCGAAATGCAACTAAAGCGGGATCAACTGGCGGCCGAAATGACCCTCAAGCGGGAGCAGATGCAGGCCGAAATGCAGCTCAAGCGCGACCTGCACCAGCAGGAGTTGCGGATGCGAGCTATTTCGGGCTTCGGCGGGCTTCCGGCGCCCTCGGGGCTGTCGTCTGACATTCGACTTGGCGGGGAGATGGGCTGATGGCCACCAAACAAGATCCGCAAGAGCTGCGCACAGCCTTTCTGGAGGCCGAACGCCTCCGCAATGAACCCGCCTTTCAGGCCGCCATGATCCAGCTCCGCAAGGAAGCACTGGAGGAACTGGTGGCCGCCGATCCGACCAACCCCGACGATATTCGCGAGGCGCAGGCGACTGTGCGCGCAATCGATGGGCTGGCCACCAAGATCGGCAACGCAATTCTCCGCTGGCAGGCCCTTACGCCCGCCCAGCGCGCAGAAGCTTCGGCCTAGCGCCGAACCGCGCCTCACAGGCGCACCACCCGCCAGCAAACCGTCTTGGCCCTGCAAGGACACGCCGCGCGGACGGACTGGCACAGCCAAAAAGTGAGACGCAAATGGCCTCTGATAACGAGGAAACCATTGATAACGCGCCGCTCTCGATGAGCGATGCGGTCAAAGCCCTGACTGCCTCCGAAGCGCCTGCGGAATCCGATGAGGATCAACCCGCCGACGATGACGCGCAGCAGGATGATGACGCCGACGACGAATTGCTGTCCGATGAGGATGGCGAGGACGAAGGCGAAACCGACGAGGACGCAGAACAAGCGGCCGACGAGGACGACGACAGCGAAGAAGACGACGAGGAAGCAGAAGGCGAGCCCGGCCCGGTTGTGGCTGACGATGCTCGTGTGAAGCTTGCCGATGGCACCTTTGTCACTGTTGCCGAACTCAAGGCCGGCACTCTCCGCCGCGACGATTACACGCGCAAGACCCGGAAACGGCTGCCGAAAAGCAGGCCGCTACGGCTGAGCGTGAGAAACTGACGCAACTCCGGCAGTCGAACGAGGAAATTCGGGATTTCACCATCTCGGTGCTCGAAAAGTACATGCCGAAGCCCCCTGATGACGCCCTTTATTCCACTGACATCGTCAAGGCGATGGAACAGGAACGGGAATACAAGGCCCGCAAGGAAGAACTCGACTACCTCAAGGCGCAACGCGAATGGGACCAGCAACAGGTTACCAAGCAAAGCGGCGAGGAGGCTCGGGAACGGTCCAATGCCGAATGGGCAAAACTCGTCGAAGCGCTCCCCGCTTTGAAGGACGAAACCCGAGGCAAGGCCCTTGTGACCGGCATGCTGGCCTATGGCCAGAAGCATGGCTATTCCGAGCAGGAAGTGCGCTCCGCGCTGGCATTCGACCATCGCCGGGGCGTGATCCTGCACAAGGCCATGGCCTATGATCGGCTTCAGGAAAAGAAAGCGAAAATCCCGGCCAAGGTCGAGGGACGCCCGCCCGTCGTACGGAGCGGCAAGCGCCTCAATGCCAAGGGCTCGGCCAATCGCGAGGCACGGGTTGCGCTGAACCGCCTTAACGAGACCGGCAGCGTCAAAGACGGCGTCCGGGCTTACCTCGCACTTCAGAAGAAAGGATAGGCGCCATGGCTGCGCTCCCGAATACCTTCCAGTCGACCGTTGCGGTTGGCAACCGGGAAGAACTCTCCGACATCGTCAACCGGATCACCCCGGAAGACACCCCGATCTATACCATGATCGAAAAGGGCAAGGCTGAATCGACCAACCCGCAATGGGAAATCGACGAGCTGGCGCCCCCGGCCGCCAATGCTCAGGTTGAAGGTGACGAATACACCTTCTCGGCCACCACCCCTCCGGTTCGCGTCGGCAATCACACCCAGATTTTCCGCAAGACCGGTATCGTCTCAGGCACCCGAGAAGCCGTCGCCAACGCCGGCAACGTGGAAAAGACCGCCGAACAGAAGCTCAAGAAGGCCATCGAAGTCCGCAAGGACGTTGAACTGTCCATCGTGAGCAATTCGGCGTCCGTGGCCGGCAACACCCGTGTTTCTGGCGGTCTGCCCTCGTGGATCGAAACCAACGTCTCCCGCGGCGCCGGTGGCGCCAATGGCGGCTACGATCCTGCGACCAAGCTGACCGTGGCGGAAACCATTGGCACCCAGCGGGCCTTCAGCAAGGCTCTTCTGGATACCGTCAGCGACATGGTGTTCACCTCTGGCGGCAACGCCAAGCACCCGGTCGGCACGGGTTATGTCAAAACGGTGTTTGCCACCTTCATGGCGGACCCCAATGTGGCGGCCCTCCGCTCCGCAGTGCCGGCGCTCGGCAAGAAGACTGTGCTTTCGGGCTCGGTCGACATTTACCGTGGTCCCAACCTGATGCTGGAGATCACGGCCAACCGTGTGATGTCCGCCAGCGCCGCGACGGCCCGCCGTGCCTTCATCATCGATCCCGACATGCTTGAGTGGCTGTGGCTGCGCAAGATTGCCGAGGACAAGGACGTGGCCAAGACCGGTGACGCGAAAAAGTTCGTGATGCTGGGCGAGGGCACCCTGAAGGTGAAAAACGAAGCGGCACACGGCGAAGTGGCCGATATCTTCGGTCTGAGCGCGGCCGCCTGATAGCGGCTTCAACTGAGCGACAGAGGGGCGTCCTACGGGGCGCCCTTTTCATTTCAAGAAAGGAGGCCATCATGGCCACTCTGAAAGAACAGGCCGAAGCTCTCGGTATCGAGGTCAACGGCCGCTGGTCGGACGAAACCCTGCAAAAGAAGATCGACGAGGCCAAAGCGGCCAAGTCCTTCGGCGGCAAGGGCGACCACGACAAAGACGGCAAGGTGGGTGGCGCTGCCCCCTCATTGTCGATCCTGCCACGCCTGTTGCCGACGACGGCACCGTGCTTGCCACCGAGGACACGCCCAAGGCCACCAAGGCTGGCGTGATCATCGATGCCAAGACGCGGCTGATCATTGCCGCCGAAGAACTCGGTATCGAGGTTGACGACCAGTGGGATGAAGCCCGCCTGCGCGCTGAAATCCAGCTCGCCCGTGAAGGTCGCGCCGATCTTCAGGTCAAGGGTGCTGTCCCGCCGGCTGAATACGCCGATGTCGACTATGACCCCGCAACCGCCGCCAACAAGACCCCCTATACCCTCAAGCGGGCGTATTGGGACGAGGACGGCAATCGGATCGAGGTCGGCACGGACGTTCAGCTGGATGATACCGAGGCTCGCCGCACGGGCCGCAACGTGCTTGAGCCCAAGAGCGTGCTCTAACCGATGATCTTGGGGCGAGACATCTATGATGGCCGGTGGCGGTTGTTCGATTACGACCCCGTCACCGGTCGTACCCAATGGGTGATCCATGAGGATGGAAAGATGCACATTCGCACCGACTATCCCGTGGAACACCTGATCAAGGACAATGCCGAGGCCCACGCCGAAGCAATGGGCAAGCGGACCGGCGATCTGGCCCGCGTGGCCTCTATTCCCCTCAATGCCTACTACTCGACGGGCCTTGCCGAGGCGATGCGCCAAGGCGATCTGCGGCACGTCAAGAAATGGCTGAATGACGGCGACAACGCCGCTCGGCGCACGCGGGCGGGGCCGTCTGATGGCCGATCCGCTGCGCATCATCACTCAGTCCGAAAGCTGGGCGGGCGAGGTCAAGGCAGACGTGGTGAAGCGGCTGCGTGAGCTGTTGGACCGAGCCGAAGCGGGCGAAATTCAGGGCTTTGCATATGCCGCAGCGACAATCGACGGCTGCGTATCGACAGGCTTCACCAAGAACAACGCCCAGACCGCCATTATCGGCGGCCTTGTCCGGGTCCAGCACCGCATGCTGGCGGGAGAACAGGAATGGCAGGGTTGAATAGCTACAACGATCTGACGAACGAAATTCAGCAGTGGCTTGAGCGCGAGGGTGAACCCGCACTGGTCGACCGCATTCCCACTATCATCCAGATGGCCGAAAGCTGGCTCAACCGCAAATTGCAGGGCTACCAACGGGAAGTCACCGGGACACTGACCACGGACACCGATGGCAAAGTGGCCATGCCTCCCGGCGCCACGGCGATTGTCTCGGTCGACTATGCCGGCCGGCCCTATCGGTTCAAGCTCAGCGGCAACACGCTTACCGTGTCCAACGGAGCGTCCCGCACCTTCGATGTGGTCTATAATTCGCGGTTGGTTCCGTTGTCGGCCGGCAACCAGACCAACTGGCTCCTGCAAATCGCACCAGACGCCTATCTCTATGCGTGCCTAGGGCAGGCCAGCGTGTTCCTCGAAAACGTTCAGATGGCGGCAGTCTACTCGTCCCAAGCGGCCAACATTCTCTCCGAATTCAACCTCCAGATCACTGCTGCTCAATATGGGCAACGCAGCCTGACGCCGGCGGTGCAAGTGCCATGATGATCGCATTCGGGCCATATCGCCCCGACATGGCAGAAACCAATCCCGGCGTCTCCGCCCGGGTCATCAACGTCAATCCTCGACGGGACGCCAACGGCGTGTCCTATGGCCCGCGTCGGTCGTTCAAGGTGCCGGGGAGCGGCAGCGCCTTGCTCGGCGCCCCACGCGGTGGGATTGCTGTGGTCAATCGCGATGGCGAATTCAAGGGCATCTTTGGGACGGTCAACAAGCTGTTCGAGATGCAGGCTGACTACACGTTTGACGAGATCGGGACCGGCTACACGCTGCCGGCCGCCAACAATTGGGCCATGATGCAGTACAGGGACAACGTGCTGCTGAATAATACCTTCGATGGCATGAAGCTATTCGACAGCGAAGTTGGTGGCGCGGTCACCGCTGTGCCAGGCGCCCCGAAGGCGCGCATCATGTTCCTGGCCTTCGAATGCGTCTTTGCACTGGATTGCGACGGCGACAATCGGCTGATGAAAAACAGTGCGCCGGGCACTTACAATAACTGGCTATCTGCCGGCGCCGGCAATCAGGAATTCCCAGATGGCGAAGCCCTGATGGGCAGTGGCCAGCTCAACGACAATACCGCAGCCGTGCTGCAACGCGCCGCTGTCCATGTGCTGAACCTCTCGGGCGACTCCCGCATCTACACCAAGATCAAGGTCGCTGATGGCATTGGCGCCGTGAACCCGGAATGCATCGTTCAGGCGCCCGGCGCGCTCTATTTCTGGGATTCCAGTGGGTGCTACCGGATCAGCGCGGCGGGGCTGGAGGCTATTGGCCGGGACAAGGTCAACAAGAGCTTCATGGACGCCTTGGGCGAGGATGGGCTGAACACCATCGAAGGCGCCTATGATCCGGAGCGCAAGCAGGTGGCATGGCGGTACAAGTCGCAGGCAGCGCCCAGCGATACCGTGTTCGACAACATCATCGTCTTTGACGAGGTGACCAAGGAATTTGCCGAGGTGCACGAGCGAACCAGCGCGCTGGTGAAGATGTCCAGCCCCGCCTTGGCCCTTGAGGATCTAGACCAGTTCGGATCAATTGATAGCCTTGCCTTCTCGCTCGACAGTTCGGTGTGGAAGGGCGACCGTCCACGCCTGGGCGCGCTCGATGCCAACCACATGTTTGGCTTTTTCGAGGGCGGCTTTCTGCCCGCCAGCATCGACACGGCCACGCTGATCAACCCGAAAAGCATGCTGATCACGTCGTGTCTGCCGGTTACCGATGCCGCCGATGTCACGGTTTCAATGGGCGTTCGCAGCCGGCTGGCTGATGCTGTGGCGTGGAAGCTGCCCCGCAAAATGCAGGCCTCTGGCCGGGTGCCCACCAAGGCCCGTGGGAAGGCGCTTACCGCTCGTGCCGATATTGCATCCAGCGATTGGAGCTTCATTCGCGGCATTGACGATCTGGTCGTGTCGGAGGGCGCTGGACGATGACCTTGTGGCAGCTCGACTTTGGCACCCCCAACCCCTGCGGGTCGTCCTGACCACGACGGCAACCACGGAGCTGGTTCCGGCCAGCAAGAACCAGCAGCCCATTGGCAAGATCTATCTGTGCAACACGACGGCGGCGGCGGTGACCATCGAGCTTGAAGTGTTCGATGGCACAACGAGCTTCTTTATCGAGAAAGGTCGCTCGATCCCCGCCAATGGCAGCTTCGAACTGCGCGATGAGCTGTTGCAGGCCAATCATTCGCTGCGGGCCAAGGCCAGTGCAGCCAATGCCATCCACGCTCATATCATCGCGGCGCTGACGTTCCGCTGATGGTACTGCGTTTCATGCCGCCGCCAGAGGTTCTGGCGTGCTGGCCGGATATCGTTGAGCGGCTGCGGCCGGCCCTCAATGTCGAGACAGGCGAGCTGCTGGACAACCTCTTGTCGGGGGAATGGGCCGTGTTCGATGTGAATGCCGGCGCCGGGTACCTCGTCGGGCAAATGGCGATCCCCAAGGGCGGCAAGAAGCCTGCGGCGTGGGTCAGGTTTGCCGGGGGCAGCTTGCCGAGCGGTCCAAAACAGCGGTTGGCGGCGATGCGGTCGCTGATCGTCGAATTCGAGGCAATCGCCCGCAAGGTCGGTTGCTCAGCGGTGCGCGTGGAAGCCGACCGATGGTCTGGCGTTCTCACCGACTACCAAAAGATTGGCCATATCGGCCGAAACACCATTTTCCAAAAGCGGGTATGAGCCATGGGCGACGGAAAGACAGCGGGTTCTAAGGCCAATGCTGGCCTCGGGACCAGCCTGATTACGGCTGCTGAGCAGGAATTCAATAAGGGCGCCAAGCCCTATAATAATCCGCTCTATACCGGGATCGGTGACACCACCAAGCAAGGCATCGACCAGACCGTTGCCGCTGCCAACTCGACCGCTCCGGTCTCCAAAATGCCTATAACTGGAACAACCAGTTTTTGCAGGGCGGCGGCTGGGGCGAAGGTCAGAAAGACGCCATGACCACGGTTGGCGGTGTCGGCAACCAGTTTGGCCAGATCGCCAAGGATGGCTTTGGCGCGATGGCGGCCGGTGCCCACGATCCCTCGCTGACAGAGCAGCAGCTTATGGGCGTGGCCACGGGTCAAGCGATGGGTCAGAACGCGCCGGGATATGCCGAGCTGCGGCAAAACCGGCTGACGACACGCTGGGCGATATCAATGCCAGCTATCTGTCTGGCGGGCGGTTCGGCTCGTCGGTTCATGGCCAGAATGTTGCCAAGGGCCTTTCCGGTACGTTGGCCAATCTCGACTACACCAATTACCAGAACGATATCGGCCGGCAGGAACGGGCGCTGTCGGCTATTGAGGGCACGCGGCAGCAGGGCTTCCAGAACCAGTTCAACAGCCTTGGCGCACAGGTTGGCGCGCTGGGGGCACAGCAGGGGGCTGCGCAGTCCCAATTCGGCATGGGCCAGCAGAATGTTGCGAACCAGCAGCAGGCCGCCGCGTCCATGCCGGGATTCGCGCAAGCGCTATTGATGCCGGGGCAAGCGGTCACCCAGAGCCGGCCAGTGCTCGATGCCGACAAGCAGGCATCACGTATTGCAGATTACGATCTTTGGACCCGCCAGAATGAGGCCCGCACCAATCAGATCGCGCAGTACGCCAGCATCCTGCAAGGCATGCAGGGGGCGCCCGGTACCCAGCAGGAAACCCCATGGTGGCAATCGCTTCTTGGCGGCGCCGCCGGCATTGCCAGCGTGGTTCTCTAGGGAGAAATTTAAATGGCAGGACTTCTTAGCGGCTGGCTGGGTGAAAACCCGTTCTATCAGGGCTTCGATGAACGGCGGAACACCATCGGCCAATTTGGCCTTGGGCTGATGTCGGGCAGTAATCCGCAGGAGGGATTTCAGAAGGGCATTGCTGGGGCGATTGACGGCCGGCAGCGGGATGACGCCTACGCCACGGCCAAAAGGCGGAAGCCGAACGCCAGAAGGCGATCAGCGCCACGACCGAATGGCTACGCGGCAAAGCCGCCAGCGATCCGTTCGCCGCCGATATGGTGGGATTGGTGGAAGCCGGCGCGCTGACGCCCAATGCCGCGTTCTCGGAATATGCCGGGGTGGCACAGGGCGGCGCCTCGGATTGGTCCAAGCTCAATGACGGCACGCTCTACAATCAGCGCACCGGCGAGACCCGCCAGCTCGATGGCGTCGGCGGTCTGGACACTACCGAATACGGGCTGACCCCGATCTGGGGACAGTTCGATGACGGCTCTTTCGGGTATGGCGTGCAGGGCAAGGATGGCTCGTTCAAGAAGGTGGACACCGGGGACCTCAAGCCCCTTGATCCCCGATCCCTCTCGGGCGAGCGCGCCTTTGGCACGGCAGTGGGCACCTCGCAGGGGCAGGGCGCCGCTGCTGCTCAGGGTGATATTTCCAGTGCCGAGGCCGCCCTCAATATCCTCGATCAGATCGAGACCAGTCCAGAACTGCCGTGGGCGACCGGACGTTCGGCGGCCATGGGCATGAACAACCCGATTGTGGCTCTCGGTCGCTTCGGCTTCCAGAACCTTGTCGACCGGGCCAAGAGCGGCGCTTTTCTATCGGCCATTCAGCAGATGCGGGGCATGGGCGCGCTCTCGAATGCTGAAGGCCGAGTCGCCACGGCTGCGATCACCCGCATGGACACGGCGCTGTCTGAGGCTGACTTCCGTAAGGCGCTGGCAGACTATCGAGCCGTCATTCAGACCGGCTTACAGAGGGCCCGGGGCCGTGTGGGCATGCAGCCTAATGTCAATGCGCCGGTCCCGCAGCAGCCGGGTGGCTCGGTAGACTACCGCAACAAATATGGGCTCGAATAGATGGCTGATCTTGCACGCATCAAGCGCAATGTGGCCCGCATGGCGGCCCAGAATGCGCCAGAGGCCGACATTGACGGCTATATCGCCAGTGAAGGCGTGACCGTCGACCAAGTGCGCGACTTCCGGCCAGAGCCGGGCAATCCCATCGATCCCAGCCCGGCGTTCAATGACGCAATGGCCGACGCTTCGGCGCGCACCACGGCGCTGGGCCGCCCGACGACTGGTCTTTGGGAGAATATCGGCGCTGGTGTTGATGAGGGCGCCAATGCGATCCTCGGCGCTCCCGTGGATCTTCCCGTATTTCTCGGCAATAGCCTGCTCAACGCTGGCAACAGCGCGCTTGAAATGGCTGGCGCCGGCCGTCCGCTGCCGAACATTCCGACCGATCTGCCGGGCTCGTCCCGGGGCTGGGAGCGGACGCAGGAAAACTTGGGCTTCACGCCCCCAGCAATGTCGTGCCCGCCGATGACGGTCAGCGTCTCGCCCGCGCGGCTGCGGAATCGTCGACCATGGCCGTTCTGCCCGAAACCATGATGATCAAGGCGGGGCAGGTGGCCAGCAAGCTGCCTGCCGCTGTCCAATCTGGGACTGACGCGCTCGCAGCGCTTCTGGGCCAGTCGCGCACCGCCGGTCAGTTCGCCCGCAATGCTGCGACGAACGCTGCGGCCGGCGCTGGCTCGCAGGCTGCAATGGACGCAGCGCCAGACGAACTGAAGCCGCTTGCTGGTCTGGTCGGTGGCGTGGGCTCCGGTGTCGCGGCCCATGGCCTGACGGGCATCCCCGGTGCCGTCCGATCCGGTGCAGACGTGGTCGGGGACTACCTTGCGCCTTTGACCAAAGGCGGTCGCGAGCGTGCGGCCGGGCAGAGGCTTCGCGATAATGCCACCGATATTGGTGCCGTTCTTGAGGCGCTTGACGGCCCGGTGGCCCAGAACGTGCCCGGCTCTGAGCTGACCACGTTCCAGCAGACCGGCGACATGGGGCTTGGCGCCCTTGAGCGCAGCGCGGCCACCAAAAGCCCAGCTGAATTCCAACAGCGTCGGGCTGACCAGAACGCCGCCCAGATCGCGGCCATGGATCGCCTTCAGGGCAGTGGTGCACCGGAAAATGTTGCCGCGGCACTCCGCGCCCAGCTTGAAGACATCGATGCCCGCACCGCAGCTCGGCTGGATCAGACGACGCAAAACGCCCGTCAATCCGCCGCCGCTGTTGGCCGGGGCAAAACGCCTGAGGTGAGTGGTGAGAACATCCGCGCCAGCCTCGAAAGCGCCCGGTCGGCGGCTAAGGAACGGGAAGATGCAATCTGGGGTCTGGTTGATCCGGATGGCTCGTTGGCGCTATCGCCCAGCAAGACCCGTGCGGCCGGCAAGCAGATCGTGGAAGAAACCCCGGCCTCGGCCCGTCAGCCATCGGGCGAGGAAGCGGCCATTTATGACGTGGTCAAGAAATACGGCGACACCATCTCGCTGAAGGAGCTTTCGGCACTGCATACCCGTGTCAAAGACGAGCTGCGCCAGCTTCGCACCATGGGAATGGGCGACAGCACTCCCTATCGCCGCTTGACGCAGCTCAACAACAGCGTATTTGCTGATCTGAATGAAGCCGTTGTTGCCAAGGTTGCCCAAGAGCAGGATGCTGTGGCAAAAGGGTTGATGAGCGCGGAAGATACTCTCGCCGCAAACTTCCAGCGCTGTAAACGAATGGAGCACTGCTCGCAGTGAGCTCGCCAGTCAAAGAGCCGGGCAAAGTGTTGGCCAAGGTGCTGGAGCCAATGGCGCCCTTCGACAGGGCGGAGTTTCTTCAGTATCTCGAACGCAAGGCCAAAGGGGAGCAGGATTTCGTGACGCTCCGCGCGATCCGCGACTATCAGGCGATGGCCTCGTCCCCAACTTCGACAATGAAGCCCTCGACCGACTGAACGTCGCGCGTGAGACGACGCAGAAGCGCGTCAACACCTTTGACAATCCCACCTTGAAGCCGATCCGGCAGCGCCCGTCGACGCAGTCGCCTTATGACATGCAGGCGGCCAGCGTTCCCGGTCGCATCTTCCATGCCGGCGCCAAGAGCTTCAACGACGTGCAGACCTATCGCCGTGCGGTGGGTGATCGGGTTGCGATGCCCCAGCTTCAGGCCTATGCGGCTGATCGCATCCGGGCTGCCGCACTCCGAGAAGATGGCACGATCGATCCCGGCCGGCTGGCGTCATGGCGCCGGTCCCATGCCGATGCGCTGCGGGCGTTCCCCGCCCTCGACCGCAAGCTGGCCGATGCCGCAAAGGCGTCTGAAGCCATGGCCGAGGTAGCGACCACGCGCAAGCTGGCGCTGGACGACGCTCAGAAAGGCGTGGTTGGTCGTATCATGGGGCTGGACGATCCGCAGGACGTGGTGCGGACCATCGGCGGCATCTTCTCCCGGCAGGATTCCGCCGCCCAGATGCAACGCCCGGTGCAGGCTCTTGGCGATGATCCTCAGGCCCGTGAAGGCCTGCGCAAAGCCATTGTCGACTTCGTGGCCATGCGCTTCATCGGCAATACCGAAGCGGCAACCTCCGGGCTGGGCACCATCAAATCGGATGGCTACCAGACGTTCTTCAAGCAGAACACCAACGCGCTGCGAATGGCTGGCTTCAGCTCGGACGAGCTCGACACGATGGCGCGCATCGCCCAGGATTTGCAGCAGACCAACCGGTCAATCGCTTCGGTGAAGTTGCCGGGCGGCTCGAACACGGCGCAGGATACCTTTGCCATCCGGCAGACCGACGCGCCGCAAACCATCATGGCCAAGCTGGTGGCAACCACAGCCGCCACCGGCACCGGCGCCACGCTGGTATTTGGTCCTGTGGTGGGTTTGCCCGTCGCTGCATCCACGGCCATCATTGGAGCGTTCCGCCGGGCCGGGATCGCCAAGATTGATGACTCGGTCAAGGATGCCATGCTGAACCCGGCGCGCGCCCGACTGCTGCTGATGAAGGCTACGCCGGGCAACGTCAAACTGCTGGGAACGACCCTGCCGCAGATGCTTCGTCGGTCTGCGCTGGCCTCCGGCGTGGCCATTAATCAAGATCGCGAAACCGATCAGCAAAGCCCTTGAGTACCGGGGCCAAGATGGTATGTTCGTTGAGAACATCATAGGAACATCTGGGATGCGCGCGCTCGTCGTTTTTTGCCCGGCATTGATGGCCGCTCCAGCCTTAGCCGACACTGGAATTCCCAGCTACGGCGAAGGCGCTGCGGAGAACATTACCGACCGCGAGCTGATCGAGCGCTGGGCCGCCGCCGATGAAGTCTGCCGTGGCACCTATGGCAGCGACATTGGCATGTGGGAAGCCTGCGGGCTACGCGAGGCGTACAATGTCCTGCTGAAGGGCCGCAAATACTGCGTCTATGGCCCAACAGTCACCAATGGATGGGAACGCTGCAAGGAGTAGCGCCCCCGGTTCAAATAGTCATTTAGCGACCCCGCTCCGGCGGGGTTTTTTATTGGGGTGAGCCCGGTGGAATTCAACGAAATCTCTTCCCGTCTGGTCAGCGACACGGTGCGCGACCTCCGGCTGACACCGGCACAGGCATCCGGCGTTGTCGGCAGCTCGGCGCATGAAACTGGTGGTTTCCAGTTCATGCAGGAATTGCGCCCCGTCGTGCAGGGCTCCCAAGGCGGTTATGGCTTCGCGCAGTGGACTGGCGGTCGCCGCGACAATTTCGAGAAATGGGCCAAGGAGAGGGGCCTCGATATCAATAGCTATGAAGCCAACTACGGTTTCATGCGCCACGAGATCGAGACGGTTCCCTTCGAGCGCCGCAGGTTCGACGAAGTCCGCAACGCCACGACCCCCGGCGAGGCGGCAAAGGTCTTCACGGAACGCTGGCTTCGCCCGGACAAAGATCACGTCAGGATGGGCGACCGGGTCAATTGGACCAATCGCATCGTCAATGAGGTGGTTCCGACCATCTCCTTTGAGCCTCGGGTAGCCCCGACGCCCGCAACGCCATCCCTGCCGCTTCAGTCGGCCTTGCTGGCACGGGGCGCAACGGATCAGGCCTTGCAGTCAGCCTTGAATGCACGCGTCAATGCGCCGCCAATGCCCCGGCCACGTCCGCAGCAGTCGCAGAGCCCGCTTGGTGCTATCGACGCTGCCGCGCCTCGCCAGCCATCGCCAGCCATGGCTTATCTGGGGCCGTTCGCGCCCCGCCAACAGGCACAGCAGGACCTTACCCAGCCGGGTGCAGTGCAACGCTCTGTGCAGGCAGCCAGCCAGTCGCAAAATCCCGCATTGCAAGCGGCGTTGAGTGCACGGGTCTCAGGCCGGGGGCGACACGGCCGCCAATGCCTCAGAGCTATGCAGGCCAGGACCGCACCCAGCCAACCCGCCGCCAGGCTGCCGCGCCCATGCCGGCATCGGTAGAGGATCGCGTGACGGCCCGTAACTCGGCCCTTGCATCGCAATCTTCGCCCATTGGTCAGCCGCCAGCCACTCGGGTTGTGCAAAGCGTACCCATGCCCCCCAGCCGCCCCCAGAGCTATGCAGGGCAGGACGCGGCACCGACACGGACCCCAACGCCTGCGCCGACGCGCACCGCTGCCCCCTCGGGTCAATCGGAGATGCAGCGCATGGCAGCGCTCTATGGCGGTGGCGGCCCAACGCGCCCACCCATGCCGGGCAGCGATGACCGTCTGCTGCCCTCTGCTGGTATTCCGGATCGCTCGGCCGGCCCGCCTATCCGCTCGACCAATCCTATTCAGATCGTGCCGAACCCGACCCAGACGGCACAGACCAACAGCCCTGCCAAGGATTTCACCGGGCAATATGACCAGTTCGGCAAGCCGGTGTTCAAGCCATCGGCACCCCTCGCGCCGGTAACGCGGGTAGCCGGCGCTACGCCGCCCATGCCTATGCCACGTCCGACCGCCGTTGCCACGCAACTCGACACCAAGCCGCCTATGCCGGCCAGCTACGTCCCGACACAGGTGGCAGCGGCACTGCCCATTGCCGGTGCTGTCGCGCCGGTCCCCATGCCGCGTCTCGACCGTCCGGGGATCTTCGGAAAACCGCAACTGTTCGGTCGCGATGTGCCGTTGCCGGGTGTGCTGGGCCTGCTCCAGAACGCCACCAAGGCCATGGCGAATGCCTCGGGTCCCTTCAACAATGGCGCTGATAACCTGCTCTACAACACCATGCGCGGCGGGGATTTCAACACACCCGGCGCGGCCACGCATATCGGCACAAATGGCTATCTCTATGCGCCCAAGGCTGGCGGTGGGTTCGTCAATGTCGGCCGCGCCAACCCGGCCATGTCCAACGCCGAACTCTACGAATCCCGCCGTCCACGAAACCCGCAGAACGCGGCAGACCGCATGCGGTCCAATTCATCCAGATTCGACAGTGACAACGGCGATAGCATCTTTGGGAGTTAGCCATGGCTGACAAGAATTCAGTTGCCGATTGGGATACCAACGCCAACAACAACGACAACATTAGCAGCGTTAACATTGCTGAAGGCTGCGCGCCGAGCGGTATCAATAACGCGATCCGGGCGATGATGGCCCAGATCAAAACGAAGTTTAATGCAGTAGACGCGGCGATCCTGAGCGCATGCCCTCCGGGCACAAGGGGCGGTTTTGCGATGAGCACGCCTCCTGATGGTTGGCTCAAGCGCAACGGGGCCGCAATCTCCCGCACCGCCTATGCAGCTTTGTTCGCCGCAATCGGCACGACCTATGGCGCTGGCAATGGCACCACCACTTTCAACGTGCCAGATGATCGCGGCGAGTTTGATCGAGCATGGGATGACGGACGAGGCGTCGATGCCGGTCGCGCCTTCGGCAGCCTCCGGGCCTCTGAGCTTGGCAGTCATACCCACACCGGTTCGGCCGATAGCGCCGGCGCGCATGGGCACACTGGCTCCGCAAACGCGGCGGGTTGGCACGGTCACTCTGGAATAGCCAATGCAGCCGGGGCGCACAGTCACACCGTATCCGGCGTTTGGACCGGTTCGACAACTCGTCCGAACGGCGCAAACTCCAGTGTGCCGTCTGGGATCAGCACGGTGGGGACTAGCACCGATGGCAATCACTCCCATTCCCTCTCCATCGACGGCAACGGCGAGCACACCCACACCCCGGCGATCAACGCTGCCGGCGCCCATACGCACACCCTATCCATCGTGGCGGCTGGTGGCGCGGAAAACCGACTGCGCAACCGCGCATTTCTTGCTTGCATTAAATACTGAGGTCCCACATGCGAATTCTGCTCATCGATCGGCAACCCGAGCTGGTCAATGCATGGATCGAGGCCATGCCCGACTGCGAAGCCATCTGCGGCGATATCCTTGAACACGAGGTCGATGCCGTGGTCAGTCCCGGCAACAGCTTTGGCTTCATGGATGGCGGGATTGACCTCGCCTATTCCACCAAGTTCGGCTGGGAAGTTCAGACGAGGGTGCAGCGGGCGATCCGTGAGACGTTCGACGGCGAATTGCTTGTCGGCCGGGCGCTCATCGTCCCCACCGGCGACCCGGACATTCCGCATGTCATCGCTGCCCCTACCATGCGCGTGCCCATGCAAATTGCCGATCCTTCTGCAGTAAGGCTGGCCACCCGCGCGGCAGTGCGCGCAGCGAGCCGGGCGGGGCTCGAAACTATCGCCATGCCGGGCATGGGCACCGGCGCCGGTCTGGTGAAGTTCAGCTGGGCCGCTCGGATGATGGCCGCTGGTATTGCCGACGCGCTTGGACCGAAGCAGTTCCCGAAGTCCTTCAGTGTCGCCCAAGACGATCATTTCAAGACCTATCCGAGGTAAGCCATGGCAACCGCACCGACGATCTACAATTACGACCCGGCGACGGGTCTTTTTCTTGGCACTGGCAAAGCCGATCCTTCGCCGCTTGAAACCGATGTCTGGCTCATTCCGGCACACGCCACGCTGAACGCCCCACCCACTGGCGTTTCGGTGGCCAAGCTCCGCTGGGACGGCAGCGCGTGGCGGCAGGACGGCGAGACAACCCAGATCCCCGTCAACTATCGCATTTCCAAAGACGCCATTTGGCGCCGCGCTACCGACGCAGAGGCCGAGCTGATGGAACAGACCCTTGCTGCCCAGCCCGTCAGGATTCGGCGCATCTATGAGGGGGCCACCCATATCCAAAGCGGCGACGAGCTGTTTGGACTGTTGGAAACCGCAATGACAGCCCTGTTCGGACCGTCGCGAGCGGCCGAGCTACTGGCGCCGGGTTGATGGCAGTGGACGGCTGCACCGGATTTCAGTGGGCGGAATGGCTCTTTTCCATTCGGGCCTGCTGCGACGTTCACGACCCGGGCGGCAGCGACGGCACATTGCTCGATTGCCTGCTCGCCAACACCCCGGAATGGACTCGGCCGATTGTCGGGCTCTGCATCGCCCTGATGCTGCTGTTCCGCCCGATCTACCGCTACTTCAAGCCCAAGGGCACCGCCCAGCATTGATCGTCAGGAGGCGCAATTGCCTATGAACCTCAACATCGGACTGTCGCTGACAGCGCTGGCCATGGCTATGAGTGGCAGTGAGCCGCCGCCACCGAGTGAAACCCGCTATGTCGCTCCAGCGGTCCAAGGTACAGGCGATGGCACTTCTCGGGCGAATGCCGCCGCGCTGGCCAGCATCAACACGATGATTGCCGAAGCAGGGCCGGGCGGAACTGTGGCCATTGCCTCCCATCTGGGGGACTATGCCCAGACTACGCCCATTACCCTCTCGGCTGCCGGCGCTGCTGGCAATCCGGTGACGATCACCGGCATGAACGCGGCCGACGAGCCCACCCGTCCCAAGTTCGTGGGCAATCGGACGGCATGGGTCAGTCCAGCGACCGAAGCAGGGGCGGTCAACGCAGCGGCCTATGGCGGCAATACCCTATTCGCGGCGGCCGCCGGCATTGGGCATCTGGCCTTCAAGTTCCTCCGCTTTGAGCGGCTGGGCCGGATCATCGATTTCTCGGGGATCACTGCGGACGGTTTTTTGTTTGAAGATTGCCGGGGCTTCAACCTTCACGACGGCATCTACACCAACAATCTCAGCGCCATCACCAATCTGGTGGTGCAGCGCTGCCCGGCCACCGGCTTTTCGAAGAAGTTTATCCGGTTCCATGGCGCTTGCGCCAATTGGCAGGTGCTCGACAGCCATATCGACAGCCGTTGGCAGGCTGGCGACAACTTCGCGGTGGGTATCGAGTGCGCCGATACGGCTCATGATCTGCTGATCGAAGGCGGCTCAACCGTGAACTGCCGCGATACGCTCACCAGCTATTTCAATGGCGATGGCGTGGTCAGCGAGCGCACCAATCGCGGCATCCATATCCTCAACCATGCATCCAATGGCCACACCGATGCCGGCTATGATCTGAAGTCCGAAGACAGCTCTGTCACCGGCTGCGCTGCCCGAGACAACAAGCGGAATTTCCGCATCTGGGGCGGGCTTGAGACACCCATTCCGCTGGTGGGATGCAGCTCGATCGCTCCGCATGGACGCGGTGGTGGTTCGGTTCATCACCTCTGGGTCGACGGCGGCGATGACGCTGGCTCGCCCGGCGGCAGGGTCGCGGTTGATGGTCTGGTGGCCAGCGGTGGCGACGAGGGCATGACGGCCTTCTATATCGACGGCTTCAACAGCACGATTGCGCTGACCGGTCTCGATATCACGCTCTCCACGGGATCGGTCTACAAGACCAGCCCGGCGACAGGCTCCACGATTACTGGCCTGCCGGTGGCGACACGGCACCAGCCAAGTTCATAGCCGAGCAGTGGACCGTTGCGCCCAACAACAATGCCGGCGAGCTGGCGCTGAACATCATCGGCCTGCCGGGCGATGGCGGCGTAGGTATCAGCACATTGCAATATCGGGTCGATGGCGGTGTCTGGACTGCCCTGACTGGGGTAGGCACGGGCGTTCGGGTCATCGCCGGCCTGACCGATGGCGTGGAATATGACATCGACATTCGCGCTGGGAATTCGGTGGGCTTCGGCCTCGCCAGCGACGTGAAATCTGCCACGCCGATCTATATCGAGCCGTCCAATATCAAGCTGCTATTCGATGGTTCTGATCTGCTGGCCGGCGGCACTGCGGTGGACGAGGCGCCCGGCGCGCCCGCCCTGATCCTAGGCAGTACGGCGGTTGTCGTGGATGGTGGCATTCAGGTTGGCGGCAGCACCGGCGACGTGCGGTTTCCAAATCGCGAGGGCTTCACCTTTGACGGGCTGTTCACCGTCAAAATGCGGTTCACCAAGGCGAACTGGAACCGCTCGGCCGGGCCGGACTTCCTCGTGTCGTTTTGGCTCAGCACCAACAATCAACGCGCTCGGCTGATCAGCGTCAGCGCCACCAATACCATTCTCGGTGGGTTCGGGAATGGTGGTGGCGCATCGGGCAATGTTGTGGACACGGTGCCCAATGCCTCCATTCCGGTACCGATCCCGGCCGGCCTGCACGAGCTGATGTTTGACCGGGGCGCTGACAATTACACCCGCGTCTATCTTGATGGCGTGATGGTCGGCAAAAGCGCCGCGCCGGTCCCCGGCACCAACGTCAACAACGGCACCAACTTCGTCCGCGTGACCGGTTCTGCATCGGGCAATAACGATCCCGGCCCGTCGATCCTGCATTTCCTCGAAGTCCGCAAGGGTGAAGCTCTTTGCGGGTCTGACGCGGGCTACACGCCTTAATTCCCACATCACCAAGGAGAATACCCATGAACACCGCGTTCTTCGCGTCGGTGCGCTCGTCGCTGTTTGGCGGCGCGCTGTCGCAGGCCCGAGTCAATGGCATCAATGCCATTGGCGAAGCTCGGACCATCTATGGCGACGGCGACCGGCGCAAGCTCTCCTACATCCCGGCCACGGCCTTTCACGAGACGGCTCACACCATGCAGCCGGTGCGCGAGACACTGGCCAGCACCGATGCCAAAGCCAAGGAGCTGCTGACCAAGGCTTGGAAGGCTGGGCGCATGCCCTGGTAAAGTCCGACTATTGGTCGGGCGGCTATTTCGGTCGGGGCTTTGTCCAACTCACCCACCCGGAGAATTACCAGAAGGTGCAGGACGAAACCGGCCATCCCCTCGGTCAAAGACCCGTCACTGGCCCTGCGCATCGATATCGCCGCTCTGATCCTGGTCAAGGGCATGATGCGCGGCTGGTTCACTGGCAAGAAGCTCGGGGACTATACCGCCTTCACGGACATGCGCCGTGTGGTCAACGGCACAGATCGCGCCAAGCAGATCGCGCAATATGCCGAAGCCTTCTCGGCGGCGCTACCGGCGACGACGAAACCCGCGCAGCCTGTGAAGCCCATTCCCGCTCCGGGGCCAGTTATCCACCAGCCCATCAACCCAGACCCAGACCGGGGCAACAGCTCCGGATTTCCGCGCGCTGTGCTCGCTGTTGGCATCGCCGTCGTACTGGCGGTCGCCGTCTACTTCATCTTTTTCCATCGCGGCTAAGGAGGCCGTCACCATGCTGACTTCAATCATCCAAAGCGCTGCCGCCGGCTGGATTTGGCGTCGTGCCCAGGAGCTAGGCTCGCTGGCTACCGTGCTGATCCCGATCTATCTGGCGATGCCTCCGCATATGCAGGAGGACGTACGCGCCATCTTTGCGGGGCAAGGTGGCGGGCTGACCATTTCGGCCGCTGTGGGCCTGCTCTGGTACCTCTGGACGCAATGGCAGTCCTATCGCGCCACAACCGTCGCGCAGGTCGTGACCGCCGCAGGCGAGAAGATCCTGCCTAAGCCGGGCAGCGCTGCCATGGAGCGCGTTGAAACCCAAGCCAAGGCCGCGCCCAAGCGCCAGACGCTCTGGGAACGTCTGACCGGCAACTGACCATCTCGGGCGGCTTCGGCCGCCCGCTTCTTCCAATCGTGGGGCTCGATCAGTGGACAAAGAATTCTCAGATGCAGAGCGTGACGTTATGCGGCATCTGGCCGAGGCGCTCAACAAGGAGAAGCCGGATGATGTCGTGGTCTTTTCCCACGATGAAGCGGAGGTCCTAAAGGAATGGGCGAAATTCATGATCGCATGGAAAACGCTGGGCAAGTGGGGCGCGAGCCTGCGCCAGGTTATCCTGTTCTTTGGTGGGGCGTTGGCTTTATTGGCCGCTCTCCGACTTGGACTACTCGACTGGCTGGGTCTGGGGACCATCCCAAAATGAGGCGCACCATCATATCTGCTGTAATCGGAGCCGGGCTTGCCTTCGGCGTGATGACGGCCATCGACGGTTACCAGAACATCCGTACCGCAGCGCGCTTCGCCGAAATGCAGCAGGCCTCCCCCAGCGACTGGCTAGAACTCAGTTCGATCCAAGTTCGCAACTCAGTAGTGCCGGCAGAGCCGAGCCTGCGCTTCGTGGGCACGTCGAGCATGGATCTGCTGATCCGCTTGGCAGTGTCCCCGCGTGAGGCCGATACGGGCAACGTCATCTGCTCTGGCGGCGGCCGCACGACCCTGTTTGAGGAAGGCATACCAGTCACTTTCGACGCTCGGATATCCAGTTTGGCCGGGCTCGACTCCTGTGACTTTCCGGTCGGTCGATATCGTGTTCGCTTGAGCTTCTTGATGACCGAGCCGGGGACGCAGATTTCCAAGACGCTGCTGGTCGAAACCGAAGATTTGGAGGTCATTGCTGCGCCTGTCGAGCGCAGCGCTGGGCCGCCAAGGTAGATCAGCGAACAAAAATGGCCACTAGCAGCGCTATGGCGGTCAATGCAGAGAGGAAATAGACCGTCCGCTCCGGGCTGTCGATTCTCCGTTTGAGATAGGCCGCGTGATCCCAGAATAGTTGCTTCTCATAAGCGTCCATTTGTGGCCTCCCTCTATCGTGGAGCACGGTTACATCCAAGCGTCTGGCCAGCCCTTAAATAGTCTTGGCATCAGATGATCCAGCGCTGCTTGATAGCTTGCACGGGTGCCCTGCGGCACATCGGCAATCTTCTGTTGCACTGCGTCGTAAAAGTGCGCCCCATGGAGTTCACTCTTTAGGCCATCAACTTCGAGAATGAAATCGTCCAGTATTTCATCGCTAAACCTGTCGCCTTCTATCCTGTGGCGGTTGTAGAACGCGAAAGTGGCCGCTTCCTCATGGTCGCGAGCAGATCTGGCAAGTACCCTTATTGACTTCGAAAGCACCCAAGCCCGGTGGTCTATCGCCAATGCCGAGCTCTTTGCGCCCGTTGTTGTGAGGGATGGCCTTACTGCGGACGGCCTAAAAGGATCTTCATTAAGCGCAGCCTGCATCGCAATGGCGTCGGATTGCAGGTAGCCTTCGATCTGGCCAATTTCGGCCAGTTCTGCTCTGTCTGCCTTCTGAATGCTCTCGAACTGTTCGAGGAGCTTGGCCGCGTCATCCCACTGAGATATGCGCTCAGCGCCGGCCGAGGCACGACGTTCGAGTGCTTCCGTAAGAAGGCTGACTATCTCCGCATTGATGCTGCGCCCCGACGCCGAAGCCGCTGCTTCGATCCGGTCTTTCAACTCTGCCGGCAGGCGGAGCCGAAAATGCGGGTCTTCTCGTGCCATCTATAATCCCCAGTTTGACGCACCAATGACGCACAAATCGCTTGACGGCAATAGCGCACGGTGCGCTATTCATGACGCACGGTAATTAACGTTAAGGAGGAATTTCTCATGGCTCGTGGTGAGCCCCAGATCAACGTCAGACTGCCCAAAGATGTTCGCGACTTTATCGACGCCGAAGTCGCAGAGAACGGCAGCTCACGAACATTCGAGGTTGTGCGCTCCATTCGGCAGCGCATGAAAGCAAAAGGCTCGGTCGGGAGTGCAATCCCGCCGAGCCAAAATCAATCCCAATCCCGGTAAGAATGGAGAAGTTGATATGACGGATTATAGCGGCCCGGAGCCGCAAGGTCTACCGGCACGGACAGGGAACGCGTTGTCTTATCATGGCGTCCTGATCTCTGATCGTGGCGAAAACCTGTCTCTGACAGACATGTGGCGCGCTGCCGGCTCGCCGCCTAATCAGGAGCCATTTAACTGGGCGCGGTTCGACGGCAGAGCTTTTATCGAGGCGGTGGCGGTCACCCATAACCTGAGCGACACACAGGTTATGACTACCAAGCGAGGGAAGGGTGGCTCCACCATGGCGCATTGGCAGGTAGGTTTGGCCTACGCCAAGTACCTGAGCCATGATTTCCATATGTGGGCAAACCGAGCCGTTCGTGAAAAGATGGAGGGCAAGGCGTTTGAGCGCCTGCATGGGCTAACCCGGGGCGACAAGTTCGCCATTGGCGGAATCATTAAGCAGACAATGCCCGCCTTGTTGCGTGAACAACTGGGCGACCTGCTGCCGGCGATGTTGAACAGCGCAATCATGGCGCACGTGGCTGAGCACAGCATTCTTCTGCGCCACGGCAAGACCGCCAAGCAGATCTGGGATGACAACCGCCTGCCGCCTAAGTTGCGGGGCGCAACGGTCTGGCTGGGTAATCGGTTAGCCGAAATGTCGTGTTGCATCGAGAATGAGGGCCGCGCCGACCGTGGCAATGGCACCGTACGGTTGTTCTGATCCTGACAAGGCCGCCATTTGCCTCCGCAATGGCCTGCTGCACAAGGCGAAGGTCTATGCCTCTGAGCGGATGGGGCAGGGGCGCTTGCGCTTGGTCCAGCAAGGAGACGCGCAATGATCGCCAAATCCAACATGGCCGGCTGGGCTATAGGTGACTACGAGCTGGCATTAGACGCCATCGAACTAATGGCCGCCGCCGGCAACGGCATCATCTGCCAGCCGCGTGCTGGCGACGACGCTACGTTCTATCCCGGTGCTCAGCACGTCATCGCGATGATCAGCGGTTTGGACTACCAGCAGACTGACTTGATCGGCAGCCTGAAAGCCGCTCGCTACAACGACCCCGCCGACGAGGGCCGGCGTCTGCGGCTGATTCTGCGCTACGAGCTCGACGAGCTGCCGCTCGCTGATCTGGCAAAGCTTGTCGATAAGCCCCACGCGTAGGCTGATTCGAGCCCGTGTTAGAGCCCCGGTCGAAAGGCCGGGGTTTTCGTTTCTGTGCGGAAACTGTGCGGGGAAAACCCCCGATATCTGCTAAGTGCTTGAAATTGTGGTGCCGCTTAGGTGACTCGAACACCTGACCCCATCATTACGAATGATGTGCTCTACCAACTGAGCTAAAGCGGCCTGTCCGCCGCAGCGGAACGCTGGGTCTTTTACGTTGGGTTTTCCGCCGGTGCAAGAGGCAAGGCGGGGTCGGCGGCAGGCAATTGCAAACCGACTGGCGCGGCCGGTTGCACGGCCCGCCCGGTCAGCGCCACCGGCACCTTCCACTCAAAGGCATCGAGCCGTCCGGTGACCGGGGAAATGGGCTCCCATTCGTCGCTGACCGGGCCGTCGGCAGTCCAGGCAGGGTCGCGTGGCGCGCGTACCGCGCGGGCCAGCCATTCGCGAGACTTGCCCTGATCGCCCGATTGGCCTTCTTCGATTTCGGCCATCAGGCTCGCCACGCCCTGCGTCGCGTCGGCCCCGGCAAAAGGCTCCAGCGCCTTGCGCGCCAGCGGCCAGTCATAGGCATCGATCGCCGCGCGAGCCAGCGCCATGCCGGCGGCGCGATGCGGCGGTGGAGTCTCGATGATTTCGCCCAGCCGCTTGAGCCGGTCGATCGCCGAGGCGCCGGGCTGGGCATGGGCATAGAGCGCGGCGATATCGGGATGGCCGGTGGAGCGCCAGATGCGGCGCAACAGGCTCATCGCCTTGCGCGTCTCGCCGCGATTGATGTGGATGCGCGCCGCGATCAAGGCCGCCGGCACGAAATCGGGCAAGAGCTTGAGCGCGGTCAGCGCATGATCGAGCGCCGAAAGCGGTGCGCTGGTTTCAGCCTCGCGGGCCCGCGCGGTTTCGATCACGGCACGGCGGCGGCGCTTGGCGGCGCGGGCCTCGCGGCTGCTAACCGCCTCGGCATTGACCATGGCGACGGCCTCGGCCCATTGGCCGCGCTTGGTGAGGTCATCGAACACGGCTTCGGCCGCCCAGCCACTGGCCGGGGCCAGCGCCAGCGCCTTGCGCGCAAAGGTCAGTGCGGCTTCGGGGCGATGCTGCGCGCGGGCCTGATCGTAAAGACCGGTCAGTGCGGCCACGGCGGTTTTCTCGCTGGCGATCAGGGCGCGATAATGCTCGCGGGCCGCCGACATGTCGCCCAAAGCCAGATCGGCGCGGGCTTCGAGCAGGCGCGCCGCCGCATTGGCCGGCAGGCGGGATTGCGCCTCGCGCGCCAAAGCACGGGCGCGGGCGGGATCGCCGGCCTGCAGCGCGACAATGGCGTCGGACAGGGCCTCGACGCCTTGTTCGCGGCGCTTTTCACGATTGCGGCGGGCCATGGCGCGCGGCGCCGTCAGCACGCGGCGGATCAAGGACCAGATGAAAATGATGACCAGCGCGACGATGAGGAACATGACAATAGCCGCGCCCAGCCGGGGCTGCATGCGATAATTGGCCACTTCCAGCGTCAAGGTGCCCGGCAGGGCGATCATCCAGGCGGCCAGCGCCGCGACGACCGAGCTGCCGATGATCCAGGAGGCGAGCCGGATCATGGGCGAACCTCGCCGGCCAGCGCCTTGGCGCGCAGCTGCTCGAGGAAGCCCGCGGCCTCTGCCTGTGTCGCCACGAGAGCCGGAACATCGCCCGCCGCGCTCAGCATGGGCGCAGGCAGAGTATCAAACAGGGTCTTTGCAGCCGCAAAATCGCGCCGGGCAATAGCGCCTTCAAGGCGCGAGGCAATGGCATCAGGCGAATTGCCCTCCATTTCCCCGGTCGGCCGCAAGGCAATCGCCGAGCGGAACCAGTCCACCGCACCATCCTGCCAACCCGCAGCCGGATCGGCCGGCCGTCCGGCCAGCATTGCCGGCAGCACATCAGCAAAGCGCTGCGCGATAACGTCAGGGCGCGGCAGGCCGGTCTTTGCCGCATTCGCGATATCGGTCGGGATAGCAGCATCCGGCACGGCAGCGCGCAGAGCCGCCAATTCTGTTTCATAGGGCCGGCCGGTCGAAAAGGCCGATTCAAAGCCGGACAGGATCAGCGGCAATTGCAGCACGGCGCCGATATCACTGGGCTGACCCGCCGGGGTTGCCGAAGTCTGGCTCACAGTCGTGTCGAGATTGCGCAGATTGGCCTCGGCACTGCCCAGCCGGGCGCCCAGCTCAGTGAGTTGCGTCGTCAGGCCCGCGAGATCGGTCCGCAGGCCTTCAACCACGGCCGTATCGCCGGGTGCTGCTGGGGCATTTGCCAAAGTATCGATGCGCTGGGTCAGCGCCGACAGCTCGGTCTGGATCGGAGCGAGATCGACGGGTGCGGCTGTGGACGATGCAGGCCCGTTGGTTTCGAGTCCGGCCACACGCCGCGTCAGGGTCGCCAATTCCGACTGGGTCGTATTAGCAACCGTTTCGAGTTCGGGAATAGCGCTGGCAAATTGGGCCAGCCGCGGATCGACAACTGGCGCTGGGGCAGGCGTGGCCGGCCACAGGCCGAACCGAGCCGAGCCATAGGCGGCAGCAAGACCCAGCACGCCGCCAGCGATGGCCGGCAGCACAGGCGATGCCGCACGCGGCGACGGCGGCGGAGCGCTGGCGCTCGGCTTGGGCGTGTCGCGAACGCTCTCTGCAGCGGGCTTATCCACGGGCTCGCGCTGCGGCTCCGGCTTTTGGTGCCGGTGCCGGACTCGCGGGCTTGCAGATCGAGCACGGGTGGCCGGACCGCGCCGGATTTGGCGGGCTCGGGCTTGGCTACAGCCGGATTGGCGGCCGTTTTGCCTTGGGTCGCTTTGGGGTCGTTACCCTTTGGGTCGGCCATGCGCGGACTCCTTGGTTCTTGGTGCCGATCATGGCCCAGTTTGCTCGCGGGCAAAAGCCAGTGCGAGCGTCATCATGCCATCTTCATCGGGCCGGTCGGCAAGGCTGATGCGATTGAAGTGGTTTTCCATCAATGGTTCGGCCACCGCCTCCGACATGGCGAGCATGGCAATGGCGCTGCGCTGGGCCTGATCGAGCCGATCCGCCAGCTGCGCGAAGATTTCGGCCGTACAGCGCGAGTAGACCAGAACGGCCCCGATCGAGCCATCGGCCAAGCGCGCCAAAGCATCCTCCGGCAGATTATCCAGCGCCACCATTTCATAGAGCCGTGCTGTGGCCACCATCACGCCAAACGGCGCCAGCGCCTTGCCCAGATCGCCACTCTGATGCTTGCCCGCCGGATAGAACACCGGGCCGCTCAGCCGCGCCCGGGCGATCAGATTGACCAGATCGGCAAAAGCACCAGCCGCGCTGGCGACGTCCGCAAAGCCATATTCGCGCGCCTCGAAGGCCGTCCGGTCGCCCACGGCAAAGACCGGCAAATGCCGGTATTGTTCGACCAGCCCGCGATCAGCCAGCGCGCACGCCATTGGCGCTGGTCAGCACCATCGTGGAAAAACCCTCGGGCGGCGGCACATTGCTATCCAGCGTCTGGCGCACCATCACCGGCGCCGCAAAAGCATCGATCCCCAAAGCTGCAAGCTTGAGCACGCTCGATTGCGCATCCGGTTCGGGGCGGGTGACCAGCATTGTCGTCATGTAGCGGCCAATTGCGCCAGCCATTCGGTGCCGGCCTCAGGCGATCAGATCGTCGCCAACTTTCCTGCCCAGCGCCACCGGATCGGACCCGGTAGCGGCACTCTCAAAGGCGGTTTTGCCATCAAGGCTGAGAATCTGCCCCTTGAGCGTCAAAGTGCCACCCTCAAGCCGGCTCAACGCACCGACCGGGGTACGGCAGGAGCCATCAAGCACGGCCAGCATGGCGCGTTCGGCAGCGATAGAGGTATGCGTCGGGGCATGATCGAGCGCGGCGACCAGCTCGGCAATGCGTGTGTCATCCGGGCGCACGGCAAGGCCGATGGCGCCCCGGGCCGGCGCCGGCATGAAGATTTCGGGATCGAGCAGCGCCGTCGCACGATGCCCCTCGCCCAGCCGGTTAAGCCCCGCCACGGCCAGCATGGTGGCATCCGCCACGCCATCGAGCAGCTTTTGCAGCCGCGTACCGACATTGCCGCGGAAGGGCACGATTTCAAGATCGGGCCGCTGGCGCAGCACCTGCGCCGCCCGGCGAATGGAAGAAGTGCCGAATTTGGCGCCCTCGGGCAGGTGATCCGGGCTCTGCACCGTCACCGACATAAACGCATCCCGCACATCCTCCCGCTCAAGAAAGGCGGCCAGCGCAATGCCCTCGGGCAGGCGCGTCGCCACATCCTTGGAGGAATGCACGCCGATATCGATCAATCCGGCCAGCATGGCCTCGTCGATTTCCTTGGTGAACAGGCCCTTGCCGCCAATCTCGGTGAGGCTGGCATTGCTGGCTCGGCTGCGGTCGCCGCCGGTGGAAATCACCTGAATGACGATGTCATCCTCGAGCACGTCATGCGCCTGCGACAGTAATTTGCGCACCAGCCGCGCCTGTGCCAGTGCCAGCGGGCTACCGCGTGTTCCGATCCGGGCGAAGGGGGCTGACGATTGCAATCTCTTGGCGTCCTATAGTAGGCAAAGGCTCGACTTTACGTCGCATCGTTCTGGCGGAAAACTGAGCTCCAGTTTCCGCGCGATGCTTCAGGGAGTAACCAGTTCGTCGTGACCCGGCAAGCGCAAGCCACAATTCTTGGCATAGAGACCAGCTGCGACGAAACCGCGGCGGCTATCGTCGTGCGCGATCAATCGGGCAAGGCCGTGATTCGTTCCAATGTGGTGCGCAGCCAGCTCGATGAACATGCAGCTTTCGGTGGCGTCGTGCCCGAGCTCGCCGCCCGCGCCCATGTCACCTATCTCGACCATATCATCGCCCGGGCGTGCCGCGAGGCCGGAATTGCGCTTGGTGATGTCGACGCCATCGCCGCCACCGCCGGGCCCGGCCTGATCGGCGGTGTGCTGGTGGGCCTGACCACCGCCAAGGCATTGGCCGCTGCGCTCGACAAGCCGCTGATCGCGGTCAATCATCTGGAAGCCCATGCGCTCACAGCGCGGCTGACCGATGGGGTGCAATTTCCCTATCTGATGCTGCTGGTCTCGGGCGGGCATAGTCAATTCGTGCTGGTGCGCGGCGTCGGCGATTATGAGCGCTGGGGCACCACGATCGACGATGCCTCGGGCGAGGCCTTCGACAAGGTTGCCAAGCTCTTGACCACCGGGCCATCCCGGCGGCCCGGCAGTGGAAACCACAGCCAAATCGGGTGACCCCAAGCGGTTCAAATTCCCCCGCCCGCTGCTACGCGAGGCGCGGCTGGATTTTTCCTTCTCCGGCCTCAAGACCGCCGTGCGGCTGCAGGCAGAAGCATTGGCGCCGCTATCGGATCAGGATGTTGCCGATATCGCAGCAAGCTTTCAGGCGGCCGTGGCCGAGGTTGTCTCCGTCCGCGCTGGCCGGGCGCTGGCGCGTTTCAAGACGGAATTGCCGGACCATAGACCGCAGCTCATCGTCGCCGGCGGCGTCGCCGCCAACCGGACCATCGCGGCAGCGCTCGACAAGGCCTGTGCCGCAGCCGGCGCCATGCTGATCGTGCCGCCGATTGCCCTCTGCACCGACAATGGCGCCATGGTCGCTCGGGCCGGCGCCGAGCGCTTTGCCTTGGGCGCGACCGATCACCTCGATTTCACCGCCCGCCCCCGCTGGCCGCTCTGATCTGCCAGACATGAAGGTCGTGCCCGATGCCGCTTGAAACTGTCAGCGTCATCGGTGGCGGCGCTCGGGGCACAGCCTTGGCGCAGGCCGCAGCCATGGCCGGGCGCAGCGTATCGCTGGTGGCGCGAGACGTGGCGCAGGTCAACGAGATCAACACCAGCCACACCAATGCCCGCTATCTCGGCAAGCAGGCGCTGCATCACAACATCGTTGCATCCACCCAAGCCAACCCCGCCGATATCGTCATCCTCGCCGTACCCGCGCAAGCCAGCCGCGCCGCGCTCGGCGCCATCCCCCTGATCTGCTCGTGGGCAAGCCGGTCATCCTCTCGGCCAAAGGGCTCGAGACCGGCACGCTCGACCGGCAGAGCGAAATCCTGTTCGATATGGCGCCTGAGGCCATCCCCTTTGTGCTGTCCGGCCCCAGCTTTGCCGCCGATGTCGCGGCAGGCCGCCCGACCGCCGTGACGCTGGCGGGCGACGATGCTACGCAAACCTCGGCGCTAGCCTTGGCCCCGGCCGGCCCGAGTTTCCGCCCCTATGCCGCCGATGACCGCATCGGCGTCGAAGTCGCTGGCGCGCTCAAAAATGTCTATGCCCCGGCGTGCGGGGCCATCGAAGGCGCCGATCTCGGTGCCTCGGCCCGCTCGGCGCTGATTGCCCGGGCCTATGCCGAAATGGCCCGCATGGTCACCGCCATGGGCGGATCGGCCACCACGCTCACCGGCCTTGCCGGACTGGGCGATCTGACGCTGACCTGCACGTCGGTGCAGTCGCGCAATTATCAGTTCGGCATGGCACTGGGCCGCGGCCAGACCGTCGAAGACATCATTGCCGGGGGCGCCAAGCTGGCCGAAGGCGTTGCCACGACGCCGGTGGCCGATGCCCCGGCCAAAAGCCTTGGGGTCGATGCGCCGCTGGTTCACGCCGTGCAGGCTGTGCTCAGCGGCAAGGCCGATATTGCCACAGTGGTGGCGGGGCTGATGTCCCGCCCGCTCAAACGGGAGGATTAGTCGATGCTTTTTGCCATGATCGCCAAGGACAAGCCCGGTAGCGGTGAGCAGCGCATAGCGGTGCGCCCGGTGCATCTGGACCACCTCAACAGCACGGGCGACAGGCTCGTGCTGGCTGGTGCCTTGCTGAACGAGACTGGCGCGCCTGAAGGCTCGCTGATGGTCATCGAGGCCGAAACCATCGAGGATGCGACGGCGAGCTTTCTGGCCGATCCCTTTATCGATGCGGGCATCTTTGCCAGCTACGAAATCAAGCCACGGCGGTTGGCGATCAACAACATGACCAAAAAGGACTAACACAATGGCCTATTGGTTGATGAAGTCGGAGCCCGATGTCTTCTCCTTCGATGACATGATGGCCAAGACCAAGCGCGGCGAGCCCGAGCAATGGCACGGCGTGCGCAATTACACGGCGCGCAACAATATGCGGGCCATGGCGCTGGGCGATCTCGCCTTTTTCTACCATTCCAATATCGGCAAGGAGATTGTGGGCATCATCAAGGTGATTGCCCCGGCCCATCCCGATAGCACCGCCGACCTCAATGACAAGGGCCGGGTGGTGTGGGAATGCGTCGATGTGGAAGCGGTCAAGCCGCTGCCCAAGCCGGTGACATTGGCCACCATCAAAGCCACGCCGGAGCTCGAAAACCTCGAACTGGTCAAGCTTTCCCGCCTCTCGGTCTCCAAGGTGAGCGAGGCGGAATGGGATTTTATCTGCAAGATGGGCGGGCTCTGATCCCTGCTTCCGGCGCAGCCTGAGCGGCGCTAATCTGCCCCGGCGCAAACCGCGCTTTCGGGGAGATCGCCATGTCGCATTTTGCCGTCAATTGGCTTGCCGTCATTGTCGCCACCATTGTCAGCTTCGGCTTTGGGGCGGGTTGGTACATGCTCTTGTCCGGGCAATGGCTCGCCGCCATTGGAAAAACGCCGGAGCAGATGAATAAAGGCGATTACACGCCCTTCATCTGGTCGGCTCTCGTGCTGTTCGTCATGGCCTATTTCATCGCCCTGCTCACGCCAGCGCTGGCCGGCGCGACCAATGTGGGCAATGGCTTGCTTGTCGGCGCCCATATGTGGGTGGGCTTTATCCTCACCGCCATGATCCTCAACCATCGCTATGAAGGCCGGCCACGGAGCCTCACCACGATCAATGGGGGCTATCTCTTGGCCGTGCTGCTGATCGACGGATTGGTAATTGGGTTGTTTGGCTAAGCGCAAAAAGCGCCTAGCTCTCCACCACCACGGGCGGCACGTGCTTGGGCTCAGGCACTGCCGCATATTTGCTGAGCAGCGACACCGGCTGATCGAGAACAGCACGGTCAGCGGCATGGTGGCCCAGACCTTGAAATTGACCCAGACCTCGGAAGAAAAATTCCGCCACAGCACTTCGTTGATCACGGCGAGGAGCAGGAAGAACAGGCCCCAGTTCAGCGTCAGCTTGCTCCAGCCTTCCTCGCGCAGCTTATAGACGTCGCCGAAGACGTATTTGAGCAAGGATTGGCGGAACAGCAGGCCACCCAAAAGGGTCACGCCGAATATCGTGTTGACGATGGTGGGCTTGATCATGAACAGGGTCTCGTCGCCATAGGCGATGGAGAGGCCGCCAAAGATCAGCGCGCCGATCAGGGTGACGATGGGCATGATGGCAACCCGGCGGAAGATCGCCCAGCTGATCACCAGCGAAATGGTCAGGACCGGCAGGAACACGGCCGTCGCGAAGATCAGTGGCTTACCGCTGAACCATTCGTTCAGCATGGGGTTGGCGGCCAGAATGGCCTCGCCTCGGAAATTCACGATGAAAAACACGATCAGGGGCGCCACTTCCAGTCCCATCTTGATGAGCTGGGGACGCAGCTCGTCCCAATTGACCTCAGGTTCGGCGGTTTTTTCGGTCATGCTGTTTTTCGGTTCTTCAAGTTCGGCACTGCCGCAATGTGGGCGCAGGCGAGTGATGATGCAAGCAGCGGGTTAATCTGCGAGCGTGGTAAGATTGCGGCCAAGCCTCACTCACGGCCGGCAATGGCGCGGGCAAAATCGGCGGCGGCGAAGGGTTCGAGGTCATCCACGCCCTCGCCGACGCCGATGAAATGCACCGGCAGGCCGAACTTTTTGGCAATGGCAACGAGAATGCCGCCACGCGCCGTGCCGTCCAGCTTGGTCATCACCAGCCCGGTTACCCCCGCCCGCTGGCCAAAGACTTCGGCCTGCCGCATGGCGTTCTGGCCCGTGGTGGCGTCCAGCGTCAAAAGCGTGGCATGAGGGGCCGACGGATCAACCTTCTTGATCACCCTGATGACCTTTTCGAGCTCATTCATCAGCTCGTCGCGGTTCTGCAACCGGCCGGCCGTGTCGATGATCAAAATATCGCGACCTTCGGCCCGCGCTCGGGTCATGGCATCGAAAGCCGGGCCCGAAGCATCCGAACCCGCCGGCCGGGCGATCACCGGCGCGCCGGTGCGCTGGCCCCAGATCTGTAGCTGTTCGATGGCGGCCGCGCGAAAGGTGTCGCCCGCGGCCAGCATGACGGACTTGCCCTCGGCGGCGAATTTCTGTGCCAGCTTACCGATCGTGGTGGTCTTGCCCGAGCCATTGACCCCGATCATCAGGATGACGAAGGGCTTTTGGCCGGCGTCGATCACCAGCGGGCGGGCGACGGGGCCCAACACCTTCTCCACCTCGGCGGCGAGTACGGCGCGCACATCTTCGCCCGTGACATCCTTGTCAGAAACGGTCACGGCGCAGCGTTTCGGTGATGGCGGTGGCCGTCTCGATGCCCAGATCGGCTCGGATCAGCACATCTTCCAGCTCATCAAGCGTCGCCGCGTCGAGCTTGCGCTTGGTGAAGACCGAAGTGATCGAGCCGCTGAGCTGATCGGAGGAGCGCTTGAGGCCTGAGGCTAGCCGGGCAAACCAGCCCTGCGGCGGCGCTTGGGGCACGACAGGCGGTGGCGGCACAACGATATCGCGCTCGGCGCTGGCGGCTTCCTCGATTTCTTCAAGATAGTCAGGCGTGGTCTCGGGCGGGCCGGGCGGGGGGATTTCCTCAGGCTCAGGCGCAGGTTCCGGCGCTGGCTCGGGGGTCGGCACCGGTTCAACTGGCGCAGGAATCGGGTCGACAGGCTGCGGCACGTCCCGGGGCAGCTCGACCGGAAGCTCTCGGGGAACCTCCTGCGGCACTGGCTGTGGCACGGGTTGCGGCGCGGCCGGCTGGCTGGTCTCGCCACCGAACAATCGCTTGAAAAATCCCGGCTTCTTGTCGGTCATGCATTCGCCTTTAAAGTCACTCGTCGTGGCGAGATTACGCCGCCTCGCGCAGGGCTTCACCCACCGGGCCATCGGCGGCCGTGGCAGTGATGCGAACGGCCAGCAGCTCGCCCGGTTGCGATCCGGGCACGGCGACCGGCACGAATTGTTCGGTACGGCCCAGCCCGTCGCGCTCGATCAGCACATTTTCGATTCCGCCGACGCGGCTGGCGCAGAGTTTTGGAACTGGGCCTCGCCCTCAGCGCGCAAGATAGCCGCGCGATCGCGCGCCACGCGCTTATTGACCTGCGGCATGCGGGCGGCCGGGGTGCCTTCGCGCGGCGAATAGGGGAAGACATGCAGATAGGTCAGGTCCGCCTCGGTGACGATGCGGCGGGTATTTTCGAACATCTCGTCGGTTTCAGTCGGGAAGCCGGCAATGATATCGGCGCCAAACACCATTTCGGGCCGCAAAGAACGCAGCTTGGCGACAATAGAAAGCGCGTCATCGTGGGAATGGCGGCGCTTCATGCGCTTCAAAATCATGTCATCGCCCGATTGCAGCGACAAATGCAGATGCGGCATCAGCCGGCGATCACTGGCAATGGCATCATACAGCGCCTCATCCGCCTCGATGGAATCGATCGAGGAAATGCGCAGGCGCGGCAGGTCCGGCACATGGCGCAGGATGGATTGGGTCAGCTTGCCCAAAGTCGGCGTGCCCGGCAGATCGGGGCCATAGGAGGTGATATCCACCCCGGTCAGCACCACCTCGGCATAACCATTGGCGACGAGCTTTTTGACCTGATCGACCACCATTCCCATCGGCACCGAACGCGACGGCCCACGGCCAAAGGGGATAATGCAGAACGTGCAGCGATGATCGCAGCCATTTTGCACCTGCACAAAGGCCATGCGCGGCCATCCATGCCCTCGATCAGATGGCCGGCGGTTTCCCGCACGCTCATAATGTCGTTGACCTGCACCTTGTCGTTCAGCGGGATGCCGAACACCATGGGCTGGTAGCTCTCGGCTTTCATCTTGTCATTATTGCCGATGACCAGATCGACTTCCGCCATATCGCCAAAGCTGCGCGCCTCGGTCTGGGCAGCGCAGCCGGTGACGATGATGCGGGCTGCCGGATTATCGCGGCGCGCCTTGCGCACGGCTTGCTTGGCTCGGCGCACGGCTTCGGCGGTCACCGCACAAGTGTTGATGATGATGGCATTGTCCAGCCCCGCCTTTTCGGCTTCGGCCTTCATCACCTCGGCTTCATAGGCATTGAGCCGGCAGCCAAATGTCAGCGTCTCGACGGCCATCAGGCCGCTTCCTCGGCGCGGGTCCACAGGCCAGTGGCCGGGTCAAACGTGCCGGTCCATTCCAGCTCGGCCGGGCCGGTCAGCACGACATGATCGTCAGCGCGCCACTCAACCACCAGATCGCCGCCCGGCAGGGTGACGGTCGCCTTGCGGGCAGTGCGGCGGGTGCGGGCACCATTGACCACGGCGGCGCAAGCCTGCAGTGCCGCAGGCTTGCGTCAGGCCAGCGCCACGTTCCCAGTGCGCAGAATAATGCGGTCGGGCGCCAGCACTTGCGCAATCGAGATATTGGCCCGCTCGGGGAAGATCGGATGGTTTTCCAGCATTGGCCCGAACCGGTCCAAGGCATAGTTCCACACATCGTCATGCACCCAGAATGTGGCATGCGGATTGCCCATGGAGGCGACCGATGGCGAGTGCAGAACCGGCGCGTCGATGGGGCCGATCTGCAGCTCGATCTGGCGCGTATCGGCGAATTCTTCGGCGAGCGGAATGTCGTACCGAGCCAGCTTGGGCGTGCCCATATCGACGGTGATCAGGCCGTCCGCGTGTTCTTCACCGAATAGGATGCCTGCCAAAGTCTCGAACATAAACGACTTCTGCGCGCCTTCCGAAGCCGAGAATTGCACGACGCAGCGCATGCCATTGCCACAGGCCCGGGCGAGGCTGCCATCGGAATTGATGATCTCGATATAATGGGCGGTGCCGGGGGTCTTGGGATCATGGATCGCCATGATCTGATCGAACTTGGTACCGGCGGTAGCATTGATGGCAATAGCGGCGGCAGGCGTCACCCGATCGGCGCGGCCGCGCATATCGGCCACGATGATCTGGTTGCCCAGCCCGTTCATCTTGAGAAACGGCACGCCGTTCACTTTTGCCTCGCCCATGGGAAGTTCATATCGGCTCTATATGGCGGAAGTGCCGCAAAATTGCCAGTGCCGGCAGATCGGGCGGCAGTTGCTTGCCCGTTTTCTTGACTCGGCGCCTGCTTTCCCCTAAACGGGCGCCATTCATCAGGCTTTGCTCCTGACTAGCCGACCGGGACCCTGCAAGGGTTCAACCGATCCCGGAGGCCACCATCCGCCAGCGCGTTGCGCCCGCGGGTGGGTTTGGCGTTTGGACTGATGGATACCCATATCTCCTCGGATTGCCCGAAGAGAAAAGGACCAAAGATGTTTGAGAGCTTAAGCGACCGGCTTGGCAAAATCTTCGAGGGGCTTCGCGGACGCGGCGCGCTGAACGCTGCCGATGTCGATGCAGCCATGCGCGAAATCCGCCGTGCGCTGATCGAAGCGGACGTGTCTCTCGAAGTCGTGCGCGCCTTTGTCGAGCAGGTGCGTGAGCGCGCTGTCGGCGCCGAAGTGACGCGCTCGGTGACGCCGGGCCAGCAGGTGGTCAAGATCGTCAATGACGAACTGGTCGCCGTGCTCGGTTCCGATGCCGTGACCATTGATCTCAATGCCCCCGCGCCCGTCACCTTGCTGATGGTGGGCCTGCAGGGCTCGGGCAAGACCACGACCACGGCAAAAATCGCCAAGCGCCTCAAGGAACGCCAGAAGAAAAAGGTGCTGCTGGCTTCGCTCGATACCCGCCGTCCGGCGGCCATGGAGCAGCTGCGCGTACTGGGCGAACAGGTGGGGGTCGATACGCTCCCCATCGTCACCAGCGAAAATCCAGTCCAGATTGCCCGCCGCGCCGAGCGCTGAGGCCCGGCTGGGCGGCTATGACGTGCTCATTCTCGATACGGCGGGTCGTACCCATATCGATGAAGAGCTGATGGCCGAAACGGCCGAGATCAAGGCCATCGCCAAGCCGCATGAAATCCTGCTGGTCGTCGATGCGCTGACCGGCCGAGACGCCATCAATGTGGCGCGCAGCTTCGATAGCCGGCTCGATGTCACCGGTATCGTGCTGACCCGTGTCGACGGCGATGGCCGTGGCGGCGCGGCGCTCTCGATGCGCGCGGCGACTGGCAAGCCCATCAAGCTGATCGGCACCGGCGAAAAGATGGATGGGCTGGACGATTTCCACCCCTCCCGCATTGCCGACCGTATTCTGGGCATGGGCGACATTGTTTCGCTGGTCGAAAAGGCCGCCGAGCATGTGTCGGCCGAAGACGCCCAGCGTATGGCCAAGAAGCTCAAAAGGGCTCCTTTGACCTCGACGATCTGCGCGGCCAGCTGATCCAGATGAAAAGATGGGCGGCATGGGCGGACTGATGGGCCTGATGCCGGGCGCGGGCCAAATCAAGAAGGCCATGGCCAATTCCAATATCGACGAGAAGGTGTTCGATCGCCAGATCGCCATCATCAATTCGATGACCAAGAAAGAGCGGGCCGAGCCCGACCTGCTCAATGCCAGCCGCCGCAAGCGCATTGCTGCCGGCGCCGGCGTCGAGGTCAGCGAAATCAACAAGCTGGCCAAGCAGCACCGCCAGATGGCCGATATGATGAAAAAGGTCAGTAAGGGCGGCATGGGCGCGCTTGGTGGCATGTTCGGCGGCAAGATGGGCGGGATGCTTGGCGGCATGCCGGACATTTCCAAAATGGACCCGGCCCAGCTCGAACAGATGGCCCGCCGAGCCGGTATCGATCCCAAGCAATTACAGGGCCTGCCTTCGGCCCAGCCGCAGATCGCCCAGAAACTACCCAGCGATGTCGGCGCGCTGCTCAAATCCGGCTCCGGCCTCCCGGGCTTGCCCGGTCTAGGCGGCGCTCCCCGTTTCCCCGGCCTTCCCGGCCCGGGCAAGAAGAAATAATTCGATTTAGCTAACCTCAAGGAAAACCAGAATGTCCCTCAAGATCCGTCTCGCCCGTGGTGGCACCAAGAAGCGTCCTTTCTACCACATCGTGGTTGCCGATGCCCGTTCGCCCCGCGATGGCCGCTTCATCGAAAAGATCGGCACGTTCAATCCGCTGCTGGCCAAGGACAATGAAGCCCGTATCGTGCTCGACGCCGAGCGCGCCACCCATTGGGTTGGCGTTGGCGCCCAGCCGACCGACCGCGTGCTGCGTTTCCTCGACGCTGCCGGCGTTGCCAAGCGCGATGCCCGCAACAACCCGAACAAGGCCAAGCCCGGCGAGAAGGCAGTCGCCCGCGCCGACGAAAAAGCCGCCAAGGCCGCTGCTATCGAAGAAGCCAAGAATGCACCCAAGGAAGCTCCGGCCGCTGAAGAAGCTGCCGCCGAGTAATTTTTGGTCGCAGGATCAAAATGACGAGGCCCCGGTGCATTGCGCCGGGGCCTTTTTCATGCTGCCAAGTTCTGTCAGCATGTCACTCTAGATAGGCCCGCACCTGACCCCGGAGGCTTGTCGTGAAATTTGCATCGATCCGTGTTGTGACCGCCGACGTCCGGGCCCTCAAGGGTTTTTACGCCGCCCTGACAGGGGTGGAACCCACCGATCTGGCGCCGGGATTTTCGGAAATTCGGCTGGAAGGTTGCACCATCGCCATATCGAGCGAAGACATCATCAACAAGGTCAATGGCAGGGTAATCGTGCCCCGGTCCAACCGGTCTTTGATGCTGGAATTGGAGGTTGACGACGTGCTGGCCATCCGAGCCGGGGTGACCGATGGCGCTCTGGCCGAGATCGTTCAGCCGCCGACTGTTATGCCACAGGGCAATAACTCCATGCTGCTGCGCGATCCCGATGGCGCCATCGTCAATATCTTCTCTCGTCCTAAGCGATAAAGCCTAGGCCTTCAGCTTGGCCAAAACCGCCGCACCCATCTCCTCAGTCCCAACCGTCTTGCGGTTGTCCTGAGCGATGTCGCCGGTGCGCAACCCGTCGCTGAGCACCGCCGAGATGGCGTTCTCGATATTGGTGGCCAATTCTGATCATGCCGAAGCTGTAGCGCAGGGCCATGGCGACCGAGGCGATCATGGCGATGGGGTTGGCAATGCCCTTGCCGGCAATGTCGGGGGCCGAGCCGTGCACGGGCTCGTAAAAGGCCTTGCGCTTGCCGGTGACCGGATCGGGCGCGCCCAGCGAAGCCGAGGGCAGCATGCCGAGCGAGCCGGTGAGCATGGCGGCAACGTCGGACAGGATATCGCCGAACAGATTATCGGTGACCATGACGTCGAATTGCTTGGGATTGCGCACCAGCTGCATGGCCGCGTTATCGGCCGGGATGTGGTGCAGCTCGATATCGGCATAGTCCTTGCCGACAGTCTTGACCACTTCGTCCCACAGCACGCCGGACTTCATGACATTCTTCTTGTCGGCCGAATGGACCTTGCCGGACCGGGTGCGGGCCAGATCGAAGGCGACGCGGGCAATGCGGTCGATTTCGTAGGTCTCGTAGACACGGGTATCGATGGCGCGCTTCTGGCCATCACCGAGATCGGTAATGGTCTTGGGCTCGCCGAAATAGACGCCGCCGGTCAATTCGCGCACGATCAGGATATCGAGGCCTTCGACCAGTTCGCGCTTGAGCGAGGAAGCATCGGCCAAAGCCGGATAGCAGATGGCGGGGCGCAGATTGGCAAAGACCGCCATTTCCTTGCGCAGGCGCAGGAGCGCGGCTTCCGGGCGATGCTCATAGGGGACATTGTCCCATTTCGGCCCGCCCACGGCGCCGAAGATCACGGCGTCGGCGGCGAGGGCCTTTGCGTATCTTCGTCGGTGATGGCCACCTGATGCTTGTCATAGGCCGCGCCGCCGGCAAGACCCGTGTCGGTCGAGAAATCGGTAAGCTGCTCGGCATTGGTCCAGGCGATCAGCTTTTCGACCTCGACCATGATTTCGGTGCCGATGCCGTCGCCCGGCAACAGAAATAGGGAATGGGTGGCCAATATATGCTCCTCGCCGTACTGGTGGTTACGCTTGGGCGCACATAGAGACATTTTGCTGCGCTGCGCAAGGGTGTGCGCAGGCGGATCAGTTCAGCGGCGGCGGAATCTTGAAATTCAGACGAAGCCGCTGCGGTCAGAACAGGATCCGGGACGAGCTGAAATTGGTGAGGGCATGGGCCGGGGCCACCCAGAACACCGAGCCCGTGCGCCGGAGCGATCCAGTTCCACAATAGGCCCAATAGCGATGCGCTGACGACCGGGCCAATCGCGCCGCCATCGAAGAGGACGCCGTGACTCAGGCTCAGCGGAATATGCCGGGCGGAAAACAGCAGCCAGCCCAGCCAGAAGCCGAGCTCGGGCCGATCGGCAAAGCGGGCCATGAAACCGCCGCGCCGGGCGGTTTCCTCGAGCGGGCCATTGATGATGGCAAAGAACGCCGCCAGCAGCAGGCCGGGCGTGGTCAGCAGCGAGGTATTGGGCGCCAGCGCGACCGCAGCAATGACCACAACCTGCACCAGCAGCAGCCCCGGCACGAACCAGTCGCGCCGCGCCAGCTTTTCCGAGAACAGGCGCGGGCTGCGCGCCCCCGACAGGGCATGGATGGCGATGACCGGCGAGCAAAAGCCGATCCAGTAGAGCGCAAAGACCACGAGATAGCCCGTGGTGCCGAGCGCGCTGGTGAGAAGGGGCACCAGCGCCAAAAGCACGGCGATCAGCGCCAGCGCGTGCAGGACAAGGGCGAGCTGGGCGGGGGTCAACATGGTGCGAGGTACAGCGCCCCGGGGGTTGGATACGCTCGCCATGTCCGTGCCTGTCCCTAGCTGTTGGCTGCCCCGATGCGGGCGGTGACTTCGATCTCGATCTTCATGCCCGCTTCGATCATCTGCACGATCAGCATGGAGGCTGCCGGGCGGATATCCTTGAACACCGGGCCGACGGCCTTGACCACGGCATCCACATCATTGCGATCGCCCACATAATAGACGACGCGCACAATGTCCGCCAGCGAGGAGCCCGCCTCTTTCAACGCCTTGTCGATAGTGGCCAAAGCATTGGCGGCTCGGGCGCCGACATCGTCGGGCATGGTCATCGTGGCGTAGTCATAGCCGGTCGTGCCCGAGACATAGACAGTGTCTTCATGCCGCACCGCGCGGGAATAGCCAAAGGTGGCTTCGAAGGGGGAGCCGGTGGAAACGCGCTGAACCATTTTTTGCCTTAGAGCCGGGGGCGGTCGGCCGCCATCTTGGTTTCGAATGTGGTGATGGACGGATCGGATTTGAGCGTGCCGGCGATATCGTCGAGGCCCTCGAGCAGGATCTGCTTGCGGGAAGGATCGATATCGAAATGCAGCGTGCCGCCATCGGGACCCTTCACCGTCTGGGCCTCCAGATCAATGGTCAGGGTGGCGTTGGAGCCGCGTTCGGCATCGTCGAGCAGCAGCTTGAGCTGGTCGGGGGTGACCACCAGCGGCAGGATGCCGTTCTTGAAGCAGTTATTGTAGAAGATGTCGGCGAAGCTGGTCGAGATGACGCAGCGGATGCCGTAATCGAGCAGGGCCCGGGGCGCGTGTTCGCGGCTGGAGCCGCAGCCGAAATTGTCGCCGGCCACGATGATGCTGGCGCCGCGATAGGCAGGCTTGTTGAGCACGAAATCGGGGTTTTCCGTGCCGTCCTCATTATAGCGCATTTCCGAGAACAGGGCGGTGCCCAGCCCCGTGCGCTTGATGGTTTTGAGGTACTGCTTGGGGATGATCATATCGGTATCGATATTGATGATCAGCAGCGGCGCCGCGACCCCGGTCAGAGTGGTGAACTTGTCCATGACGGAAAACCTCGCTTTGGGGCGGTTCATCGCGCAAAAGCGGGCATTTGGTCAAGTCGGGATTGGGGGAAAGCGTTCGGTTCTGCCTTACGGGAGCCCAAGCCGCAGCCGTTTCCCTCCCCGCGAGGGGAGGGAGGGCAGACGGACAGCCCCTAAGCCGCCGAGCTTTCCTTGGCACTCACGCCCAGCATCAGATTGAGGTTCTGCACGGCAGCGCCTGAGGCGCCCTTGCCCAGATTGTCATAGACGGCGACGAGCACGGCCCGGGCACGGGCATCGTTGGCAAAGACATGCAGGGTCATCGTATTGGTGTCGTTATGCGCCTGCGGGTCGAGCGTGGGAGTCTTGCCCGGGGCCGGGTCATAGGGCGCGACGGTAACGAAGCTGTCCTTGATACCAGCGAAATGGTCGGCAATGGCGGCGTGGATATCCTTGCCGCTCGGCACTTTTGCAAGCTGGCCCAGCTGCAGCGGCACGAATGTGGTCATGCCTTGAGCAAAGTCGCCCACATTGGGCACAAAGAGCGGTGCGCTGGCGAGACCGGTATATTTGGTCATTTCGGGCACATGCTTGTGATTGAAGGTCAGGCCATAGGGCATGAACTGGCTGGCGGCTTCCCCCGCGGCCTCATATTCGGCAATCATCTGCTTGCCGCCGCCGCTATAGCCGGAAATGCCGTTATAGCTGACAAGGACATCGGCCGGCAGCAGGCCCGCGACGAGCAGCGGCCGCAGATTGGCGATCAGCCCCTGCGGCCAGCAGCCGGGATTGGCGACAAAGCGCGCATTGGCGATTTTGTCCGACTGATCCCTGTCCATTTCGGCAAAGCCATAGGCCCAGTCGGGATTGACGCGAAAAGCGGTTGAGGCGTCGATCACCCCGGTGGTGTCATTCTCGATCAGGCTGACGCTTTCCTTGGCCGCATCATCGGGCAGGCACAGGATGGCGACATCGGCTGCGTTGAGCAGGCGCTTGCGCTCGTCCATATCCTTGCGCTTGTCCGCGGCGATGGAGATCACTTCAAGATCGCGCCGGCCGGCCGGGCGCTCGCGGATCTGCAGACCCGTGGTTCCAGCTTCCCCATCGATAAAAATCTTGGCGGCCATGGCAGCGCTCCGTTTTTGGCCTTGCGTAAATGGACCTGCACGATGACGGGGTCAAGACGTTATAGGCCCGGCCCTTGCCGTTGCCATTCTGGGGTGGCAATGCTTGGACCAAAGCCAAGGGAGCTAAAAATGACCCCCATAATCATGCGAAGCTCGGCGACTATGCCGAAGCGGTGCTGCTGCCAGGCGATCCGCTGCGTGCCAAATGGATTGCCGAGACATTTTTCGAAGCGCCCAGATTGGTCAATTCGGTGCGCAATTGCTCGGGTTATACCGGGCTCTGGAAGGGCCAGCCCGTTTCGGTACAGGCCACCGGCATGGGCCAGCCATCGCTGTCGATCTATGTGCATGAGTTGATCAATGTCTATGGCGCCAAGACTTTGCTGCGGGTGGGCACCTGTGGCGGGCTCAATGCCAAGGTGAAGGTGCGCGACCTGATCCTGACGCAGGCGGCGACCACCGATAGCGCCATCGTCAAGGATAGGTTCGGGGCGTTCAATTTTGCCCCCATCGCCGATTTCGGGCTGCTGCGCGGCGGCGGACAAGGCCGAGGCGGCGGGCATGCGCTATCACGCCGGCAATATGCTGAGCTCGGATATTTTCTACCATGCCGACGGCTTTGCCGGCTATGGCGCACTGCCTGAGCATGGCGTCATTGGTGTCGAGATGGAGGCGGCGGCGCTCTATACGCTGGCGGCGCGGTTTGGCGTTAAGGCATTGACCATCTGCACCATGACCGATTGCCTGATCACCAAGGAAGAGATCAATGCCGAGGAGCGGCAGACCTCGCTCAAGGATATGGTGACGCTGGCGCTTGATGTGGCGATTGGAGCCTGATCATGGCCACAGCGGATCGCTCGGCGGGTGCATTGGACCGGCGCGATGAAGCGCCCAATGTCGAACTGGCCGAAGAGCTCGTGGCCCGCGAGGACAAAGCCGGCATTGCCGAAGTGGTGGCGCTGGTGCGCTCGGGCACCAGCCGGCAGCGCAATGACGGCATGAAGGTGCTTTACGAGATCGGCGCGCGGCGGCCGGACTCGGTGGGTGGCTATTGCCCCGTCTTTCTCGAAGCGCTGGCAAGCTCGAACAACAAGCAGGTCTGGGGCGCCATGGCGGCGCTCGATAGCGTGGCCGAACAGCGCGCCGATACACTGGTGGCCGAATTGCCGCGGATCATGGCGGCGGCCGACAAGGGCTCGGTGATCGCCAAGGATCGCTGTACCTCGATCTCGGTCAAGCTGGCACGGGCGGGCTATGCGCAAAGGCCGTGCCGCTCCCGGTCGAGCGGCTCAAGAATGCGGCGCCCAACCAGTTTCCCGCATATGCCGAGGAAACGGCAAGCGTTTTGACGCCCGAGCAGAAGCCGGGTTTTCTGGCCGTGCTGACCGAGCGGATCAAGGGGATCGCGCAAAAGTCGAAGCGGGACCGGGTGGAACGGGTATTGCGGAAGCTGAACGGGTAGCCCCAATCCCCATCACGCGCTCGTCATTAACCCTCGTAAAATCCGCCACCGTTCCGCCGGGATCGCTGTGTTAACCTGCGATTAAGATCGCCGAGGGCCCGACCGCCAATGCAGCTCAAGCCGAATGCCTATCGCCTCAACGAGACCGTCAAGGGCGTCGAGACGATGACCCGTTTTGCGCTGGCCGTGCTGGCGCTGGCCTCGGGCGTCTATACCTATCTGGGGGTGCGAGGCATTCTCGACGGGTCGGCGAGCTTTGTGTTCTTTGCCGCCATCATCTATTCGGTCGCCGTGTCGGTGGCCATCTATGCCTTTTGGAGCTTCATGCTGCGCTTCGTGCCGCTGGTGACCAATGGGGTGCAGCGGCTCGGGCTGTTCCTCACCATGGCGGTGGGCTGCGCCATGATCATTGCCATGTCGAGTTGGCTCAATGCGGCGGCTTTGGCCGGGTCTGCCGCCACCGAGCAGCATATGGCCGTGACGCTACAGGGCTATGCCGAGGATCTGGATCAGGCCCATTCCAATGCGCTGGCCGCCCAATCGCTGCTGCCCGATGTGCAGCGCGCGGCGGAGCGGTTTACCGGGCTGGCCGCCGATGAGCGGGAATCGGGCGCCCTGACCGGCACGACCGGTTCGGGGAGCGTGGTGCAATTGCTGACCCAGATGGGCACCCAGATGAACCAGCTGGCAGCGACCATTACCGGCTCGCGCGACCGGTGGCGACCCAGTTCGAACAGGGCTCGGCCCGGCTGGCCACCATGCGCGAACTGGTCTCGACGCCGGGCGCCATCGAGCCGCGCGCCGATAGTTTCCAGACCGAGGCGGTGCAACTCTCGGCCATTATCGCTTCCCTGCAGCAGACCGGGGTTGCCGCATCGGTCAAGCGCGCTTCTGCCGATCTCTCCGCCGGGTTCATCGCGCCGGTGGCCAATGGGCAATCGGCGGATCTGGCCAATCGGCAGGATCAGGTGATGGAAACCGTGCGCGTTTCAGTGGCGGCGCAATCGGCGGCGCTGACCGCGGCGGCCGACGAAATCCCGGCGACGCCGACGGTGGAACAGCGCCGCTTCGTGCCGTTGTCCAGCGCCGAGGCGGTGATCCGCTATTGGCAGGACTTCATCCCGTCACGGGCCGGCGCCATTTCCATCGATCTTTTGCCCGTCGTGCTGGTGCTCGTGCTGATGATCGTCAACGACGCCATGCGGCGCGATTCCGAAACGCTGGAAGAGGCGGAAAACATCACCGCGGCCGAAATGCTGCGGGCCATGGCTTTGTACCGCCGCATGGAGGCAGCGGGGGTGATGCCTGAACCGGTGCGGAGTGAGCCTGTGATGGAGCCCGAAGTGGTGCCGGAGCCGGTTGAGGAACCAGCAGCGGCGCAGGTGGCCGATGACACCACCGTCACCCCGATCGACGCGGCCCAGCGCAAACGCACCGACGGGCCGCGCCCGGCATGAAGACCGCCGCCAATGCCCGCCCCGAGAGCGACGCAGGCCCCTTTTATCGCGGGGCGATCCGCTGGCTGGCCGGGCTTGAGGATGGCGCAATCCTGCGGGTGGCGTTTTTGGCCTGCTGATCGGCACCGCCTCGGTGCTCTATGTGGATTTTCGCGAGCTGACTGCCGGCGAGCGCGGGCCTGGCCCAGCCGGGCCATCCCATCCTGCCGCCCTCCAATCCGGGGATGCCGCAGGGGCCGATGCCCAATGTCACCACCGCCCCCGAAGTGCTCGACCAGCCATTGGAGATCGCCTTGGGCACCGGTGGGCAATTGCGCCTGACCGGCGCGGCGGAGCGCTTCGCCGCCGAGATTGCGGCGCAGGGCGAGTATGTGCAGACTGTCCTTCTCGATTCGCCCGGAGGGTCGGTCGTGGATGCGCTGGCAATAGGCGATCTGATCCATGAGAAGGGGCTGGCGACCGAAGTCGCGGCCGGATCGTTCTGCGCCTCATCCTGCCCCATTGTTTTCGCCTCGGGGCTTGAGCGGATTGCCAGTGCGGACGCGGCCATTGGCGTGCACCAGATTTATGCCTCGGCCATGAGCGGGGACCCCCTGCGCGCGGCGGGCGTAGCCATGGCCGATGCGCAGAGCACGACGGCCGATATCATCGCGCATCTGACCAAGACTGGTGTTGATCCGGCCATGTGGCTGCATGCCTTGCAGACGCCGCCGGATCAGCTTTACTATTTTTCTGCCGAGGAGCTGACGACACTAAAGATCGTCACAAACCTTGCGCAGAATTAACGCGCCATAACGGAACCGGTGGAGGATCGGAACCGTTGCGGAACAAGGGCTTAAATTCGCGGACGGGAGGCCGCAACCATGACCCATATTCACACTCTGACGCGCCATCGCGACATCCAGAACTGGGTGAGTGACCGACATGGCATTCCGGCCATCGCCCGGGTGCGCAACCGGTTCGGCGAGGAACGCGCCCAGCTCAAGCTGAGCTTTCAGCGTCCGAGCTGGCAGGGCGGCCCCAATGAGGGGATCAGCCCTTGCTCATGGACGGCGTGGTTGGCCGAACTCGACCGCCAGCAATTGGCGCTCAAGGTCGATCTGACCGCCGATGATTTCGAGCTGGTGGATCGCCGCCAATCAGAATTGATCGCAGTTCAGCTGCCGGCCTGCCCGCTCTGGCGGGGGTCGGCCGCTGTGTCGACCGGCTCGATGCTCACGGCATGCACGCGGTCGCGGCCGGCCTTCTTGGCGGCGTAAAGCGCCGCGTCGGCGCAGTGGACCAGATCGTGCAGGCCATCGCCGGGCTGCATCTGGGTGACGCCGAAACTGGCGCTGAGTGGGCGATTGGCGCCCAGATCGCTGCCCGATAGCGCGGCAAAGGCACGGCGCACACCTTCGGCATAAAGCCGCCCAGAGGCCAGATTGGCCCCGGGCAAGAGGATGGCGAATTCTTCCCCGCCATGCCGCCCCAGCACCATGCGGGCATCGGCGCTATTGGCCAAAAGCCCGGCAAAGGCGGCGATCACCCGGTCGCCGGCATCATGGCCGAATGTGTCGTTAACGTCCTTGAAATGATCCAGATCCGCCAGCACCAGCGCCGAGGGAATGCGGGCGCGCGTGGCATGCTGCAACGCCCGCTCCGCCCGCTCTTCGAAGCCACGGCGATTGAGCAGGCCGGACAGCTTGTCGGTTTCCGAGCGCAGGGTGATTTCGGCCATCACCTCGCGCACATTGACCAACAGCATCAGCACGCCATTGGACACTAAAAGGAATGCCGTCAGCACTGGGTATAGGCGCCATAGAGGCTGTGCAGGTAATTTTGCAGGCTGGCATCGCCTGTGCCCATGGCCAGTACGGCTTAGCGATAAACTGCAGCCCGCTGACCAACAGGAACACGATCAGCAGCACATCGAGTGAGCCACGGCGTGGCGCCCGGAAGACGGTGATGGCCGCCGGGATATGGGCGAAGAAATAGGGCAGCTGGTAGATCATCGCCCGCCCCAGTGTGGCCGTGGCGGGCTCGTTGATCAGGATAATATTGGCGAGCAGGGAGACCCCGCCCAGTAGACCAAGCCGGGTCCACGGCACGGCCACGACATAGTGGCGGGCCAATCCGATGATGCAGATGAGGAAAGCCGAGAGCGATATGGCAAAGACAATGATGCCGAGCAGCCGCGGATCGTCTCGGCCGGGCAGGATATAGTCGAGAATGCAATTGAGGACGCCCGGGCCATAGGCCAGCGAAAGCCAGCGCGCCGATGGCCCCGGTATAGCGCCACGCCACGGCGCCAAAGGCCGCGGCAAACAATGCCGCGACGAAGATATTGATGGCGAGGATGAAACCGGCGGCACCCATGTTCGCAACTCTGCTCGAGAGCCGGACACGGCCCGGCGTCCCCATTCGGCATCGAGGTGCCGGACACGGCCAATGGACGCTTCTCGTCCATTGGTTCCAGCGCTTATGGGCCGATCCTATCGCGGTGGGCAGAACGAGAGGTTAACGCGAGGGCTTGCTGTCCTTGACGTAAGTCCTAAGCCGCTACCGCCCGCGGCACCAGCCCAAAGGCCTCGGCGATGAGCTGATAGGAGCGGCGGCGCAACTCGTAGCTGTGCACGGTGGTGGTAATGATCACCTCGTCGGCCCCCGCGCTTTCGACCTTTTCAGCGATGGTGTCGCGCACGGTCTGCGGCGAGCCGACGATCCAGAGCGTGGATTGATGATCGATGACGCTTTGCTGCTGGCTGGTCAGCACGCGCGCATGGGCATCTTCCGGGCTCATCAGGCGGCGCTGTTCGCCGGTGGTGAACAGGGCCCATTGCACAGCCCGGGAATAGGAGAGGTATTGCGCCTCCTCATCGGTGGGGGCGCAGACCACCGAAACGCCCAGAATGGTGCACGGCTCGGGCATGGCTTCGCTGGGTTTAAAGCCATAGCGATAGGCCTCGAACGCAGGCGCCGCCGGGGTGTGGCTGAAATGGGCGGCAAAGGCATAGCCCATGCCCAATTGGCCGGCCGCTCAGGCGCTGGCGCCGGACGAACCCAGCAGCCAGAGGGGGGCAGGCGAATGCCGCCGGGCGCCACCGGCACGCGTGAAAAGGGGTGGTCGGTCGGGAAATTATCCTCATCGAACGCCATCATTTCGGCCAGATAAGTGGAAAATTCCTCGCCGCCGCCGCTGCGCAGAGCGCGCATGGCATAGCCATCGCCGCCCGGCGCGCGGCCCGAGCCCAGATCGACCCGGCCGGGATGCAGCGCTTCAAGCGTGCGGAAAGCCTCGGCAATGCGCAGTGGCGCGTGGTTAAGCAGCATGACGCCGCCCGAGCCGACGCGGATATTCTTGGTATGGGCGGCGGCGCTGGCAATCAGCACTTCGGGGGAGGAGGAGGCAATCGAGGCCATGCCGTGATGCTCGGCATACCACAGGCGGGTATAGCCGAGCGCGTCCCCCAGCTGCGCCAGCCGAATCGTTTCGGCCGGGGCGTCAGGCGTCGAGCTCCCTTCGGCAATGGGGGCAAGATCGAGGATCGAAAGGGCAAAGGGCTTGGACATGGCGGGTCAATCGTCTTTCAAAGGCGCAATGGCTGGCTTCTATCGTCTGATTACGATGAAAGATAGGCTCTGCAGGCCCCTCATGCCACCCCGCCTCGGCTGCATGGGCGCGATTTTTTGCCCCCGATCGCTATCAAACCGAGCGTTGCCCGCTGGTCACAGCAGCCGCAAATCGCAGCGAAGGCATTGACTCCATTGGCGCTTGCAAGCTCAATGCAGGCCGTTTTCCAAGTGAATGGTCTTCCATGTCGGTACTGCGTACGCTGCTTTTTTCTGCCACGGGTCTTGTCGGCGCCGCTGCGCCAGTGGCCGCGCAGGATCTCATGGACCCCCATCCGCTGGCCGGCGTGGTCGATGAATTGCGCATCGGCGTGCATGCCCATTCCGTTGACAGCACCATGCTGCCCTTCAGCGTGCAGAACTGGGATCTCAGCCATATCGAGGATGTCAGCTTCGACGTGCTGTTCACCTCGCCCGACCCGGACGCTTTCCGCTGGGTCGGCGCGCCTCGCCCCGAAGTTGGCGCCACGCTCAATCTGGGCGACGGCGATCTCGATCGCCCATCTGGGCCTGACTCGGCAATTGCCGGTGTTTGAAACCCCGTTCTATCTCGAAGGCACGTTCGGCGCCGCCGTCAATGATGGCTATCTGACCGGGGCCCCCGAGGGCCGCAAGAATTTCGGCTGCCGCGTCAATTTCTACGAACGGTTCGGCGTTGGCGCCAATCTCAGCGAAACCATGACCGCGACGCTGACCTATGAGCACACCTCCAACAATGGCTGGTGCGATGCCAATGACGGCCTGTCGAACTTCGGCCTGCGGGTCGGCTGGAAGTTCTAGGCATTCAGCTGATGCTGGCCTGCAAATGATGGTTGGCCAAACTCTATCCTAAAGAAAACCACGGTGTCATTCCGGCGCAGGCGGGAACCTCCGTTTGCTTTCTTCTGCATCCCAAAACAGAGGTTCCCGCCTGCGCCGGAATGACACTGTAGGTGAGATGAGCTTGTCGTGAGCTGCGGCACCACGCCACCAGCGTTAACGCTCAGTTAAAGACAATTTGAATCAAACATTGCGCATTCCGGTGCCGCGCCATCCAATCGCCGCAGGCGAATTGGAGTTGAGTGATGCGGATAATCTGGCAGGCGATGATGGCTTTGGGCATGACGCTGCTCGCCGTAAGCGGCGCACACGCCCAGTTCGATATCGTGCCCGAAATCCGCGGCGGCATTTTCTCGCGCGGCGTGACCGATGCCGATAGTTCCGGGCTGTTCGATACCGAGCGCATCGAAGACGCCAATGTGGAATTGCTGTTTGCCGTGCCGGCGCTGAGCCCGGCTCTGGTGCCGGCCGAAATCCGCCCGCATCTGGGCGCGACCTTCAATATGGATGGCAAGGAAAGCATGCTCTATGGCGGGCTAAGCCTGACCTTCCGGCTGCCCGTGCTGCCGATTTTTGCCGAGGCGAGCCCGGGCGGAGCGCTGCAGAATGGCTCCATGCTGGCCGAGGGAACACCGCAACGCTTCGGCTGCGCAGCGCTCGTGCGCGCCTCCGGCAGTGTGGGCGTCGATGTGCTGCCGGGGGCTTCGCTGATGCTGACGGCCGAGCATTATACCGATGGCGGGCTGTGCGGGGACAGCGAGGCTTTGACCAATGTGGGCGTGCGAGCGGGCATCAGGTTTTGAGCGGACACATCCACCAAACAAAAAGCCCGCAGGCATGACCCGCGGGCTTCTTCAAAGACCAAAAACCCAAAAATTACGCGGCAACCTTGCGTTCCACCATCATCTTCTTGATTTCGGCAATGGCCTTGGCCGGGTTGAGGCCCTTGGGGCAGACCTTCGCGCAGTTCATGATGGTGTGGCAGCGATAGAGCTTGAACGGGTCTTCGAGATCGTCGAGCCGCTCCTGCGTGCTCTCGTCGCGGCTGTCGATGAGCCAGCGATAGGCTCGGAGCAAGGCGGCGGGGCCGAGATATTTTTCGCCATTCCACCAATAGGACGGACAGGAGGTGGAACAGCAGGCGCAGAGGATACATTCATAGAGCCCGTCGAGCTTGGCGCGCTCGGGCACTGATTGCGTCCATTCCTTGGTCGGGGTGGGCGAGGTGGTCTTGAGCCGGGGCTCGATGGCGCGGTGCTGGGCGTAGAAATTGGACAGGTCCGGCACCAGATCCTTGACCACCGGCATATGCGGCAGCGGGTAGATCTTGATCGGGCCGGTCGAGTCATCCATGCCCTTGGTGCAGGCCGGGGTATTGAGCCCGTTAATGTTCATCGAACACGAGCCGCAAATGCCTTCGCGGCAGGAGCGGCGCAGCGTCAGCGTGGGATCGACCTTATTCTTGATCCAGAGCAGGCCATCCAGAATCATCGGGCCGCAATCGTCCAGATTGACGAAATAGGTATCGATGCGCGGATTGGCATTCTGGTCGGGGTCGTAGCGATAGATGTGATATTCGCGCAGGCGCTTGGCGCCCTCGGGCTTGGGCCGAGTCTTGCCCTTTTGAGGCCGGTCGGCCTTGGGGAGCATCAATTCGACCATTTTTGGTCCTTTCCTAAGTACCGCTCAACCGGCACTGAACTTGGTCTATCCACCGTGTCATTCCGGCGCAGGCCGGAATCCATGCTGTGTTCTCAGGCTGGCCGCCGGGGCGGGCCTTCAGCATGGATCCCGGCCTGCGCCGGGATGACTCCGTGGTGTTGTTGGTACTGGCGCATCAATAATTCGGCTTACAGATCTGGTTCGACTTGGCGACATAGGCATTGTAGGCGACGTAATCGCCCTCGGCTGGGGAGCCACCCTGCATCGATTTGATCACCACGCCCATGAAGCGCTCGTCGATCAGCGTCATGGCCGCATCGGCCTTGCAGGCGCAGAGCGCGTCGTCATTGGCGATGCCCATGCAGACTGGTAGAACTCGGCCTTCTGCTCGGCCGAAGGCGCAGCGGCAAAAGCCGGCGCGACGAGCGTCAGAATCATTGCGGTAGCCAGACCCAGCGCGCATCAATAAACGCGCCTTGGGCGCGATCTTCTTCAGATCAATTCCGCCTTCGCTTTCGGGCGTCAGCGGATCGATGATCACTGGCCGGTAGCTGAGCTCCACCGCGCCGGTATCGACATTGACCTTGGCCAGCGTGTGCTTGCGCCATTCCACATCGTCGCGATTGGGGAAATCCTCATGCGCATGGGCGCCGCGGCTTTCGTGGCGGGCCTCGGCGGAGACCACCGTGGCGATGGCGCAGGTCATCAGGTTTTCCAGCTCCAGCGTTTCCACCAGATCCGAATTCCAGATCAGCGAGCGATCGGTCACCTTGACGTCGGGCAGGCGCGCATAGATTTCGCTCATCGCCGCAACGCCATTCTTGAGCGATTGGTCGGTGCGGAACACGGCGGCATCGGCCTGCATGGTGCGCTGCATCTCGTCGCGCAGCTTGGCGGTCGATTGGCTGCCATCGGCATGGCGCAGGCGATCGAAGCGGGCGAGGATTTTGGCGTCTTCGGCCGCATTGATGGCCGGCACGGGGCTCGACTTATCGATCACCCGGCCGGCGCGAATGGCGGCAGCGCGGCCGAACACCACGAGATCGGTGAGGGAATTGGAGCCCAGCCGATTGGCGCCATGCACCGAGGCGCAGGCCGCTTCGCCCACAGCCATCAGGCCGGGCACGATGCGATTGGGATTTTCGGGCGTGGGGTCGAGCACTTCGCCATGATAATTGGCGGGAATGCCGCCCATATTATAGTGCACCGTGGGCAGCACCGGGATCGGCTCGCGGGTCAGATCGACACCGGCAAAGATTTTGGCCGATTCGGTAATGCCCGGCAGCCGCTCATGCAGCACCTTGGGATCGAGATGATCGAGGTGCAGATAAATATGGTCCTTGTTCGGACCGACGCCTCGCCCTTCGTGGATTTCGAGCGTCATGCAGCGGGAAACGACGTCGCGCGATGCCAGATCCTTGGCATTGGGGGCATAGCGCTCCATGAAGCGCTCGCCTTCCGAATTGGTCAGATACCCGCCTTCGCCGCGCGCCTTCGGTGATGAGGACGCCCGCGCCATAAATGCCGGTAGGGTGGAATTGCACGAATTCCATATCCCGGAGCGGCAGGCCCGCCCGCGCCACCATGCCATTACCGTCGCCGGTGCAAGTATGGGCTGACGTGGCGGAGAAATAGGAGCGGCCATAGCCCCCGGTGGCCAGCACGACCAGCTTGGCGCGGAAGCGATGCAGCGTGCCATCATCGAGCTTCCGGGCGATCACGCCACGGCACTCGCCATTTTCGCCCATGATCAGGTCGAGCGCGAAATATTCGATGAAGAATTGCGCGTCATTGCGCAGGCTCTGCCCGTAAAGGGTGTGCAGGATCGCGTGACCCGTCCGATCGGCGGCAGCGCAGGTGCGCTGCACCGGCGGGCCATCGCCGAATTCGGTCATGTGGCCGCCAAACGGGCGCTGATAGATTTTGCCCGCTTCGGTCCGGCTGAACGGCACGCCGTAATGCTCGAGTTCGTAGATGGCCGCCGGAGCTTCGCGCGCCAGATATTCCATGGCGTCATTATCGCCCAGCCAGTCCGACCCCTTGACGGTGTCGTACATGTGCCATTGCCAGCTATCGGGGCCCATATTCTGGAGCGAAGCCGCAATGCCGCCCTGCGCGGCCACGGTGTGCGAGCGGGTCGGGAACACCTTGGTGATGCAGGCGGTGTTGAACCCCTGCTCGGCCATGCCCAGAGTCGCCCGGAGGCCTGCAGCCGCCGGCGCCCACCACGACCACGTCGAATTCGTGGTCGATGAGTTCATAAGTGGAAGCCATCAGGCACTAACCCCAGAAGACGAGCTTGAGAATGGAGACGACGCCGGCAAGGCCGACAGCGAGGCAAAACAGAGTATTGAGCAGCATGGCCAGCCGATAAGTGGCGCCGGAGAGATAATCCTCCAGCGTATCGCGCATGCCATTGCGCATATGCACGGTGACAATGGCGAGCAGCACGGCAAAGGGAATGCCGATAAAGCCATTGCCGATCAGCGCCACCATGTCCGCGCGGTCCTGTCCGGCCGAGCGCACCACGATGAACACCAGCAAGCCGATGAACAGCACATTGATCGCGCCGGTCACCCGCTGGGTGATGAAATGGCGGGTCGAGGCTTTGGCGTCGCCATATTTGGTCTTGGGATCGGCAATGATGTCCCCGGTGATCACTTGTTCACGCATCTCAACGCACCCACACAAAAACGGTCCAGACCAAGAGGGTCAGCGCGATCGAGGCGACGAGATTGGCCCGAGCGATGGCTTCGCGCTGGCCCGGCTCCATCATCTCGATGAAATCCCAGACGAAATGGCGCAGGCCGCCCAGCATGTGGTGGAACAGCGACCGGGAATAGGCAAACAGCACCAATTGGCCGAACCAGCTGCCATAGATGGCATTGACCACATTGAGCGGCTCGGGCCCGATGGCGGCGGCGGCCAGCCATAGCACCAGCAGGGCCGAGCCCACATAATTGGCAATGCCCGTCGCGCGATGCGCGATCGACATGGCCATGGTGATGGTCCAGCGATAGATTTGCAGATGCGGAGAAGTGGGGCGGGAGCGAACCGTCATGGAGTCTTCCCGGAGCCGTCCTGAACGCGCGGGAGGGGGCCGCTGTAGTTTGGAATGGTTCAAGACTTCTAGCCTCCCCGCATGACAATTCAAAGCCCCCCAGACCCCAACTTTTGGCGCATTGCGCACTTTGTTCGTATAGCGCACCAAGTGTTCGGAGGGCGACGGAATGGGGGCGTATGCGGGCACGTCCCGCGTAGCCATCCGCGGCGGGAAGTATCCGAGGTCGACCGATCGGCAGGGCTGGCTTAGACTACCGGGCGCGTGCGTCACACGCCGCAATCGGATTGCGGAGATCAGCATGGCCCCCATGGATGACGAACCACCAGATCGCGGCGGCGCCGGACATATATCCGAACCGGCGCGACCCGATCGGATCGCCGGTGAGCTTGTCACCGAGAGTTTCGATTATGATGGGGGCAGAAAGGTTACGGTGTACCTGCCGCCCAGTCCTCCGCACGCTGTGGTGTTCGCCGGCGATGGACAACTGATCTCGCAATGAGGCTTGTATCTGGAGGCGGCCGACTCGCCTGCGACAATGATAGTAGGCGCGCACCGGACCGAGGCAGAAGACGAGATGGTTCGTCTTGGCGAATACTCACCCGGGTTTGACCCGGCCCGGTTCGCGCTGCACGAGCGTTTCTTCGTTCACGATGTCCGCGAATGGGTCCGATCACGCCTCGGCGTCATGTTGCCTGCCGATCGGACCGCGGTCGCTGGTGTATCGGCCAGCGCAGAGTTCGCTCTCGCCATGGCCATGCGGCATCCGAACCTCTATGGCACAGTATTTGCCGCCTCCCCGGGTGCTGGTTATCGACCGCCTTCGGTCATGCTAAGCCCGCTGCCGCGCACCTACCTCGCCGCCGGCAGTCTCGAGCCTTTCTTTCTGGAGAACGCCACCCGTTGGGCCGAGGCGATGCGCGCCGCCGGAGCCGACATCGTCATGCGCCAGCGGGCCGGCGACCATGGCGACCCGTTCTGGCAAGCAGAGTTTGTCAGGATGGTGGGTTGGGCTTTCGGGTCCAGCGGGACGCCATGCCCGCAGGCGTGAAATTCCGCCACGATTGTAACTCACGCCCTCTGCTCCGCCCGGCATAGCCTGCTGTCTTCACCACCGCCGGAACTGGCGAATGCGATGAAAGGAGCGCAAGATGAGGCTGTCCGCAACGAGCAGTATGAGTTCGCTCGGCCCGGTCGCCGATGCGGTCGCCCTGCTTGCATACGCGGCAGCTCCGGTCTTCGGCCTCATGGCGGGACTGTCCGGCCTTGGTGCATCGGGCATGTCCATCTGCTCGAGTGCCGCCGCCATCCTGCCGATCCATGACATGGCCCTGATGTATCTGCTGATGGGCCTGTTTCACCTGTCGCCGTGGCTCAGGCTGCTATCCGCCTTTTCGCAGCGGCAAGACGCAGAACTATCCCAACCCGAAGGAGAGTGACGATGCAAGACCATATGATCGTTTCACACGATGACTGGCTGACTGCCCGCCGGAACTTTCTCAAAGCCGAGAAAGAGCTGACCCGCCTTCGCGACAAGGTCGCGCGCGAGCAGCTGGCTCTGCCACGGGAGCGCATGGACAAGGACTATGTGTTCGACACGCTGGCTGGCCCGCGCAGCTCGGCCGATCTCTTCGAGGGGCGCTCGCAGCTGCTGCTCCAGCATTTCATGTTCGCGCCGGGCTGGACGCAAGGCTGCCCAAGCTGCTCCTTCATGGCCGATCATACCGATGGCATGAACCTGCATCTGGCCAATCACGACGTCAGCGTGGTCGCCGTCTCGCGCGCCGCTTGCCGATCTTGAGCGCTATCGCCAGCGCATGGGCTGGCAGTTCAATTGGGTGTCCTCATTTGGCACCACGTTCAATTACGATTTCCGGTCAGCTTCACGCCCGAGGAAGTTGCCAGCGGGCATATCGACTACAATTTCGGGCAATGGGATGAAACCGGGGAGGAATGGCCCGGCGTCAGTGCCTTTTACAAGGACGAGGAAGGACAGGTCTTTCGCACCTATTCCACTTTTGGCCGCGGTGTCGAGGTGATGATGGGCACCTATGCCATGCTCGACCTGATGCCCAAGGGCCGCAATGAAACCGAGGGCATGGACTGGCTGCGCCGCCACGACAGCTATCAATGATTTCCGGCACGCCATTGCCGGAGCCGATAGCGCTCCGGCAATTTGCCTGAACCCTTCACGCCTGTTCCAGCAATGCCGCCAGCTCCACCGGCATCAGCAGCGGCACATCGTGACCGCAGGGGAGTTCGTGCACATTCCGAGGCCGGGTCATTGCGCAAGGGCGCAGCGACCGCGCCAAAGCCGTCCCAGCCGGTGGCAAGGATGAAGGTCTTGCGGGCAATTCCCAGATAGGCGCCGCTGACCTTGAGGCGTTCGGTGAAGGTGCCGGTGGGTTGCGGGGTGGCGAGGGCGGCAACCCGGTCGCGCTCGGCCGCTGTGGGATATTCATTATCCCCGACCTCGGGGACGGCCACCACCGGCCCCTCCGGCATTTCGCCCATGATGTCGGCAAAGCATTGGCCATCGTGGGGGATGAAGGCATCGAGATAGACGATGGAAGCGATGCGATCGGCAGCCTGCTCGGCTACCCCGGTGGCGACAAAGCCGCCATAGGAATGGGCCACCAGCACCACATCGCTCAATTCATGCCAGACCATTTCGTTGACGATGTCCTCGATATGGGTGGTCAGCGTGATCGGCAGATTGGCCAGATGGGCGCGTTCGCCCAACCCGCTCAGCGTCGGCACATGCACGCGATGACCGCGCGAGCGCAACAGTTCGGCCACCTTGTCCCACCCCCGGGCACCGGCCCGAGCGCCATGCACGATTACATATGTGGACATCGTCTCCTCCTTTGATTGCAAAATGCAATCACTTGCTTTTTACAATCATACGCCCTAGAGTCAAGTCATGACGCAAACTTCCTTCCGCTCCGGCTGCCCGATCAATCTGGGCCTCGAAGTGTTCGGCGATAAATGGACCCTGCTGATCATTCGCGACATGATGTTTGCCGGCAAACGCCATTTCCGCGAATTCCCGGCTTCGGACGAAGCCATATCCAGCAATATCCTGTCCGACCGGCTGACCATGCTGGTTTCCGCCGGCATTCTCACCCGCGCGGGCGACCCCAGCCACAAGCTCAAGGCGATCTATTCGCTGACCGAAAAGGGCATCGACCTGCTGCCGATCATCGCCCAGATCAGCCGCTGGAGCCGCAGCTATATGCCCGTCGACCCCGTGCTCGCCGCCACTGGCGAAGCGCGCGACAAGGGCGGCCCCGGCGCCATCGACGCCCAGATGGCGGAGCTGCGACGGCTTCATCTGGGCGAGGGATAGGGCAGATGCCTATCAGTTACTGGCGATAACCGCGTATTTGCGGCATAGCTTTGCCAGCATCGAGGGCACCAGATTGAGCGACAAGATCATTATCGAGAGCGTCACCAAGCTGGCCCATAATTGGGGCCGGTTCGACGATTATCATGTCAACCATGCGCGGCGCGACGGCAGCCGCCAGACGGTGCGCCGCGAAGTCTATGACCATGGCAGCGCCGCCGCCGTGCTGCTGCATGCGCCCGAAGCCGACACAATCATCCTGACCCGCCAGTTCCGCTTGCCGCCGCATCTGAATGGCGATCCGGCCCGGCTGATCGAAGTGCCCGCCGGCCTGTTGGACGGGGAAAGCGCCGCCGTCGCCGCCCATCGCGAGGCCGTCGAGGAAACCGGCTATGAGCCGGCCGACCTGCAATTCATGTTCAACGCCTATATGAGCCCCGGCTCAGTGACGGAAAAATGCGCCTGCTTCCTCGGCGCATTACACGCCGGGCGCACCCCTGCATGCGGGCGGCGGGCTGGAACATGAAGGCGAGGATATCGAAGTATTCGAAATCGGCTTTGCCCGTGCCCCGGCCATGATCGGGAATGGCGAGATCATCGACGCCAAGACCATCATGCTGCTGCAGGCCACGGCGCTGCGGAAGCTGGGCGGGTGATTTTGGGCGAAGCGTCCCGGGGGCCGGAACGAAATTGCGGGAGGATGAATGCGGTGCCCAATATTGGCTCAAGTATACCCCACCCACCGCATCGCCCTCGGGCCTGACCCGAGGGCCTCTCCCAACACGGCGCAAGCGGTGAATGGCCCTCGGGTCGAGCCCGAGGGAGATGCGGTGGTTGAGCGGGATTTGGGGTTGACCGAAGGCTATCCCCTTGGGCGATCGAGGCGCTAACCCCGCCTAATACTCCGTCAGCTTCTTGTCCGGATCATAGGGTTGATCCTTGACCACGCGGGTGACGGCCCGGCCTGCCTTCATCTTTTTGGCGACCGCGTCATAGGCATAAGTGGGCGAGCCATGCAGTTCCCAGCCCTCGCTCAGCGCCTTGGTGACCTTGTGGCAAAACGAGGAATCGTCTTCCCCGGATAGAAAGCGGTAGATCAGCATTGCAACCCCGGTATGCGGGCGCCCCATGCGCCCTGGGTTGATCTTCTTCTGCCACAGAGCTAAGCGATATGCCATGCACAGCTTTCCAGACCACCTGCTCGAGGGCCACGCCAATTTCATGGCCGGCCGCTATGCCCGCGAAAAGGACCGGATTCGCGATCTGGCCACTGAGGGACAGAACCCCACCACCATGATCATCGCTTGCTGCGACAGCCGCGCGGCGCCCGAAATGATCTTCGATTCCGGGCCGGGCAGATTGTTCGTGCTGCGCAATGTGGCAAACCCGGTGCCGACCTACCAGCCCGATGGCGGCCAGCACGGCACCTCGGCGGCCATCGAATTTGCCGTCAAGGCGCTCGGCATCGCCAATATCGTGGTGATGGGCCATGGCCGCTGCGGCGGCATCAAGGCGGCGCTCAACCCTGATAGCAAGCCGCTCGATACCGGCGATTTCATCGGCAAGTGGATGAGCATGCTAGGCGGCCTGCCCGACCAGATCGTGCAGAATGAGCTGATGACCCCGGCCGAGCGTCAGACCGCGCTGGAGCGGATTTCGATTCGCAACTCGATCCGCAATCTGCGCACCTTTCCCTATGTGGCCTCACTCGAAGCCGAGGGAAAGATTGCCGTGCATGGCGCTCGGTTCGATATTTCGACCGGTGAATTGTGGGTGATGAATTCCAGCGGCGATTTCATCCGCCCTGATTTCTGAGTTTTTGGCTCGTTTGACTTGGCGGGGCGGCGAGATCAAGTCTCCGTCCCGACGCTGTCACGCTTATGTGATCGCGCACACTTGCCGACACCCGAAGTTCATGCCGACGAAATAAAAAATCATCCGGTCGTGCAAGACTATCGCGACAAGTAAACTTGGAATTCATCGTGGCACCGGCACAATAGTTGCACAATACCTGAAAGATATTTTGCGCAATCACTGCCCCTAATTTGCCCGATTATCTCCTGCTCGCCGCCGGTTTTACGGCCAGCACAGGACACATTACCCCATCACTGTTTGTTGCACGGACCGCGCGGAGTGCGATCCGTCGGCCTCAGGCTAACCCGTTGCCGCTTTCTCCCCAACATGGAGTTCAACCCCCATGAAGAAGCTCATCCTGTCCGTCGCTGTCATTCTGGGCCTGTCGGGCGCCGCTTTCGCGCAAGACGCAGTTGCCCCTGATTTTGCGACCACGGATACCGACGCCGGTGGCGGCATCTCGCTGACCGAGCTGCAGGTGGCCATGCCGGGCGTCACCGCCGAGCAATTTGCGGCCGCCGATACCGACGGCAATGGCGAACTGAGCGCCGAGGAATTTGCCGCGGCCACCGCTCCGGCCCCGGTTCCTGCCCCCGCAATGTAAATCAGCCCGGGGAACCACACTGCCCCAGCCCTGGTTTCCCCGGCTCTTGCCCCCGCCCGCCAGAACGGGCACCCATCTAGGAGAGAATTGATGCGCAAGATTGTTCTTGGCTTTGCCATTCTGAGCCTATCGGCCGGCGCCGTCTCGGCGCAGACCCCCACCAATTTCACCGATGTCGATACCGATGGCAGCGGCGAGCTGTCGCTGAGCGAATTGCAGGTGGTCTGGCCCGACCTGACCGAGGCCGAATTCACCGGCGCCGATATCGATGCCAGCGGCGGCATTTCGGCAAGCAGAACTGGCCGGCCTGCAGCCCGCCGCTGTTCCGGCCGATCCTGCGGCCCCGGCCGCACCCGCAGCGCCTGCTGCGCCCGCCGACCCGGTCGAAACGCCCGATCCGCTGGTGCAGTAAGACCCTCATCGGCCGCCCTCCGGGGCGGCCTTTACGTCAGGCGCCCCCGGCCGGCCGCAGCCGCGCCAGCGCAGGCCCAGCACATTGAGCACCAGCCCGACAAAGATCAGCAGGCTCCCCAAGATCTCGGGCAGGCTGACCGCCTCGCCCAGAATGATCATGGCCGCGGCAAAGCCCACCACCGGCACCAGCAGCGAGAATGGCGCCACCACGCTGGCCGGATAGCGCCCGAGCAGCACCGCCCACAGCCCATATCCGAACAGCGTCGAGCCATAGGCAATGAACAGCACCGAGCCGATGCCGCGCGGCGTCATCGCCGAGAGCGAAGCATAAGCGCCCGGTCCCTCGAAAATCAGCGATAGCAGCAACATGGGGATGGGCGGCACCGGGCTCCCCCATACGACGAAACCCAGCATATCCACCTTGCCCGCCCGCTTGGTGACGATATTGGACATGGCCCAGAACAGGGCCGCCACCAGCGTCATGACCAGCGGCACCAGCACCGCGCCGCCCAGATGCTCGGCCCCGATGGTCGCCAATCCAGCGAGCGCCACCAGCGCCCCGCCAAGCTGGAACAGACCCGGCCGTTCGCCCGAGAACAAAACGGCGAGGCCCATGGTGAAAAACACCTGCATCTGCATGACCGGGCTGGCCAGTCCCGCCGGCATACCCAGCCGCATGGCGGTGAACAGAAAGCTGAATTGCAACACGCCTACGGTGAAGCCGTAAAGCATCAGCATGCGCCAGCTGACGGCCGGCCGCCGGATGAAAAACACCGCCGGCAGCGCACAGCCCAGATAGCGCAACGCCGTCAGCATGAAGGGCGGAACTTCCTCGACGCCCCATTTGATAGCGACGAAATTGAGCCCCCAGACGATAACAACGCCGAGGGCTAGGAGGAGATCACGCGGGGACATTTTTGAAACCTTGGGCCTATATCGGCCAGAGAACACGCCCCAACCACAATGTCATCCCGGCGGAGGCCGGAATGACCCTGTGCGTGAGTTGGCCTCGGCGCGAACGCCGAAGCCTTGAACCTTAAGCCGCCTTCTTGGCCAGCAGCCCACGCTCGATCAGCGTTTCGGCGATCTGGATGGTATTCAGCGCTGCGCCCTTGCGCAGATTGTCGCTCACGATCCAGATATTAAGGCCATTCTCGATCGTATTGTCTTCGCGAATGCAGGAGACATAGGTGTCGTATTCGCCCACCACTTCCACCGGGGTCGCGTAGCCACCCGGCTCGCGCTTGTCGAGCACCGCAATGCCCGGCGCGTCGCGCAGGATATCGTGGGCCTCGTCGGCGGAAATCGGGTTCTCGAATTCGATATTGACGGCTTCCGAATGCCCCACAAACACCGGCACGCGCACGGCGGTGCAGGTCACCTTGATCTTGGGATCGAGGATCTTCTTGGTTTCGGCCAGCACCTTCCACTCTTCCTTGGTGTAACCATCTTCCATGAACACATCGATATGCGGGATGACGTTGAAGGCGATCTGCTTGGGGAACTTGCCGGGCGTGGCGCTGTCGTTGACGAAAATGCCCTTGGTCTGGTTCCACAGCTCGTCCACCCCGTCCTTGCCGGCGCCGGAGACCGACTGATAGGTCGAGACGACAATGCGCTTGATCTTGGCGAAGTCGTGCAGGGGCTTGAGCGCCACCACCAGCTGGGCCGTCGAGCAATTGGGATTGGCGATGATATTGGTGCGGTTGGGATTGGCCATGAAGGCGTCCAGCACATGGGCGTTCACTTCCGGCACCACCAGCGGCACATCGGAATGGTAGCGCCAATAGCTCGAATTATCGATGACGATGGCGCCCTTGGCGGCAATGCGCTGCGCCCATTCCTTGGAAATGGTGCCGCCGGCCGACATGATGGCGAAATCCACGCCGGTGAAATCGAAATCCTCGAGATTCTTGGCCTTCAAAATCTTGTCGCCATAGGAAATTTCCCGCCCGATCGAGCGCGAGGACGCCAGCGCGATGACCTCGTCGGCAGGGAACTTGCGTTCGGCCAGAATATTGAGAACTTCCCGGCCCACATTACCAGTGGCACCGACGACAGCGACGCGATAACCCATTTTGGAACTCCAGTCCCTTACCAGTTTCCGCCCCCGCGCGATGACTTGCATCGTGGCCAGTGCTTTGAGCCTCTCCCCGTCAGGGAGGCGACCCGGGGAAAAGCGTCAGACGGTTTTGGTGGTTTTGGTCATAAGGGCAGCGACGCCGCCGGTGAAAACCGGGGTCGTAGGCAAATCGGCCATAGCGAAAGCGCTGCGCATCTTGTGACTGCTTTGGTTGCAAGCAGGACTTGTCATACTCTCAAATAGGAAAGAGTCAATCTTTTGGTCTTTTGGTCTTTTGGCCACTTTTTGGCCCTTTAAGAATGCTGGCCCCGCCCTCAACGCTTGCCACCACGCGCCCCATAGCTGTAACTGCGCCAAACCCAAGGGCCAAAAAAATGCATTACGACGTGATCGTCCTCGGCGCCGGGGCCGCCGGAATGATGGCCGCTATCGAAGCGGGCAAGCGCGGCCGCTCGGTGCTGCTGGTCGATCACGCCGCCCATGCCGGCGACAAGATCCGCATTTCGGGCGGCGGGCGCTGCAATTTCACCAATATCAATGCCACGATCGAGCGCGGCCGCGACCGCTTCCTGAGCGACAATCCACGCTTCGCGCTGTCCGCGCTATCGCGCTACACGCCCGACATGTTCATCGCCCCGGTGCAGCGCTATGGCATCACCTTCCACGAAAAAACGCTGGGCCAATTGTTCTGCGATGGCCCCGCCACCCAGATCAACACCATGCTGCTGGGCGAAATGCGGCTGGCTGGGGTCACCCTCTGGCTCAAGACCGGTATAGAGCAGGTGACCAAGACCGAAACCGGCTTTGAAGTGCTGTTCACCAATACATCGGCAACAGCGGAAAGCCTGATCGTCGCCACCGGCGGCAAATCCATTCCCAAAATGGGCGCCACCGGCTTTGGCTATCAGCTCGCCACCCAGTTCGGCCTGCGTCTCACCGAGACCCGCCCGGGCCTCGTGCCACTCACCTTTGAGACCGGTGCGCTGGAAAAGCTCACCCCGCTTTCGGGCATCGCCACCGACGCAATCGTCAAACACGGCAAGACCGCGTTTGAAGAAGCCCTGCTCTTCACCCATCGCGGCCTTTCCGGCCCGGCCATCCTGCAGATTTCCTCCTATTGGCGCGAGGGCGACGCCATTGCCGTCGACCTGCTGCCCGGTCGCGATGCCGGCGAACTGCTGCGCGCCGCGCGCAAGGAAACGCCCAAGGTTCAGGTGCAGACGGTTATCGGTAATCTGCTGCCCAAAAAGCTCGCGCAATTGCTGGGCGAGGAAATCGACCTGCCCGGCATGTTCGGCGATTTCTCCGACAAAAAGCTGGCCGTGATCGAAGCCCGACTCAAGAACTGGACGCTCAAGCCAGTCGGTTCGGAAGGCTACCGCACCGCCGAAGTAACATTAGGGGGCGTCGACACGCGCGACCTCGACGCCAAGACCATGGCGGCCCGGTCCGTGCCCGGCCTCTATTTCGTCGGCGAAGTGGTTGATGTCACCGGCTGGCTCGGCGGCTACAATTTCCAATGGGCCCGGGCCTCAGGCTGGGCGGCGGGGCAAGCAGCTTAAGAGAAGCGGCTTATCCAAAAACTGAGAGCCCCGATCTGCTTTCCTCCCCCTCAAGAGGGGGCGGCAGATCGGGGCTCGCTTAGTTTACCTCGGAGCTCGATTCGCCCCGGAGCGCCTCAGCTCTGCTTGAGCACGATCAAGCCGGCTTCAAACGCCGCCTTGCAATCATCCGCGTCGTGTTCGAGGTCGCTGTCGAGCAGGGTGATGGCAGCGCCCGGGCCTTCAAAGCGCGGGTCGTCGCATTGATCGTCATTGGCGTAGCTCGAGGTATTGTCGCCGAACTCGATATCCGAGCTGTCATAGGGCGCGCCGGCCGCATAGCTGGGCTTATAGACTTCGCGGATCTGCACCTTGCCTTCGGCTTCGAGCGCCTTGCAGTCGGTGGCGTCGGCCATCTGGTCTTCGTAGAGCTGCTTCTTGTTGGTGCCTTCGCCGACGAAACGCGGATCATCGCATTCCCCGTCATTGGCCCATTTGGACGTGTCGCTGCCATAGTCGAACTCGGTAGAAGCCGGGCTCGCGCTGGTGGCGGCGGTGCCATCAGGGTCGAAACTCACGGTGCCGGCAGCATAGGCCGCCTTGCAGTCGGTGGCGTCGTGGCCGATGTCTTCATCCAGCATCTCGGACGCCGCGCCGGTGCCCGAGAAGCGGGGATCATCGCATTCCTCGTCCTTGGCCCATTCGCTGGTGTCGTCGCCAAAATCGATATCGGAAATATCGACCGGGGTGGCAGTGCCGCCGGCGCTGTCGCCCTTGAAGGTCACGGTGCCCGCCTCATAGGCGGTCCTGCAATCGGTGGCATCCTTGCGGATGTCGGCATCGACCAGTTCGACGGCGCTGCCCGTGCCGGAAAAGCGCGGATCATCGCATTCCCCGTCATTGGCCCATTCGCTCGAATCATCGCCGAAAAGATCTCGCTGCCGGTGGCGGGCGTGTCGGTGGTGGTGGCATTGGTGTTGGAATTATCATCGGCCGGGCTCACCGTGCCGGCCTCATAGGCCGCCTTGCAGTCGGTGGCGTCCTTGCGGATATCCTCGTCGAGCAATTCTTCGGCGCTGCCTTCTCCCTTGAAGCGCGGGTCATCGCATTCGCCATCATTGGCCCATTGGCCGCTGTCGTCGCCAAAGTCGATGGCGTCGATCGGGCTGGCAATCTCCACCTCGGCGGGGCTGGTGCCCGCTTCGACCGAGGTCACGGTGCCGGCCGCAACAGCAGCGCGACAATCGGTGGCGTCCTTGAGGATATCGTCATCGACCAGTTCGTCGGCGCTGCCCTCGCCGGAAAAGCGCGGATCATCGCATTCCCCGTCATTGGCCCATTCGCTCGAATCATCGCCGAAATCGATATCGCCCGCTGACGTGGTGAGGGTGCTGGGGCCGGTCTTGTTGTCGAGCTTCTGGGCAAAGGCCGGTGCGGCAAGCCCTGCCGCCAGAATCAGCCCCAATGTGGTCGCGCCCAGCAACCGTTGGTAAATTTGCATCGGTGTCCCTTTCCGAAGGTATCGCCGCCAGTGGTGGCTGCACAATATAGCGGCTTTGCGGCGGCTGACAGAGTTTTAGTCCCGTCGATTGCGCGCCCGGCGTTCAGCTCTTGTGAACAATATCGACCCCGCCAGCACCAATATTGTGCCCGCCGCATGGAACATGGTGAAGGGTTCGGACAGCACGATGACGGCAATGATGATGGTGACGATGGGCCCGAAGGCGCCGGTAGAGGAGGTGGCGCGCCCCGATGCGGGCCATGCCGGCATTCATCAGGAACGAGGGCAGCACGGTGCCGACGACACCCAAAGCCGGGCCATAGGTCCAGATCTGCGGCGACAGCGTCAGATAGCTCTGCGGCCCGGCAATGATCAGGTTTTGTCCGATGGCGCAGAACGCGGCGGTGGACATGGCGATGCAGGTGAACAGCCCCGAGCCCAGCGTCAGCATCTGCCGCTTGGCCAGGTGCTGGTAGAGCGCAAAGGTGATGGCCGAACCCAGTACCAATAGCGTGCCGGTCACCAGTCCATCGGGGTTGACGGCCGGGTTCCAGCCGAAAATCACCAACAGCCCGGCATAGGAGACCAGCATGGCCGGCACCACGCCCCACACCATGCGGTCGCCGAAGAACCAGACGCCGAACAGCAGCACGAAAAAGGGATAGGTGAACAGCACCAGCCGCTCATATTGGGCGGTCAGGTAATTCAGCCCCAAAAAGTCAGAGATAGCTCGAGACATAATAGCCCAGAATCCCCACGGCCATGCTGGTCAGCACCACCGGCCAGCTCAGCGCAGCCTGCAATTTCTCCTCGCGCCGCAACAGGCCCACCATAATGAGCAGGTAAACCGGCAGCGCCACGATCATGCGCAGGGAGAGCAGCATTTCGGTGGAAACGCCACGGGCATAGGCGAGCTTGATGAAAATGCCCTTGGTGGCAAACAGCACGGCGCCGGCCACGGCAAAGGCATAGCCCAGCGGGTCATTGGCGGATCGGGGGATGAGACGGCAGCGGACATGGGAGACGGTTCCAAAAAGACCCGCCTCAAGCAACACCGGAGCCTGAAAGGCGGGCCGGTGAGACGAAGGGCTGGATGTCAGCGCTCGTTCCGGACCCCAAGGGAGCCAGAAAGCCAAAGACCAAGCAGAATAATGGTGGCGGACGAGTGCATGAGCAGTTTCGTAGCCCTGCCTGTTGCCACTGGCAAGGCGGCTTCGGCGTTAACCGTTCGGCTGTTATGGCAATCTCAATGCTAACAGTCTGTGCACCAATTACCCTCTCGGGTGCGCCTTGCGATAGCTCTCGAGCAGCCGGTCGGTATCGACGGCGGTATAGATCTGGGTACTGGAGAGACTGGCATGGCCGAGCAGTTCCTGAATGGCCCGCAGATCGCCGCCCCGACCCAATAAATGCGTTGCAAAAGAATGCCTTAGCGCATGCGGCGTGGCCGAAGGCGGCAGGCCCAGCGCACCGCGCAATTGGGCTACGCGCAACTGGATCAACTCGGGCGACAGCACGCCGCCCTTGACCCCCGGAACAAGGGCTCCTCCGGCCGAGGATTTGAACGGGCAAAGCTCAAGATAAAGCGCGATCGACTTCCGCACCGCCTCGATCAGCGGCACCATCCGCACCTTGCCGCCCTTGCCGGTAACCCGCAAAGTCTGGGACTCCAGATCGGCCCGGGTCAGCGCCAAAGCCTCGGCAATACGCAGGCCCGCGCCATAGCAGAGCGAGAGCACCGCCATGTCGCGCGCGGCGACCCGAGGGCGCTCTTCCATTTCCTCGGTGGTGGTAATGGTGCGGCGCGCCTCGACGACAGTCAGCGCCTTGGGCAGGGATTTGGGCTGTTTGGGCGTGCGAATGACATTGAGCGCTTCGGTCGCCAACACGCCTTCGCGTTCAAGGAAGCGGAAGAAGGATTTGAGCGCCGACAGCACCCGGGCCAGCGAGCGCGAGCCCGAGCTTTCATTGCGGCGCTGGGCCATGAAGGCGCGGATATCGGCGCCGCGCAAGTCCTTGAGAGTGCTCAAAGTAACGGGGCCACCGGCATGGCCGGCCAGAATTGCAGGAATTGATCGAGGTCGCGGCTATAGGCTTCAAGGGTATTTTCGGCGAGGCGGCGGACCGAACCCAGCTCGCGCTGCCAGGCGCCGATCTGGGCACGAATGAACTCGTCGGTGGCAAAGGCTGAATCGACCATACCGGGAGTTTAGCGCGTCGGTTAGAGAATTGTAGCCATGAAAAAGGGGCGGATGAGGGGGCCTTTTGGGAGGTCTGCATGGGACTGGTCCTCTCATCCGAGGGCGGTCATCACCGGCAGTGCGGCGTGAAATCGGGGCGCTGGCTGGGCGGTAAGCCCGAGTCCTTGTAGAGATAGCCGGGCAGTTCCTGCACCCGTTTCTGGCGCTGCAATGCCGATAGCAGCAGCTGATAAAGGCTGGCGCGCTTGGCGATGGTGACGATGTCTTCCGATAGGGGCACCCGATCGATCATCTGGGTCATGATATCCTCCTGTGCTTAGGAAGACAGAATGCGCCCGCCCCTGACAGGGCCTGTCAGCAGTCGGATTCTTTGGCAGAATCACTTGCGCTCCCTATCGTGGGGATGCGAACAGAACAGGCACAAATGGAGATACGTCCAGACATCGTTGCCGTCATGGTGGGGGTGGCCGTTGAGGGCCCCTATAGCTATCGCGTGCCCGCTCACATGAGCGTCACGCGCGGCTCGATCGTGGCCGTCCCGCTGGGACCCCGGCTGACGCTGGGCGTGGTCTGGGGGCCGCCCAAGGATATGGTGGCGCATAATCGGCTGCGCTGATATCGCCATGGTCTATGACGTGCCCCCGCTCAGCGAGGAATTGCTCAAGCTGGTCGAATGGGTGGCGCGCTATACGCTGGCCGCGCCCGGCCAAGTGCTGCGCACCGTGTTGCGCTCGACCGAAGCGCTGGACACGCCCAAGCCAATTGTTGCCTTCCGCCGCACCGGGCTTGAGCCGGAAAAGCTGACACCCGCGCGGCTGCGTGTGCTCGATGCATTGATGGATGACATGACTGGCCCAAGGCGGCGCTGGTTGGCGCCACGGGGGTTTCGGCTTCGGTGATCGAGGGGTTGGAGCGGGCTGGGGCCATTGAGCGACTGGAAATGCCAGCGCCGCCAATTGTATTGCCGCCGGACCCGGACGGCGCGGCGATCACGCTCAATCCAGAGCAACGCGCGGCCCCGGAGCAGATCGTGGCGCTTGATCCCCAGCAGTTCGGCGTGGCCCTGCTCGATGGCGTGACCGGCGGCGGCAAGACCGAAGTCTTCTTCGAGGCGGTGGCCGATACCTTGCGCGCCGGGCGGCAGGCGCTGATTCTGCTGCCCGAGATTGCGTTGACGCATACCTTCCTCGATCGCTTTACCAAGCTGTTTCGGCACGCGGCCGGCCGAATGGCATTCGGATATGACGCCGGTGCAGCGGGCCAAGGTATGGCGCGGGGTGCTTGATGGCAGTGTGCGGGCCGTGGTGGGCGCGCGTTCGGCGCTGTTCCTGCCGTTTCGCGAGCTGGGCATGCTGGTGCTCGATGAGGAGCATGACGGGGCCTATAAGCAATCCGACGGCGTCAATTATCATGCCCACGACATGGCCATTGTGCGGGCGCATCTGGCCAATGCGCGGGTGGTGTTGAGTTCGGCGACGCCATCGGTCGAAACGCGCAACAATGCCAATGTCGGTCGCTATGCCCATGTGCTGCTGACCTCGCGCTTTGCCGAGGCGGCTATGCCCAATATCACCGCCATAGATATGCGGATCGATGGGCCGGAAAAGGGGCAGTGGATCGCGCCCGTGCTGGCGCGCGAGGTGTTTGCCGCGCTCGATCGGGGCGAACAGGCATTGTTGTTTCTCAATCGGCGCGGCTACGCCCCGCTGACGCTGTGCCGCGCCTGTGGGCATCAATATCAATGTCCCGATTGTTCGGCCCGGATGGTGGAGCACCGCTTCCGGGGCGTGCTGATGTGCCACCATTGCGGGCATGAAATGCGCACGCCCAAGACCTGCAGCGCCTGTGGGGTCGAAGACACGCTGATTGCGGTGGGGCCGGGCATCGAGCGGGTGGCTGAAGAGGCGGCGGCGCGATTCCCCGATGCGCGGCGGGTGATTCTCTCCTCCGATATGGGCTCCAATGCGCAATTGCGCGAGCGCTTCAGCGAAATCGAGCGGGGTGAATATGATCTGATCATCGGCACCCAGCTGGTCAGCAAGGGTCACCATTTTGAAAAGCTCTCGGTGGTTGGCGTGCTCGATGCCGATCTGGGGCTGGCGCATGGCGATCCGCGCGGCTGAGCGGACCTATCAGATTTTGACGCAAGTGGCCGGGCGGGCAGGGCGCGCCTCCAAGACGGGCAAGGCGTTCCTGCAGACTTATCACCCCGACCATCCGGTGATGCGCGCCATGGTGACGGGCGATCGCGAGGCGTTTTATGCGCATGAGCTGATGGCGCGCGAGGCCGGTGGACTGCCGCCATTCGGGCGGCTGGCGGCGCTGATCGTCTCGGCCAATGAACATGACACGGCAATGGGATTCGCCAAGCGGCTGCTGTCGGCTGCCCCAATGGCCGAGGGGGTAAAACTCTTCGGCCCGGCCGATGCCCCGGTCGCCATCATCCGCGGCCGCCACCGCGTGCGGCTGCTGGCCCAGTCGGGCAAGGATTTTGATCTCTCCGGCTATGTCCGCTTCTGGCTCGGCTCGGCCGAGAAGGTCACGGGCAATTTGCGGGTCCAGTGGATATCGACCCGATGAGCTTTATGTAATTTTTGTATATACGAAAATTGACGAAACGCGTTCGGACGACTACATTGAGGGAGCTCGATGGATTTCGAATGGGACGAGACGAAGAACCGCTCGAACCTTGAAAAGCATGGGGTCGACTTTTCGATCATGCATGATTTCGACTGGGATCGCGCCAGTCTGCGTATCGATGATCGACAGGATTACGGCGAAGAGCGCCTCATGGCCTATGGGCCGGTTGGCGATAAGCTTTACGTCATCGTTTTTACCATGCGCGCCGGCAAGTACCGCATTATCAGCGCGAGGCGCTTTGGACGAAAGGATCACCAATTCTATGAACAGCCAAAATCCTCCTCCTGATCGCATCTACGGCGTTCCCGACGAAGAAAATCCCGAACTGACCGAGGAAAGTGCCAAGCAGCTTATTCCCGCAAAGCAGTTCTTTGCCGAGCGTGGCCTGCCCATGCACGGCCGTCCGAAATCGGAGGCGCCCAAGGTCTCGGTCAGCCTGCGGTTGGACCCCGAGGTGGTGGATGGGTTCAAGGCCGGCGGGCCGGGCTGGCAGACGCGGATGAATGCGGTTTTGGCGGACAGTCTGAAGAACCAGAAGAAGTCGGCCTAGGCTTAATTCCGATCCAACCGGCCGGTCTTGCCGTGGAACGTTGTACCCTGCGACATTTTCGCCGCCTTTGAATCGCGCCGCCAAGCCTTGCGTGGCGCTTGGGCCTTGTGCTAGAGCCAGCGCGACCTTAAAGGGGTCTCCGGACGGCTCCTTTTCCAGATAAGAACAAGCGTCAACGACCGCCCGGTTTCTTTACATGAAATGGGGCGGATCGTCAGGCAGGCAACCAAGAGGGTGATGCGGCATTGGCAGCGCAGAATTCAGTGCTTACCCAGATCGCGCGGCCATATGCGTCGGCGTTGTTCGATCTCGCCCAGAGCGAGAACCAATTGGCATCCGTTGAGACATCGCTGTCCGACGTTTCCCGTCTGATCGGGGAGAGCCGGGATTTTTCCTGCTTCCTGCGGTCGCCGGTGATTACCGCCGATGCCAAGGCGCATGCGCTCGATGCGCTGCTCGCCAAGGCCAAGACCAATGACCTGATCGCCAATTTCCTGCGCCTCGTGGCCAAGAATGGCCGGCTGTTCGCGCTCGACGCCATCATCGCGGGTTTCCGCGAGCTGGCTGCCGAAGCGCGTGGCGAAGTGTCTGCCGATGTGACCTCGGCCGCGCCGCTCACTGCTGCGCAGGTCAAGTCGCTGGCCGCAACGCTCAAGGCCAAGATCGGCAAGACCGTTACGCTCAACCAATTCGTCGATACCTCGCTGATCGGGGGCCTTCAGGTGAAGGTCGGATCGCAGATGATCGACTCTTCCCTCAAGACGAAATTGACCGCGATGAAGATCGCCATGAAAGAGGTCGGATAAATGGACATCAAAGCCGCGGAAATCTCTGCGATCCTCAAGGACCAGATCAAGAATTTCGGCCGGGAAGCCCAGGTTTCCGAAGTCGGTCAGGTGCTCTCCGTCGGTGACGGTATTGCCCGCGTATATGGTCTGGACAATGTGCAGGCCGGTGAGCTCGTCGAGTTCCCGGGCGGCGTCAAGGGCATGGCTCTCAATCTCGAAACCGACAATGTCGGCGTCGTGATCTTCGGCAATGACCGCGCCATCAAGGAAGGCGATGTCGTCAAGCGGACCGGCTCGATCGTTGATACCCCCGTCGGCATGGGCCTGCTTGGCCGCGTCGTCGATGGCTCGGGCAATCCGATCGATGGCAAGGGCCCGATCGAATATACCGAACGCCGCCGCGTTGACGTGAAGGCTCTCGGCATTCTGCCGCGCAAGTCGGTGCATGAGCCGATGTCGACCGGCCTTAAGGCCATCGACGCGCTGATCCCGATCGGCCGTGGCCAGCGCGAGCTGATCATTGGCGACCGTCAGACCGGCAAGTCGGCCATCATTCTGGACACGTTCCTGAACCAGAAGCCGGCCCATGATGCCAATGCTTCGAACACCGACAAGCTTTATTGCATCTATGTCGCTGTCGGGCAGAAGCGTTCCACCGTTGCCCAGTTCGTCAAGCAGCTCGAAGAATCGGCGCGCTGCCCTATTCGATCGTGATTGCCGCAACGGCATCCGATCCAGCGCCGCTGCAGTACATTGCTCCGTTCACCGGCTGCGCCATCGGCGAGTTCTTCCACGACAATGGCATGCATGCCGTGATCGCCTATGACGATCTGACCAAGCAGGCCGTTGCCTACCGTCAGATGTCGCTGCTGCTGCGCCGTCCCCCGGGCCGCGAAGCTTACCCAGGCGACGTTTTCTATCTGCACTCGCGCCTGCTCGAACGCGCCGCCAAGATGAACGAAGCCCATGGCTCGGGCTCGTTGACCGCGCTGCCCGTGATCGAGACCCGGGCCAACGACGTGTCGGCCTATATCCCGACCAATGTGATCTCGATCACTGACGGCCAGATCTTCCTTGAGACCAATCTGTTCTTCCGGGGTATCCGTCCGGCCGTGAACGTGGGTCTGTCGGTGAGCCGCGTGGGCTCGTCCGCTCAGGTCAAGGCGATGAAGCAGGTTGCCGGCTCGCTCAAGGGTGAGTTGTCGCAGTATCGCGAAATGGCGGCCTTCGCCCAGTTCGGTTCGGACCTCGACGCCTCGACCCAGCGCCTGCTGAACCGTGGCGCACGCCTGACCGAGTTGCTGAAGCAGCCCCAGTTCTCCCCGCTCAAGACGGAAGAACAGGTTGCGGTGATCTTTGCCGGCGCCAATGGGTATCTCGATAGCATTCCGGTCAACAAGGTTGCCGATTTCGAGAAAACGGTGCTGAGCGCATTGCGTGGCAAGCATGCCGCCATTCTCACCACGATCGCGACCGAGAAGGCGCTGAGCGACGACACCCGTGCCAAGCTCAAGTCGGCTCTCGACGAGATCAAGAAGACCTACGCGGCTTAATAACGTTGTCTGGCGCGTGACCGGTTCGCCGGTCGCGCTTCAAGGCCCAAGGAGACGATAGGCAGATGCCGTCGCTAAAGGACCTCAAGAACCGGATCGATTCTGGTCAAATCGACGCAAAAGATCACCAAGGCCATGCAGATGGTTGCGGCGGCCAAGCTGCGCCGTGCTCAGGATGCCGCCGAGGCCGCACGCCCCTATGCCGAGCGCATGGGCAAGGTGCTGGCGAGCCCGGCATCGGTCTATGAAGGTCAGTCAGGCGCTCCGGTGCTGCTGGCCGGCACGGGCAAGGATCAGGTGCATCTGCTGATCGTGGCGACCGGCGAGCGTGGCCCGGCGGGTGGCTTTAATTCGTCCATCGCCCGTCTGGCGCGCGAGCACGCCGCCAAGCTTTTGAGCGAAGGCAAGACGGTCAAGATCCTGACTGTTGGCCGCAAGGGCAATGATATCCTCAAGCGGCAATATCCCACTCTCATCATCGAGACGGTCAGCTTCCGCGAGATCAAGACCATCGGCTTCGCCCGAGGCAGCGCTGATCTCGGAAAAGGTGCAGGCCCTGTTCGCGGCTGGCGAGTTCGACGTGGCGACGCTGTTCTTTGCCAAGTTCAACTCGGTGATCAGCCAAGTGCCGACGGCGCTGCAGATCATCCCGGCTCGCATCGAAAAGCTCGAAGGCGAGGGCGCTGCTGCGCTTTCGACCGTGCCCTACGAATACGAGCCGAGCGAAGAAGCCATTGTTGAAGAGCTGCTGCCGCGCAATATCAGCGTGCAGATCTTCCGCGCTTTGCTCGAAAACGGCGCCTCGTTCTATGGCGCGCAGATGTCCGCCATGGACAATGCGACCCGGAACGCCGGCGAAATGATCGGTAAGCTGCAGCTGAGCTATAACCGCCAGCGCCGAGCCCAGATCACCAAAGAACTCATCGAAATCATTTCAGGCGTGGAAGCGCTCTAAGCACCCTAGCGAAGGACGAAGCAAATGGCAGAGAAAAAGGCCGGCCGCGTATCGCAGATCATCGGCGCCGTCGTGGACGTCACGTTTGACGGTCATTTGCCCACGATTCTGAACGCACTCGAAACCACCAATAATGGCCAGCGTCTGGTTCTGGAAGTGGCGCAGCATCTGGGCGAAAACGCCGTGCGCACCATCGCCATGGACACGACCGAAGGTCTGGTGCGTGGCGCTGAAGTAATCGATCTGGGCACCGCCATCTCGGTGCCGGTCGGTGAAGCCACTCTGGGCCGCATCATGAACGTCATCGGCGAGCCGATCGATGAAGCCGGCCCGATCTCGGGCGACACCAAGCGCGAAATCCACCAGGAAGCTCCCGCCTTTGCCGAACAGAACCCTGAAAGCCGGGTTCTGGTCACCGGCATCAAAGTCGTGGACCTGATCGCTCCCTATGCACGCGGCGGCAAGATCGGCCTGATGGGCGGCGCTGGCGTGGGCAAGACCGTGCTGATCCGGGAGCTGATCAACAACGTCGCCAAGGCGCATGGTGGTTATTCGGTGTTCGCCGGTGTGGGCGAGCGCACCCGTGAAGGCAATGACCTTTACTACGAGATGATCGAATCGGGCGTGAACAAGGACCCGCATGAGAACGGTGGCTCGGCCGCTGGTTCCAAGTGCGCTCTCGTGTTCGGCCAGATGAACGAGCCCCCCGGGGCGCGTGCCCGCGTGGCGCTGACCGGCCTCACCATTGCCGAGCAGTTCCGTGACCGGGGCCAGGACGTGCTGTTCTTCGTGGACAACATTTTCCGCTTTACCCGGGCTGGCGCTGAAATGTCGGCTCTGCTGGGCCGTATTCCTTCGGCTGTGGGCTATCAGCCCACGCTGGCCACCGATATGGGCCAGATGCAGGAACGCATCACCACCACGAACAAGGGCTCGATCACTTCGGTGCAGGCCGTGTACGTGCCCGCCGACGATTTGACCGATCCGGCGCCGGCGACCTCGTTCGCCCACTTTGACGCGACGACCGTTCTCAACCGCGCCATCTCGGAAAAGGGTATCTACCCGGCCGTGGATCCGCTGGCTTCGAACTCGCGTATCCTCGATCCCAACGTGGTTGGCGAAGAGCATTACTTCATCGCCCGCCGGGTGCAGGAAGTGCTGCAGAAGTACAAGGCGCTGCAGGACATCATCGCGATCCTAGGCATGGACGAGCTATCCGAAGAGGACAAGCTCACCGTGGCCCGCGCCCGCAAGATCGAGCGCTTCATGAGCCAGCCCTTCGACGTGGCCGAAGCCTTTACGGGTTCGCCGGGCGTGTTCGTGCAGCTCGAAGACACCATCAAGGGCTTCAAGGGCCCGGTCGATGGTGAATATGATCACCTGCCGGAAGCTGCTTTCTACATGGTCGGCACCATCGAAGATGCCGTCAAGAAGGCGCAGAAGCTGGCCGCTCAGGCCGCGTGATTTTTGCCACTTGGGCTCGTCGTTCGCGACGGGCCCGCTGCCCAAGCCCAGTGATGGGTTCGCTCCGCTAAGGGACCAAAAAAATGGCTGAAGGCCTCAAGATCGAGATCGTGTCGCCCGAGCGGCTGGTGCTGTCGGAAGTCGTGACCTCGGTCACCGTTCCGGGCACGGAAGGCTATTTCACCGTGATGGAAGATCACGCCCCGTTCATGACCACGCTGCGGCTGGGCTTCATCACCGTGACAGGCCTCGACGGCAAGGCGCATGTCTATTTCGTGCGCGGCGGCTTTGCCGATGTGTCCACCGAAGGCCTGACCATCTCGGCCGAAGAAGCCTCCCCGTTCCATGAATTCGACACTGGCGATCTGCAGGCCGAAATCAAGGCGGCCGAGGAAGAACTCGCCCGCGCCCAAACGCCGGACGACAAGTCCTATGCGCAGGTGCTGGTCAGCGGCTTGCTGAACCCGGCCATCGAAGCCGGCCAGATCAATGGGACCCATATTCATTAAGCTGTGCCTGCCGGACCTCCGGCGGATAAGCGTGGTGTCATGCTCGCGCAATTCCAGACAGCCGTCTCCTTCGGAGGCGGCTGTTTTATTTTGCCGGCAAGTTTAGGCTTGCTTGCTCAAAATATAGGCAAGCCTTTGATTGTGCTGGCACTTATGCATATTTAAACGTGCGATTAATAAAGTGCCGCCACTCTACTTTTGGAAGCGTCATTCGGCCGGACCGGAACGCGGACATTTGGGGGTATTGATGGGCGCTGCTCTGGGTCATTTGCGACTGACATTTGCCATTGCCGCTATGGCGATCGGCTCGATTGCCATTGCTGTGCTGGCGGTTCTGGTGGGGCTGTTCATCAGCCTCTCCAATTCAGCCAGCGAGGATGCCGCCAAAGAAGTGGCCAGCGCGACCCGGATCAGCGCGGAAATCCTGCAGGTCAATCTGCCGAGTCTGGAAGTGGTGGCGGACGAGGCCGGCAATGTAAGCGGTCTCGTGATGCGCTCCATGCCGCGCTTCCGCACCAATGATGTCATCGACACGATTGCCCGGGTTACCGGGCAGGATGTGACGATCTATGTCTACAACACCGAAGTCAGCCCTGATTTTGTGACCGGTACGACGAGCCTATTGCAGGGCAGTGGCGAGCGGCTGGATAGCCCGATTGTTGCCGGCACGCCGCTTTTCGCGTCCATGCAGGCCAATCAGAGCGTCCACAGCGAAGCTGTTATCGAGGGTGTCGGCTATTTTCTGCTGCATCAGCCGATCACCATGGCCGATGGCACGGTGATCGGGGCGCTGATGGTGGCGGTCGATCGGGCGCCCATCGAGGCGGTGGTGGGGCGGTCGCTGACCATGCTGCTGGCCGTGGGCGGGGCGGTGCTACTGGTGATTGGCGCGGTGGCGCTGCTGCTGTCGTGGCTCTTGACCCGGCCCATTCCGCGGCTTTCGGCGGTGATGAATTCCATCGTGGCCGGCGAACTTGACGCCGAGGTGCCCTATACCGAGCGGCGCAATGAAATCGGCGCCATGGCCAAGGCGGTGGAAGTGTTCCGCCGCAATGGGCAGCGCGTCGCCGAACTTGGCGCCGAGACCGGCCGGCATCTGGCGGAGGCGGCCGACCATACTGGCCAGCTCAATGCGATTTCCATGTCGCAAATGGTGGTGGAGTTTTCGCTTGAGGGCGCGGTTCTGGCCGCCAATCAGAATTTTCTCGATCTGGTGGGCTATCAACGTGAGGAAGTGTTGGCCCAGCCCAATGCGCTGTTCCTGTTTGGCGCCGATCCCAGTGGCGCGGCCTATAAGCAATTTTGGCTCGATCTGGCGGCCGGGCAGTTCAAGGCAGGCGAATATCGCCGCCGTACCCGCGATGGCCACGAAGTGTGGATTCAGAGCACGTTCAGCCCCATCGTTGGGGTCGATGGCGTGCCCTATAAGATCGTGCAGTTTGCGACCGATGTGACCGCGCGCAAGCAGGCGGTTGCCGCTGTGGGCGCGGGGCTGCAGCAATTGGCGGAGGGTGATCTGACCGCCAGTATCGACGTGCCGTTCGAGCCGCAGTTCGAAGATTTGCGCCATGCGCTCAATGGCACGGTGTCGCGCTTTGCCGAGGTGGTCGGGCAATTGCAGCAGACCTCGCGGGCGCTGCGGCTAGCGACGGGAGAGATTCTGTCGGGCGCCAATGACCTCTCCGAACGCACCACGCGGCAGGCGGCGACGATCGAGCAGACCGCGGCGGCGATGGAGACGCTGGCCGGCACCGTGGCCGGCAATGCGCGCATGGCGCGCGAGGCAGCGGGCAAGGCCCGCGCCGTTGCGGTGACGGCGGCCGAGAGCGGCACGGTGATGAGCAATGCCAATGCAGCCATGGAGCGGATCACCCAATCCTCGGCCAAGATTTCCAACATTATCGGCATGATCGACGACATTGCCTTCCAGACCAATCTTCTGGCGCTCAATGCCTCGGTCGAGGCGGCGCGGGCCGGAGAGGCGGGGCGCGGCTTTGCCGTGGTGGCGGTCGAAGTGCGGCGGTTGGCACAATCGGCGGCCGGTGCCTCGGCTGATGTGAAGGCGCTGGTCGAGCAATCGGCCAATGAGGTGCGCGGTGGCTCGGGGCTGGTTTCGGATGCGGCGAGCCGGTTGCAGATGATGCTGGATGCGGTGCGGGCCAATAGCGAATTGGTCGAGGCCATTGCGCAGGCCAGTGGCGAGCAGGCTTCGTCTATCGATGAAGTGTCGACGGCGGTGCGCACGCTTGACGAGATGACGCAGCACAATGCGGCGCTGGTCGAGGAGATCAATGCGGCGATCGAGCAGACCGAGGCACAGGCGCAGAGCCCGGATGGGCTGGTGGATGTGTTTGTGCTGAGCAAGCCGGCGGTGGTGGAGGCTGGGCGTCGGCGGGCGGCTTAGAGTATTTGGATTGGCGCTGGGTGCGCGTGAGCCACGACCTTCTCCCTCCCCTTTAGGGGAGGGTTGGGGTGGGGGTGCTGAACTTTCAGCTGGTTGAAGGTGGTATGAGTGGGTTGAGGGCGCGGCACCCCCACCCTCGTTCCCTCCCCTCAAGGGGGAGGGAGGCGCAGGCTGATGGAGTTGTGTTTTACGCCAGAGCCGCGCTGACGAGCGCCTTGGCGTGCAGGTCGGTGGTGTCGAAGACCGGTAGCGGGCTTACGGAGTCATCGATCAACATGCCGATTTCGGTGCAGCCCAGAATGACGGCTTCGGCGCCTCGGGCAGCGAGGCGTTCGATGGCGGTGATGTAGGTGCGGCGGGATCTCGTCGCGCACAATGCCCCGGCAGAGTTCTTCGTAGATGATGCCGTTTAGGTTGGTGCGGTCGACTTCGGGGATGAGCGAGGCGATGCCGCGTTCGGTGAGACGATCGTGGTAGAAGCCCATTTCCATGGTGAAGCGGGTGCCGAGGAGGCCCACCGTCGTGAAGCCGTCGGCCAGCAGCGCATCGCTGGTGGGATCGGCAATGTGGATGAAGGGCACGGAGAGATTGGCCGTGATCGCTGAAGCCACGACATGCATGGTGTTGGTGGCCAGCCCGATGATTTCGGCACCGGCGCGCTCCAGCCCTTTGGCGATTTCTGGCCAATTGGCGACCCGCACCGTCCCAATCACCGGCCGATTGCATCTCCGCAATGGGCGCGAAATCCACCGAATGCACGATCACCGGCGCCGAATGGAGACCTCCGAGCCGGGCGGCGGTCTCCTGATTGAGCACGCGATAATAGTGGGCGGTGGATTCCCAGCTCATGCCGCCGATAAGGCCGATGGTTTTCATGCCGCCAGTCTATGCGTGGGTGAAGCGTTGGGGAATGTCGGAAAAAGCCTCGACCACCTTGTCGTAGGCGTCCTTCTTGAACGGCACGATCAAGCTTGGCGTGCGGGTGAGTTTTTCCCAGCGCCGGGCGTCGAATTCGGCCGGGACCTTGCCGCCACCGGGATTCTGCAACGTCGATTTCGCTGTCCTTGCCGGTAAAGGCGAAGGCAAACCAGCGCTGGCGCTGGCCACGATATTTGCCCTTGAGGGCAATACCCAGCGTCATCGGGCAAGTCGTAATAAATCCATTCAGGCGCTTCGGCGAGCAGGCTCACCGCGGTGATATTGGTTTCCTCGTGCAGTTCGCGCAGGGCGGCGCGCAGCGGGTCTTCGCCCTTGTCGATGCCACCCTGCGGCATCTGCCGTGGAGCGCCGCGTTCGGCGGAATCCTCGGGGTCTTCCTCGGGCTTGCGGCGGCCGATGAATACATTGCCCTCATGATTGAAGACGGCAATGCCCACGCAGTCGCGATAGGGCATGGATTGTCGATCGAGGACTTTGGTCATCACGTTACTCTGCTTGTTTCATCAGGGCGCTGGCGGGCACCAGCGCGAGCCCTTTGCTTTCCAGAGCGGCCGACCATTCGGCGACCGCCGCTACCGATATGGGTAGGGCGCTGACAATACTGATTGCGTGGCCGTTCTCTACCGCCTTGGCCTCAAGGCTGGTAAGCGCTGCGAGAATGGATTGCTGGGAGGGATTGGCGTCAATCATCGCATCGACGCGCGAAAACGGCACCTTGTTGCCAGCAGCCAATTGGGGGGCGATGGAGCGGTTGGACGAGCCATCATCGACATAGCCTAGCCCCTGCGCGCCAAGCTCTTCCATAAGGGGCGAGAAATCGGCGGCCGAGGCAGTGAAGCGGGCGCCCATATTGTTGATCACACCGGCATAGCCGCCAAAGCGGGCCAGCAGCCAGAACAGCTTGTCCAGATTGGCGCGCGGTGTCTCCCCGGTCAGAAGGGTCTGCGGGCCGGGATCGTTCTGCGGATAATCGAAGGGCCTCGAGCGGAATTTCGAGCAGGATTTCGTGGCCGCTGCTGCGGGCGGCCGCCACACTATTGCTCAGCGTCTTGCCATAGGGAGCAAAGGCCAGCGTGATATCGGGCGGCAGGCGTTCGATGGCGTCGAGCGAGCCCTGCTCATTTATGCCGAGCCCACTGACGATGATGGCGATTTTTGGCAGCCCCACGGGCGCGGTGCTTGGCCGCGAATAGGTGGCAAAGGGCGTGCGGCCATCGCTGGCAATGCGCGGAATGGGGCCGTTGGCGGTCTCTTCGCTGAGATCGGGCAGGGCGCCGAAAGCGTCCGGCTGGGCGGTGCCGGCGGGCACATCGGCGCCGATCGTGGAGATGGCGCTGCCAGCGGGATATTGCTGGGGGTCGGCGGTAATGGTGGCAGGGCCGGTGGCCACCGCATTGGCCACCTCATTGGAATTGCGGGTCGAAGTGATGGCGACTTCTCGGCTGGGACGACCGCCATTCGGATCATTGGCGAGGATCAGCCGCAGCACGAAGCCAATGCCGATCAGCGCGATGATGGCAAAGAGCACGCGCTACAGGAAAGCCGCGGCCGGTTTCTCCCGGCTGGCGCTTGCGGCCGGTCAGCGGGGTGCTGAGATCATTGGCCATCGAAAAAGTCCTGCATGACATTGTGGGGCGGGACGGCGAATCAGCCGTCCCGCCCCACAATGTCATAGCATGGAAGCTAGCGTCATTCCGCCTTGGGCGGGTAAGCCACGTTGGTCTCCCCGCCATCGATCAGGCGAATGGCATATTGCAGCTGGGCGTCTTCGGCCTTGTCGGCCGGCACATAGACCGAGGAGCCGACAGTGGTTTCTTCCCGGCCTTCGACTGTGATGTGCCCGGCAAGCCCGGCTTCACCGATGATCTCGTCACGGCCCTGCAATTCAGGCGGAACCGTCTGCTTGATCTCGATATCGGGAGTGATGCCCAGCGCCCGGATGGAGCGGTTGTTTGGCGTGTAATAGCGCGCCGTGGTCAAGCGCATGGCGCCGTCGGGCCCAAGCGAAATGATCGACTGCACCGAACCCTTGCCGAAGGAGCGCGTACCCACCACGGTGGCGCGCTTATGATCCTGCAAGGCGCCGGCCACGATTTCGGAGGCCGAGGCCGAGCCGCCATTGATCAGCACGACCAGCGGCACATCCGTCAGCTGCGCATCGAGCGCATCGGGCTGGGCGTCATAGCGGGCGCTTTCCTCGGGAACACGGCCACGGGTCAGCACGACCGCGCCCTGCTTGAGGAAAGCGTCGGCGACATAGACCGACTGATCGACCGAGCCGCCCGGATTGTTGCGCAAATCAAGGATGATGCCCTTGGGCGCCACGTCCTTGCGTTCGGCATAGATATCCTTGATGGCCTGCTGGACGCCGACAAAGGCTTGCTCGGAGAAGCGCGACAGGCGCAGCACGGCAACATCACCTTCCATGGACCAGCGCACGGCGCGCATGGCGATGGTCGCGCGGGTCAGCTCGAAGTCGAGCGGATCGGGCACGCCTTCGCGGGCGATGGTGATCTTAACCGAGGTTCCCAGCGGGCCGCGCATCTTGGCAACGGCGTCGTCAAGGACCATGCCCTGGACCGATACGCCGTCAATGGCAACGATCAGGTCATTGGCCAGGATGCCGGCCTTGGCGGCGGGAGTATCATCGATGGGGGAGACGACCTTGACGATGCCCTCTTCCATGGTGACTTCTGATGCCCGTGCCCCCGAATTCGCCGGAGGTATCTTCGCGCATTTCGTCGTAATCGGCGGGCGGCAGATAGCCCGAATGGGGGTCGAGCGAGGTCAGCATGCCCCGGATGGCGGCGCGGATCAGCTCCTGCTCATCGGGGGCATCGACATATTCGGCGCGGATACGGTCGAAGATTTCCCCGAACAGATTGAGATCGGCATAGACCTCCAGCGGATCGCGCGGCTTTTCGGCCTTTTCCTCTGCCGTGGGTTCGGGCTGTTCGCCACCCGGAGCCGGTTCGGCCGGTGCACGGTCGGGAGCCTGCTCGGCGGGAACCGGAGCTTCCTCGGCGGGCGCCGGGGCGGTTTCCTGTGCGAACAGGGTCGATGCGGGCAGCAGCAGCGCCAAAGTCAAGGCAGCGGCGCGGATGGTCGGAAAGCGCATGAGGGTTCTATCCACTCTGTGTCGGGGTCGCCCACCATCCGGTCGGATCGAGGGGCTCGTTGTTTTGTCGCAGTTCAATATAAAGGGTCGGCTGGGAGTTGCCAGCATTGGTGGTTACGGTACGGCCAATTGTGCGTGATCCCATTGTGCCAAGGGGTTCGCCCATCAGCACGAACTGGCCGATATCGACGCTGACCGCGTCGAGCCCTGCCAGAAGCGTTGTATAGTTCTGGCCAGTATTGAGAATGATGATTTGGCCGTAATTGAGGTAGGGGCCTTTATAAAGCACCCAACCGTCGGCCGGAGCTACGACCTGCGCCTCGGCGCGGGTGACCACCGAGATGCCGTGCGATATGCCCCCGAACCTGTCGCCGGCGCCATAATCGACCACATTGACGCCATTGGCCGGCATGGTGAGATAGCCCTTGGCATTGGCAAAGGGCATTGCCGGCTCGGTGCGTGCGCTATTGGCCGGGGCCACCCGGATCTGTTCGGGCGTCATGGTGACGGCGTTGGGATCGGTGGGCGCTGATGGCGTCTGCACCGCGTTGGCTCGGGCCGAGAGGCTATCGATCAGCTCCTTGAGCGTGGTGGCGCGGGCGGCGAGCGCTACGGCTTCGGCTTCCTGAGCCGCCAGCTCGTTCGAGCGAACATCAATGCCCTGCTTGCGGGCCGCGATGAGCGTGGCGATGCGGAGCTGTTCTTCCTCGAGCACGGAGAAATTGGCTTTAAGCGTAGCTTCCTCGGCGAGGGCGGATGCCTTGATGTCGTTGAGTTGCTTCAGATCAGCCGTGACGGCGTCGGCCTTGGCGCGCAGCTGGGGCACGATGGCGGAGATCAGAATGGCACTGCGGGCCGAGCCCAAGGCATCGTCGGGATCGACGATCAGCGCGGGGGCGGATTGAGCGAAATGCGTTCAAGGGCCGCCAGCACATTGGCGATCTCGGCATTGGAGCCGTCCAGCCGGCCGCGCACTTCGAGTTCGGAGACGATGAGCGTGGAGAGCCGTTCCTCGATATCGGCCACCTCGATCTCGGCCATTTTGACGCGCTGGGCGGCGGCGATGAGGGCGGCGTTCTGCTTGGTGCGATCGCCTTCCATCTCGGCAATCTCGGCCTTGAGCGCATCGACCCGCTCCCGGCTGAGCGCGATCGAGGCTTCCACGGCCTCAAGATCGGTCTGGGCGGCGGCGGGATCAGGCTCGGCGGCCGGTGCGAGCGGCGGGCCGAGCGGCGCTACTGCGTCGGGCGTTGCTGGCGGAGCGGCGGGGGCTTCGGTCTGGGCGGGAGGCGTCTGGGTCTGGGCGAGCAGCGGCAGCGAGGGCATCGCCGCCAGCACGAGTGCTGCCAGCGCCCGTGCCGGTTTATTGCTCATCCTCTTGCCCGGCACTTTTGCCATGACATCTCCAGCAGCGGCGCCAGGCGCCTGAATCAATCGGCGCACCATAGCAAGGCCCCGGAAAACCAGAGGTTAACTCTGCTTAACCATGTCGTGATTTTGCGCAGGGCTCAGATCGCGCTGACGATATCGGTCTGGCTGAAATCATTGCCGACAAAGAGCAGCGGGCAATTGCGCTCTTTGCCGGGGCATAGGCGAAGCAATCGCCGAAATTGAGTCCGGCAGGGTGGATACCTTTGCCCCAGATGGCATAGGCGGCAGCCGCCTGCCCGGCGCCCACTTCCGACAGGGGGATACATTCGACCGACACATCGTCCAACAGGGCCGTGAGACCGGCAAGCAGCCCTTTTTGTCCTGCAACAATCATGGCCTCGGTGAGCGTTGAGGCTGCAATCAGGATTGTCGCCGTCGTTTCCAGCACGCGCTGGCAGGCATCGGCGTCTGACTCATTCTTCAGAATGGCCAACAGGGCTGAGGTATCGACGACGATCACTTGGGCAGGCCGGATTCATCGTAGAGAAAATCTCGGCTGCGGGCGGCCGATACGCCATCATCCGGCACGGTGCGAACCGATGCGCGGATGGCGTCGATCCGGGCCTTTTTTTGTTCCGGCGATAGCTGCGGCTTGATGGCGGCAATTCGTGCGACAGGTGTGCCGTGGCGCGTCAATACGATCTCTTCGCCGGCTTCCGCGCGGCGGACGAGGTCGGTTAGCTGTGCCTTGGCATCAGATAGGGCGATATCCATTGAGCGTCTCCATCGTGGGTGTTCATAAAATAGACCATTCAATGGTCCATTTCAATCGCCGCGGTGGTAGGGGTGGCCGGAGAGGATGGTGGTGGTGCGGTAGAGCTGTTCGGCCAGCATGATGCGGACCAGCTGGTGTGGCCAGGTGAGGGGGGAAAAGCTCAGCACGAGATCGGCTGCCGCGACGAAGGCGGGATCAAGCCCATCGGCGCCACCGATGATGAAGCTGGCTGCGGGGCGGCCATCATCGCGCCAGCGGCCGATCTGGTTGGCGAAGGCTTCCGAGCCAATGGCTTTGCCGCGTTCATCGAGCGCCACCACAATGCCGTCGGGCAGGGCGCCGCGCAGGGCTTTAGCCTCGTCGGCCTTGCGGCTGGCCGACGAGCCGGCGCAGGATTCGGTCAGCTCGATAACATCGAAACCGGTCAAGGCCAGCGGTTTGCCGCCGCCGATGGCGCGATCAAGATAGCGCGCCACCATTTCCCGTTCGGGCCCGGCCTTCATTCGGCCGACAGCCGCGATTGTTACCCGCATGCCAGACGCTTAGTGGGCGTCGGCGGCGAAGTCGGCCTGCCACATCTTTTCGATGTTGTAGAACTCGCGCACTTCGGGGCGGAAGATGTGGACGATGACATCGCCGGCATCGACCAAGACCCAATCGCAATGGGGCAGACCCTCAATGCGCGGTTTGCCATGGCCGGCATCGCGCAGGGCGTTGACCACCGGTCGGCTACGGCGCCGACATGGCGCTGCGAACGGCCGGAAGCAACCACCATGTGGTCGGCCAGCGAGGATTTGCCGGTAATGTCGACGGCAACGATTTCCTCGGCCTTGGCATCGTCAAGGCATTCAAGGATGACATCGATCATCGGGCGTTCCAGGGCGGAAATGGGGGCCTCGGCGTGGGGAGAGGTGTTCTCGGGCAGCGCGGCCATCAGCAATGGCCTTCCGCCCATGCTCGTGCATGGGTCATGCGTGGGGTCAGCATCCTTGGTTGTTGATCGGAATGTGCAGGCGTCTTTGCAAACGGCAAGCAATCAGTTCCTTGATTGGTGAGTTTAATCACACTTGGCCAATATGCGCTTTTAGCGCGGTTTTCTAAGGTAGCCCGCTCACTTTGCAGTTTCACGACGGCGCCGTGCTCTTATTGCCGAAGATGAGAGGGGCGATTGGCGGCCATGCAGGTACACCCGGGCCGGGGGCGGGATGCTAGCGAGGCGGCTGGCATCCTCTTCGTCGACGCGATAGCGGCCTAGCGCAATGCCAGCCCGCGAGGCTGGGGCGAGGCGCGAGGAGCCGGGCCGGACATAGACTGCCATGGGGACCATGGCAGCGATATCGCGCCAGCGTTCCCAGCGGTGGAAGTCGACGAGGTTGTCGGCGCCCATGATCCAGACAAAGCGGCGGTCGGGCATGGCTTTGGTCAGGAAGCGGATGGTCTGCCGAGAATAGGTGAAGCCATAGGCGGCCTCAAAGCCGGTGACGCGGACGCGCGGATCGCTGAGCAGGGCGCGCGCGGCGGTGACGCGATCGGCCAAGGGCGCGAGTTCGGTGTGGTTTTTCAGCGGGTTACCGGGCGTTACCATGACCCAGACGGCGTCGAGTTGCAGGCGGCGCAAGGTCTCTTCCACGACGAGAAGATGACCCTCGTGTATGGGGTTGAAGCTGCCACCGAACAGGCCGATGCGCATGCCCGCCGCAGAGGGAGGCAGTTCGGTAATGCCGGAAATACGGAGCGGAGCGCGGAGGGTCAAGTGGGGCTAAGGCCTCGTCTGGCCGTTGCCGCGGACGCGATATTTGAAGCTGGTCAGCTGTTCGACGCCGACTGGGCCGCGGGCGTGCATTTTGCCCGTGGCGATGCCGATTTCGCCGCCAAAGCCGAATTCGCCGCCATCGGCGAATTGGGTCGAGGCGTTGTGCAACAGGATGGCGCTATCGATTTCGTTGAAGAATTTCTCAACGGAAACAGCATCTTCGGCGATGATAGCTTCGGTGTGGTGGCTCGAATAGTTTTCGATATGGGCGATGGCGGCCTCGACGCTGTCGACGACTTTTACCGAGATAATCGCGTCCTCATATTCGGTGCGCCAGTCCTCTTCAGTGGCCGATTTGGTTAGCGGACTGTTAGCGTTGACGATAGCATCGCCGCGTATTTCGCAGCCTTTTGCCATCAATGCGTCAAGGATGGGATTGAGATGGGTTGGGACCACGTCCTTGTGGACGAGCAGGGTCTCGGCGGCGCCGCAAATGCCGGTGCGGCGCATCTTGGCATTGAGAGTGACCGAGATGGCTTTGTCGAGATCGGCTGACTTGTCGATATAGACATGCACGATGCCTTCGAGATGGGCAAAGACCGGCACGCGGGCTTCGTCCTGCACGCGGGCGACCGGGGTCTTGCCGCCGCGCGGCACGATGACGTCGATATTGCCGTCGAGCCCCTTGAGCATTTCGCCGACGGCGGCGCGGTCCGTGGTGGGGACGAGCTGGATGCATTCGACGGGGAGGCCCGCCAGATGCAGGCCATCAAGCATGCAATCGACCAAAGCGCGGCTGGAATGAAAGCTGTCGCTGCCGCCACGCAGGATGACGGCATTGCCCGATTTAATGGCTAGCGCGCCGGCATCGGCGGTGACATTGGGGCGCGATTCAAAGATCACGCCGATAACGCCGAGCGGGGTACGCACGCGCTCGATATGGAGGCCATTTGGGCGATCCCATTCGGCAATTTTGGCGCCGACGGGGTCGGGCAGTTCGGCAATGGTTTTGACCGCGGTGATAATGCCGTCAATGCGGAATCGTTGAGCTCGAGCCGGTCGAGAAAGGCCTTGGAAATGCCCTTGGTGCGGGCGGCGTCCATGTCTTTGGCATTGGCGGCGAGAATTGCCTTGCGATGGGCATTGATGGCGCCGGCCGCCGTCAGCAGCGCCGTGCGCTTCTGCTCGGGCGTGGCGATAGCGAGCTTGCGCGCAGCCATGCGGGCATTGCGGCCCATCTCAGCCATGATCTGGGGCAGGGATTGATTGGCCTCAAGCGCGCTCACTGCTCGTCTCCTCTTGGCTGCCTACCAGCACGAGATTGTCGCGATGCACAAGGGCGGCGCGATTGCCGGCGCCCAAAAGCTCGATCACCGCATCGCTGCGTTTACCCATGACAAGGCGGGCTTCGTCACTATCGAGACCGGCGAGGCCCCGGGCGATTTCCGTGCCGTCGGGACTGGTCACGGCAATGGTGTCGCCGCGCTCGAAATCGCCGGTTACCTTGGTGACGCCGATGGGCAGCAGTGACTTGCCGGTCAGCAGGGCTTTCGCGGCGCCGGCATCGACCTGCAGGGTCCCCGCCACGGCCAGCGTGCCCATGATCCAGCGCTTGCGCGCCTGCGCCCGGCTGCGGGCGGGATGGAAGAGGGTATGGCGTGCGCCCTCGGTCAGGGCCTTGAGGGGATGGGCTTCGGTGCCCTTGGCAATGATCATGGCGGTGCCGGCATGGGTCGCGATCTTGCCCGCCTCGACCTTGGTGGTCATGCCGCCACGCGAGAGATGGCTTGCGGCGCCCCCGGCCATGGCTTCGATCGTGGGGGTGATGGCGGAAACTTCGGAGAGGTGAATGGCCGAAGCATCCTTGGCGGGCGGGGCGGTATAGAGCCCATCGATATCGGAGAGCAGGATGAGGCAATCGGCCTCGATCATGGTGGCGACGCGGGCCGAGAGGCGATCATTGTCGCCATAGCGGATTTCGGCAGTGGCGACGCTGTCATTCTCATTGATGATCGGCACGGCGCCCGTGCCCAAGAGGGTGGCAATCGTGGTACGGGCGTTGAGATAATAGCGCCGCTCTTCGGTGATATTGGGGGTGATCAGGATCTGCCCCGTCACGATGCTGTGGCGACCCAGCGCCTCGGCCCGGGCCCGGCTGAGCGCAATCTGGCCGGCGCTGGCGGCGGCCCGGCTCTGTTCGAGCGTCAGGGTCAGCGCGTCGAGGCCCGGGCGGCCCCGGCCCAGCGCGATGGCGCCGGAGGAGACGATGACCACTTCGCTTCCCCCGGCCTTGAGGGCGGCAATATCGGCGGCCAGATCGGCCAGCCAGCCAGCACGAAGCCTGCCCTGCTTGTCGACAAGCAGGGCCGAGCCGATCTTGATAGTCAGGCGCTTATAGGGCGCTAGGGCGTTCATTTTGCAGCAAACTCGATCTGCTTACGATGCGACGTGGAGGGAAGGCCCCTCACCCGGCGCTGCGCGCCGACCTCTCCCCCAAAGGGAGAGGTGAAGAGGGTCTGCCCAATGATCATTACGGAACCCAATTGGGCTCGATCTTGCGGCGGGCGGCTTCGACCTTGGCGGCTTTCTCGGCGTCCAGAACCCCCACAATATCGTAGAGCACCTGATCGACACCCTTGCCGGTGACGCCCGAGACCAGCAGCACATCGGCTTTGCTGGCCTTTTTGAGAATCTTGACCTTTTCCTTGAGCTCGTCGGGATCGATGGCGTCGATCTTGTTGAGCACGACCAGCTCGGGCTTTTCGCCCGAGCGCTCGTCATAGGCGGTCAGCTCGCCGCGAATGGTTTTGTAGGCGCCCTTGATATCGTCCCGGGTGCCATCGATGAGATGGATCAAGACGCCACAGCGCTCGACATGGCCCGAGAACCGGTCGCCAATGCCGGCGCCTTCGCTGGCGCCCTCGATCAGGCCGGGCAGATCGGCCAGCACGAAATCGCGCTCGCCAATCGAGACCACGCCCAGATTGGGATGGAGGGTGGTGAAGGGATAACCGGCAATCTTGGGCTTGGCGGCCGAAACGGCGGCCGAGAATGTCGATTTGCCGGCATTGGGCAGACCGACGAGACCCGCATCAGCGATCAGCTTGAGACGCAGCCAGATCCATTTTTCGACGCCCACTCCGGCCCGGATTGGCATGGCGAGGGGCCTGATTGGAGCTGGTCTTGAAATGGGCATTGCCGAAGCCGCCATTGCCGCCCGACAGCAGCACGATGCGCTGGCCCACTTCGGTCAGATCGGCAATCAGGGTTTCATTGTCGTCTTCAAAGACACAGGTGCCCACGGGCACGCGCAAAATGGCATGTTCGCCATCGGCGCCGGTGCGGTTCTTGCCCATGCCGTGCGTGCCGGTGCTGGCCTTGAAATGCTGCTGATAGCGATAGTCGATCAGGGTATTGAGTCCATCGACGCATTCGACCACGACGTCGCCGCCGCGTCCGCCATTGCCGCCATTGGGACCGCCGAATTCGACGAATTTTTCGCGCAGGAACGACACGGAGCCGCCCCCGCCATCGCCGGAGCGCACAAAGATCTTGGCCTGATCGAGGAATTTCATGGTGTACGGGCCTTCCAGACGCTCTGCGTCAATTCTGTGTCGATATGCTCTACCTCGGCGCCGCGCGCAAGGCAGAGCAGGCTTGAGCGGCCGGTTTCGGTAAATCCAAGCTTGTTCTGGACTGCCAAAGAGGCCGCATTGAAATAGAAAACGCCCGAATAAACTACTGGCGTATTGGTGGTGGCGAAAAACCAGTCGAGGCTGGCGGTTGCCGCTTCGGTCATGATGCCGCGGTTCCAGAAGGGCCGGCCCAACCAATAACCAAATATAGGTCCCTTGGGGCCGCGATGAAACCCGACATGGCCGGCAAAGCCTTCGCCGGGCAGTTCAATGGTGAAATTGGTTTCCCCGACCGGCAGATTGGGTGTGCGGGTGCGCAGCCGGGCTTTGGCATCGGACAGGCGATAGGGAAAGGGCACGCGGGCGAGATTTCCCGCCACGTCGAAATCATTGAGGTAGCGCGCGATGTCTTCGGCGTCGCCCATTTCGGGTTGGCGCAGCACGAAGCGCGATGAATAAAGGCGCGGGATCATGGCGTGAATTCCAACGCAACCAAGGCCGAGCGCGCCCCCTTGAGCGTGCCCTCACTATCGACGTCTTCGCCGGTTTGAACAAAGCCGGCCTTGGCCAGAACCTTGCGTGAGCCGGCATTGTCCAGTAGGGCACGCGAGCGCAGGCCCGATACAATACCGGTGTCTTTGACAGCCCCGACGACGGCAATGGCGGCTTCGGTGGCATAGCCTTGCCCCCAGAAAGGCTCCCCCAACCAATAGCCAAGCTCGGGCAGGCGGTCGGGCAGCAGATGCAGGCCAATCGTGCCGATATAGGCGCCGTCCCGCAGGATAGACCAGGCGAATTCTTCGGGGCCGCGGGCAATGGTCTCAACGAAAAAGCGGCCGTGGCTTTCGTCATAGGGGTGCGGCAGGCGCGACAGAACCCGGTAGATGCGCTTGTTGTTGGCCAGCACGGCCATTTCGGGCACATGGGCCAGAACAGGCGTGGTCAGCAGCAGACGATCGGTTGCGATCGTTGCGGGCAGAGCTTGTTTGAATTCTTCAATCATCGCTTCCCCCAGTCCGAGCCTGCCGTGTCAGCTGTGTTACCACGTGATCGACATCACGCTGAAGCGTCTGCGAAAATCGCAACTCGGTGCCGGTGGGCACAAAGCCCAGCTTTTTCTGCACGCTGAGTGAGGCAGCATTGTTGTGATGGGCGCTGGAGGTGACGGCCTGCGCCTCGGTGCCGGCAAAGTGCCAATCGAGCAGCGCCATGGCAGCTTCGGTGACATAGCCCCGGTTCCAGTGTGGGCGGGCAATCCAGAAGCCGAGTTCGCCAATGAGCGAGACGCAGCCGATCAGGCCCTTGCCGGGCAATTCGATGATCAATGTGGAGCGCTCGGGGGTTGCCGGTTCGGCCCGGCGCAGCCAATCGATCGCCATGCCCAAAGTATAGGGATAGGGCACGGGGGTCAGAAAGCGGGCCACGTCATACTCGCCGACGCCCGGGGCATAGCAGGGCGCATCGGCAAGGCTTGGCTCGCGCAGGATCAACCGTTCGGTCGCAATGGGTGTCATCTCACACCGTCCCGACACCTGAAGCCGCCGGGACGGGCTGCTTTGCGGGCTCGGACAGTGGCTAGAACGGCTTGGGTGTGGGTGGCGTGCATCTTGGTGCTCTCTTACGGAAACGAAAAGGGGAACCGGCGCACCGGTCCCCCTTGGAATTTCGCTCGCAGAGAACACGAGCCGGGGACCCGGTCACCGGCTGGGTTCACAAGACCTGCCGGATTATTCGGCGGCCTCTGCCGGTTCTGACGGAGACGAAAACTTGCGATTTCGCACGGGTGCGGAACGCAACCTTGCCGTCGACCAGTGCATAAATGGTGTGGTCCTTGCCCGAGCCAACGCCGGTGCCGGGATGCCACTTGGTGCCGCGCTGACGGATCAGGATGTTGCCAGCGATCACGTCTTCGCCGCCAAACTTCTTGACGCCAAGACGACGGCCAGCGGTATCACGACCGTTGCGGGATGAACCGCCTGCTTTTTTGTGTGCCATGGTGGATTATCCTTACTTCGTCTTGTCTTCGGCCTTATCGGCCACGGCTTCCTGGTCGACCTTGGCGCGCGGGGGCTTGCCGGCGACCAGATCCTTGGCCCGGGCAACCCATTCGTCGCGCTCGATGCGGCCGTGGAATTCCAGCTCTTCGTCGAACTTGGCGACGTCGGCCTTCTTCCGGGCAGCGATCTGGGTGAGGCTGGTGATGCCAGCGGCAATCAGCTTCTTTTCCAGAGCCGGACCCACGCCACCGATCAGCTTGATGTCGTCGGTGAAATCGGCGGCAGGCTTTGCAGCCTTCTTGGCGGCCGGGGCCTTGGCCTCGGTAGCCGCTTCAGCCTTGGGCGCTGCGGTCTTGGCAGCAGCCTTGGCCGGCTTTTCGGCAGCAACGCTTTCGGTCTTGGCAGCGACACCGGCGGCCTTGATGGTCGGCTTGGCGCCGCCCGTCAGGATTTCGGTGATGCGCACGGTCGAGAGCAGTTGGCGGTGGCCATTGCGGCGGCGGTAATTGTGGCGACGGTTCTTCTTGAAGATGATGACCGTCTTCTGCTTGCGGGTTTCAAGCAGTTCGGCAGCGACAAGCGCGCCTTCGATCAGGGGAGCACCGACTTCGCCATCAATCATCAGGACTGGTCGAAGGTCACGATGGTGCCGGCTTCGGCGTCGAGCTTTTCAATCTTGAGAACGTCGTTGGCGGCAACCTTATACTGCTTGCCACCGGTTTTGATCACGGCAAAAGTCATAGTTCAACCAGGAGCGTCAAACGCCTCGGTCCCTTTCTGTCGCGCTTTGCGGCGCCGCAGGGAAAGCCTTATCCTGCGGACTTCAAACTGGGCCGGCAGTAAAACCGGCAGGCAGCCTCAAGCAGCGTTTTTCAAATAAAGAGAAGCGCGCCAGACGAGCCAGCACGCATTCCAGGGGCGCTTATCACGGCAAAAGCCCCAAGAGTCAAGGCTTGTCAGGCGCTTTTAGCGTACCAGTCGCGCCGGCGGACCTCCACGCCATCGGCGGTGACGCCGGCCTCGAAGGCATCCAGATCGCTATCGCCATAATGGTAGGGATAGACAATGGCCGGCTTAAAGGCGTTCACCGCTTCGGCGGCCTGCTCGACCGTCATGGTATAGGGCAGGTTCATGGGCAGGAAAGCCACGGCAATGCCTGATAGCGCCAGCATTTCGGGGGTCGGCTCGGTGTCGCCGGCCACATAGACAATTTTGTCGCCAAAGGTCAGCAGATAGCCATTACCGACGCCGACGGGATGATACTGCATCCGGTCCGCCGTCACATTATGGGCGGGGATGGCTTTGAGCGGCAGGCCGGCAAAGGTTGTCTCGGCACCATTGGCGATGGGCGTGGCATTGGCCTTGAGCGCGGGCGGCAGCTTGTCGAAGACGTCCTGATTGGTCAGGAGCGGCACGTCTTTGGCGATGGCCTCAAGCGTGGGCACATCGAAATGATCGCCATGGCCGTGGGTGATCAGCACGGCGGTAGCCGCCGGCAGGCCTTCATAGAGCGCGGCGCCACCGACCGGATCGACATAGATCGCTCTGGTCGCCAAAGGCCAGCACCGAGCTGGCATGATCCACGGGGTGGATGACAAGATCACCCGCGCTGGTGCCGATTGTGTCGCCGTTCATGCTTGCTCCATTGTCCTGCGCGAAAACCGTATTCACTCCCCAAGGCACGAGCGGCAATATGGCCATGCCGGCAACCAGATCACGACGCTTCATCTCGAACTCCATCCCGCTGTTGCTGTGCGGGCAACGTAAAGCTCGGGCGTCGGGTTCGCTACCCACACAATTGTGAGCTAGGGCTTGTCTGGCTGCAAGGCGCTGAGGCGTTCACGCAAGCTGCGCGCCATGCCGGTCTCTGCGGCAATCACCCGCGGCTTGTGGTTGGCCAACCAGCGTAGCAGCGACCGGGCAGGCGCGTTGGCATGGATGGGGATTGCGGGTAGATAGGCTTGGGCATGGATGATTTGTTCATCCAGCAAAATAGGGATGCCCGCGCGCCGGTATTCGTCGCCCTCGAAGGCGTCGAGCACGGCCATGTCGAGGCGGTTGAGGCCACCAATCAGCAGACCGGGGGCAGCCGCGCTGGGGCAGGCGACCAAAGCGGGATAGACCCGGCCCGGATAGGCGACCGCCTTGAAATCTGGTGCGCTGGCGGATTGCAGCGCCGCGATATCAACCGCACGCCCCAGCACCGCCGCCAGCACATCGGCATCCTGCAGGGTTCCATAGGCAAACAGCAGCATAGCGGGCAAAGCCAACCTCATGCATAACCACGACAAGACTGTTGCGGGCGCAGCTTTGCTATGCCATAAGCCCGCCCGTGTCGACCGGGCGCCCTAAGGGGCCGCTGACGATCTCGCGGAGAGATGGCAGAGTGGTTGAATGCACCGCACTCGAAATGCGGCATGGGGGCAACTCCATCGGGGGTTCGAATCCCTCTCTCCCGCCATTCTCCCCCTCTTCGGCAGTTTGCTCACATTGGCCCAATAAAGCCGCGATCGCATATCGGCGGTCGGTGGATCGGCTTCGATGTCGATCGCCGGACCCCCGCGGCGTTCGAGTGTCGGCGATACCTGCTCGCGCATTCGGGGCCGCTTCTGAAATGCTCACACCCAAAGCGTAGAGGGCAAAGCCCGGCCCTCTGCGTCGCGCCAATCCTGTTGTTCACTTCTGCCGGGTCTGGGAGGCAGACGTTTGAGGTGTCTGGCAAACGGCCGGCAGCAAGCCGGTCAATGTGATCTGTGGCAGCTGGGGCGGCGTATAGATCGGGCCCTGCGGGGCTTAGGTGCAGAATGCGGCTGCCGGTCAATGCGGCGCCTGAGGATAATGTTGCGGGCACGGAGCGCACAAAAAAATTCTGATAGTCCTCTGTTTCAAGGACGACCTCCATCAGTTCCGCCCCAAGCATCCTAATTTCTCCCGAATAGCCAAGCTCTGCAGCGCCAGCAGTTGAGGACCTGCACGCTGCCCTGTGCGGATTGCAGGAACATTGCGTGCGTCGCGTATCGCCGCGTTGACGCCGGCGCAATGCTCCCAGAATTGCCGGCCGCATGCAGGCGTAATGCAGGCGTAATGTGGCGCTGTGCATTGCTTGAATGTCGGGCCAGCGACCGGATTGCCGCGGATCAAGCGGCCGATCCATCGCGCGACTTTGCCGACATGAATGCCCCATGCCGCAGAATCGACTGGAGTTTTGTATGCGTCGTCACAACCACCTGCTGCTCACCGTAGCATTGGGCTCCGCGCTTGGCGGACCCGCCTATGCTGCCGATTTCGATGTCTATGGTGGCGCACCGGCTGAGCTTGCGCCCATTCAGCCGGCCTCCGATTTTGTCTTCATTCTTGGCTTGGGCGTCGGTGCCGCGCCGGCCTATGAAGGCGCCTCCGACTACAAGATGACGTTCAAACCCATTATCGATATTGAACGGCTGCGCTGGGGTTGGATCGATGTCGGCGGCGATGAGCCCGGCGGCTTTCAGTTTTCGCCATCCATCAGCCATGAGGGCAAGCGCATCAGCGGCGACCATGCGGCCCTGAACGGACTAGACAATGTGGACGCGACCTATGCTCTGGGTGCCCGGGTCGGCTATGAATTTGTGTTCAACGAGGCAATCAGCGCGGAAGTCTATGGCGCGGCGCGTTATGCCTTTGGGGGCGCTGAGGGCCTGATCGGGGAAGCCGGAGTGGACATAACGGCAAAGCTCTCCCCGCAGCTCGAAATCATCGGCGGTCCGGTCGTCAACTTCGCCTCGGAAGATTACATGGACACCTATTTCGGGGTGAGCGAGGTCGAATCCGCTGCGACGGGCGGGCGCTCGGGCGCCTTTGATCCGGCCGGCGGCATCAAGTCGGCGGGAATCCAGCTCGAAGCACGGTATGAGTTCATCCCCGACACTTTCGTCAGCCTCAATGCCTCCTACACAACCTATCTGGGCGATGCGCGGGAATCCCCGATCGTCAAGGCGGGCAGCGAAAACCAGTTTACGGTCGGCATGGGCCTAGCGCGCCGGTTCTCGTTCTAGCACGGGCAATTGCCAGCACATTGGGTGCGCCTGCTATCGGGGCCCTGATCGGCACGTGCTACACTAACAGGCCCGCCAGATGGGGTGGTCGCATCGCTGCAATGCGGCCATTATCTGCCGAGTGACGGCGCACCCATAGAGAACGTTCATGCGCGTATTGCTTGTCGAAGATGAGACGGACATGGCCCGGGCCCTGATCGCCGCCCTCGGCCGGCAGGATATCTCGGTGGATCACGCCGCCACGCTCGAAATTGCCGGGGAAGCGGCGCTCAACGGGGTCTATGATGTCGCCTTGCTCGATCGCAAACTGCCCGATGGCGACGGTCTTTCGCTGATCCCGCTGCTGCGTCGTGTGCAGGAGGGGCTGCCGATCATTGTCCTTTCCGCCCTCAGCTCATCCGACCATCGGGTGGCGGGGCTCGATATCGGGGCGGACGACTATATCTCCAAGCCGTTCTCGACGGACGAATTACTGGCACGCATTCGCGCCATATTGCGCCGCCCGGCCCAGCTGGGCGAAACCTTCATCACGCTGGGCGAGCTCCGTTTCAATCTCACCGCGCGGTGTGCCGAGATCAACGGCGTCCTGCTGAATCTGACGCGCCGCGAAACACTGGCCCCGGAAGCCCTGATGCGCCGCGCCGGCTGCACCGTGTCACGCAGTGCGTTGGAAGAGGCGATTTACGGTTTCGACGACGAAATTGCTTCCAATGCGCTCGACACGCACATTTCCCGGCTGCGCGGAAAACTAGCCGGTGGCGAGGTTGCCATCCACGCTATCAAGGGCTTGGGTTACGTGATCCGAGCCGTCTCGTGAGCAGGGCGGCGCAACGATCTCTGCGCGGCGCGCTGACCTGCAACATGATTGTCATGCAGATGATCGTGGTTATTGCGTTCGCTTTTGTTGTCACGATCCCGATGCTGAACTTGATCTTTGGCGACGATGAACTGGACGACGGGGCTATCGCGACCATCGCCGCTGCTGTTCAGCGCGACCCTGAAGGCGGTCTTCGATTGACCGCCTCTTCCAGGTTACAAGATATTCAGTCCGGGCATCCACGCTTCTGGTTTTTTGTCATGGATGGCGCGGGAAACGGGGTGAGTTACGGCCCTGTGCCGCTCCCGATCGATACTCTGGCCACAGATCTTTCGCCCCTCAACTCCGGCAACATTTCCGGCGTCAGCCCGACAGAGACCCTTGCAGCGATCCTTCGCCAGCACGACAGTGCGGCCGGAAACTTGTGGATCATAACGGGTGGCGGCCCAACAGGGGCGATCAGCGTTTTTGTGGATGCCTTTGCCAGCCCGATTTTCATGGCGTTTGTTTTGTTTCTCAGCGTGGCGTCGCTGCTGGTCATTCCCCGTTTTGTCAAACACCAACTCAAGGGGTTGGAAGATCTGTCGGCGGAAGCCGACAAGATCGACGTCAAGCAACAGGGCGCTCGCCTGTCGTCGAATCAGGTGCCCAGCGAGCTGCAACCGCTGATGCGTGCAGTGAATGCCGCGTTCCAGCGGCTCGACGAGGGTATCGATCGCCAGCATCGCTTCATGGCCGATGCGGCTCATGAACTCAGGACGCCAATCGCCATTCTGCAGGTGAATCTCGAAATGCTGCCGCCCTCCCCAGACCAGCGCAGGCTGCTCGTCAATGTGGCGAGGTTGGGCAGCATGGCCGACCAATTGCTCGACCTGCAGCGCATGAGCCCGGGATCGGCGGCCCTGCAACGGCTAAACCCGGTGGAGCTGGCGTCCGGGGTCACGGCCGATGTGGCCCCGCTGGCCACCGCTGCAGGCGATGACGTGTCCTTCCGAGCCGAGTCGGAGAGCGTCTATGTCATGGGCGACAGCAATGCATTGTCGCGCGCCTGTCCAATCTCATCCAGAACGCGATCGCGCATGGCGGGGAAGGCGCAAGAATTCGGGTTCAGGTTTACCCCGACGGGCGGCTGCAGGTCGCCGATTCTGGGCCCGTGCATCGCCCCTGCCGATCGCGACGAAATTTTCGAGCCCTTCCACCGTGTCAGACCACGCCAACACGGCGCCGGCCTCGGCTTGAGCATCGTGACCGACATCGTGCGCCACCACCGGGGCAGCATAGCCGTTCTCGACGCTCCGGAAGGGGGCGCCCTGTTTGAAGTATCCTTGCCCATTGTGCCTTAGCCAAGGGGAGACGGCTGGGCCGTTTCGCGCTACCATTATTGATAATGATGTCTTCCGCTTTTCCGAACTGGGGTCTTTTCAATGGCTATGAGCATTCTTTTCATCGGCGGTACGGGCCAGATTTCCTATCCCTGTGTCGAGCGGGCGGTGGCCCGGGGCCATGAGGTCAGCGTCTATAATCGGGGCAAAAGGGGCGGCGCATTGCCGGCGGGGGTTACCTCGATCATCGGCGAGCTCGGCGGGCCGGACTATGCCGATCTGGCCAAGGCCAATTATGACGTTGTCTGCCAGTTTATCGCTTTCACGCCCGATCAGGTGGCGCGGGACATCGAGGTGTTTTCGGGCCATTGCGGCCAATATGTCTTCATCTCGTCGGCATCGGTTTATGAAAAGCCGGCGAGCCATTATGTGATCACCGAGCGGACCCCGGCGGTCAATCCATACTGGCCCTATAGCCGAGCCAAGATTGCCTGCGAAGACTTGCTCAAGGGCACGCAAAACCCGGACTGGACCATTGTCCGGCCCAGCCACACCGTGCGCACGGGGCTGCCTATCATGATGGGCGATAGCGATATCATGGCCGAGCGCATGCTGGATGGTGAGCCTACGATTGTGGCGGGCGATGGCCACACGCCCCGGACCTTGACCCGGTCGGTGGATTTCGCTGTGCCGTTTGTCGGGCTGTTCGGCAAGCCGGCGGCCTTGAACGAGATTTTCCACATCACCAATGATCGCGCCCATATCTGGGACGATATCCAGAAGGCCATCGCCGAGCTGCTGGGCGTTGAGGCCAAGATCGTGCATGTGCCGACGGATACCCTGATCCGCTACAACCCGGAATGGGTGGGGCCGTTGACCGGCGACAAGGCTCGGACGGCGATCTTTGACAATTCCAAGGTCAAGAGCGTGGCGGGGGATTTTACCTGTGCCGAAAGCCTTGATGACATCCTGGCCGAGCCGATCATGCATCTCAAGCAGCGCCCGGCCACCAATCGTCCGCCCAAGGGCGAGTTCGATGCCTTGGTCGATCGGATCTGCCGAGCGCAATTGGCGCTTGCCTAAGCCCGGATTGCAGCGCGGTATTTGCTTTTGGCGATGCCGCGCCGCCAATTCTGGCCGGCAAAGTGAAGCTGGGAGGACAGTGGCCGGAGCGTCGGAGTAAGGGCTCTAAGCATCGCGCGATTATTGAAGGCCCGATGCTGCATGCCTGCTGCACCGGCAACGCATTTGACAAAGGCATGTGTCGTAATTAATTACTGACTAGTCGGTCAATAACCCAGCGCAGTACCATGGCACGCCCCGGGACAATCGATCTCGACCGAGTTCTTGATGCCGGGGAACGGGTGGTCATGCGCGATGGCGCTTCAAATCTGACCCTTGATGCGGTGGCTGCCGAGGCTGGGATCAGCAAGGGCAGCGTGCTCTATGATTGCAAGAGCAAGCACGCCCTGATCCAGGGCGATTATCGAGCGCAAGATTGCCAACGAAGACAAGAAAATCGCCGACGCCGTTGCCGCGCTGAGCGGGCAGAAGAATGCCGAGATTCGCGGGCGTATTGCAGGTTGCCGCACACTGGCTGGAAGAAGAAGCCGAGCCGGTCGCGCTGCAGCTGTGTTCGGCGCTTGCCCAAGACGAAGATCTGCAATGCCTGATACGGGCGAGCTTGGACCAAACTTTGGCCAGAGTGGCCGATACCTCAGAAAATCCGGGTGCTGCCTCGGTCGCGCTGCTGGCGCTGGAGGGGCTGCGGTCCCTGCATCTGATGGGGTTTCACAAGTGGTCCGCGGCCGAGTTTACCGGGCTGCTCGCTGAAATCGAACGCGTCGCAATTACGCAGGGTGATAGCTCCCCACCAGCTTAATCTTACTTTCCATCTCCCCCGGGTTTGGGCTTTCCCAGTGCTGCAAGGCGATTCTGGGTAGGCCTTCCTTTGTCCGCAAAATCTGCTCTGCCAAAATTTGGATATTTATCATGAAGGCGATTAGCTCCACGGCCAAGGCTGCAAGCGTACTCGCGCTACTGACTTTTATTGCAGCCTGCACCGAGTCCAACAGCGCTCCCCGGGCCGCCCCCGGCGCTCCACCCCCGATGCCCGTCAGTTTCGTCGAGGTGAAACCCGAGCAATTGGCGATCACCAATCAATTGCCGGGCCGGATCGCGCCGACACGCATCGCCGAGGTTCGCCCGCGCGTCTCGGGCATCATCATCGAACGCGTGTTCGAGCAGGGCAGCACCGTCGAGGAAGGCGATGTGCTCTACCGCATCGATCCGGCGCCGTTCCAGCTGCAGGTCGATAGTGCCCGGGCCAGCCGCGATCGCGCCTTGGCACTGCAGACGCAGGCCCGCCAGCAAGCGAGCCGCGCCATTGCCTCGCGGGAACGCAATATCGGCACCGAGCAGAATGCCGATAGCGCCGAGGCTGCCCCGGCTTCGGCCAATGCCGATGTTGCGCTGGCCGAAGTGGCGCTCGCCCGTGCCAAGCTCAATCTTGAATATGCCGAGGTCAAGGCACCGATCTCGGGCCGCATCGGGGGCGCATTGGTCACCGAAGGCGCGCTGGTCAATGCCGGTAGCGGGGAAAACCTCGCGATCATCCAGCAGCTCGATCCGGTCTATGCCGATTTCACCCAGCCCTCCAACGAGATGCTGCGCCTGCGCAATGCCCCGGAAGCTGGCACATTGGCCAGCCTTGCGCCGGGTGAAGCCAGCGTCAAGCTGCTGATGGATGATGACAGCACCTATGCCCATGCCGGCCGCCTGTTGTTTTCGGGCGCGGCAGTCGATGCCAGCACCGGACAGGTGACCTTGCGGGCCGAAATCCCCAATCCAGACGATAATCTGCTGCCCGGCATGTATGTGCGGGTGCTGCTGGACCAGTGGCGTGCAAAGCGGCGCATTCGCCGTGCCCCAGCAGGCGGTGCAGCGCGATGCGGGCGGGCAGTCCCAGCTCTATATCGTGGGTGCGGACAATGTCGTGGAATTGCGCACGGTCACTGTCGGCCGTTCCATCGGCTCCCGCTCGGTGATCGAGAAGGGCCTGATCGCTGGCGATCGGGTGGTTGTCGAGGGCGTGCAGAAAATCCGGCCGGGCTCTCCGGTCGCGCCAGAACCATGGACGCCACCGGCAGCGGTGGTAGCGGCTGCCGCTGCTGAAACTCCCGCAAGCTAAGGTCGCTTTTTATGGCACAATTCTTTATAGGCCGGCCCATCTTTGCATGGGTCGTGGCCATCTTCATCATGCTGGCGGGCATTATCGCCCTGCCGCAATTGCCCATCGCCCAATATCCCAATGTGGCCCCGCCACAGGTGACGATTAACGTGGTCTATCCCGGCGCTTCGCCCGAGGACATGTATCAAAGCGTGACCCGGCCGATCGAAGAAGAAATGAATGGCGTGGAAGGCGCCATGTATTTCGAATCCACCTCGGACTCATCAGGTTCGGTGACCGTGACTGTGACGTTCGAGCCGGGCACGGAGTCGAGCCGAGCCGCCAATGACGTGCAGAATGCCGTCCGCCGGGTGGAAGCACGGCTGCCCCAGATCGTGACGCAACAGGGCATTCAGGTGCAGGAGGCCGGCAGCGGCTTTCTGATGATGGTGGGCCCGGTGTCCACCGATGGCGCGCTCGATGTGGTGGGGCTGGGCGACTATCTCAGCCGCAACGTGCTGGGCGAAATCCGGCGCTGTCGAAGGCGTCGGCCGGGCCCAGCTCTTCGCCTCCCAGCGCGCCATGCGCGTCTGGGTCGATCCCGACAAGATGACCAGCCTGAACCTGAGCACTCAGGAAGTGACGGCCGCCATCCAATCGCAGAATGCCCGAGTTACGGCCGGGCGGATTGGCGCGCAGCCGAACCCGATTGCTCAGCAGGTTTCGGCTACCGTTCTGGTCAGTGGCCAATTGCGCACGCCGGAGGAATTCGGCTCGATCGTGCTGCGGGCCAATCCCGATGGCTCCTCGGTCCGCCTGCGTGATGTGGCGCGGATCGAAGTGGGGGCGGAAAGCTACAATTTCGCAACGCGGATCGACGGCAAGCCTGCGGCCGCCCCGGCTGTGCAATTGTCCCCCTCGGGCAATGCGCTGGCAACCTCCGAAGGCGTTCGCCATCGCATGGAGGAATTGGCGGAATTCTTCCCGCCCGGGGTCGAATATGTGATCCCCTATGACACATCACCATTTGTCGAGGTCTCGATCGAAAAGGTGCTCCACACCTTGATCGAGGCCATCGGCCTTGTCTTCATCGTGATGTTCGTCTTCCTGCAGAATTTCCGCTACACGCTGATCCCCACCCCGGTGGTGCCGGTCGCGCTGCTTGGCACGGTCGGCGTCATGCTGATCACCGGATTTTCTATCAACGTTCTGACCATGTTCGCCATGGTGCTGGCGATCGGTATTCTGGTCGATGACGCCATTGTGGTGGTGGAGAATGTTGAACGCATCATGGCCGAAGAGGGCCTGTCGCCCAAGGATGCGACGCGCAAGGCCATGAAGCAGATTACCGGCGCCATTATCGGTATTACGCTGGTGCTGGCGGCGGTGTTCGTGCCCATGGCTTTCTTCCCCGGCGCGGTCGGGGTGATCTATCAGCAGTTCAGCATCACCATGGTGGTGTCGATCCTGATCTCGGGCTTCCTCGCCCTGTCGCTGACACCGGCTTTGTGCGCCACCTTTCTCAAGCCCATCAAGCCGGGCCATCACGAGAAGAAGGGGCCGTTCGGCTGGTTCAATCGTGGGCTGAAAAGCACGACCAATGGCTATGCCAAGGGCGTGGGCTGGCTGGTCAATCGGGCGGGCCGCTTCATGGTGGTCTATCTGGCTTTGCTGGTCGGGCTGGGCTGGGGTTATCTGCAGCTCCCCTCGGACTTCCTGCCCAATGAAGATCAGGGCTTTGTCATCGTCGACATGCAGGCGCCCACTGACGCCAGCAGCAATCGTGCCCGCGAGATCTCCAACCGGTGGAAGATATTTTCCGCCGGAAGCGGCCGTCGAGAGCATGATCGTCGTCAATGGCTTCAGCTTTTCGGGTGCCGGCGACAATGCGGGCTCGGCCTTCATCACCTTCAAGGATTGGAAAGACCGCGACGCCAACAATTCCGCCTGTGCCATTGCCGGGCGGGCCAACGGCGCCCTGTTCGGGCTCAAGGATGCCATTTCCTTTGCCCTGTCCCCTCCGGCCATCCGGGGCCCGGGCACGTCCAACGGCTTCTCCTTCCGCCTGCAGGATCGTGGCGGGTTGGGGCAGACGGCGCTACTGGCGGGCAGTGACCAATTGATGGCGGCGGCTTCGCAAAGCCCCGTGCTGGCGGGTCTGCGTGTCGAAGGCATGCCGGCCGCGGCTCAGGTCAGTCTGGTGATCGACCGTGAAAAGGCCAATACGCTGGGCGTGAGCTTTGCGGCGATCAATGCCACGATCTCGTCCAATCTGGGCTCGTCCTATGCCAATGACTTCCCCAATGCGGGCCGTATGCAGCGGGTGACCGTGCAGGCGGACCAGACCAGCGCATGCAGGTGGAGGATTTGCTCAAGCTCAATGTCGCCAATAGTTCGGGCAGCATGGTGCCGCTGTCGTCCTTTGCGACGGCGGAATGGCAGCGCGGTTCGTCCCAAGTGGTGGGCTATAACGGCTATCCGTCAGTCCGCATCGGCGGGGCGGCGGCGCCGGGCTATTCGTCGGGCGATGCCATTGCCGAGATGGAACGGCTGGTCGGCGAATTGCCGAACGGCTTTGGCTATGAATGGACCGGCCAGTCGCTGGAAGAAATCCAGTCGGGTTCGCAAGCGCCCCTGCTGGTTGGGCTGATCATCATCTTCGTGTTCCTGCTCTTGGCAGCGCTCTACGAAAGCTGGTCGATCCCGCTATCGGTCATGCTCGTCGTGCCCCGGGCGTCTTGGGATCGGTGATCGCGGTCTATATGCGCTGACATGCCCAATGACGTTTACTTCAAGGTCGGGCTGATCACGATCATCGGGCTATCGGCGAAAAACGCCATCCTGATCATCGAGTTCGCCAAGGATTTGCGGGCCCGGGGCATGCCATTGCTGCAGGCGACAATCGAAGCCTCGAAGCTGCGCTTCCGCCCGATCCTGATGACGTCGCTGGCCTTTACCCCGGGCGTGGTGCCGCTCGCCATTGCCACCGGCGCCAGCGCCGCCAGCCAGAACGCCATCGGCACTGCCGTTATGGGCGGCATGATCTCGGCAACCGTGCTCAGCGTGTTGTTCGTCCCGGTCTTCTTCGTCTTCGTGATGCGGATTTTCGGCGACCGCAAGAAGAAGCAACCGGCCAAGACGGACGAGGCCAATGCGGTAGCTGCACCGGCGGAGTGAGGCCAAATATCCGAGGAGGCGGGGCCGGCGTGAAGCCATCCCCGCCTTTTCCATATTCCAGGATAGGAAAGGCGAGTGCTTTGACAGTTGAACAATTGTGCCTGTCGATCCTCTATGAGGGCGAAGCGACCGGCTATGACATTCGCCGGCGCTTCAGCGCGGGTGAGGAGGCGCTATTTGCCGATGCCAGTATCGGGGCGATCTACCCGGCTTTGGCCAAGCTCGAGGCCAAGGGATTGGTCGGCTTTGTGATCGAGGAGCAGGTCGGCAAGCCCAGCCGCAAGGTCTATCGCATTACCGAGGCGGGCCGGCAGGCCTTCATGGTGGGGTTGCGGGAGCCTCTGAGCAAGGACAAGTTCCAAAGCTCGTTCCTGCATTTCCTGCGCTTTGCCCATCTGGCGCCACGCGAGGTGGTGGTGGCAAATATCGAGGCGCGCCAGCAGCATCTCGACGATGAAGTGGGGCGGCTCGAAGCCATGCTGTCGCAGAGCTCGAGCAGTTCACAGGGGCGCTGGATGCTCGAATATGCGCTGGCGATGACGCAGGCCATGCGCGATGGGCTGGACACGGCCATCCGCAAGATCTGTGCCGACCCGATCTGCGCCAAAAGCGGCTCCGTGGAGTCTAAGTCACCGCCCGCGCGGGGATAAGCGCCGCATAAACCGGACCGCCTCTTCGTCGGAGAATTTCTCCTTGCCTGTCGAAACGCTCTCTGCTCGCTCGTCGGAATGGCAGGTGTTTGCAGAGGAGCGGGACATGAACGAGCGATATGGTTGGGTTGTGGTGGCAGCGGGCGCTGTTATCTCCTGTGTGGCGATGGGGGCGATGTTCGCCCTGCCGGTTTATCTGCAGCCGATTGCCGAGGAGACGGGCTGGACGCGGGCCGGCATTTCGGGCGCCATGACTTTGGGCTTCGTGGTCATGGGCGTTGCCGGGTTCGGCTGGGGTGCGCTGAGCGACCGGATCGGGGCGAGACCGGTCGTATTCATGGCCGCCTTGCTGCTGGGCGCGGGGCTGGTGCTGGCCAGCCGCGCCACCGATCTGCTGATGTTCCAGTTCGCCTATGGCGGATTGGTCGGGGCGTCCGGCGGCGCATTCTTTGCGCCGATCATGGCGGCGACCGTCGGCTGGTTCGACAAGCATCGGAGCCCGGCCGTCTCGCTGGTCTCAGTGGGTGGCGGCGTGGCGCCGATGGTCATAACGCCTTTTGCCAGCGTCTTGATCGCCAATTATGGCTGGCGCAGCGCCATGCTGGCGATTGCCATTGGCGCGGTGATTATTGTGGTGCCGGCAAGCCTGCTCATTCGCCGGGCGCCGGCGCTGGTCGAAGCTCCGGTCCCGGCCGGTGATATCGCGCCCGCCAAGTCCCTGCCTTTATCGGCCGCCGGCGCATTGCGGACGCCGCAATTCATTGTGCTGGCCGCGACCTTCTTTCTGTGCTGCGCCGCCCATTCCGGGCCGATCTTCCACACGGTGAGCTATGCCATGATCTGCGGGGCGTCGTCGCTGGCGGCGGCGAGCATTTATAGCGTGGAAGGCGTTGCGGGTCTGTTCGGTCGGCTGATCTTTGGCGTGCTGGCCGATCGGCTCGGGGTGCGCCGCGTGCTGGTGGCCGGGCTCGTGCTGCAGGCGGTCGGCATCTATACCTATATCTATGTGACGCAGCTGACCGACTTCTACATGCTGGCTGTGGTGCTGGGCATGGCCTATGGCGGGGTAATGCCACTCTATGCCGTGCTGGCGCGCGATTATTTCGGGCCCCATGTCATGGGCACGGTGCTGGGCGCGGCCACCATGACCTCCAGCATCGGCATGGCGTTCGGGCCGGTGGGCGGGGGTTGGCTCTATGACAATTTCGGCAGCTATCACTGGCTCTATGTCGCCTCGGCCGCCGTGGGGATTGCCGCCGCCGCCATGGCGCTGGCCTTTCCGCCCCCCGGGCGGAGCGAGGATGACCAGCAGGGCGCGCCGCAGCCTGCTTGAGAATTTCCCTCAAACCGGCTCGGATTCCTTTTCGCGGGTCACCCATTGGTGACCTTGCCATTCGCGCACGGTAATGGCGATGCGCTCGGGCGTGATGGTGATGATGTTGTAGGCGTTCGGTTCGCCGCGCAGGCGGGTCGAGATGGTGGAGGAGGCCCGGGCGACCAGAATGGGCGCCACGGCCGATTTCCTCAGGCCAGTGGGCGCGCCTTGCCCGGTCGTGCCTCGGGCATGGTGCTTGCGCACATAGGAGAGGTGAAAATGCCCCGACAGCACGAGGCGAACCCCGAGGCGAGCAAAGGTTTCGAGCGCTTCGTCGGCCCGCTTCACCCGCTTGGTCTTTTGCAGCATCGGCTCGGTGGGAAAGAGCAGGGGATGGTGCGCAACGATGACCCGGATGGCGTCGGGCGATGCTTGAGCGAAACGGATTTCAAGATCCTCGAGCTGGCTGCGAGAGATGCTGCCATGGCCCCAATTCCATTCCAGCCGGGCGCGGCGCGAGGTGCGCATGCCGAGGAGAGCCACCCCGTCCATTTCGAGGAAGGGTTCGAGATCGCGCGATATATAGCGCCGGTAAAAACCATAGGGATTGAGAAAGCGGCGCAGGATATTGACCGCGGGCACGTCGTGATTGCCCGGCACGGCAAAGATCGGCGCCTTGAGCGTATCGAGAAAGGCGCGGGCGGCAATGAATTCGTCCTTGCTGCCGATCTGGGTAAAATCGCCGCTGATGACGATGAGGTCCGGCGCCGAGCCGGTGATATCGGCGGCAAGGCCGGCGGCCGCGTCCGCGTCGTGATGGCCGAAATGGAGATCGGACAGGTGAACGAGCTTCATGCCGGCAAAGCCTCGCCAGCCGGATTGCCGGTGTCCGGCAAGGGCGCCGGCGCCAACATCGTCAGCGCCTTGGGATGAATGGTGAAATGCAGCGGCGTGGCCAAGGTTTCCACCTCCCCGTCGAACATCACCTTGAGCAGGCCTTTATGGCTATCGATGGTCACCGCGCCCACGCTTTGCACCTCCAGCGCCTGATCCTGATGCCAGCGGCCGACCAGCATGCCGCCGGCCGGGCGGAAGAAATCGACAAAGGTCAGGCGCTTGAGCACGTAAAGGGTCAGCGTGCCGCCATCGAGCCGCTCGCGGGCCAGGATGCGCCCGAACCCCTCATCATAGGAATTGCTGGCCACGGCCACGGCCTGCACGCGTTCGACCTCGGGCTTGCCCGTATCATCGGCATCGATGGCTATGGCAATGCGGCGGGTGCGTGCCAGCCGGCGGAAGAAATAGCGCATGAAGCCGACCTTGGCGGAAACGCCCGGCATGCCGCGAATATGTTCGTGGCCGGCAGCCATGCCGGGGATCATGCCGATAACCACCTTGTGCAGAAAGAAGCGGCCATTGACCTCGCCCACATCGATCTGCTGGGTGACGCCATCGGCAAGGGCAGCCACGGCGGCTGCTGTATCGAGGGGAATGTGCAGATCCTTGGCGAGGGCGTTGACGGTGCCCGGGGGCAGGATGGCCAGCGACTTGCCGGTGCCCAGAATGGCGCCGCAAAGCGCGGTGATGGTGCCGTCACCGCCCGCCGCCACGATGGTATCGGCATCGCTGGCCAAGGCCTGCTCGATGCGCTCGGGCATGGGGCGGTCGGCATCGGCATCAATGGTGGCTGCAAGGCCATTGCTGGCGAACATCTCGGCAAGCGCGGCCTCGGTGATGCCGGTGGCGAGAGCGGTGCCGGCATTGGCATTGAAGATGACGTGATAAGTTCGCGTGGGCATGCGGCTCACAAAGCTGGATTATTATTGTGAGCGTAACGGACGCGCATGCCTATTGGTTCAGCCTTGCGCTAAAGTTGAGGAACATAGAAGGCTGCCCGGCGTTGCCTTGCCGGCCCTTCCGGAGACGATTTCACTCTATGCTACAGAACTTTATCCGTTCCCGCCGCTATCGCGCTCTGCGCGATTTCGTCAAAGCTGAGGCATTGCTGCTGACCGGCATTGCCCCGGTCAGCGGCCTGATCCCGGGGTTTTTGCGCTCGGCCGATGAAATGCTGGAGGGGGAAACGGAGGCCTTTGATCGCGCCATATTGATGCTGTTCCACGACCCGGCCAATATCGACCGAGTCGTCGGGCCACCCCGGGTGCAGGAAATGGTGCGGGACGTGACGGCGCTGGGAAGCTTTGCGATCCCGGGCCTATTGGTAACCGGGGTGGTGATTTATCTCGTGCTGGCGCGGATGCGGGGCATGGCCTTGCTGGTGCTGGTTTCGGTACTGGGCGGCACGCTGCTCAGCACCGTGCTCAAGATGGGCTACGACCGGCCGCGTCCGGACCTAGTCACCTCTTCGCACCAGTTCACCGCCAGTTTTCCCAGCGGCCATGCCATGCTGTCGGCGGTCACCTTTCTCACCCCGGGTGCGATCCCGGCGCAGGTGGCGCCGACACGGGGCCTGCGCATCTTTGCGATTGGCGCGGCGATCTTCCTGACGCTGATTGTGGGTGTCAGCCGGCTTTATATGGGCGTGCATTTTCCCAGCGACGTGCTGGCGGGCTGGTGCCTTGGCGCCGCCCGGGCGCTGGGCTGCAGTTTGGTCGCGTTCTGGCTGCAGCGACGAGGCGCGGTCGAACCCCATGCTGAAAAGGCCTAGGCGTAGCGTTCGGGGCCCGTGTCGGTCATGTCGATCTCGGGCTGCTTGCCGGCGATGAGATCGGCAATGGCGCGGCCCGAGCCGCAGGCCATGGTCCAGCCTAAAGTGCCGTGACCCGCATTGATGAAGAGATTGGCCTGCTTGGCGCGCCCCAAAACAGGTGTGCCATCCGGCGTCATCGGCCGCATGCCGGTCCAGAAGCTGGCCGCAGCGGTGTTGCCGGCGCCGGGAAAGAGGTCGTTGACGCAATGGGCCAGCGTGTCGCGGCGTTTCGGGTCGAGCCGGCTATTGTAGCCGGACAGTTCGGCCATGCCGCCGACGCGGATGCGATCGCCAAGGCGGGTGATGGCGATCTTGTAGCTTTCGTCGAGCACGGTGGAGACTGGAGCGCTGGTCGCGTCGCTGATCGGGGCGGTGATAGAATAGCCTTTGACCGGATAGATGGGCAGCTTGAGGCCGATTGTTTTGGCGAGGAGCGGGGTGAAACTGCCCATGGCCAGCACGTAATGGTCCGCGGTCAGTAGGCCGGCGCTGGTCTTGACCGCGGTAATGTGATCGCCCTGCTGCTCGATGGCCTCGATCGTCGTGTTGAAACGGAACTGCACGCCCAAAGCCTTGGCCATCTCGGCCAGCTTATTGGTGAAGATGAAGCAATCGCCGGTTTCTGTCATGCGGCAGGCGCAGCCCGCCGGCAATGGTGGCGGGGGAATTGGCAAGGCCCGGTTCGGCGGCAATGCAACCGGCGCGGTCGAGCACCTGATAGGGCACGCCATATTGCTCGAGCACCTCGATATCCTTGTGGGCGGCGTCGACCTGTTTTTGCTCGTGGAACAGCTGCAGCGTGCCCTGCATGCGCTCGTCATAGGCAATGGCTGTTTCGGCCCGCAGGGCGATCATCAGGTCGCGGCTATATTCGGCGATGCGCACCATACGCGCCTTGTTGATGGCGTAGGCCTTGCTGGTGCAATTGGCCAGCACGCGCAGCATCCATTCGATCATGGCGGGGTCGAGCGAGGCGCGCAGGATCAGCGGCGGGTGCGCCATCATCAGCCATTTGATGGCCTTTTGCGGAATGCCGGGGCCGGCCCGGGGCGAGGCATAGCCGGGCGAGATTTCCCCGGCATTGGCAAAGCTGGTTTCAAGCCCCGGCCTGCCTCGGCGGTCGATGACGGTGACCTCGTGGCCGTCGCGGGCCAGATAGTAGGCGGTGGTGGTGCCGATGACGCCGGAGCCGAGGATGAGGATTTTCATATTTGATTTCTTCGAGATGCCATTGCTCACGACACTAGCGGGCAGGCTGGGGAAGTCGATGGAAAATTCTTGCCGGCGTCATGGGCCCGGTATTGCTTAGTCTAAGGTCGGGTTTGCTGCGGGCGGGGAGCTGTTCCATACCCGTGCGCCAGTTCAGACAGACGCTCCGGGGAGGAACCAATCGCGATGTCCAACGATACCAATAGCTTGCGCGAAGCCGCATTGCATTTCCACGAATATCCGCGCCCCGGAAAACTCGAAATCGTGGCGACCAAGCCCTTGGCCAATACGCGGGACCTGTCGCTGGCCTATTCGCCGGGCGTGGCCATTCCCTGCGAGGAAATCGTGGCGGACCCGCAGGCGGCTTACAAATATACCGCCAAGGGGAACCTTGTTGCCGTGATCTCCAATGGCACGGCGGTGCTGGGGCTGGGCAATATCGGGGCGCTGGCAAGCAAGCCGGTGATGGAAGGCAAGGCGGTGCTGTTCAAGAAGTTCGCCGGCATCGATTCCATCGATATCGAAGTCAATGAGCAGGACCCCAAGCGCTTCATCGAAATCGTGGCGCCGCTCGAGCCCAGCTTTGGTGGGGTGAACTCGGAAGATATCAAGGCGCCAGAATGCTTCGAGATCGAGGAGGCGCTGCGCGAGCGGATGAACATTCCGGTGTTCCATGACGACCAGCATGGCACGGCGATCATCGTCGCCGCGGCAGTGATCAATGCGATGCGGCTGGTTGGCAAGGACATTGCCAAGGTCAAGATCGCGACCTCCGGCGCGGGCGCGGCGGCGATTGCCTGCATGAATATGCTGGTGGCGGTGGGTGCCAAACGCGAAAATATCTGGATCGCTGACTCCAAGGGACTGGTCACCAAGAAGCGCGGCAATTCGGTTGATCGGTGGCGCGGGGCGTTTGCGCAGGATACCGACAAGACCGAACTGAGCGAAGTCATGGCTGGGGCCGATATCTATGTCGGGCTGTCCAAGGCCGGGGCGCTCAAGCCCGAAATGACGAAGGACATGGCGGCCAATCCGCTGATCCCGGCGCTGAGTAATCCCATCCCCGAAATCATGCCGGAACTGGCGCACGAGGCGCGGCCCGATGCGATGATCTGCACGGGGCGGAGCGACTACCCCAACCGAGTCAATAATGTGCTGTGCTTCCCGTTCCTCTTCCGGGGGCGCTGGATTGCGGCGCGACGGTCATCAATGAGGAGATGAAGGCTGCGGCGGCGCATGCCATCGCCAAGTTGGCGCATGAGCCGGGGCTGGAAGCGTCAGCGCATGGCGTGCCGGCGATTTTCGGGCCGGAATACCTCATTCCCAATCCGTTCGATCAGCGGCTGATCCTGCGCATTGCGCCAGCGGTGGCGAAGGCGGCGATGGAGTCTGGGGTGGCCCAGCGGCCGATCGTGGATTTCGCTGCTTATCGCGATAGCCTCAACCGCTTTGTGTTCCGTTCGGGCATGGTGATGAAGCCCATGCTTGAGCGGGCGCAGGGCGAGGGCAAGCGCATCGCCTTTGCCGATGGCGAGGATGAGCGCGTGCTACGCGCGACCCGTGTGATGCTGGAAGACGGCATTGGTCGTTCCATCCTGATCGGTCGGCCAACGGTGATCGAGCAGCGCATCGAGCGCTTTGGGCTGACGCTCAAGGCGGGGCGCGATTTCGATGTGATCAATCCCGAGGATGATCCGCGTTATCGCGATTACGTGGCCTTGTTCCACGAGATTACCGGCCGCAAGGGCGTGACGCCCGACACGGCAAAAACCATTGTGCGCACCAATACCACGGTGATCGGGGCGCTGGCGGTGCGGCGGGGCGAGGCGGATGCGCTGATCTGCGGCTTGCAGGGCCGGTTCATCAAGCATGCGCGCGATATTCAGTCGGTGATCGGGCTGGCACCCTACAGCTCGCAGCTGTCGACGCTGTCCATGCTGATCATGAGCCGGGGCGTGTTTTTCCCGGCCGATACCTATGTGAATATCGATCCGAGCGCCGAGGAGATCGTGGCCATCACGCTGCAGGCGCGCGACCATCTCAAGCGCTTCAATATCGAGGCGCGGGCGGCTTTGCTGAGCTATTCCAATTTCGGCTCTCGCGATGGGGCGACCTCGGAAAAAATGCGCGAAGTGTTCGAGCGGTTGCAGGAAGTGGCGCCGGACCCGGTGGTCGATGGCGAAATGCAGGGCGATCTGGCGATCAATGCCGAGCTGCGCGAGCGCTATGTGCCCAATTCGGTGCTCAAAGGGGAAGCGAACCTGTTGATCTTCCCGAACCTTGAATCGGCGAACCTGTCGATGACGCTGCTCAAGGAGCTCAACAATGCGCTGCCGGTCGGGCCGATCCTGATGGGGACGCGGCAGCCGGCGCATATTCTGGCGCCGTCGGTGACCAGCCGCGGCGTGGTCAATATGGCGGCGATTGCGGCGACCGAGGCGTTGGGGGTGAACGCTTAGGCTTGCCTCGATACCGGTGTCTCCCTCGGGCTTGACCCGAGGGCCTTGCGCAGTCCGGCACAAGCGGCGAATGGTCCTCGGGTCAAGCCCGAGGACGATGTGGTGGGTGTCGTCGGGTGTTACGCCTTGGATTGGCCGACGGCCCAGCTGACGCCATAGGGGTCTTTGAGCTGGCCATAGGTGTCGCCCCAGAATTGCTCTGCCAGCGGCAGGGTCACGGTGGCGCCGGCGGCGACGGCGCGGTCGAACCAGCTTTGGGCGTCATCGACCTGCAAATGCAGATTGAAGCCCTGCGGCGCGACGATGGGGAAACTATGTTCGGGGAAGAAATCGGACAGGAACAGCGGCGCGCCGTTGATTTCGATATGGGCATGCATGATGCGGGCATCGTCGCTGCTGGCCGGATTACGGCTATGCTCGATGGCGCCGAAGGCCTTTTGGTAGAAGACGATGGCATCGGCGGCGCCATCGACATTGATATAGGGGTCAGGCCGCTGGTGGCTGGTGTGTCGGTCATGCTGGGGCTCCTCGCAAAGTCGGGTTGATGCAAGCACGACGAGCGGGCAATGGCCAATCAGACCGGGTTGTTAGAATATCGGGGTCAGTCGCCGATCTGGCTGGGTTTGAAGACCGCGAGTGGGCGGATTTCATAGGCGCCCATGCCGGGATTGGCCTGTGCCAGTCCTTGGCGAAAGCGATAGCTTCGTCGAGCGTGTCACAATCGGCAACGAAGAAGCCGAGGAACTGTTCCTTGGTTTCGGCAAAAGGACCATCAATAACGAGCGGCTCGCCTGAGGTTTTGCGCAGCGTGGTGGCGGCGCTGGTGGGTTTGAGCCGGGCAACGGGGCCGAGCTTGCCCCGGCTTTCATGGCGTCCTCGACTCGGGCCGAGCGGAGCATGCAGGCATCGTCTTCCTCCTTGCTCCAGTGGCGATGGCGTTTTCATCATTGTAACACAGCACGGCATAGAGCATCGGTTTGGCCCTCCTCGACAGCACGGGGTGCGACTATGCCCAAAATCGAGGCATGCTCCAGTTCTTTTTGCTGGCCTCGAAGCCACGGGGGCGCATTGACCCGACTCTGATTGCACTCTAGCCCTAGCTGGCGTTCTTGCAGGAGAGTGATCATGGACTATCGCTATCTCGGCCGCTCGGGCCTCAAGGTTTCCACGCTCACCATGGGCACGATGACCTTTGGCGGCTCGGAAAAGGTGGGGCATACGCCACAGGAAGAGGCCACGCGGCAGATCGATCTGTGCCTCGATCACGGCATCAACCTGCTCGACACCGCCAATGTCTATAATGCGGGGTCTCCGAGGAGATGATCGGGGTGGCGCTGGCCGAAAACGGTCGCCGGCAAAGGCCCCGGTCGCCACCAAAGTGCGCTTCAAAATGGGCGATGGGCCCAATGATACAGGGCTGAGCCGCCACCATATCGTGGCGCAGGCCGAGGCCAGCCTTAAGCGGCTCAAGACCGATGTGATCGATCTCTATCAGGTGCATGAATGGGACGGCATGACGCCCATGGAAGAGACGATGGAAGCGCTCGATACGCTCGTGCGGCAGGGCAAGGTGCGCTATATCGGCTGCTCGAATTATTCGGGCTGGCACATCATGAAGGCGCTTGCCGCGGCCGATAGGAATCATGCCCAGCGCTTCATCTCCCAGCAGATCCACTACACGCTGCATTCGCGCGAAGCCGAATATGAATTGGTGCCGATCAGCCGGGACCAAGGCCCGGGCATCTTGATCTGGTCGCTGCTGGCCGGCGGCCTGCTGAGTGGCAAATATCGCCGGGATGGCGGACCCGATAGCGGCCGGCATGTCGGTGGCTTCCATGAGCCACCAGTGCCCGATTGGGATAAGCTTTATGATATTGTCGATGTGATCGTGGCGATTGCCGAAGAGCGCGGCGTGTCTGGTGCGCAGGTGGCATTGGCCCGGGCGCTGGGGCGGCCGGGGGTGACCTCGGTGATCATTGGCGGGCGTAGCGAAGCCCAGTTCAAGGATAATCTGGCGGCGGCTGATCTGAAGCTGAGTGCCGAAGAACGGCAAAAACTCGATGCGGTCAGCCGGCCGCCACTGCTCTATCCCTATTGGCACCAGACTTTTACGGCCAATGACCGGCTTGGTCCGGCCGACCGAGACCTGCTCTCAACTTATGTGGAAGATTTCAAACGTGGCTGATTTCCTGTTTGAGCCTTATGCGCCAGTGACCATTCCCATCGCCCGGGGCGGGCTGTTTGCCGTGCGACGCATCTATTGCGTGGGCCGCAATTATGTCGAGCATATCCGCGAAATGGGCAATGACGAGCGCGAGCCGCCCTTCTTTTTCGCCAAGCCGGCTGATGCGGTCGTGGTGGGCGGGGCGGCGATCCCCTATCCGCCCAAGACCGAGGATTTCCATCATGAGATCGAGCTGGTCGTCGCCATTGGCAAGGAAGGCGCCGATATTCCGGTGGAGCAGGCGCTGGCGCATGTCTATGGCTATGCGGCCGGGCTCGACATGACGCGGCGCGATATTCAGGCGATCGCCAAAAAGAGCGGACGGCCGTGGGAAATGGCCAAGGCGTTTGATCATTCGGCGCCGATTGGCACGATCGAGCCGGCCAGCGAAATCGGCCATCCCGACAAGGGCGCCATCACGCTTTCGGTCAATGGCGTGGTGCGCCAGAAGGGCGATCTTGCCGAGCAGATCTGGAATGTCAGCGAAGCCATTGCCTATCTCAGCGGCTTTGTGACGCTCAAGCCCAGCGACATCATCATGACCGGCACGCCTTCGGGCGTTGGCGCCGTGGTCAAGGGCGATGTGCTGGAGGGCGCGATCGAGGGCGTGGGTAGCGTTCGGACTACGATCAGCTGATGACGGTCTGGTCGCCCCAGCAGGATGCGGCGCTGGTCGCGGTCTCCAATTGGCTCAAGGACCGCGACGGCCCGCAGGTGTTTCTGCCTGTTCGGCTGGGCCGGCACGGGCAAGTCGACGCTTGCCGTGCATCTGGCGCAGGACGTTAAATCGGTCAAATATGCCGCCTTTACCGGCAAGGCGGCCCTCGTCATGCGCAAGCGCGGCTGCAAGGGCGCCCAGACCATCCACTCGCTGATCTATACCCCGGTCAGCGAAAAGGAAGGCGAGCCGCGTTTCGTGCTCGACGATGAATCCCCGGCCGCCGATGCCGATCTGATCGTCATCGACGAAGTTTCGATGGTGGACGAGCAATTGGGGCGCGACCTGCTCTCGTTCGGCACCAAGGTGCTGGTGCTGGGCGATCCGTTCCAATTGCCGCCGGTGCAGGGCGCGGGCTTTTTCACCGCCGACGAGCCCGATATCATGCTGACCGAAATCCATCGCCGAGCGGCGGATAATCCGATCATTGCGCTCTCCATGCAGGTGCGCGAGGGCGGCTATATCGAGCGTGGGCGCTATGGAGAATCCCTCGTGGTCGGGCGCGAGGATGTCGACCGCGATGCGGTATTGGAGGCCGACCGAGTATTGGTGGGCCGCAACAAGACGCGGTTGCAATATAATGACCGCCTGCGCGAGCTGCGCGGCCTGCCCTTTCATGAGCCGGTGGTGGGCGACCGCATGGTGTGCCTGCGCACTAATGCGCGCAAGCGCCTGCTCAATGGGCAGATCTGGATCGTGACTGATGTGAGCCGCAAGGCCAATGGCAAATATTCGCTGCTGCTGGGGGCCGATGAGGGCAAGGGCGAGGCCAAGGTTTTGACCCACAAGGCGTTTTTCTCGGGCGAGGAAGACGCTATGAGCTGGCCTGAGCGGCGGCAATATGACGAGTTCACCTTTGGCTATTGCCTGACCGTGCACAAGGCGCAGGGCAGCCAATGGGACAATGTCTATCTGTTCGACGAGAGCTTCGTGTTCCACGAAGAACGGGCGCGCTGGCTCTATACCGGCATTACCCGCGCCGCCGAAAAGATCACGGTGGTGTCGTGACGCTGCTCACGGTCCGGCACGAGACGGTTTATCACTATGCCCGTCCGGTGCAGTTCGGCGAGCATCGCATGCTGGTGCGGCCGCGCGACAGCATGGAACAGACGCTCGATTCTGTTCAGCCTCAAGATCACGCCGGAGCCATCCAAGATGCGGTGGATCCATGATGTGTTCGGCAATGGCATTGCGATTGCCGATTTTGATCAGCCGGCCGAGCAATTGCGGATCGTGGCCGGCATGGTGCTCGATCATGCGCCCGAGCTGACGCCCAATTTCGAGATCGAAGTGCGGGCCAAGACCTATCCGTTCGATTATGGCGATGTGGATGCTATCGATCTGGCGCCCAATATGCGGCGGCAATTTCCCGATGAAGGAGTGGTCGACGCTCGGGCGCGGCGCTTTGTCAGCACCAAGGGCAAGACCGGCACCGGGCATCTGCTGATGACCATGACCTATTCGATCAAGGAGAGTTTCAAATATCTCCGCCGGCCCGATCCGGGCACGCAGCGCCCGGCGGTGACGCTGGACAAGCGCCGGGGCACGTGCCGGGATTTTGCGCTGCTGATGATCGAAGCGGCGCGCTCGCTCGGCTTTGCCGCCCGGTTTGTCACCGGGTATCTCTATTCCCCGGCCCGCGATGGCGATCATCGTGGCGGCAGGGCGACCCATGCCCGGTGCCAGATTTATCTGCCGGGCGCGGGATGGGTCGAGTTTGACCCCACCAATGGCATTATCGGCACGCGCGATTTGATCCGTGTCGGCGTGGCGCAGGAGCCGCGGCAGGCCATTCCCATTGCCGGCACTTTCATCGGCCGCAAGGAGGATTATCTGGGCATGGATGTCGAGGTGATCGTCGAGCGGGTGACGTCGCCGCAAGACTCCATGGGTTAGGCCCTAGTGCCTAGCTGCGGGCCACGCTCACCGCGTCGGTGGTCCATTCCTCTGCCGTGTTGCCATCGGCATTGCTCCACACTTCGATGGGCAGCGGATTGACTGCCCCGTAAATGGTGGCAAAGGCGGTGTCGGCGGCGTCACGCCCGCAGCCGATGCGGACCATGCCGTCGAGGGCTGCCATGCGGGTGGCGTCGAACAGATACCAGCGATCGCCCAGATAGGCTTCGAAGACGGCGTGGAAATCCTGCGGGTGCAATTGCCAAGCGTAGCAGGAGACGAAACGCGCCGGGATGCCCGTGGCGCGGCAGAAGGTGATGCCCAGATGGGCGAAGTCGCGGCATACGCCCGCCCGCAGCGCGAAGGTATCGGCGGCAGTGGTCGTGGTATCGCTGGTGCCGCTCAGATAATCGACTTCGCTGTGGATCCAGTTGCAAATCTCGGAGACGCGGCCAAAGCCCGGCGCAGTGCGGCCGAACTGGCGATTGGCAAAGCGTGCCAATTGGTCGGAGGGGCAATAGCGGGACGGATTGAGATAGGGCAGGGTATCAAGCGGCAGGCGGGCAACCGGCACTTCATCCACCGTGCCGGGCGGGTTGTGCAGGGCGTCCAGCTCGATATCGGCAGCATAGCGCAGACGCAGCAGGCCCGGCTGTGCGGTGAGGCGCAGATAGCGATTGCCGGTTTCGGTGGCGGTCTTTTCGTCGGCCGGCAGATCGGGCGTGATGGTCAGCTTCTCGCTGAGGATGCGCTGGCGGCCGCCGGCAATGGCCTCGATATTGAAAATCAGGGTCGCTGGCTCGATGATCTCGTAGCCGATGTCACATCCGAGCGAAAATTTCATGACTCACCCCGTTTGCGGGCGATCTACCCCCTCGATGCGACAATTCAATAATGCCCGGCATGGTTCCGTTCAGCCGGCACTGATCTTGAGTTCGCGGACCCGGTCGCCATCAAGCACGAATGTGAAGACGCTGTCGCCGGTAAAGAACGAGCTGGCCCAATGGGTGTCGAGCGAGACCCGGCCAGTGGCGGTTTCTGATCACCTCGCCATAGGTGAGAATGCCCTTGGCGCCGATCAATTCCTTGGCGCTCCAATTGAGGATCGCCTGATGGCCGGAAAAGCGCCGTCCCCAATCCTCCACCACCCCATCGGCGGGAAAGAAGGCAATGAAGGCGTCAGAATCGCCCGCATTGACGGCGGTGCGGAAGGCTTGCAGCACAGGCGGTAGCGCTATGTCCGGCATGGTCCCTCGCGTGGCGCGGTTGCGCCATAACAAAGCCAAACTTAACCCACTGCATTGGCCGGTGTGAAGTCTTTGCGCCAAGTTGGTCCAATTGCTGCGTAATTTTGGCCGGCGCCGCGCTTGCACAAGGCGCGCTGATACCCCATCTTTGCTGTAGAGATTTCACGATAGCTCACAAGACCTGCGGAGGCGCTGAATGCATCACGACACCCCCTGATCACCACGATCGTTGCGGGTCTCGTACTTGCATTCATCTTCGGCATGATTGCCAACCGGTTCCGGCTGCCGCCGCTGGTGGGCTATCTGTTTGCCGGCATTCTGGTGGGCCCCAATACGCCCGGCTTCGTCGCCGATCAGGCGCTGGGCGCGGAGCTCGCCGAACTGGGGGTGATCCTCCTGATGTTCGGCGTGGGCCTGCATTTTTCGCTCAAGGATTTGATGAGCGTGCGGGCGTTGGCCATTCCTGGTGCCTTGGCGCAGATCGCGTTTGCGACCTTGCTGGGGCTGGGGCTGGCGACGCTCTTGGGCTGGGGCCCGGGCGCTGGCCTGCTGTTTGGCCTGGCGCTATCGGTGGCGTCCACTGTGGTGCTGCTTAAGGCCTTGCAGGACCGACGGTTGATCGAGACCGAGCGCGGGCGCATCGTGGTCGGCTGGTTGATCGTGGAAGACCTCGCCATGGTGCTGGCGCTGGTGTTGATCCCGGCTATTGCGAGCCTGAACGGTGCCGATAGCGGCGTGCATGATCCCTTCGTGTCCTTTGTCGAGCGCATTGTTGGCGGCTCGGTGGGCATCTGGGGCGTGCTGGGGCTGACCGTCATCAAGGTTGCGGCATTCGTGGGTTTCATGCTGATCGTGGGCCGGCGGCTCATTCCCCGGGCGCTGCATGCCACGGCCCATACCGGCAGCCGCGAATTGTTCCGCCCGGCGGTGCTGGCCATTGCGCTGGGCGTGGCGCTTGGTTCGGCCGTGTTGTTCGGCGTGTCGCTGGCGCTGGGCGCATTCTTTGCCGGCATGATCCTGTCGGAAAGCGAGCTCAGCCATCGGGCGGCGCAGGAAACCCTGCCGCTGCGCGACGCCTTTGCCGTGCTGTTCTTCGTGTCGGTCGGCATGCTGTTCGACCCCTCGATCATCATCACCAATCCGCTGCCGGTGCTGGCGACGGTGTTCATCATCATCATCGGCAAGTCGCTGGCGGCCTTCGGCATTGTGCTGCTGTTCCGCCGGCCGATGGCCACGGCGCTGACCATTTCGGCCTCGCTGGCGCAGATCGGCGAGTTCTCGTTCATCCCGGCCAGCATGGGCGTGTCGCTCGCCATCCTACCGCCGGAAGGGCAGGATTTGATCTCGGCCGGGGCGCTGATTTCCATCGTGCTCAATCCGCTGGTGTTTTGGGGTGTGGACTGGTGCGGCCACGGCTGGAAGCCCGCGTGGCGCAGCGCAAGGCCGAGCAGTTCGAGCGCGATGGCGTTCGTGTCGAACCGACCGATCGGGTGGCTGCGGCCGAAGGGCCGATCACCAGCGATGCGCCGGGTGAGGCGGCAGTCGATCGCGGTGCGCCGGGGGCTGATGACGATGTGCCCGATGCGTCCAACCAGATCGATCACACCGTGCTGGTGGGCTATGGGCAGGTCGGGCGCGTGGTGGCCGAGGGTCTCAAGACGGCTGGGTCGCCGGTGGTGGTGATTGAGGATTCCGATCATGACGTGGCGGCGGCGCGGGCGGCCGGGCTTGAAGTGGTGTTCGGCAATGCGGCCAGCTCGGCCGTGCTGAAGCTCGCCAATCTTGAGGCTGCCAAGACGCTGCTGATCGCCATTTCCAATGGCTTTGAGGCCGGCACGGTTTGCGAATCCGGACGCAAGCTCAATCCGGGCATTCGCATCATCACGCGGGCTTATTCCGAGGAAGAAGACGTGCATTTGCGCGGGCTGGGCGCCGATATTGTTATTCGTGGCGAGCGCGAAATCGGCATTGGCATGCTGGCCCGGCTGCGCGGTGAACGGAGCGAGGCTGTGCCGACAAGCGCTGTACCGGAGCCGCCGGAGCCCAAATTGCCGCCGGTCGAAAATCTTTTGGCCAAGGCCGTGGCGACGCCGGCCGCCGTTATTGTCGCGACCGAAGTGGCGCCGGTTGAGGTGATCGACGCGCCGCTCGTGGCGGAGGTGCCGGAGCCGGAAGCGGTCGACGAGGCTGAAATCATTCCCGTTGCGGATGTCATCATTTTGCCACCGCCCGAGCGGGAGCAGGATAGCGACGAGGCGGAAATTCCGGCTGCTACGCTGGAAAGCGTGGCGACCACGCCAGCCGTTGGCGAGGCGCCGGCGGCGATCGATGAAATCGTGCCGCCGGTGAGGGTGCCGGCGGACGTGGCGGCGCCTGATGAGGAAATCTCAGACGCGGATGCGTCGGCGGATGAAGATGCGCCTGCCGAGGCGGAAGAGCCAGCAGCGGAGGCATCTGAAGAGCAGGCCGAAGTGGAAGAGGCCGTCGCCGATTTTGATGGGCCGGACGAGGCTGTTGCCGCTGACGAAGAGCCAAGCGATCCAGAGGAACAGGACGCCGAGGACGCTGAGACAGCGGCGGAAGAGGCCGAGCGCACCGACGCGCAAGCCGATGAGGCGAGCGAGGCAGATGATGCAGAGGGACCGGACGAGCCCGAAAAGACTGGGATCGTGCCGCCGGTGACGCCGGAACCCAAGGGCTAAGATGCTTGCCTTGAGCCAGATTGCGCGCATAGGTCAGGGTGCGGTGATTTTGGGTTGGGAGCGGTTGAGACGATGATTTCGCAGAAAGCCAAATATGCCCTGCGGGCATTGGTGTCGCTGGCGCGGGCCGGGCGGGGCGAAACCATGATGATCGGCGAAATCTCCAAGGCCCGAGCGATCCCCAAGAAGTTCCTTGAGCAGATCCTGCTGGAGCTTAAGCGGGCCGGCTATGTCGCCAGCCGGCGCGGCCGGACCGGGGGCTATGAGTTGCTCCGGGCGCCTGAGGAGATCAGGTTTGGCGAAGTGCTGCGGTTGATCGACGGGCCGATTGCGCCGCTACCATGCCTGTCCAAGATTGCCTATCGCAAATGCGAGGATTGCCGGGACGAGGCATCCTGCGAAATCCGCCATGTGTTCGAGCGGGTGACGCTGGCGACGCGGGCGGTGTTGGATGAGACGACGCTGGCAGATTCATTGCGGCTGGAAGATTTGCCGGTTTAGAGGGCTTATTGCCCGGCGTGTTCTTCGCACTGCCCCACCCACGATGCTCCCTCGGGCTTGACCCGAGGGTCTCTCGTCGCATGTGCCGGGCTGATAGTGGCCCTCGGGTCGAGCCCGAGGGAGACGCGGTGGTTGTTGGGCGATGGTGGTTTACTGCTAATTCGTTATCCCCCATCCCTGATGCCATTCGAGCGTAGCTCTCATGGGGAGGGGGACGACTGAGGATTTGGGCGGCAGGGGACGAAAGAGGGGCTTTACCCGAACACCACGGTCTTCTTGCCATTGAGCATGACCCGGTTTTCCAGTGCAGTTTGACGGCGCGGGCCAGGACCCGGCTTTCGATGTCGCGGCCGGCGGCGACCGAGTCGTCGGGGCTCATGGCGTGGGTGACGCGGGCGGTTTCCTGCTCGATGATCGGGCCTTCGTCGAGGTCCGGGGTCACGTAATGGGCGGTGGCGCCGATGATTTTGACGCCGCGCTCATGGGCTCGGTGATAGGGCTTGGCGCCTTTGAAACTGGGCAGGAATGAGTGGTGGATATTGATCACCCGGCCGAACAGGCGGGTGGATAGATTGTCCGATAGTACCTGCATATAGCGCGCGAGGACCACGAGGTCGGCGCCCGATTGCTTGACTACGCCAAGCACCTGCTCTTCCTGCTCTGCCTTGGTGGCGGCGGTGACGGGGAGCAGGTGGAAGGGGATATTTTCCGCTTCGGCCAGCTTTTGGGTGGCGTCGTGGTTGGAGACGATGGCGGCGACTTCGGCATCGAGCCAGCCGACCTGGATCTGATAAAGCAGGTGGCGCAGGGTGTGGTCGAACTTACTGACCATGATAACGATGCGCTTCTTGCGGGCTTCGTCGACCGTGGTGGTCTTCATCGAGAAGCGCTCGATGGGGGATTTCAGCGCGTTCAATAATTTGGCTGGTGACGCCCTCGGGGGCGGTGAAGGCCAGCGCATGAAGAAGCGGTCGGTTTCATGATCCCAGAACTGGTTGGATTCGGCGATATTGGCATTGAGCGCGGCCAGCTCGGTGGTCACGGCGGCGACGATGCCGGGGCGGTCGGCGCAGGAAAGGGTCAGGACGAAATTGGCCGTGGTCATGCTAGCCTCGAATTTATCTTGCCAGCGGTATCAATGGCTTGGGCCGCTCCGTCAAGTCGGCAATAAAAAGGGCCGCCCGAAACGGACGGCCCTTCCTGAGTTTATAGGCCTCAAGTGCCTTGAAGGAGGGTGCTAGCCGAGGCTTACCTCCGTAGCTTGCACCGAAAATCCAAGACCTGCTTCGAGAACCTTAATCTCAATCGACACTGGATCACCTCCTTCACGTTGGTTGAACATGACACCAGCATGACAGATTTTTTTCGATCTGTCCAGCCTCGTGGCGGTCACAAAAATTCGTAAGCTGGGACCGTCAGCGCCGGCGCGCTATGAACCCGTAGATGAGCGACAAGGCGCCGAAATAGAAGACGGCGCCAACCAAGGCGGTGAGCACCGAGCGAAGCGGTTGATGGTCAATCGTCCACGATGACAGCACGATAGCGATGGCGAGAATGACCGCTTCCAGCCCCGTACGCTCGATGAAACTGGGGGTGAACGGTGTGCGCGAACGAACCGGGTTATAAAGTTGCGGCAGGCAAATCCACGCAATGACTACAGGGATGGCCGCCATTACCTTGAAGGCAATGAGCGACGGCTGGTCGCCGTTGAGCACGCCGCCCACGCCAGCAAGAGCAAGGACGAGAAGGCCGATGCCATATTTGGCGACTAGCCGATGGGTGCGGATATAGTCAGAGGGCGTTTCGCTCATCTGTCAGGTCCTTTCAGCCAGCAATTCCTCAAAAGTGCATGTGAACCTTGACTGCAACGTGACGGACTAGGCGCGCGCCTTTTGGGGCGCGCGCAATTGCATGATCGTGGCGGCGAGGACCCCCAGAGCGACGATGCCGATGATGATGGTGGCCAAGGCATTGACGTCGGGCGAGACGCCCAGTTTGACCTTACTGAAAATCACCATGGGCAGGGTGGAAGAGCCGGGGCCGGAGACGAAGCTGGCAATGACCAGATCGTCGAGCGAGAGGGTGAAGGCCAGCAGCCAGCCCGAGACTAAAGCGGGGGCGATGATGGGCAGGGTGATGTCGAAGAAGACCCGGACCGGGGTGGCGCCCAGATCCATAGCGGCTTCTTCAAGGCTGAGATCGAAATCGGCAAGGCGGGACTGCACTACGACGCAGACATAGGCCATGCAGAAGGTGGAATGGGCGATGATGATGGTGACGATGCCGCGCCCGGCGGGCCAGCCCAAAGTGCCTTCCATGGCGACGAACAGCAGCAGCAGGGCAAGGCCGGTGATCACGTCGGGCATGACCAGCGGCGCCGAGACGGTGCCGGCCAGCACGGTGCGGCCGCGGAACTTGCGGAAGCGCACCGTGGCGACGGCGGCGAGCGTGCCCAATACCGTGGCGATGGAGGCGCTGAAAAACGCGATCTGCAGGCTCAGCCACGCGGCGCCGAGCATTTGCGGGTCGGCAAACAGCTCGCCATACCATTTGGTTGAAAAGCCGCCCCAGACGGTGACGAGCTTGCTTTCGTTGAACGAGAAGACGACCAGCGACATGATGGGCGCATAGAGGAAGGCAAAGCCGAGCGTTGCCGTGATGGGCAGGAACCAGCCGCGACGCATTACTTGTTCCTCTCATTGTCTTGCACTGCATCCTGCGCCTTTTGCAGCAGCATGATGGGGATGACGACCACGACCAGCATGGCGATGGCGACGGCTGCCGCGCGGGGCCAATTGGTATTGGCGAAGAATTCGTCCCACAGCACCCGGCCGATCATCAGCGTTGATGGACCGCCCAGCAGCGAGGGGATGACGAACTCGCCGATGGCGGGGATGAAGACCAGCATGGAGCCGGCAATAATGCCGGGCATGGAGAGGGGCAGGGTGATGGAGAGGAAAGTGCGAATGGGCCGCGCGCCAAGATCCGCCGAGGCCTCGAGCAGGGCGCCGTCGAGCTTCACCGAGGTTGGTATAGAGCGGCAGGATCATGAAGGGGAGGTAGGTGTAGACGATGCCGACATAGACGGCGAAATCGGTCTGCATCATCACCACGGGCGGGATGCCGAACAGGCCCAGAAATTGTTGATCACGCCATTGCCGCGCATGAAGCCGGTCAGCGCATAGACGCGCAGCAGGAACGAGGTCCAGAACGGCAGGATGACCAGCATGAGCAGGATATTGCGCCAGCGGTCGGGGGCGCGGGCAATGGCATAGGCCATGGGGTAGCCGATCAGCAGGGTGATCACGGTCGAGATGAAGGCGATCTTGATCGAGCTGAGATAGGCCGCGACATAGAGATTGTCGGTGAAGAGGCGCAGGTAATTGGACAGGTGCAGCGTGAGTTGCACCGTGCCTTCGTCGGTGGTGAGCAGGGGCGTGTAAGGCGGGCGGCCGAATTGCTTGACCGACAGGGAAATGCCGAACACGACCAGCAGCGGCACGAGAAAAACACGGTGAGCCAGATGGCGGGCGCGGCAATGACCAGCGCGCGGCCGGACAGGCCGATAGCTTTCAGGCCGCGCTCGAACAGCGTCCAGTGGACGGCGGCGGGGTGGCGGTGGGGCCTCGGTGTCGAAGCTAGACATGGGTTACTCCTGACACAGAAGACCGACCGCGTATGCGGGAGCTTGGGGGCTCATACCGTCAGCACCGAGCCGGAGCTGTCGCCCCGTGTGAGGTAGACTTCTTCATCCCGGGTGATGGAATCGGGATTGCCGCGCACCGTGTTGGTTTGGGTGACGCGCAGGCGTTTGCCGCTTTCGAGCAGGATTTGATAGACGCTCATATCGCCCAGATAGCCGATTTCCTCGACCATGCCCTTGGTGACATTGGCCTCAAAGGGGGCGTCGGGCTTTTCCCGACTGAGCTGGACCTTTTCGGGACGGATGGCCCACCACAGGATCTGGTCGGGGGCGCAATCGACGCCGTGGCCGACATAGATATCGCAGCCCAATTCGGCCGAGCGGATGCGGACATGGCCGGGTTCGTCCTCTGTCACCACGCCCTCCACCATATTGACCGAGCCGATAAAGCCGGCGACGAATTTGGAATTGGGGAATTCATAGATATCGGTGGGCTCGCCGATCATGGCGATTTCGCCCTGGTTCATCACCCCGATGCGGGTGGCCGGGCTCATGGCTTCTTCCTGATCGTGGGTGACCACGATGAAGGTGACGCCGAGCGTTTCCTGAATCTTGACCAGCTCGAACTGGGTTTCCTCGCGCAGCTTCTTGTCGAGCGCGCCGAGCGGTTCGTCGAGCAGCAGCAGTTTTGGTCTTTTGGCGAGGGCGCGGGCGAGGGCCACGCGCTGGCGCTGGCCGCCCGAGAGCTGGTGCGGCTTGCGCTTGCCATAATCCTGCAGCTTGACCGGTGGTCAGCAGCTCGGCGACGCGGTCGGCGATTTCGGTGGGCGGCAGGTGGTCGCGTTTGAGGCCGTAGGCAATGTTCTGTTCCACATTCATATGCGGGAACAAAGCATAGGACTGGAACATCATATTGATGGGGCGATTATAGGGGGCGACGCTGGTCATGTCCTGACCGTCGATCTCGATGGTGCCCGAGGTGGGTTCCTCGAAGCCGGCCAGCATGCGCAATAGGGTCGATTTGCCCGAGCCCGAACCGCCGAGCAGGCAGAAGAGTTCGGATTTGTAGATGTCGAGCGACACGTCGGACACAGCGGCGACGTCGCCGAATTTCTTGGTGACGTTCTTGATGCGCACGAAGGGTTTTGCGCTGGGGTCGCGCCACGGACGCGTATCGATAGCCAATTGGGGCTTTTTAGCCATGTCGGTCCCTAGCAATCCTATCAGCAGACCTCATCCTGAGCCCGTCGAAGGACGAGGTCGTGACTGGATGGTGCCACGCCCTCGTGGTTCGACAGGCTCACCATGAGGGCTGCTTGGTGGGCCAAAGGTGGAAGGGGCGGCTGGTGCCGCCCCTTGGTTGTTACTGGCCGGTTTTGATGCGGGTCCAGTGCGGGTCAAGGTCTCTTCGAAATCAGGGCTATGCGCCTTCATCACGAATGCCTTGGCGATGGTTTCGGCGGGCGGGTAGATGCCGGGATTGTTCTTGACGTCTTCGTCGACGAACTCGGTCGCCTTGAGGTTCGGGTTGGCATAGAAAACGTAATTGGTGATGGCCGCCACGACACGGGGTTCAAGGATATAATTGATGAACTTGTGGGCGTTGTCCGGATGCGGCGCGTCAGCCGGGATGGCGAGGAAATCGAACAGGGTCGCAGCGCCTTCCTTGGGGATGACATAGGCGATCTCGGTGGGTGTGCTGGCATTGGCGCCGGCGTCGATCGACTGGAAGATGTCGCCCGAATAGCCCAGCGCCACGCAGGTTTCGCCATTGCCCAGATCGTCGATATATTGGGACGAGTGGAAGTAGCGGATAAAGGGCTTGATCGAAGTCAGCAGCGCTTCGGCCTTGGCCAGATCGTCTCGGCTTTCCGAATTGGGATCAAGACCCAGATAGTTGAGCGCGATACCGGTGACTTCGGACGGGCTATCGAGCAGGCTGATGCCGCAGGCGGCGAGCTTTTCGGCATATTCGGGCTTGAAGATCAGGTCCCAGCTGTCGGTGGGGGCGTCGGCGCCCGAGATTTCGGTGACCTTGGCGACATTATAGCCATAGCCGATCGTGTTGATCATATAGGGCACAGCATGGGCATTGTCGGGATCCCGGCTGGCGGCGGTCGCCATCACGGCAGGGTCCAGATTGCTCAGATTGGGGAGCTTGGACTTATCCAGCTCAAGGATCAGACCAGCCCGGATCTGGCGCTCGAGGAAATTGCCCGAGGGGACCACGATGTCATAGCCCGAATTGCCCGCGAGCAGCTTGGCATCGACGATCTCGTTATTGTCGTAGACGTCGTAATTCACCTTGATGCCGGTTTCGGCTTCAAAATTGGCGATCGTGTCTTCGGCAATGTAATCGGACCAATTGTAGACGTTGAGAACGGCTTCTTCCCGGGCCGGGGCCGGGGAAGCCACCATGAGTGCCCCCAAGGCAAGTGCGAGCGTCTTGTTCATCTGCGGTGAGCTCCTGTTTTTGGTCTGTTTGGTTTTGCCGGGCTGGAGCGCGGCAATCTTTTGTCACGCCCAGGGCGTGGACGCAGCCGCATGGGGCCACGTGGGGATTAGCTGCGCGGGCTCATCTGGGAGACCCCGATGCGCAAACGCAAAACGGAACGGGATATATGCGGAAAGAGCGCTCGAAAGCGCTGATGGTCTTCGCTTTGCTGGGCCCGGAGCAGGGCGCGTATCGATCGGCGCCGGTGGCGCAATCAACAATGAGCGTCTGCAGCGAAGTGCCCTTTCCCGCTGGATTTGTGAGGGCAACCTAGAGCCAAATTAGAGGAGCGACAAGCGGTTTTGCCCCCTCTTTCCGCGTTGTTTTGCCGGGGGTTGACGCCTTGATGTCCGACAGCGCACAACCCCGGGCAACAGGCGCCTGCAGGCGGCGCAGATCGACGCGTTACGGAGGCCGCTCATGAGCGCCAAGGCTTATCTTTCCATCAGCCCCGAAGTGAAGGCGGCGCTCAAGGCCGGCAAGGCCGTGGTGGCGCTGGAATCTACCATTATCACCCATGGCATGCCCTATCCGCAGAACCTAGAAATGGCGCGGAATGTGGAAGCGGTGGTGCGGGCGCATGGCGCGGTGCCGGCCACCATCGCCATCATGGATGGGCGGTTCTGCGTGGGTGTTTCTGGGGAAGACTCGGAGCGGCTGGCGCTGGAGGGCGGCAAGGCCGCCAAGGCGAGCCGGCGCGATGTTTCTTCGCTGCTGGTCAAGGGCGCTATTGCGGGCACGACCGTTGCGACCACGATGCAGATCGCGGCGCTGGCGGGGGTGCATGTGTTTGCCACGGGCGGTATTGGCGGGGTGCATCGCGGGGCCGAGGACACGTTCGATATCTCGGCCGACCTTGAGGAATTGAGCCGCACGCCGGTGGCGGTGATCTGCGCGGGGGCCAAGTCGATCCTTGATATCGCCAAGACGCTCGAAGTGCTCGAGACCAATGGCGTGCCGGTGATCGGCTATGGCACGGATGACTTCCCCGCCTTCTGGGCGCGCAAGAGCGGGCACAAGGTCGATCACCGCTTCGACAATGTCGGGGACATTGCCAAGGTGGTGGGCATGCAGACCGATCTGGGCATGGGCGGCGTGTTGATCGCCAATCCGATCCCCGAAGCCGATGAGCTGGATGCGGCCTCGATCGAGGCGCGCATTGCCGAGGCCATTCGCGGCGCCGAGGCCGAGGGCGTGAGCCGCAAGGAGCTGACGCCATTCCTGCTCAAGCGCATTTTCGAATTGACCGAGGGCAAGTCGCTGGTGGCGAACATTGCGCTGGTCGAGAACAATGCCAAAGTGGCCGCGCAGATCGCGGTGGCGCTGGCGGCGCGTGAAGTCCCCCAGCCGGGCCTGCGCCGCGCATGAGTGCAAAAGTCCTCGTCGTCGGGGATGTGATGACCGACATCATCGTGGTGCCCGAAGGCCCGATCGTCAAAGGATCGGACCGGCGGGCGCAGGTGCGCCATCGGCCCGGTGGGTCGGGGGCCAATCAGGCAGTGTGGCTGGGCGCCATGGGCGCCGATGTGGTGTTTGCCGCGCGGGTCGGGGCGGATGATCTTGCCCGGCATGCGGACTATTTTCGCGGCCGGGGCGTCAAGCCCATGCTGGCGGCGGATGCGGATTTGCCTTCGGGCGTGCTGGTGACCATTGTCGATCCGGATGGGGAGCGCAGTTTCCTTACCGATCGCGGGGCCAATCTCAATCTGTCGACTGACGACCTGCCGGCTACGCTGCTCGATGGCGTCGGCATGGTGATGGTGTCGGGCTATAGCTTTTTTGCCGAGCAACCACGGCTGGCGGTGCAGAGCCTCTTGGCCCAAGCCAAGGCGCAGGGGATTGCGGTGGCGATCGATCCGGCCTCGGAAGGGTTTCTGGCCGAGGTGGGCGTCGAGCGGTTTGTCGATTGGACCCGTGGCGCCGATTGGTTGTTTGCCAATGAGGATGAGGCCGAGGCGCTGTGTGGAGCGGTTGGGTTTGAGGCCTGTGTGGTGGCGCTGGGCGCGCATTATGAGCGGGTCGTGATCAAGCGCGGGCGGCATGGGGCGGCTTTGGGCGGGCGCAACGGGGTGGAACTAACACTGCCGGCGCTGGTGGTCGAGATGGTGGATTCGACGGGGGCGGGGGACGCCTTTGCGGCCGGCTTCGTGGCAGCGCTGCTGGCGGGGGATGACACGGCGAGCGCCTTGGGCAAAGCTATCGCGTCAGGGGCCAAAGCGGTGCAGTCGATTGGCGGCCAGCCGAGCTAGTATAACCGCCTTGTTTGGGTCGCAATCGGCATGGCAAAACTGTGCATGAGCGCGCCGGGAATTGGCGGCTTGAGGGATTTGAGGAGCGAAGTTTGATGAAGCGGTTTCTGATCGGGGCGAGCCTTGTGGGCATGCTGGCGGCGACGCCGGCGCTGGCCGATGGCAAGATCTATGTGCAATTGCCCGATCTGTCGGGGATTACCGGCACGGAGGCAGAGCAATTCCTGCACCAGTCGTACTGGCCAATATCGTATCGTCCAATTGCGTGGGCTATGAAGTGAGCGAAGAGGATTGGTCGCTGCTGACCGATTCCGCCGATATTCTGAGCCATCAGATGGGGCTGACCACCGACGAGTATGTCGAGACCTACGAGACCCCGGCTTTTAAGGCGCTGGATGAAGCGGGCACCTGCGAGACCGAGGGGCCCAGTGTGGAGCCGATTCTGGAGCGGCTGGTCGAGCTGGGCGGCTCGCGCGAGGCGCTGCCGGATCAGGAGGCCGCCTATATCGAATGGCGCGCTGCAGGATTATTGGGATGCGGGCGGGACCGGCATGCCACCGGCTGCTGAGTCCACCGGCAAAAGCAAAACCAAATGAGTTTTATCGCCCCCATTCTCGTCGCGCTGGTGGCGCTGATCCATATCTACATTCTCGTGCTTGAAATGTTTTTGTGGACCAGCGCGCAGGGCCGCAAGGCCTTTGGCACCACAGCGGAGTTTGCGGGGCAGACCAAGGTGCTCGCGGCCAATCAGGGGCTTTATAATGGGTTCCCGGCCGCGGGGCTGATCTGGGGGCTGCTGCAGCCCGAGCCGGGTTTCGGCTGGCAAATCCAGCTGTTCTTTTTGGCCTGTGTGGCGGTGGCCGGGCTCTATGGCGCGGCGAGCGTGGGCCCCAAGATTTTGCTGGTGCAGACCGTGCCGGCAGTGCTGGCCATCCCGGCGGTGATCTTTTTGTGAGGCCGGGACTGGAAGAGATCGCGGCGACGGTGCGGCGCATGGAAGAGCGCTATGCTGGTTCCGCACTCTTTCCGGCCTATCGGGTGCTGTGCCAGCGGTTTGAGGCCGATCTGGCCGAGCCGCGTGATCTGGTACTGGCGAAATCGGCGGCGCTGATGCTGATCAGGCAGGTGGATGGCATTGAGGCAGATCGCCCCTGATGCACCGGGGTGACATGGTGGGGAAGCCATGATCTGAATGCTCCACGTTGATTTAAACATTGCTGGACTGGATTTTTGATGGCTTCCGAATTGACTGACTTGCTGCTTGCCGCCCGCCGTTCCGGCGTGCCGGTGGATCCGCTGGACCCGGCGCTGGTGCCGGGCAGTGCCGAGGCGGCCTATGCGGTGCAGAATGAAATCGTTGCGGCGCTCGGCCCGGTCGGGGCGTGGAAAGTGACGCCCAAGCTGGTTGATGGGGCATGCTTTGCCGCGCCGATCCTGCTATCGGGCGTTTATCCGTCGGGGGCGACGCTCAAGGCGGCCGACCTGCGGGGGATTGGCATCGAGGTCGAGGTGGCGGTGACCATCGGCCAGATTTGCCGGGCAAGCCGGGCGGCTATACTCCCGAAGATATCAAGGCGGCGCTGGCCAGCATTCACATTGCCATCGAAGTGCTGGCGACCCGCTACAAGGACCGCAAGGCGGTGCCGCAATTGGCGGGCATTGCCGATCTGCAGAGCAGCGGCGCAGTGATCGTTGGCCCGCCGGTACCGGCTTCGAACCTGCCCGAATTTGGCCAGCAGGCCATGGCGCTGTCCTATGACGGGGCCGAGATCAAGACCACGGCGGGCAATGCCGATACGGCCAATGTTCTGGCCTCGCTCGTCTGGCTGGCCGACCATGCGGCAGCGCGCGGGCTGCCGCTGACGGCAGGAACAGTGGTGATTACCGGGGCGCGGATCGGGCCGGCCGATGTTTCGGCCAAGCTGGTCAGCGCCGAGGCGCCGGGCCCGGGCCGGGTGTCGTTCAATCTGGTCTAGCGCGTTTGCAGCCGTTCGGCGGCGCGGGTGAAGCCTTCGGTGATCACCGCTTTCATGGCGTCGCGAGCCTCTTGCGGCGCGCCAGCGGCGATGGCCCGGGCAATGCGGCGATGCGAGCGGACGGCGGCTTCCAAAGCGCCGGGCACCATGATGGGCGAGCTGATGGTGAAGGAGGCGGTGAGCGCCAACTCCACCAAAGCTGAGATCGAGGCCATGAAGGGATTGGCCGAGACCAGCGCCACGGCGCGGTGGAATTGCAGGTCGTAGCGGGCAAATTCCTCGGGCGTTTCGGCCGTGCCCATCTGGTCGGCCAGATCGAGCAGCTCCTGCGCTCGGGCCGGGCTGCGCCGTTCGGCGGCCAAAGCGGCCGCCTCGATTTCGATGCCGATGCGCACTTCGGAGAGGCTGCGCAAAAACGTGACATCGGGGCCCAGCTCGAAATGCCGAGCCAGCACGTCGCTATCGAACAGGTTCCAGCGGCCGCGCGGCAGCACGCGGGTGCCGATGCGGGCGCGGGCCTCGATCATGCCCTTGGCGGCAAGGCTTTTGAGCGCTTCGCGCAGCACGGTGCGTGAGACGCCGAATTCGGCCAGCAATTCGCTATCGGCGGGCAGGATGGAGCCTTCGGCATAGCGGGCAGAGACGATGGCCGTGCCCAGCCGCCACATCACATCGGAATGCAGATTGCGCGAGGGCCGGCGGCCGGACAAAGCCGCGATCAATCTGCCCGAATGCCGCGCCACGCTTGCATTGCTGTCTTTCACCCGAAAGGTCTCCAAGACCCGTTCCGGGCCAGGGAGGCCAAACTAGTCGCGGCGCATTAGTAGTACAATAGCAGCAGCGGCGATGAGGGTGGACAGAAGCGGGGCGGCTGCGCCATGGTCGCGCCCGAATCTTTTCGATCGGGATATTTGCCATGACCTCTGCCGCCAGCCTCGAAGCCGTTCTTGCCCGGTGGATGCCGGGCTCGATGCGAGCCCGGAACGGCTCAAGGCGCTGCTGCGCATCAAGTCCATTTCCACCGACCCGGCCTTTGCCGCGGAGTGCCAGCGGGCTGCCGACTGGATCGTGGGGGAATTGAGTGGGCTGGGGTTTGACGCGGCTGCGCGGCCGACGCCGGGCCACCCGGTGGTGGTGGCGCATGGGCCGGAAACGGGGGCCCGCATGTGCTGTTTTACGCCCATTATGATGTGCAGCCGGTCGATCCGCTCAACCTGTGGCATACCGATCCGTTCGAGCCGGTGCTGAAGGAAGATGGCCGAGGGCGTACGATCATCGTGGCGCGCGGCGCTTCGGACGACAAGGGCCAGATGATGACCTTTATCGAAGCCTGCCGCGCCCGGAAGGCAGTGACAGGCAGCCTGCCGGTCAAGGTCTCGCTGATGCTGGAGGGCGAAGAAGAAAGCGGTGGCAAGAACCTGCCGCCCTTCATGGAAGCCAACAAAGCCGAGCTGGGCGCGGCCGATATTGCGCTGGTCTGCGACACCGATATGTGGGACCGCCAGACGCCCTCGATCACCACCATGCTGCGTGGCACGGTGGCCGACGAGGTGGAAATCACCTGCGCCAACAAGGATCTGCATTCGGGCATGTTCGGCAATGCGGCGCGCAATCCCAATCAGGTGCTGGCCGAAATTATCGCGAGCCTCCGTGCCCCCGATGGCAGCGTAACGCTACCGGGCTTTTATGACGACGTGGCCGAGATTTCCCCGGCGCTGCGGGCGCAGTGGGATGGGCTGGGCTTTGACGAAAAGGCGTTTCTGGGCGAGGCGGGACTGTCGCTCAAGGCGGGCGAACAAAACCGCAGCGTGCTCGAAATGCTGTGGTCGCGGCCGACCTGCGAAATCAATGGCATGATCGGGGGTATACCGGGGATGGCTTCAAGACCGTCATCCCCGCCAAGGCCAGCGCCAAAATTTCGTTCCGCTCGGTTTCGGGCATGGACCCGGCCAAAATCCGTGCCGCCTTCCGCAAGCATGTGGAAGAGCGCGTGCCCGCCGATTGCTCGGTCAAATTCACCCCCACGGCGGCTCGCCCGCCATCACCGTGCCGGCAGATGGCAAATACTTGCAGCAGGCGCTGACGGCCCTGTCGGGCGAATGGGACAAGCCCGCAGTGATCACCGGCTCCGGCGGCTCGATCCCGGTGGCCGGCGATTTCAAGAAGATTCTGGGGCTCGACACCCTGCTCATCGGCTTCGCCCATGTGGACGACGCGATCCATTCGCCGAACGAGAAATATGATCTGGAGAGTTTTCAGCGCAGGATTCGGGCCCGGGTGCGGGTGCTGGCCGGATTTGCGGCGGGGAAGTAGGGGGCGAGCTGCCAGCGCGTTGCCGGCAGCTTGCAGTGGTGGCGGCGCCGGCCCGGGGACTGTCGCTAATCCAGCAAAACGACGGCTTCCACTTCAAAGAGCATTGCATCAATGGCAAGCTTGGGAACCGGCACCAGCGTCTGTGCCGGCAATGCCTCGCCGAACATGGTCTTGACGGTCCGGGTCAGCACCTCGAGCTTGGACATGTCGTGGTCGACCACGTAGATCGTGAGTTTGGCGACTCGGTCGGGTTTGGCGCCGAGGCCGTCAAGGGCGGTGCGCAGATTGGCATAGGCCTGCTCGACCCGGATGGCGAAATCGGCCGATAGCTCGCCCCTGTCGTCCCGGCCACCTTGGCCCGAGATATAGGCCAGCCGGGCGTTGGCGGGCACGATCACGGCCGTGCTGTAGCCATTGGGCGATGGATTGTAGAGATTTGGTGGGTTGACGATGGTCAGCTTGCGCGCGGCTTCATCCGCGCTTGCAGCGGAAATTCCCGTGGTCACGGTGACTATCCCTCCGATTAAAAGACGCGTGATTGCGTTTGACATGGTGTTCTCTTGGCTCGCCTCGTACACTGTACGAGCAAGCTACATCGTACAATGTACGAGTCAATGGCAAGGATCGACATTCGACCCATTGCCGAGCAAAATCGACGCCGACCAATGAGGAAGCAGATGGCAGGCAAACGGACCGATGCCCGGCGTAAACAGCATGCGCAGGCCAGTGTGGATGACGCCGCCGGACAAGAAGCTCGCGCCGAACCCACGCTCGCCCGCGAACGCATTGTTGTAACCGCCGTGGAGCTGCTGGATGCGCGGGGCGTGGCCGGGCTGACGATGCGCGAGCTGGCCGAACGCCTCGGGTCGGGCGTGATGAGCCTATATTGGCATGTCAGCAACAAGGAAGAAGTGCTCGATCTGGCGCTCGATCTGGTGCTCGAGCCCCCGCACTGCGTCGAGTTTGGCAATTGGCGGGAAGAGGTCGTGCATCAGTTGGAGGACTGGCGCGCCAGCATGCTGCGCCATCCGTGGTCCGTGTCGCTGCTGCCGCGCCGGGCGCTGGGGCCGAACCTGCTCAGCCGGCTGGAACTGCTGAGCCGGGCCTTGTCCAAGGCCGGTGTTGCAGATGCAGATGTAAACGCCGCGATCTGGTCGCTGTGGAATCACCCGGTCGGCGCCACCATCACCCGGGTCAGCTTCACATTGTCGGATGACGACATGGCCGCCGGCCAGCGCCGTCTTGCCCGGGGCAGCGACCGCTACAAGGCGATCGAACAGTCCCGCCTGCTACTGGACAATGACTGGGACGGCGCCTTCAGGAAGGGTATCGATTTCCTACTGGATGGATTTGCCCGGGCAAAATGAATCCGTGTCAACAAGATGCGCGTATTTGTCGGGATGGTGCCGGAATGGTGGAGCTGAGCGGGATCGAACCGCTGACCTCGTCATTGCGAACGACGCGCTCTCCCAACTGAGCTACAGCCCCGTTCCGACCCTGTTGATATGGACAATAATTGGCCTCTGGGCAAGGGGGGTGGTGTGCCTCGGCGGCGGAGGTGGCATCACAGGCTTCGTGCCGGAGGGGTGCGCAGCACCCCCACCCTCAATCCCTCCCCACAAGGGGGAGGGAGGTGGCCACATCGAGCACAGTTCAGACTCGGCTGCCGGCGTGTGCTAGACCAGCCCGTGTTCCACCGGGCTTTTGCCGGTGGCTATGGCGGCTTCACTCGCTGGGATCAGAGGGCGGCCCGGGCGGGTGGGGGCGCGGTGGGTGTTGAAGCGCTTGGGACTGCCTAGTTCGGCGACGTTGTCGCCGATGTCGTGGTTGAACAGGCCGACAATGCGCACGAGCCAATCGGGCAGGGTTCTGGTGGGGATGCGACGATTGGGGAAGGCGGGTTTGAGGAATTGGCCGAGTTGGGCCATGGAGACGGTTTCCACAGCCGCGACGCAACGCTGGCCGCCGGCGGCCGGATCGGTCATGGCGGCGAGGTGGAGGGCCACGACGTCGCGGACATCGACAATGGCGATGGAAATGGCTGGCACGGCGGGCAATTTGCCATCGAGGAGGAGCTGCACCATCATGGCGGAGGTGCCGGGATCCTCGTCCAGCAGGGGGCCAAGGATGGCGGCGGGGTTGATGACGGCGAGATCATCGTGGCGGCCGGCGGCGTCGACCGGGGCCCGAGCTTGCTGTTCGGCCGTGGTCTTGGAGCGCGGATAGGCAGGGGTCTGCGGGCTGTCCAGATTGGTCCAGTCGGCTTCGGTCAGCAGGCGCTCGTAATTGTCGTGGCCATATTGCATAGCGGCGATGGAGGAGGTGAGTACGATGCGCTCGACATTGGCGGCGAGCGCGGCCGAAATGGCGCGGCGTGTGCCTTCGACGGCGGGGCGGATCAGCTCACCGGGGTCTTTGGGGGTGCGCAGCACGAAGGGGGAGGCGGTGTGTTGCAGATAGCGGCAATCGGCCATGGCGGCGGCCCAGCCATCGTCTTTGAGCAGGTCCAGCGCGACGAATTCGAGCTCGGTAATGTCGGCGCCGGCCTTGGACAGCGTCTGGCGCACCTTGTCGGCCTTGTCTAAGCTGCGCACGCTGCCGCGCACCGTGTAGCCGGCGGCGAGCAATTGCAGGGCGATATGGCCGCCCAGAAATCCGGATATGCCAGTCAGAAGGACGCGGTCGGACATTGATTTTCTCCAATAGAATTGAACGAAAGATATGTTAATCGTTCAATTCGTTCAAGTGTGGACCGTGAAATGAATTTGCCTTTGCCCGATCGGGTGGCCGAAAAGCGCCAGCGCATGCTCGTAGCGGCGCGGGATTTGTTCCTGCGCAATGGGCTGCGCGGCACCACGATGGAAGCCATTGCGCGGCAGGCGCATGTGGCCAAGCCGACGCTTTATGCCCAGTTTGCCGACAAGGACGCAGTGTTCAACGCCATTATCGAGACCATGGTGGGGGATATCCATCGGGCGATTGACGGCGGGTTGGCGAGCGAGGGCCCGGCATCGGTGCGGATCGGGCGGGCGCTGGCGGACAAATATGGCCTGATGCTGGATCTGCTTGATGGTTCGCCCCATGCCGACGAGATTTATACCGAGCAGGCCCGGCAGCCGGCGCATTACCCGGCGCTGGACCGGGCGGTGGAGGACAAGTTTACCGCGGTGCTAGACGAGGCGGGGATCGAGCAGCCGCGGGATCTGGCGCGGCTGGTGATCGTGGCGGCTTCGGGGATCGGGCGGAGCTATCGCGACGAGGCGAGCTTGCGGGCGGCGATCATGGTGCTGTGTGAGCGGGTGATTTTGGGGTAGGTGGGCGTTCCCTGCCTCAATGCGCCTCGTGGGCGTCGGCAGTGCCGAGCAGCCAATAGCCGGCGGCTTTGACCCATTCGGGGTTGAACCCGCGTTCCTCGGTGAGGTGGGTGCGCACGGCTTTGCTCATCGCGCTTTCGCCCGCGATATAGGCATAGGCGTCGCCGGGCGGAAATTCGATCTCGCGGAGGGTGTCGAGGATGAGGCTCGTGGTGCCTGCGGGTTGGCCATTGCGGTGCACATAATGCAGGACGAGATCGGCTTGGGTCTCGAAATGCTGTTCCTCGGCGAGGCTGTCGACTTCGATGACGGCAACGATTTTGGCGCCAGCGGGGAGTTCCTCGATGCGGCGGCCGAGAGCCGGGAGGGCGGTTTCGTCGCCCGCCAGCAGATACCAGTCGAAGGCGGCGGGGACCACGAGCGAGCCGCGCGGGCCGCCGATGACCAGTTTATCGCCGATCGCGACGCTCGCGGCCCAACTGGAGGCGGGGCCATCGCCATGCAATACGAAATCGAGCACGAGGGTGCCCGCGGCGGTGTCGAAATAGCGCAGGGTATAGTCGCGCATTTCGGGCCGCATGCCGTCGGGGAATCTGAGCGCCGCGCGGGCCGATCGGGGCAAGCATTGGGGTGACGCCGGCGGGGAAGAAGAAGGCCTTGATATGGTCGGCGTGACCGTGTGAGGCAAAGCCTCCCATGTCGCCCTTAAGCGTGATGCGGCGCATCAATGGGGTGATGTCGGTGACGGCCACCACCTCGAGCAGGCGCATGCGGGTTTCGTGCCGCACGCGTTGGGGAGCGCGGGCATCGGTGAGGTCGGACATGGCGGGTCTCACATATTCCTGAATAAACTAGTCAGGATTTATGTCATGTTTGGGCGCCGATCAAGTCACGTGCCGGGGAGACCCGAATGGTGCGGCATGTTGGCCTGTGCCATTGTCGCGCCAGTTTGGCTGATTATGTTGGCGGCTTACATAAAGACGAGGTTTTGCCGATGCGTAGCGTGGTGTTCGAGAAATATGGCGTGCCGGAACAGGTGCTCAAGCTGGGGCAGCGGGACAAGCCGGTGCCGGGCGCCGGGCAGGCTTTGGTGCGCATGCGGCTTTCGCCGATCCACAATCACGATCTGATGACCGTGGCCGGGCTTTATGGTGTCAAGCCGCCGCTGCCATGGGTGGGCGGTACCGAGGCTGTCGGCGTGGTCGAGGCGCTGGGCGAAGGCGTGGACACTCTCAAAATTGGGCAGCGGGTGGCCGGCGGGGCGAGCCAGACCGGGCGGAATATTATCTGGTCGAAGCGGCGCGAGTCGTGCCGGTGCCCGATGGGGTGAGCGACGAAACGGCGTGCCAGCTGGTGTCCATGCCGCTCAGTTCCAAGATGATCATTGCCGATCTGGGCATCCAGCCCGGGCAATGGATGGTGCAGAATGCCGGCAATGGCGCGGTGGGCAAGCTTGTGGCGCGGTTCGCGGCCGAGCAGGGCATTCACGTGGTGAGCCCGGTGCGGCGCGACGAGACGGTGGCCGAGCTGGCGGCTTTGGGCATGGACAAGGTGGTGTCGACCGCCAGCGAAGGCTGGCAGGAGCGGGTCAAGGCTGTGACCGGCGGTGAGCCGATTGTGCGCGGGCTGGATTCGCTGGGTGGCGATGGTCCCGAGCAATTGTTCGAGGTGATGGCGGACGGGAGTGAATTGGTCAATTTCGGCGCTATGACGGGGCGGCCGCTGCGGATCACGCCGGCCTCGCTGCTGTTCCGGCAGATGAAGGTGCGCGGCTTCTGGGGCATGAAGCCCAACCTGCCCGCGGCCGATATCGGGCGCATGCTGGGCGAATTAGTGACGCTCGCGGCCAAGGGGGGAATTGGACCTGCCGGTCGATGGCGTGTTCGAGCTAGAGCAGATTGCCGAGGCGGTGAAGGCCAGTGATGAGCCGGGCCGCAAGGGCAAGGTGGTGTTGCGGGGATAGCGGCCAGAGAGCCGCGATCCAACTCCCTCCCCTCAAGGGGGAGGGAGGCAGATCGTGGCTCGCGGGTGCCCAGTCGCCTACTCGGCCGCCACCGGCTTGTATTCAGCGCTGAGGGCGAATTTGGCGAGGAGTTCTGATCAGCCCCACCATGTCGTCATTGGGGGCGACCGAGCTTTCGAGTGATACCGGCGCGCCAACGGGGGTGATCTCGAACTGGTAGAGGCCATCGGGCTTGGGAAAATCGGTGACGAAGCGGGTCAATACGGTCTTGGAGCTGGCGCTGATCTGGGCCTCGGGCTGCGCCTCGATCAGGGCGATGATGGTCTTCTGGGTGGCAGCAATGTGGGGGCGGGGGTCTTCGTCATAGGGCAGGGTGCCCAACAGAACCGGCGCGAAGAAGGCGGTGAAGAGGCCGCGATTGTCCAGCGTCAGGGTGAGCTTTTCGATATTGCCACGGGCGAAATCGGTCGGCTCTTCAAGCTCGGCGGGCATGTCGCGCACATCGCTGAGCTCGGCTCGGAACGCCGCGCTGCCAAAGGTCGGCATGCGCATGCTGAAATCCTCAAGCGTGAAATCGCCGTTGGCCTCGTCCCAGCGATAGGCCGGGTTGAGGTCGAACGAGGCGGCCTGCATCTCGATGATGTAGGCGTTGAGCGGGCTGCTATCGATATCGGGGGAGACGCGGATATCGGTGACGCTCAGCTTGAGCTCGGCCGGGCGGGTATGGCCGGCAATGGCGCCGAACAGATCGTCGGCGTCGAGCGTGATCTGTCCGATGGCCATGCGGGAATATGAGGCGCCGAAATAGACATTGGTGATGATGCAGCCGGTCGCGGTGTCCTCGACGGTGGTTTGCTTGCCGCGCTCCAGCATGCCAAAGCCGTCCAAGAGGCTCGTGCAATCGGTGGGTACGGGCTCTTCGGTCTGCGCCCAGACGGGAGTAGCCAGCAGGGCAAGCGCGAGCGGGGCGAGGGCAAGAAGGCGCATCGAAATACTCCAGTCAGGCGGGATCAGATCAGGCCCAGCATCTTGTCCTGCAATTGGCGCAGGGCAAAGAGGCGGGTGGAGGTGTCGGGCTGGCTGTTGGCGGCGGTGAGCAATTCGCCCTTTTTGACGGCTGCCGTGACCTTGCCGCCTTCGAGGAGGCCCACCGGGACGGCCTTTTGGCGCGAGCATCGCCCACCGTCATGGTGAAGGAGCGGTAGCAGGTTTCCCCGATGGCGTCATAAGTCTCGCCTGCGGCCGAGTCGCGCTTGGCGACGGCGCAGACTTCGGCGACGGGATTGGGCAGGGGCACCATGTCGGGCAAGCCGCGCAACATGATGCGCGCGGCGGTGAGCGGGACTTCAAGGCTCGTCAGGTGATAGGGGCGGAAGAAGGCGTAATAGGGCCCGTGGCCGATATGGAGATCATCCATGCGCTCGATGATGCGCGGATGCTCGGGCTTGACGATAACGAAGACGCCGGGGGCGACGCCCTTGCCCACGGTGAAATCGACGACGCCCATCTTGTTGAGAATGCCGCCATCGGCCTTGGGGATCAGAACCTTGGCCATGTCGTCGCGGTCGGCGGCGGGGCCGTGCATGCCGGGCACATCGGGAACCAGCCCGGTGGCATTGGCGATGGCGCACATTTCGACCATGGTTTTGGAGCCATCGACGAATTCGACCAGCATGCGCGGGTTCATATTGCGGCGCTCGGCTTCTTCCCGATAGTCGTCGGGGACGGCGTCGTGACGCAGCGGATTGTTCTTGCCCTTGCCGGCGGCAACGATGGGCAGGCCAAGCGCGGAGACGAATTCGATCAGTTCCATGCATGAGCTGGGTTCATCCCCCGCGCCGACGGAATAGACGACGCCAAGGCGGTCAGCCCGGGCTTTGAGATAGGGGCCGATGGTGACGTCGGCCTCGACATTCATCATCACCAGATGCTTGCCATGTTCCATGGCGAGCAGGTCGTAGTCGGCGGCAACGCCCGGCTTGCCGGTGGCGTCGATGACGACATCGATATTGGGCGTGGTGACCGGGGTTTCGGCCGAGGTGATGGCGATCTTGCCCGCTTCGATGGCGGCGGTTGCGGCGCTGGGGCTGTCGGCGACCTTGCCCTTGCTGTCCTCGCCATAGGCAATGGTCATGGCGTGGAGCGCGGTATGGGGGCGGCGGGTGGCGATGGCCGCCATCTCGATGCCCTTCATCAGGCTCATCTGGGTCACGAGGTCAGTGCCCATTTCGCCCGAGCCGATGACGCCGACGCGGATCGGCTTGCCGGTTTGGGCGCGGGCGGCGAGGTCTCGGGCCAGCCCGGTGAGGGCGATATTGGTGGTCATGGCAGTTCCAGAACAGGTTTACCCGATGGGTTATCCCCCTCCTTGCCCATCCTGCAAGGGCCCCAATGCCGCATTGCGCCAGAAACGGGCGGGAACCATTGATCCGCTTAGCACTTCTTAAACCGTTCCAAGGGAGACTGCGCCTCGGAGAACACCTCCGGGGGCAGTCAATCATCATGGTCAGCAAGGCCAAGAAAACCGTCGCTTTGCCAGCGGTCGTGGACTCGGATTCGCTCGATGCGATCCGGGACGGGCTGCTTGATGCCGTGGAGGATGGCTCGGTGGCTGTCGCAGCGGACGGGGTGCAGCGGGTGTCGACCAATGCATTGTTCATGCTGATCAGCGCCGCCGGGACCGCCCAGCGCAACAATTTCGATTTTGCCATTTTGCAGCCGAGCGCGGCCATGACCGCAGCGATCGAGCGCTCGGGCCTTGATGCCCAGTTCAAGGGGATGATGAGACAATGACCACTTTGCGGGTTCTGACGGTCGACGATTCGCGCACCATTCTGGCCATGCTGCACCACACGCTGTCCAATGCGGGCTTTGAAGTGCTGCAGGCCGAGGATGGCAAGCAGGGGCTCGACATGCTCAAGAACGGGGAGTTCGACGTGATCATCACCGATATCAACATGCCGGTGATGGATGGCATCGAATTTATCCGCCATGTGCGGGCCACCGGCCAGCACCAGAGCCTGCCCATCCTGATCCTGACCACCGAAACCAGCCGAGACAAGCGCGACCGGGGCAAGGCCGCCGGCGGCACCGGCTGGATCGTCAAGCCATTCGACCCCGAAAAGCTGATCAGCGTCATCCATCGCGTCGTCCACTAGTTTTTATAAGCCGAGAACCCAGAAGGGTTGAATAAGCGCAGATGAGCGATCTCGACGACTTCAAGGCCACCTATTTTGACGAATGTTCCGAGCTTCTGACCGAGCTCGAGGAGCAGTTCGCCGCCATCGAAGCGGGCGAGCGCGATGCCGATCGGCTCAATGCCGTGTTCCGCGCCATCCATTCGATCAAGGGCGGAGCCGGGGCGTTCGGCTTTTCCGCGCTGGTGGGCTTTGCCCACGCCTATGAAACGCTGCTCGACTATGTGCGCGATGGCCGTATCGAGATGAGCGATGACGTCGTAACGCTGTGCATCCGCGCCAATGATATCGTGGCCGATCACGTCAAGGCGGTGCAGAGCGGGGAAGCCCTGCCGGCCGATTACGGCATGGACGAAAAGGCGCGCTTCGATGCGCTGGCACGCGGCGATACGGCGTCCGAGGATGACGAGGGCGGCGAGCCGCTCGACGATTTCGATATCGAATTTGTGCCGGTCATGGTCAATTTCGATGCTGTTGCCGATGGCGATGAGGCCCCGGCAGACGACAGGTTCGATGCGCCTCCCATGGCGGTCGAGCCCGGCCATTGGGAAATCAATTTCAAGCCGCATCAGGCGCTTTATGCCCGCGCCAATGACCCGCTGCTGCTGTTCCGCGAATTGGCCGCCCTGGGCGAGATGAGCGTGCGCGCCATTGTGAGCGACATTCCGCCACTCTCCGATTTTGAGCCCTTTGCGGTCTATTGCTCGTGGGAGATTACCCTGATCGCGCCCGCGCTGACCGAGGCGATGATTCGCGAAGTGTTCGAATTCGTCGATGGCGATTGCGATATTTCAGTGGTGCAGCTGGGCGCCGATATGGCGTTCGATGTTCCTGAAGAGGCACCAGCGGCGCGTGTTGCAGCCGAGCCGGGTTTTCCCGATCTCCTGGCGCTGGCCGATGACGAGGTCGAGGCATTGCTCGATTTCGCGCTGGAGAGCGCGCCGGCCGCCGAGCCGGCTATTGTCGAGGAAGCGCCCGCGCTCAGCTTTGCCGCTTTGGCCGAAACGATCAAGCCGAATGCGCCCGTGGCCGTGCGGCGCGCGCCTGTCGAAGCGCTCAAGCCGGCGTCCGTTCCCGAGAGCGAGGATGGCGAGCGGCGCAGCGTTGGCGTGCAGTCGATCCGCGTCGATCTCGACAAGGTCGACCGCGTGGTCAATATGGTGGGCGAATTGGTCATCACCCAATCCATGTTGACCCAGCAGATGGATGAGACGCTGCGCGCCCGCTATACCGAATTGGTGCGCGGGCTCGAAGTGCTGGCGCAGACCACCCGGGGATTGCAGGATTCGGTGATGGCGATCCGCGCCCAGCCAGTCAAATCGGTATTTTCCCGCATGCCGCGCCTGGTGCGCGAGCTGGCGCAGAAGACGGGCAAGAAGATCAAGCTCAGAAACCATCGGCGAGAACACCGAAATCGACAAGACGGTGATCGAGCAGCTCAGCGATCCGCTGACCCATATGGTGCGCAATTCGGCCGATCATGGCATCGAGACGCCGGACCAGCGCGGCGCGCGGCAAGGGTGAAATCGGCACGATAAGGCTCAGCGCCGAACAGGCGGGTGGCAATATCCTGATCATCGTCGAGGATGATGGTGGCGGGATCAATCGCGAGCGCGTGCTGGCTGTGGCGCGCGACAAGGGCATCGTGGCGCCCGACGTCAATCCGAGCGACGAGCAGATCGACCAGCTGATCTTTGCGCCGGGCTTCTCGACGGCCAGCGAAGTCAGCGACATTTCCGGCCGCGGGGTGGGCATGGATGTGGTGCTCTCCAATATCAAAAAGATCGGCGGCTCGGTGCATGTCCGCTCTCGGACCGGCAAGGGCACGCGCATGACGCTGCGCCTGCCGCTGACCTCGGCCGTGCTCGACGTGATGCTGGTCAAGGTGGGTGACTCACCGTACGTCGTGCCGCTCTCCTCGATCGTTGAAACCATCCAATGTTCGCGCGCCGCCTTCGAGCGGGTGCCGAGCGGGGGCAAGGTGCTGCAGGTGCGGGGCGAATATGTGCAGGTCATCGACCTGGCCGAACGCTTTGCCCTGAGCACCGAGACCGAGGCGGATAACCGCTTCGTCGTGCTGTGCGAAGCCGAGGGCAGCCACAAGGTGGCGCTGATCGTCGATGACATTATCGGCCAGCAGCAGGTGGTGATCAAATCGCTGGAAGAGAATTTCAGAACGGGTCGAGGGCATTGCCGGCGGCACGATCCCGGGCGACGGCAATGTCGCGCTGATCGTGGACGTGCAGGGCCTCAAGACCACGTTGATGCATAAGAGTGCAGCCTAGGCTGCCCGGAAAACTGTCAGTACTGCGTAGCCATCCAGAAGGACGGCAGAAAGGCAAAGAATATGGAAGCGCTCGGGCTTCGGGACGATATCGGCGACAAGACCACGGCCGCTCACAATAGTCTGCAATTGATCGCCTTCTCGATCGGCGAGCAGACCTATGGGGTGGAGATCACCACGGTGCGGGAAATCCGCGCCCGGAACGGGGCGACACCCTTGCCCAATACCCGCGAATTCGTGCGCGGCGTGATCAATCTGCGCGGCACGATCGTGCCGATCTTTGACCTGCGCGCCCGCTTTGGCGATGGCCAGACCTCGCCCACCAAGAACCATGTCGTGGTGGTGATGAGCGTGGGCGACAAATGGGTCGGCATCTGGTCGATGCGGTGAGCGATATCCTCACCGTTTCGCGCGACGACATCCACAATGTGCCCGAAGGCAATTCCATCGACACCGAATTGCTCAATGGCATCGTGACCCATGACAGCCGCATGGTCGGGCTGATCGACCTGCATGCCGTGGTCAGCGGCGCCAAGATGGACGCCTGAGCGCTCAGCAGAATTGGAATGCAAAGGGCGCCACGTGGCGCCCTTTGGTTTTTCCTAGAAGATGCTCCTGAGCAAAGGCAGCTTTTTCGGCGCAGGGAAGCCAGAGGCAAGCTCGTTCCAGAATGCGTCGCGCAGGATGGCGGGGAAGACATGGCCCGCCGGCAGATTGTCTCGCGCGAACCAGCCTGCGTCGATGATAGCTTCCTCGGTGGCGGGATTGGCATGGGTGTCGATCTCGCCGGAGACGTAGTCTGCGAGATACCAGAATTTGACCATGCGACCGCTCGCCTCGATCAACTCGTCGATATAGGCAAGGCGTTGGGCTGTGATGCGGATGCCGGTTTCTTCGAAGGTTTCGCGTTCGGCGGCGGCCGGCAATTCCTCATCGCCCTCGACGCCGCCGCCGGCGGCGCCCAGAAATCGTATTTGCCGGGGATGAAGTGGCGGGCCAGCAGCAGGCGCTGGTCCCGGAGCACCAACGCGCCCACTGAAATGCGATGGTGCAATTGCATGTCCTTTCAGGGCGCGCGGCTGGTCCAGAGTTTATATTGGGTGGGCGTGCGGCCCGGGGCTTTTTTGAAATGGGTGTTGAAATGGGCACGGCTGGCATAGCCCGAGTCATAGGCGATATCAGCCCAATCGGGCTTGTCGGTGTCGTGGATCTGGGCGGCGGCGGCGAGAAGGCAGTGACGCTGCAACAGCCATTTGAGGCCGATGCCGAGATAGTCGTGGAACAATTGCTGCACCCAGCGCTCGCTGCGCTCAAAAGTTGATGCGAGGGCGGCCACGGTTTGCGGGCCGTCTGCGGTTTCGATGGCGGCGATGATCTGGTTGATCAGCTCGATATTGGGATCGGGTTGCGGCTGGCGAGCGCGGAGCAGGGCGATGAGGGCCGCTACGACGGCTGCGTCGTCGAGCGCGGCGACGCGGGCGATATAGGCGGCGTCCGCTGCGGGGAAGACCTGTTGCAAATCGGCGATGCTGTTCTGCAGGTCGGAGAGCGCGCCGGGCCAGAAGGCGTGAAATGCGCCGGGGCGGAAGCGGGCGCCCACGATCCGGCCGGTGCCGGCGGCCAGATAGGTGCGCCGGCCGCTAAAGGTGCCCCTGGATGCCGGACTCCTGAGTCGAGATGAAAATATCGACATAGGGGCGGTGCATCACTTCTTCGGAGCCGTAACTATCGAGCGTGGCCTCCCAGCTGATGATCCAGAAATGCTCGATGAATGGGACAAGATCGGGCGGCGGCACTTCGGTGCGGAAATCGACATGGCGGCGAAAACCGAGCGGATCAGAGCCGGCCGCGGGCTTCGTATTGGTCTGCGGGTTTATGGAATACTTCGCGCATGCCCGGCCGCATTGTGAGGGGGTCAACAACACTTAGACCAACAACACTTGGACAAGGAACACGGAAATGACGAACACGAACTTTCTGCGCGGCATGGCGACGGTGAACTTCTGGGCCGACGACCTGGTCGTGGCGCTGATTGGTATGCAAAGCTCTTTGGCGTCGAAGCCTATTTCCAGATGCCCAATGCGCAGAACCCGGCCTATATCGAATTCCGCATTGGCGATTATGAGCATGAATTCGGCATTATCGACCGGAAATATGCGCCGGGCCAGATGCAGGCCGGCCCGGGCGGCGCGATCGTGTTGTGGCAGGTCGATGATATTGCCGCAGCTTTCGAGCGGCTGATCGCGGCGGGCGCTACCGAATATGATCCCATCACCAAGCGGGGCGAGACCGGCTTTGTCACCGCCTCGGTCATCGACCCGTTCGGCAACGTGCTGGGGATCATGAGCAATCCGCACTATAGCCAAATTCTGAGCCGGATGACGGCAGGCAATCCCGTCCCGTAATGTGTCGGGCGGCTTACGCGATTTCGAGGGGAGCGGTGGCGGTCTTCTTGCTGGCTGGCGCAGCGTTCTGCCACCAATCGCCCAGGGCGTCGATCAGGGGAACCAGCTTGAGGCCGGTTTCGGTGAGGTCGTATTCGACGCGCAGCGGATAGCCCTCAAACACCGTGCGGCGGGCAATGCCGGCTTTTTCCAGCTTGCGCAATTCGTGCGTCAGCATGCGGTGGGAAATGGCGGGATTGTCGCGCTGCAAATCGCTGAAGCGCTTGGTGCCGTCCTTGAGATAGTAGAGCAGCAGCGTGGGCCAGCGGCCGCTCAGCACGCGCATGACATCCTCGATGGGGCAGGCGGAAACGAGGTCTTTCATCGGGCTGGCTCCGGCGTGGTTACAAAAACATGCGTAATTTACTTAAGGTCAGGGATGCCTAAGTTCCAGTTCCGCTGGCCAGCGTGACCCCACATCACGGAGATAAAAATTGGAACCGATCCTTGTTTATGGCTTCCCGGCGGGAAGCTCGATGGGGCTTGTCGTGGCGCTGGAATGGCTTGGGCAACCCTATCGCCTCACCCGCGTCGACATGCTGGGCGAAATGCGCGAGCCGTCCTATGCGCGCATCAATGCGCGGCATGAAACCCCGGCCCTCATCACCGACGCAGGGCGGCCCCTGACCGAGACCATGGCGATTGCCGCTCGGCTCGAAGCCCACGACAGCGCGCGGCGCATCAGCTTTGAGCCGCGTTCGGCCGAGGCTGACCGCATGCATCAGCTGATGGCCTTCATCAATACCGGCTTTACCGGCGCATTCACCCTGCTCTGGGCGGCGCTCGAAATGGAAAATCCCGATCCGGAGCTGCAGGAAACACTGCGCCGCTTTGGCCGGGGGCTGGTCATCAACCGGCATGACAAACTCGAGGCGATGATCAGGGGATACCCCGTTCCTCGTCGGAGAGCGGCCAAGCCCGGCCGATGGTGTGCTGATCGGCGTCGCCCGCTGGCTGGATTTCCACGGCGTGGCCGAGCCGGAACGTTGGCCCAAGCTCATGGCTGTGCGCCGGCGGATCGAAGCCGAACCGGCGGTGATCTACGCAACCGCCATCGAAAATGGCGAGCATCCCGCCGGCTCCGGCGCAAATCTGGGGCCGGTGGCGCTGGCCGAGGTGATCGAGCGCTTCGGCGCCTAGCAACAGCAGGAGCGCCTTCGGGCGCTCTTCGCATTGCGCCAATGCGCCGCGCCGGCTTGCGCGAGCGCGCAGTCGGTGCTTAACGGTCGGCCTTGATAGAGGTCGCGCGTTTGGGCAGGCCGCAGCGCGCAGGTTTCTTTTCCATGATCCGTCTCGACAGCATCGGTAAGCAGAATGGCAAGCAGATCGTCTTCATTGACGCCTCCGCCACTCTGCTGAGGGGCGAAAAGGTCGGGCTGGTCGGGCCCAATGGCGCAGGGAAGACGACGCTGTTCCGCATGATCACCGGCGAGGAACAGCCCGATGAGGGGCAGGTCTCGGCCGATCGGGGTATTACTATCGGCTATTTCAGCCGGGATGTCGGGGAGATGAGTGGCCGCCCCGTGGTGGCCGAGGTGATGGATGGGGCGGGGCCGGTCAGTGCGCTCATCGGCGAGATGCGGGCGCTCGAAGCCGATATGGGCGATCCGGACAAGGCCGACGAGATGGATGCCATTATCGAGCGCTATGGCGAGGTGCAGCACCAGTTCGAGGAGCTGGACGGCTATTCGCTCGACGGGCGGGCGCGCGAAGTGCTCGATGGCCCGGGCTTTAGCCGAGGAGATGATGGACGGCGATGTGGGCGCGCTGTCGGGCGGCTGGAAGATGCGCGTGGCCACGGCCCGCATCCTGCTGTTGCGGCCCGACGCCTTGCTGCTGGACGAGCCGAGCAACCATCTTGATCTGGAAAGCCTGATCTGGCTCGAAAAATTCCTGCAGAATTATACCGGCGCCTTGTTCATGACCAGCCATGACCGCGAATTCATGAACCGCATCTGCACCAAGATCATCGAAATCGATGCCGGCGCGCTGACCTCCTATTCGGGCAATTACGAATTCTACCAGCAGCAGCGGGCGATTGCCGAAAAGAACCAGCAGGCGCAGTTTGAACGCCAGCAGGCCATGCTGGCCAAGGAGCTCGACTTCATCGCCCGCTTCAAGGCGCGGGCCAGCCATGCCGCACAGGTGCAGAGCCGGGTCAAAAAGCTCGACAAGATCGACCGCGTCAGAGCCGCCCAAGCGGCGCCGGTGGTGGATTTCGAATTCCGCCCTGCGCCGCGCTCAGGCGAGGACGTGGCCCTGCTCAAGGGCGTTTCCAAGAGTTATGGCAGCCGCACCATCTATGACGGGCTCGATTTCCATGTCCGGCGGCGTGAGCGCTGGTGCATTATGGGCGTCAACGGCGCCGGCAAGTCGACGCTGCTCAAGCTGGTGACCGGCACGGCCGAGCCCGATCAGGGCAGTGTGTCGCGCGGGCCATCGGTCAAGATGGCCTATTTCGCCCAGCATGCCATGGATGTGCTCGATGGCGAGCTGACGGTGTTCCAGCAGCTCGAAAGCTCATTCCCCCGGGCAGGTCAGGCGCCGCTGCGGGCGCTTGCCGGATGCTTTGGCTTTTCGGGCGACGAGATCGAGAAGAAGTGCCGGGTGCTGTCGGGCGGCGAGAAGGCGCGGCTGGTGATGGCGATGATGCTGTTCGATCCACCGAATTTCCGGTGCTGGACGAGGCCGACCAACCATCTCGATATCGCCACCAAGGAAATGCTGATCACCGCGCTCAGTGCCTATGAGGGCACGATGCTGTTCGTCAGCCATGACCGGCATTTCCTCGCAGCCTTGTCCAACCGGGTGCTGGAACTGACGCCGGACGGCGTGCATGTCTATGGCGGCGGCTATACCGAATATGTGCAGAGCACCGGGCAGGAAGCGCTCGGCCTGCGCAGCTGAGAACCAATCGCCATTCGGCTGATGCTGGCCTGCAAATGCCGGTTGTCTGCGCTTCCGGTCCTCACGTACTTGAGTACGCTCCGGTCCGGTTCTCGAAAACCAGCATTTTCGGCTCAGCCTGAGCCGAATATCGATCGGTTCTGTCGCGACAAACAAACAGGTCAGAACAGTTCGGCGTCGCCATGGGTTTGGTGGGCGGCAATGCCGGACAGGGCGGGGACGCGCAGTTCGTCCAGGGTCAGGCTTTCCCAGATTTCGTCATAGACGCTGTCGGGCGCGGTGGGCGGCAGCAGGGCGAACTGGCGGACGGCCAGCGCCATATTGTGGCAGCGCTGCTCGATGCGGTCCCGGCCCTGCAGGGCCGTGACGATCATCTGCATAGCCTCTTTGATCGAGGGGTGGTTCTTCAGATCGTTGGCGGCCAGCAGGTCGAGTGCTTCGGTAATGCCCTCCAGCATGGATGCGGTTTGGCGCGCAGTCTCGTCCAACTCACGCGCGAGTTTTTGAAGTGACATTATCGAATGAACCCTAGCCCTGATGCAGGCACCCTAGCCCAATCTTTCTAAAGCTCTTCTTGCTGAAATCGAGAAGAGCAGGCAGTCAGGAGCACGTGGTTAGCGATTGGCTAACGAGTTCTGCGCCAGTATGGGGCAAGAGGCGCCCAGCGGATTTGCACCACCTATTATGTCCATGACCAGTTCACTGCCGCCTGAATTTGACCGCGGCGTGGTCACCACAGTGCACCGGGGCGATTGCCATGTGTCGGCCGCCGCCGATCTGACTTACTCCACCGTATTGGGGTCCTGCATTTCGGCCTGTGTGCACGACCGCGTCGCCCATGTGGGGGGCATGAACCATTTCCTATTGGCCGAGCAATCAGGCGCCGCGCGCGATCGTTACGGTGCTTCGGCCCGCTATGGCGCCTTTGCCATGGAGCAATTGATCAACAAGGTGCTCGGCTCTGGGCAGTGGCAAGAAGGCCAATCTCGAGATCAAGGTGTTTGGCGGCGGCAAGATCAATTCGGCGCTGGACGATGTGGGGGCCAAGAATATCGACTTCGTCCGCCAGTTCCTCCACGACGAAGGCTATGTGCTGGCCGGCCGGGATGTGGGCGGCAATTATGCACGGCGTGTGCTGTTCAAGCCGCATTCGGGGCGGGCTTTCGTCAAGCGGCTCGATAGCGACATGGGCGCCAATGTGGCGCACGAAGAAATCGCCATTGCCAAGCGGCGCGTCGTGGCGCGGCCGCCGGTGGACGATATCGAGTTGTTCTAGGAATTTACCCACGATCAACTTGGCTTAGCGAAGTGTTACACACGTATGCTCGCATAGAGATTTGATTAACCATTCCGGCATTAGGGTTTGCCGATGTTGAACCCCTTGCTGATTTGCGGATCAAGCGTGTCATGCATACACTGCGCTCGGCGCTGATTGCTGGCGGGCTGTGGCTGGCGGCCTTTGCCACGGCGCTTGGCCTGCTGCCATGGCTGGGGTGGAGTCTTGCTCGGTTCGGCGCCAGCATGCTGGTTGCGGCGTTGGCTTTTGGTGGCACCGTGCTGGCGGTGGCCATGGCGGCGCAGCGCGAACAGGCCATGCTGGGCGCCATCGCCTTGGCGGCAGGGTTGACCGAGCGGGCCTCCGGGCCGCTGGCCATTACCGACATCGTGGAAAAGATGAACCGGCGGCTGGAGGCGGCCCATCATTTCAAGAGTGGGATCGCGGCGCTGCATCAATGCGCTCTGGTGGCCGACGATGCCGGGGTGATTGTCGTGGCCAGTGCCGGTCTGCGGGCTTTGGCGCCAGAGGCAGTGGCGGGCGGTACGCTGGATGGAGTGTTCGGCAGCGGCTATCTCAAATCGGGCGGCGGTGCGCCCGAACAGGGCATGGTGGTGCTGGGGACCAAACGGTTCGAGGTGATGCGCCGGCCGATCGCCGCAGGGCGCTTCCTGCTCGAGCTGATCCCGGCCGGTTGCTATATCGAGGATGATGATCTGGACGCCTATGCTGGCGCCATGGCGGCCGGGCAGACAGGTTTCCGTTTCGAGGCCGATATAGCAGCGCGCAATCGGGCGCTGGCCAGCCTCAATCGGGCCATCGAGGCGGTGGACGAAGGCCTGCAGCAGATCGATCGCGTGCTGGCGGGCGATAGCGGCCCAATGGGCGTGGGCGCGCTGGGCCGGCAGGCGCGCAATTGGCCGATTTCATTGCGGCGATGGGTGCCCAGCTGGCCGATGCGGCGGAAGCGCGAAACGCTGGAGGGCAAGCTGGGCGCAGTGGCCCAGCTGATCGGGGCCTTTGAAAATCGCGCCGCCCAGTTTGCCGGCTTTGCCAGCGGCACGGCCGATGATCTGGAGACGGGCGGGCAGGCTCTGCAGCGCGGGGGTGAGTTGGTGCGGCGAGCCCGCGCGACTGAGCGCGACGCGCGGACGCTGGCCGGCGAGGCGGAACTGGCGGCGGCGCGCACTCATGCGGCAGTCGGCGATATCGACCAGATGACTGCCGAAATCGACAAGATGATCCGCGCCATCGAGGATGTTTCGTTCCGCACCAATCTGCTCGCGCTCAATGCAGCGGTGGAAGCGGCGCGGGCGGGGGAGAAGGGCGCCGGCTTTGCCGTGGTGGCCGATGAAGTGCGCATGCTGGCGCAATTGACCAATAAGTCGGCCAAGGAAATCCGCAGTGTGGTCAGCCGCGGCCGCGGCCGAGCCGAGACCGGTCTGGCCCATGCCCAATCGCTGCAAAAAATGATCGCAGCGCTAGGCGGGCATTTACGCAATCTAAGCAATGAAACCGATACGATCACCGCAACTCTGGATGACGGGGAGACCGCGATCAAGCGGCTCGCCGGACGGATGGAGGCGTTTGACGCTGTGCGGGAGCAGGATGCCATCCCCAGCCAGCGGCTGATCGCATAGCAGGCAGGCCAGAATGGCTGGCTTATTGGGGGAATGTCTTCATGGATCACGGGGAAATATCCCTCAGCGAACGGGAGTTTTCGCGGATCAAAAGCCGCGTCTATGCGGTGGCCGGCATTTCCCTCAGCGATGCCAAGCGGACGCTGGTCATCTCCCGCCTCTCAAAGATCGTGCGCGGATTGGGGCTGGCCAGTTTCGACGCCTATGTCGACCTGCTCGAGCGGGGCGGCACGGCGCAGGACAGCCAGAATTTCGTCAATGCGCTGACCACCAATCTCACCCGGTTCTATCGTGAGGACCATCATTTCGAGCATTTGCGCAGCCATATCAGCGCGCTGATCGCCCACAAGCCGCGCGGCATGCGCCTGCGCATCTGGTCGGCGGGCTGCTCGACGGGGCAGGAGCCCTATACGATCGGCATGGATCTGCTGGCCGCGTTTCCCGAACTCAAGCGCTGGGATTTCAAGATCCCGGCCACCGATATCGATACGGCAGTGATCGCCAAGGCGGCGCGCGGCCTCTATCCCGATAGCGAATTGAGCGGGCTGACGCCGGAGCGGCAACGGCTGTTCGAGCGGGGCGAGGATGGGGCGCTGCAGATTCCGGCGGCGGCGCGTGAGCTGGTGTCGTTCAAGCCGCTCAACCTGATCGGGCCCCGGCCGATGAAGGGGCCGTTCGACGCGATTTTCTGTCGCAATGTCGCGATCTATTTCTGACAAGCCGACCCGGGGCGAAATGTTCGGCCGGCTCGGCAAGATGCTGGCGCCCGAGGCGTTCCTTTATATCGGGCATTCGGAAAATCTGGGCGCCGGCGGGCAGGATTTCCGGCTGGTCGGCAAGACCATTTATCAATCGCGGCTCGCATTGGGCAAAAGGGAGGCGGCATGAGTATCAAGGTTCTGGTCGTCGACGATTCCGCGCTGATCCGCGAAGTGCTGACGCGCATGCTGTCATGCGACGGCGATATAACTGTGGTGGGCACGGCCACCGATCCGATCGACGCGCGAAAAGATCAAGGCGCTCAATCCGGATGTGGTGACGCTCGATATTGAAATGCCCAATATGAATGGGCTGGATTTCCTCGACCGGCTGATGCGGCTGCGGCCCACTCCGGTGGTGATGGTGTCGACGCTGACCAAAAGGGCGCCAGCGAAACGCTGTTGGCGCTCGAGCTGGGCGCAGTGGATTTCGTCGCCAAGCCGAGTGCCGAATATGAGGGTGGTATCGAAGCCTTTGGCGCCGGCCTGCGCGACAAGATCCGCGCCGCGGCACGCTCGGATGTGCGCGGCAGGGCCGCCCGCATAGAAGCGCCCAAAGTGGCGATCAAGACAGCGGCCGCGCCGGCCAGGGCGATCATCGCCATCGGCGCATCGACCGGTGGGGTCGAGGCGATACGGGCGGTGCTGGTGGATATGCCGCTCGATTGTCCGCCCATCGTCATCGCCCAGCATATGCCGGCGGGCTTTACCGCCCGCTTTGCCAGCCGGCTCGATGAACTCTGCGCCATCAAGGTGGTGGAAGCGCAGGATCGCATGCCCTTGCTTGCCGGCCATGCCTATGTGGCGCGGGGCGGGCTGCATTTGCGGGTCGAGCGCTCCTCGGGCCAGCTCAAATGCCGGCTGAGCGAGGATGGGCTGGAAAGCGGGCATCGGCCCAGTGTCGATGTGCTGTTCAGAATCTGTCGCCGGGACGGTCGGGCCGATGGCTGTCGGCGCAATCCTGACCGGCATGGGGCGCGACAGGGCGCGCGGCCTCAAGCTGATGCGCGATGCCGGCGCCTATACATTGGGGCAGAACCGGGCCTCGGCGCTGGTCTACGGCATGCCGCGTGTGGCATTCGAGGAAGGTGCGGTGGTCGAGCAGGCGCCGATCGAAGCGATAGCGGGGCGCCTCGCCCATGCGCTGGTCAAGCTCAAGGCCGCCGCATAGGGACAAAGCGCAGGAAGCGATTGAGGGATTTGTAACGCTTCTTCTCTAAGTGTTTTCAGTCAGTTCGGGAGTGGCCCCGAAAACCAGAAGGTGACCAAAACCATGCCGAAAGCCAGCGCTGTCAGCGTTCTCGTGGTCGATGACCAGCAGTCCATGCGCAGTATTGCCAAATATATTCTGACCCAATTGGGCTTCAAGGACATTATCGAGGCCAAGAGCGGCCGCGATGCCTTGGGCAAGCTCGAAAAGGGCAATGTCGATCTGATCATTTCGGATTGGAACATGGAAGATATTGACGGGTTGACCCTGCTCAAGGTGATCCGCAAGCATCCGCGCACCCGGGCCATGCCCTTCATCATGGCGACCGGCCGTTCCGACAAGGAACAGGTCAAGGAAGCCATTTCCTTTGGCGTCAACAATTACATCATCAAGCCGTTTGACGCGACGACGATGAAAAAACGCATCGAGGCAGTTATCAGCGCGCTGAGCTGATATTTTCGCATCATTATTGTGATGAACAAAGGGCGCCATTTATGGCGCCCTTTGTTTTATGGGCATCCGTAAACTACCATACTAGTGCAACCTTAATTTAAGGTCCCCGCCTTAGGATCGCGCCAACTTGGGAGGGGGCGCCCAGAAGGGCGCTTTGGCGACAGTGAAACTATTTGCAGGACTGAAGAATATACGGCTGACGACAGCGATTGCCGCCACGGCCCTGATCTCCATTGCGATGACGGTGATTGCCTATACGGCCACGGTCTATGTCGATCTGCGCGGGCAGGCGACACGCGCCAGCATCGCCAAGCAGGCCTCGGACCTGCAGGTGGCGGCGACGGTCTATGAAAAGCGCCTGCCGGGCTCGGTGGTGACTCGGGCCGACGCGGGTGGCATTGCCACCTTCCAGACCTATGCGATCCCGTTCTTCTACGACACAGCCGCCGTCGACGCGCTGACCCGGGTGACCGGCGATGCGTCGGCGATTTTCGCCTTTGACCCGGCCACGGGGATATTTACCGCCAAGACGTCCAGCTTTGTCCTGCCCGATGGCACCCGGGCCAAGGATTTCGCGCTCGATGCTGCATCGCCCGAGGCCGTGGCGCTGGCCGCCAACCAGCCCTATGCCGGTGAAGTCAGCATGCAGGGCGCCCGGTTCAATGGCGCGTTCCAGCCCATTACCAATCTGAGCGGGGAATTGCTGGGCGGCTTCTTTGTCGGCGGCGATGCCGGCGCGGCCGAAGTGACCGCCCGCGCCTCGGCGCTCAATATGGTGATCATCGGCGCGGTGCTGCTGGCCGTGCTGGGGAGCGTGGCGCTGCTGGTCTCACGCTGGCTCACCAAATCCATCCCGCACTTGGCTGGAGCGATGGACGACATTGCCGAGGGCAAGTTCGATACGATGGTGCCGTTCACCGACCGGGGCAATGAAGTGGGCGCCATGGCGCGGGCCGTGGAAGTGTTCCGCCAGAGTGGCCTACGGGTCAGCCAGATGACGGAGGCGGAAGCCGCGCGGATCATTGCCGATCAGGAAAACCGCCAGCAGATGATGGCCGAGCTGCAATCGGCCTTTGGCGAAGTGGTCGATGCCGCTGTGGCCGGCGACTTTACCCGGCAGGTGACGACCGAATTTCCCGATCCCGAACTCAATAGCTCGGCCAGCGGGGTCAACAATCTGGTCTCGACCTTCAATCGCGGTGTGTCGGAACTGGGCCGTGTACTCGGCGCCATGGCCGATACCGATCTGACCCAGCGCATGCATGGCGACTATGAGGGCGCGTTCGCGACCATCAAGTCGGACATCAACGCGGTGGCCGACAAGCTGACCGAAGTGGTCGGGCAGCTGCGCCATACGTCAGGCGCGCTCAAAACGGCGACGGGGAAATCCTCTCCGGCGCCAATGATCTCTCGGAACGCACCACCAAGCAGGCGGCGACCATCGAGGAAACCTCGGCGGCCATGGAGCAGTTAGCATCCACCGTGCTGGCAAATGCGCAGCGCGCCAAGGATGCGAGTGCCAATGCGGCGGAAGTGACCCGCACCGCTGAAGAAGGCGGCAAGGTGATGGATGCGGCCAATGTGGCGATGGAGCGGATCACTGAATCCTCGGCCAAGATTTCCAACATCATTGGCCTGATCGACGATATTGCCTTCCAGACCAATCTTTTGGCCCTCAACGCATCGGTGGAAGCGGCACGAGCCGGTGATGCCGGCAAGGGCTTTGCCGTGGTGGCTGTCGAAGTGCGGCGGCTGGCGCAGTCGGCGGCTTCGGCCTCTTCGGACGTGAAAAAACTGATCGAGCAGAGCGCCGGCGAAGTGCGTGGCGGCAGCAAGCTCGTGAATGACGCCTCGAGCAAGCTCAAGGCCATGCTCGACGGCGTGCGCGGCAATAATGCCTTGCTGGAATCGATCGCGCAGGACAGCCGCGAACAGGCGTCGGCCATCGAAGAGGTCAACACGGCCGTCCGCACCATGGACGAGATGACCCAGCACAATGCGGCACTGGTGGAAGAAACCAATGCGGCCATTGAGCAGACCGAAGGGCAGGCAATCGAGCTGGACCGGATCGTCGATGTATTCCGCATCGGTGGATCGGGTGCGGCCGACTGGCAGCAGGACGAGGATGTGCGCGGCCCGCAGAACCGGCTGAAGACTGCCACCAATGGCTTTGTCAGCCGGGGCAATACGGCCCTCGCCCGGGATTGGGAAGCGTTCTAGCCGGTAAGGGCTCGCTAATCGATCTCGCGTACATATACGCATGGCGCGCCAGAAGACGCGCTGTTTGGGGGAGTTCGGCATGTTTCGTCGGGTTGGCCGGTTTTTCGGCAATGTAAAGATGACCACGGCCATTGCGGCGCTGGTTCTGATTTCGATCATTGGTTCGGTTGGCGCGGTGACCGCCGCCATTTATTTCAACACCAATGCGACCACGGCGCGCCAGAGCGAGGAAAATCAGGAAACCCATATGGGGGCCGCGGCGACGATCCTCGAGCGGCGGCTGGCCGGTTCGGTGCTGACTCGGGCCGAGGATGGCAATATCGGCAGCTTCCAGAGCTGGGCGGTTCCACCCTTCTACGATAGCGAAATCATCGATTCCGTGGTGCGCGTCATCAAGCAGGACGCCACCATCTATGTGCTCGACAGTGCCAGCCAGAATTTCCTCGGCAAGACGACGAGCCTGATCGCACCCGACGGGACGCGCACTTGATCTGGTGCTGGATTCCAATAGCCCGGCCTATGCCACGGTCATGGCCGGCAGAGCGGTTCTTTGGCACGGTGCCGATCAATGGCGTCGACTACTACGCCACCATCCAGCCGATCAAGAAAATGAGCGCTGCCGACAAGCTCAATGGCCCGGTGATGGGTGCCATTTTTGTGGGGACGCCGCTGGCGCAGGTCACCGCGCAGATGAATTCAGCGCTGCAGCTGATCGCTATGGTGGGGGCGGGCGCCATTATCGGGTTTGGCCTATTGGGCCTATTGGCCTCGCGCCTGCTGACCCGTCCGCTGCCAATCTGGTCGGTGCTGCTGCGCGGATTGCCGAGGGCGAATATGACACGGACGTGCCCTTTACCGGGCGCGGCAATGAAATCGGAGCCATGGCCAAGGCGGTCGATGTGTTCCGTGAAAACGGGCTGCGCATCAGCCAGATGACGGAGGCGGAAGCCGCGCGGATCATTGCCGATCAGGAAAACCGCCAGCAGATGATGGCCGAGCTGCAATCAGCCTTCGGCGAAGTGGTCGATGCCGCTGTGGCCGGCGACTTTACCCGGCAGGTGAGGACCGAATTTCCCGATCCCGAACTCAATAGCACGGCCAGCGGGGTCAACAACCTGGTCTCAACCTTCAATCGCGGTGTCTCGGAGCTGGGTGAAGTACTCGGCGCCATGGCTGATACCGATCTGACCCAGCGGATGAGCGGGGACTATGAGGGCGCCTTTGCTACTATCAAGTCCGATATCAATGCCGTGGCCGACAAGCTGACCGAGGTGGTCGGCCAGCTGCGCCATACCTCCGGCGCTTTGAAAACTGCGACCGGAGAAATCCTCTCCGGTGCCAATGATCTGTCCGAACGCACCACCAAGCAGGCGGCGACCATCGAGGAAACCTCGGCGGCCATGGAGCAGTTAGCATCCACCGTGCTGGCAAATGCGCAGCGCGCCAAGGATGCGAGTGCCAATGCGGCGGAAGTGACCCGCACCGCTGAAGAAGGCGGCAAGGTGATGGATGCGGCCAATGTGGCCATGGAACGGATCACTGAATCCTCGGCCAAGATTTCCAACATTATCGGGCTGATCGACGACATTGCCTTCCAGACCAATCTTTTGGCCCTCAACGCTTCGGTGGAAGCCGCACGGGCCGGCGATGCCGGCAAAGGCTTTGCCGTGGTGGCCGTCGAAGTGCGGCGGTTGGCGCAGTCGGCGGCTTCGGCCTCTTCGGATGTCAAGAAGCTGATCGAGCAGAGTGCCGGCGAAGTGCGTGGTGGCAGTAAGCTGGTGAATGACGCCTCGAGCAAGCTCAAGGCGATGCTCGACGGCGTGCGCGGCAATAATGCACTGCTGGAATCCATTGCGCAGGACAGCCGCGAACAGGCGTCGGCCATCGAAGAGGTCAATACCGCCGTGCGCACCATGGACGAGATGACCCAGCACAATGCGGCCCCGGTGGAAGAAACCAATGCGGCCATTGAGCAGACCGAAGGTCAGGCAATCGAGCTGGACCGGATCGTGGATGTGTTCCGCATCGAAGCGGCCGAGCAGCCGCCGCTGCGGCGGGATGATAGCGGCGCCCGCGGCCTGCAGCAGCGGCTCAAAAGTGCCGCTAGCGGGCTGGTCCGCGGCAACACCGCTTTGGCGCGATTGGGAAGCCTTTTAGGCCGCTAATACGGCGCTAATCGATTTCAGGTAAAACAAACTGGGTCTGGCCGCGTCTGTGGGACGCGCCGATTGGGGTAGTTCGGCATGTTCAAACGCTTCGGCCGGTTCTTCGGCAATATCAGGATGACCACGGCCATTGCGGCGCTGGTCATTTCGGCCGTCATTGTCTCGGTCGCCGCGGTGAGCCTGACCATGTTCATATCGCTCAGCGCTTCGGTGCGGATGGAGGCGATGGCGGGCCGAGTTCAGGCGCTCAAGACCGCCGCGACCATCCTCAAGGGCGGCATGCCCGACACCAATGTAGCCTGGACGCCGGAGGGGGAACTCGAGGCGATCAGCACTGGATGATGCCGGGCCAGTTCGGCAAGGACGAATTGGTGAATTCCATCGCCCGGGTGACCGACGAAGCGGCGACGATTTTCGTCTGGGACGAGGCTACGGCTGATTTCGTGCGCAAGTCGACCACCATTATGGGGGCCGACGGGGCGCCTATCGTGGGCACGCCGCTCGACAAGAATGGCGCGGCCTATGCCGCCATGCTGGCGGGCACGCCCTATTTCGGCGAGGCCACGGTCGTCGATAAGCCCTATTACACGGCCTATCAGCCCATCCTCAGCCGCAGCGGCAAGCCGATTGGCGTGCTGTTCGTGGGCACCGACAAGGCGCAGGTCGAGGCGGTCATTTATGACATGCTCAAGCTGCTGCTCGGGGTGGGCGCGGCGATCCTGGTTGCCTTAGGGGCCCTGGGCTATCTGATGTCGCGGCTGATGATGGCGCCGGTGCCCGGGCTGGCACGGACCATGGAGGTCATTGCCGATGGCGATTACGAGGCCGCGGTGCCCTATACTGGGCGCGGCAATGAAATCGGCGCCATGGCCAAGGCCGTCGAAGTGTTCCACGAAAACGGGCTCAAGGTCAGCCAGATGAGCGAAGAAGAGCGCGCCGCCGCCCTACGCCGCCGGGTCGAGCGCACCGATATGATGGTGGCGCTGCAGGCCGCGTTCGGCGAAGTGGTGGATGCCGCCATTGCCGGGGATTTCTCCAAGCGCGTGCATGCCCAGTTTCCCCGATCCCGAACTCAATGCGCTGGCCAGCAGCGTCAATGCGCTGGTCGAAACCGTGGATCGTGGCCTCAGCGAAACCGGCGAAGTGCTGGGGGCGCTGGCCGATACCGATCTGACGCGCCGCATGCATGGCGAGTATCAGGGCGCCTTTGCCAAGCTCAAGGGCGATACCAATGCGGTGACCGACAAGCTCACCGAAATCGTAGGCGGCGCCAAGGCGATCTCAGGCGCACTCAAGACCGCGACGGGGAGATCCTGTCCGGCGCCAATGACCTCTCCGAACGCACCACCAAGCAGGCCGCGACCATCGAGGAAACCTCGGCGGCGATGGAACAATTGGCGGCGACGGTGGCCGAGAATGCACGGCTGGCTGAAGATGCCAATGGCAAGGCGCAATTGGTGTCGAGCAGCGGCGCAGAGTGGCGTCACCATGACTGAAGCCAATGCCGCCATGGAACGCATCACCACCAGCTCGGCCAAGATCTCCAATATTATCGGGCTGATCGACGATATCGCCTTCCAGACCAATCTTTTGGCCCTCAACGCTTCGGTGGAAGCCGCACGAGCTGGCGACGCCGGCAAGGGCTTTGCCGTGGTCGCCGTCGAAGTGCGGCGACTGGCGCAATCGGCGGCTTCGGCCTCTTCGGACGTCAAGGCGCTGATCGAGCAATCAGCCACCGAAGTGCGGGGCGGCAGCAAGCTTGTCTCCAATGCGGCCGAGCAATTGGCGGGCATGCTGGCGGCGGTGGACCAGAATACGGCCATCATGCAGTCGATCGCCAAGGCCAGCCGCGAGCAGGCCATGGCGATTGGCGAAGTCAGCACCTCGGTACGGGTGCTGGATGAAATGACCCAGCACAATGCCGCTCTGGTGGAGGAAATGAACGCCGCCATCGAGCAGAGCGAAGCCCGGGCGGCCCAGCTCGACCGGGTGGTGGATGTGTTCACGCTCGAGCAAAGCCCAGCGCGCGGCGCGGCGCCCGTGTCCCGCGCTCCGGCGCCGCAGCGTGGTGCCGTCGGCAAGGTGCAGGCGGCAGCCCGCTCATATCTCAGCCAAGGCAATGCAGCCATTGCGGCGGATTGGAATGAGTTCTAGGGCTCTCCAACCCGCCGACATACGGTGCGTTGCCAAGTCCTGCCGAAAGCGCCCGTTAACCTATTGGGCGCACCATCTTCGTATCAAGCCTCTGTTTAATTTAAGAAATTAGCCATTCTCAAAAGGTGCGAGTGACGCAATGCGTCTCGGTGAGCCACGACGAGATAGCCAAATCGGACAATTGCTGCCGGCAGCTGCCGTGGCGGTGTTCACCGTTTCTATTGCCTTTGCGGCCGTTCACGCGCCGCCAAAGCAGGGCGAAATGGGGGTGGTTTTTGCCCCTGGACCAGCCAGGCCGAAATTATGGGGGCGGTGGTGGCCGCCGGCGGCCGTATCGTTGATACCAGCCGGATGCCCAATGTCATCGTCGCCTATGGGTTGGACGAGGGCTTTACCGCAAGAGTGCGGGACCGGGCGCCTGGTTCACATTAGCAGCAATCGGTCTTTGCGCGGGCACGGGGAGCCTAAGCCTATGAATCACGGCATGAATCTGGAACAGTTTCGCATGCAGGCGGCCATCGGGCTGTGCGCGATGAGCGCGGTGCTGGCGGCGGCGGCTTTGGGCATCGATATGGTGCGCTGGGGCGGGCCGGGTATGGCCAGCGTGCTGGCCTTTGCCACGCTGGTCGCGCTGGTGGCGGGGCTGGCGCTGTTCCGCCACCAACCGGCCTTCCGCTATCTGGCCGTTTCGGTGCTGATGGCGCAGGTGATGGCGACATTGATCGCCATGCGCGGGCATCCCCAGCAGGTCGATATGCATATGGCCTTCTTTGCGGCTCTGGCCATGTGCGCCTGCTTTATGACATCAAGGCCATCCTGGTCGGGGCGGCGCTGGTGGCGGTGCACCATCTGGGGCTGGGCCTGTTCTGGAGCGAGATGGTGTTTTATGGCGGCGCGGGGCTCGATCGGGTCGTGCTGCATGCGGTGATCCCGGTTGCCGAGGCGCTGGCGCTGGTCTGGATGACGCGCAATACCGAAATCCTGCTGCAATTGGCCAATCTCAAATCGGACGAGGCCGAGACCGAGGCCGCAACGGCGCGCCACCATGCCCAAACGGTCAGGGAGAGCACGGAAACCAGCCAGACCCGCGCTGCCTTGATGCAGACTTTGCAATCGGGCTTTGGCGATGTAGTCGACGCGGCCGTGGCGGGAGATTTCAGCCACCGAATCGCCGCCGATTTCCCCGACGAGGATCTCAACCGGCTGGCCAATGCGATCAATCTGCTGCTCGGCACGGTCGAGCGCGGGGTCGCCGAAACCGGCATGGTGCTGACGGCCCCGGCCGATACTGACCTGACGCGGCGCATGGATGGGGATTATCGTGGCGCCTTTGCCAAGCTCAAGGCCGATACCAATAGTGTGGTCGATACATTGTCCGAGCTGGTCAACCGGCTCAAGGGCACGTCGGGTTCGCTGCGCACGGCGACGGGGAAATCCTCTCGGGCGCCAATGATCTGTCCGAACGCACCACCAAGCAGGCGGCGACCATCGAGGAAACCACCGCGGCGATCGAGCAATTGAGCAATGCGGTGCTCGAAAATGCCAAGCGGGCCGAAACGGCCAGCAGCAAGGCGCAGGCCGTGTCCCATACCGCCACCGAAGGCGGGCAGGTGATGGATAAGGCCAATGCAGCCATGGCCGGTATCGAGGCCAGCTCAGCCAAGATTTCCAACATTATCGGGTTGATCGACGATATTGCCTTCCAGACCAATCTTTTGGCCTTGAATGCTTCAGTGGAAGCAGCGCGGGCCGGCGATGCCGGTAAGGGCTTTGCCGTGGTCGCCATCGAAGTGCGGCGGCTGGCCCAGTCGGCAGCGGGGGCATCGGCCGAGGTCAAGCAATTGATCGAAGCGAGCGCCGAGGAAGTGCGGGGCGGTTCAAAGTTGGTAGGGCAGGCGGCCGAAAAGCTGCTCGATATCTCGGCAGTGGCGCAGGAAAGCTCCAGCCTGATCGATTCCATCGCCCATGCCAATAAACAGCAATCCTCCGCGCTGCAGGAGGTCACCGCCGCGGTGCGGCAGATGGACGAGATGACCCAGCACAATGCGGCTTTGGTGGAGCAGACCAATGCCGCCATTGAGCAGACCGAGGCGCAGGCGGCCGAACTCGACACCATTATCGAGGTGTTTCGCACCGAGGCGGATATAGTGTCGCTCGCTCCGGCAATCGTGCGCACGCGGCTGGCTTCCTGACACGGGCTGTCAGCAGCGGCGCGCTAAGGCTTTACGGCGCAGACCAGCGCCGGGAGCCCGATGATGAGTGCTGCACGCAAGTTTGAACAGGCCGCGGCCCTGCCTTCCGGCGCGCCCTTGCAAAGCGAGCTGGATGCCTTGCTGGCGCCCTTGCCCGAACCGACGGCCGCTTTGGCGCGGCGGCTGGTGGCCCCGGTTGCGGCCCATCCGGGGCTGTCGGGCGAGGTCAAGACCGGTTGGAAATCGATCAATTTCCGCCATGCCAAAGCCGGCCATGTCTGCGCGGTCTTTCCCCATCTCGACCGAGTGTCGCTCTATTTCGAACAGGGGCGGCTGCTCGACAATGGCCATGGGCTGTTCCAGGGCGAAGGGCTCAAGAAAGGCCGCTTCATCCGCATGCTGCCGGGCGCGGAAATTCCCATCGACATAATCGGCATCCTGATCTCGGAGGCCATTGCCCTGCAGCAGTGAGCATGCTTGAAAGCCTTGTGAATGCAGGGAGACTAGGCAATGGCGCGGATCGGGCTGGTGGCACATGACGACAAAAAGGACGAATTGTGCGCTCGGGCCGTGCAGCATAAGCGCAAGCTGAGCGAGCATGAATTATGGGCTACCGGCACCACCGGCGGACGCGTCATGGCGGCCACCGGATTGCCGGTGACCCTGCTCAAAAGCGGACCGCTGGGTGGCGATCAGCAGCTTGGCGCCATGATCTGCGAAGGCCGGCTCGATGTGCTGATTTTCTTCATCGATCCGCTGTCCGCCCAGCCCCATGATGTGGATGTCAAAGCCCTGACCCGGCTGGCGACGCTCTACGATGTATTGCTGGCCAATAACAAACCCACAGCTGATGCGGTTCTCGTGGCGGTACAGTAAACCGGTTTCCACTTTGGCCGGGCGCGCTTCAGGTTGACCGCCTGCCCCCGTTATGAACAGATGCGGCAAAATAGCCCCGGACAATGAACCGGGCATGGCAGATCAGGAAAACGGAACGGGTTTGGGTGTCTGATGTAGTTATTGACGTTCGCAACGTCAGCAAGCGCTTTGGCGGATTGACCGCCGTCAACAATTGTTCGCTCTCGGTTCGGCGCGGCTCGGTCACAGGATTGATCGGGCCCAATGGCGCGGGTAAATCAACGTTGTTCAACATCGTGGCCGGCAATATCGTGCCCGATAGCGGACAGGTGATCTTCGACGGGCAGGATGTGACGGGCCTCAAGCCCCACCAATTGTTCCGCACCGGCATGTTGCGCACGTTCCAGATCGCGCATGAATTCTCCAATATGACGGCGTTGGAAAACCTGATGATGGTGCCGGGCGACCAGCCAGGCGAATATCTGGGCAATGCTCGGTTTCGGCCGGGCTCGGTGAAATCGCGCGAGACCGAAGTGCGCAAGAAAGCGCTCGATGTCATCGATTTCCTCAAGCTGGGCCATGTGCGCAATGAGCTGGCCGGCAATCTGTCCGGCGGGCAGAAAAAGCTGCTCGAGCTGGGCCGCACCATGATGGTGGATGCCAAGGTGGTGCTGCTTGACGAGGTGGCGGCGGGCGTCAACAAGACATTGCTCAATGATCTTGCTGCCAATATCGAGCGGATGAACAAGGAATTGGGCTACACATTCTTCGTCATCGAGCACGATATGGACCTGATCGGGCGGCTGTGCGATCCGGTGATCGTGATGGCGGCCGGCGAGAAGATCGCCGAGGGCCCCATGGCCGAAATCCGCGCCAATCCGGCCATTGTCGAGGCCTATTTCGGCACCCCGGTGGAAGCAGCATAATGGCCCTGATCGAACTCAAACACGTCGTCGGCGGTTATGGCGGCGCGCCGATCCTCAATGGCGTCAATATCGCCATCGAGCCGCATGATATCGGGGTCATTGTCGGCCCCAATGGGGCGGGCAAATCCACCACGCTCAAGGCCATATTCGGGCTGCTCAAGGTCACCGGCGGCACCATCGAGTTCGGCGGCGAGAATGTCGCCAATTCCCTGCCCGACCGGCTGGTGCCCAAGGGCCTCAGCTTTGTGCCGCAGGAAAAGAACGTTTTCACCTCGATGAGTGTCGAGGAAAATCTGGAAATGGGCGCCTTTACCCGCAAGGACGATTTCCGCTCCACCATGGCTCGGGTCTATGAAATGTTCCCGGTGCTGGCGGAAAAGCGGCGGCAGCCGGCGGGCGAATTGTCGGGCGGGCAACGCCAGATGGTGGCCATGGGCCGCGCGCTGATGAGCAAGCCCAAATTGCTGATGCTGGACGAGCCTTCGGCAGGCCTCTCGCCGCGCTATGTCATCGAGATTTTCGAGACCATTGTGCGCGTCAACAAGGAAGGCGTCGGCATTCTGATGGTCGAGCAGAACGCCCGCCGGGCGCTGGCCTTTGCTTCCAAGGGCTTCGTGCTGGCCAGCGGGCAGAACCGCTTCACCGGCACCGGCCCCGAACTCATCGCCGACCCCGAAGTCGCCAAGAGCTTTTTGGGGGCTGAGAGATGGTTCAGTTTTTCGCCCAACCACAAAGTCATTCCCGCGCCAGCGGGAAATCCTGTTTGCTGCGCCCCATTGAGGCCACCGCATGACCGAATTTATCTTCTTCATCAACCAGGTCGTCATCTCCGGCGCGGTGCTGGGCTGCATCTATGCGCTGGGCGCGGTGGGCATCACGCTGGTGTTCGGCATTCTGCGCTTTGCCCATTTTGCCCATTCCGAGCTGATGACCTCGGGTGCGTTTTTTGCCTTCCTGCTGGCCGGTGCCTTTGCCGCCTGGGCATTGTCACGCCCATTCCCATGGGCTTTGTGGTGCTGCCCATTGCCATGGTGCTCTCGGCGATTTTCGCGCTGGGCATCGACAAGGGGTTTTATGCGCCGCTGCGCAAGCGGGGGCCAAGCCTGTGACGCTGCTGATCGCTTCGATCGGCGTGACGCTGATGGTGCAGGGGCTGATCCGGCTGTTTTTCGGCGCCGGCTCCTATTCGTTTTTCGAGCATGAAACCAAGGACGTGTTCCGCGTCGATCTGAGCTTTCTGGGCTCGACCCGGCCTTTGGTGATCACCGAGCCGCAATTGCTGATGATCATTGTGACGGCGCTATCGGTGATTGCGCTGCATCTCTTCCTCACCCGCTCGCGGCTGGGCAAGGCGATGCGCGCCATGGCTGACAATGCGGATCTCGCGCAAGTGTCGGGCATCAATACGGCGCTGGTGGTGCGGGTCACTCGGATCATTGCCGGGGCACTGGGCTGCATGGCCGGCACCATGCTGGCGCTGGACGTGACGCTCAAGCCCGATCTCGCCTTCAACATCATCATCCCGATCTTTGCCGCCGCCATTGTGGGCGGGCTGGGCCGAGCCTATGGCGCCATTGCCGGGGGCTGCTGATCGGCTTTGCCGAATCGCTGGCCGTGTTCAACTGGACCATGGTGCTGCGCCCGCTCAACGCCATCCTGCCCGAGTGGCTGCAATTGCCGGCGACGCTGGCTTTGGTGCCCACCGAATATAAGCTCACCGTGGCCTTCGTCATTCTGGTGGTGACGCTGCTGGTGCGGCCCACCGGCATCTTCAAGGGAGCCTCGTCATGATCCAGCGTTCCCTCACGCTCTTTGCCGGGCTGTTCGCACTGATCCCGGTCATCGGCTGGGTGATGGGCCTGCCCTTCACCTCCTCGCGTCTGGTCGAGGCCGCCGCCTATGCGCTGATCGCGCTGGGGCTCAACCTGCAATGGGGTTATGGCGGGCTGTTCAATTTCGGCATTATGGGCTTCCTGATGGTGGGCGGCTTTGCCGTCACCTTCGTTTCCTATCCGGTCAATCCGCAATTCTGGGGCGCCGATGGCCCTCGGCTGCTGGGGCGGGCGCTGCTGGCCTTTATCGTGGGCGCCGGCTCTGGTGCTGGCCGCGCGGCAGAGCCATCGCGTGGGCATATCAGGCAAGTGGAAGGCCGTGCTGACGGTCATCGCGTGGTTTGCGGCCTATTGCATTTATCGCAGCCAGATCGATCCGGCCGCCGCCTATATCGAATCCGAGGCCGGCGGCAAATGGGTCGGCGGCTCAGGCGCGCATCCCGTGTTGGGCTGGCTGTTCGGTGGCGTCTTGGCGGCGGCTATCGCCTATTTCGTCGGCAAGATTTGTCTGGGCCTGCGCACCGATTATCTGGCCATTGCCACGATCGGCATTTCCGAAATCATCCGGGCGCTGATCAAGAATATGGATTGGCTGACGCGCGGCACGTTGACCGTCTCGCCCATTCCTCGGCCCGTGCCTTTGCCCGATGCCTATGCGGGCGGCGGGCAGCCGGCGCTGCTCCCGGCGCGTGGCGGTTTTCTGCTGCTGGCCATTGCCGTGCTGGCCATCGCCATCCTCTTGATCTCGCGCGCCTATGCCGGACCCCGGGGCCGCATGATGCGCTCCATTCGCGACAATCATATTGCTTCTGCCTCGATGGGCAAGAATGTCACCGCCCGGCAGCTCGAAATCTTCGTCTTTGGCTCGGTGCTGATGGGCATTGGCGGGGCCATGCTGGTCAGCTTCGTGCAGATTTTCGATCCCTCCAGCTATCAGCCGATCAACCACACCTTCCTGATCTGGGTGATGGTGATCGTAGGCGGCGCCGGCAATAATTGGGGCGCTGTCTTCGGGGCGGTACTGATCTGGCTGATCTGGGTCATTTCCGAGCCTTTGGCCAAGGCGGTGTTCGATGTCGTCTCCTATTGGTCGAGCACTGCCGGCTGGGGCGCCATTCCCGATATCGAAGCCCGCTCGGCGCAGATGCGGGTCTTCGTGCTGGGCCCGGTAATCACCATCGCCCTCAGATTTGCCCCCAAGGGCCTGATCCCCGAAGTGGTGCGGCGGGAAGGCTAGCCTCTGCCCGTCCGCATTGCACCCTGTGTCATCCCCAGCGAAAGGGGATTTCCGTTTGGGTATGGGTGCGGTGGCGCCTCAACCACGGTGTCATTCCGACGCCTAATGTCCAATGTTGCACTTTGTCTAAAACTGGACTATATGTGCGTCAGGAATTGGAGAGAGGCTATGGCCCGCATCGCTCGTATTGCATCGGATCAGCCGGTGGCGCCTGGTCCCGCCCTGTTGGATGGAGCACGGTTCCTGCCACAGAACCGACGGCGCCTGAGCGGGCCGGGCCTGCGCAGTTTTCTCGCCATTGCCGATCTCTGGCAGCTCAATGAGGAGCAGCGGCGGCTGGTGCTGGGCTATCCGGCGCGCTCGACCTATTATCTCTGGATGCGACAGGCGCGGGCGCAGGAAAGCCTGCTGCTCGATGCCGATGTACTGACGCGGATTTCGGCGGTGTTGGGCATTCACCGAGCGCTGGGCGTGTTGTTTGCCAATCAGGCTGACGCGCTGGCCCGGCTACGTGGGCCTCATGATGCGCCGGTCTTTGGCGGCCAGCCTCCGCTGGCTTTGGTGACCAATGGGTCACAGGATGGCCTATTGCTGGTGCGGCGTTTTCTCGATGCGGCGCAGGGCGGGCTCTATATGGCGCCCAACCGGGCCGATCAGGATTTTGCGCCCACGGGCGACGAGGCCATTGTCTGGCAATGAGCGAGCAGCGCATTGCGGCGCCCCGGCCGTGCTATCGCCTGATCCCCTCGCAATTTCCGCCAATTGGCCTGTTCGACACGGTGAGCACGCCGGCGGATCTCGAAGCGGTGATGGACCCGGCCGGCTGGACCAATGACCGGCTGGTAAGCGAAAGACTGCGCCGTCTGCCCGAGGCCGAATGGGCGTTCGGGCGGCATAATTCCAGTATCATCATGGCCGCGTTCCTGCATGCCCCACCGGGCGGCACACGCTTTGCCGGGCCCGATCTGGGCGCTCGGTATGCGGCAGCTGCCATCAATACGGCGGTCGCCGAAGTGGCCCATCACCTGCGGCGCGAATTGGTGGCCCGCAATGTCCCGGCGATGACGCGGACCTATCGGACCTATCATTGCCGGCTCGAGGGCGACTATCTCGATCTGCGCGAGCAGCAGGCTGCCCGGCCGGAGCTCTATGACGGCACGAACTACACCGCTAGCCAGACCTTCGGCGAGGCCGAGCGCGCCAGCGGCGGGGATGGGCTGGCCTATGACAGCCTGCGTCATAGCGGTGGCACCAATGTCGTGGCCTATCGCCCCTCCAAAGTGCTCGACGTGGTGCAGGGCGAGCATCTGGATGTCAGTGTTACAGCGGATGCGCCGACGATTCAGGTGCGGCGGTTGAGCGAATAGCTCACCTCCGCGCGCTGACCCAGAGCCAGCGGGTCGGCAGGGCGTCATAGCCCGTGCCGTCCTCCTCAGTCAGCTTGAGTTCGCTCCATTCCGCGGCGGCGCGATAATGGGCGAGCAAAGTCGCGGCGCTGGGATAATTGTAATAGCGGCCGAATTGGTCGCGGCCTTCGCCATTGCCTGCCTTGAAGCTGGCAGTGAAAAGCCCGCCGGGCCGCAAGGCGCGATGGATTTGCGCCAGATTGCCGGTCAGCTCAGTGGCCAGCGCGTGCAGCAATGAGGCGCTCGCCCACACCCCATCATAGCGCGAGACGGCATCGAGTTCGTCAAACCGCATCACCCGCACCGGCCGGCCGATATGGCGGCTCGCCTCTGCGGCCAGTTCGGGCGAGGCGTCGGTCGGTTGAATGTCAAAGCCCTGCGCCAGCATATAGGCCGCATCATCGCCGCCGCCCGTTCCCAGTTCGAGAATTGTCGCACCGGCCGGAAGCGCTGCGAGAAAGTTCACCGGTGAGGTCCGATGCGCCGCTGGTGCCGCACATAGGTCGTGGCGTTTTCGGCATAGAACCGCAGGGTGTCGTCATCGGCCATTATTGCCTCCCGCATGAAAAAGCCCGGGATCGCTCCCGGGCTTTCATTATTTCATCGCTGGCAAAATTACTGGATTTCGCCCTTTTCGACGAACTTGCCGCCTTCGACGGCCAGTTCGACGATGATGCCGTCCACATCGCCAACGTCGTCGAAGTCGAGCGGGCCGCCGGCGCCGTCATAGTCGATATCGGTGCCGGCCTTGATCAGCTCGACTGCCTTGGTCCATTCGCCGGGCAGGATTTTTCGCCGGGGGCGGAAGCAACCTCGCGCAAAGCGGCCGAGAGGCCCTCGCGGTCGGCCGAGCCATTCTTTTCGATGGCCAGAGCCAAAAGGAACGCGGCGTCATAGGCACGGGGGCATAGGTCGCGTTGGCTTCGATGCCGGCGGCAGTGGCCAGATCGATATAGGTCGTGGTGGCCTCGCCAGCCGGAGCGCCGGCACGGGTAGCGATCAGGCCTTCCACGGCCGCAGCGTCGATACCGGTCAGCAGATCGTCGCCGACCATGCCGTCACCGCCGACATAGGTGGTGAAATTGCCCGATTCCACGGCTCTGGCGCAGCACGGTGTTACCTGAGGCATTGGCATAGGCCGGGATCACCGGGTTCTGCGAAGCGACCAGATTGCCCAGCTCGGCGCGGTAGTCGGCCTTGCCTTCTTCATGGGCAAGATTGGCAGCCACGGTGCCGCCGCCGGCAGTGTAGGCAGCCGAAAGCGCATCGGCAAAGCCCTTGCCATAGTCATTGTTGACATAGGTGATGGCGATGTCCTGCACGCCCTTGGCGAGCAGCAGGTCAGCCAGCTTGACGCCCTGCAGTGCGTCCGAGGGGGTGGTGCGGTAGACGAGGTCATTATCGTCCAGCGTGGTCAAAGCCGGGGCCGAGGAGGCCGGGGAGATGAAGACCACATTGCCCGACTTGCCCGAGCCATTGAAGGCGCCGATGGTTTCGCCGGTGCACAGTGCGCCGACCACGGCCGTCACATTGTCGGAATTGATGACCTTGTCGGCTGCAGCGGCAGCAGCGGTGGCATCGCAGGCGCCGTCGGCCGAGATCAGCTTGAGCTCGCCGCCCAGAATGCCGCCCTGCTCGTTGACCTGCTTTACCACCAGCTCGGCGCCGGCAAAAATCGGCGGCGTCAGCGATTCAATGGGGCCCGTAAAGCCGCCGATGAAGCCGATAGTGGCTCCGGTGTCCTGAGCGATGGCCGGTGCGGCGACCGCAAGGGTCGAGGCAGCAACTGCCGTGGTCAGGGTCTTGTTCAGAATGTTCATCTATGTCCCTCTCAATGGTCGTCCCGCTGGTGCAGCCCTTGCACGGCGCCAGTCTTGCACGCGGAACGACACGTCTTCAGGGGCGCTACGTGCGCCCTGCCAAGCCGAGACTGTTGCATATTGGAAATTGGGAGTCACCTTGTATTGATTGGTAAAACCGGGCCTTGTGACTGTTGCTTAACGCGGATGGTTTTTGGATAGATTGAGGCCTTGTGCGGTGAGGGCGGCATGATTTTTCGTCTGCTTGGAGGGGCGTTGCTGAGCTCGGTGCTACTGGCGCCGGCCATGCCGGCCGTGGCGCAGCTCACCGTGCTCGATCAGGCGCAGGACAATGTCGGGGGCGTCCCCGCTGCGCCACCGCCTCCGGTATGCGGCACCCAGCCACTGGCCATTGCGCGCATGAGCTGGCCTTCGGCGGCGCTATTGGCGGAAATTCACGCCCGCGTGCTGGCCGCCCAGTTCGGCTGCCAGATCCGGGTCATTCCGGGCGATCTGGCGGCGACCGGCTCGTCCATGGGCTCGACCGGCCAGCCGGCCGTAGCGCCCGAAATGTGGGTCAACCGGATTGCCGAATTGTGGAACCCGGCCATCGAGGCGCAGATGGTGCAGCCGGCGGCGCCCAGCTATGTGGAAACCAATTTCGAGGGCTGGTTCATTCCCGATTATGTCGGGACGGCTCATCCCGAATTGACCGCTGCCGCGGGGCTGGCCGCGGCTTTGCCCACGCTCACTGGCGGAAGCAAGGTGCGGTTCGTCTCCTGTCCGCCCGATTGGGCCTGCGCTGTTATCAATCGTAATCTGGTGCGCGCCTATGGGCTGGGCAATCTGGTCGAAATTGTCGAGCCGGCCAATCGGTTCGAAATGGACAATCTGATCGGGGAGGCGGTGAGCCGGCGGGAGGCCATCGTCTTCTATTATTGGCAGCCCAATGCCGTGCTGGCGCAATTCGGCTTTCGTCCGCTCGATATGGGGGAATATGACGAGGCCAATGCCAAATGCCCAGCGAGCCTGTCCTGCCCCACTCCCGCGCCCTCGGCCTTTGCGCCCGAGACGGTGGTGACGGCGCTGGCCGAATGGGTGTTTACTGACATTCCCACCATTGCCGGCTATTTCCAGCGCAGCGCTGCCTTTGGCCGAGATGAACGGCCTATTGGCCCAGCTCAACCTGCCGGGCGCTACCATCGAGGGCGTGGCCGACCGGTTCGTCGCCGAGCGCGGCGATATCTGGCGCAAATGGGTAGGGACGGGAGGCCCGTAACGGGGCATTTACCCTGCTCTGCAAAGGCCATGGGCGGAGCGGCGGATCGTTGTCAGACTGTCATACAGGCTGGATAGGTTCCCACGTTCGTTTCCAGTAAGTCACTGAAGGCAAACGAATTTTATCTAATTCTTTAGAAGATATTCATGCCTTGGCGCCAATAAGGCGGTGCAATGGGCACGGCTGATGGGGCCCATATCCATCTCGGTAGAGCATGCGTCGCGATCCCAATCTCAAAGCCATCATCGACAGCTATAGCAGCATGGCGCTTGGCGCCGCTGTGGTGATTGCCGTGCTGGCCATGGCGAGCCTGTGGGCCCTGTGGGGCAGCGCCGGTCCGCTCACCTTGCCATTGGCGGTGCTGGCGGGTGGCACGGCGCTGATCGGGCTCTTGTGGCTGGGCTATCGCCGGTTGCGCGGCAGGGTTGCCGCGGCACTGCTGGCCAATCGCGAAGCCATGGATTCGGTGCAGCGCGATGCCCTGACCGGGGTCTTCACGCGCTCCTATTTCCTGCAGGTGCTGGGCGGCGAGGTCTATCATGGCTCCGAGAGTGCCGTGGGCTATATGCAGCTCGACATGGACAATCTCAAACTGCTCAACGACAGCGCAGGGCATGGCGCCGGGGACGCGGCTTTGGTGCATCTGGCGCGCACGCTGGGCAAGCTGATGCCGGGCGCCATCATTGGGCGGCTGGGTGGCGACGAATTCGGCATTGCCATTATCGGCCATGACAATCGTGCCGCCTTGCGTCGGCTGGGTGAGGAATTGCTGCGCCAGCTCGACAAGCCCGTGAGCATTGCCGGCCGCCCGGTGCGGCTGTCGGCTTCGGTGGGCATTGCCACGGCGCCGGCCGATGCGGTCGATGTGGTTGATCTCATCTCCAAGGCCGATCTGGCGCTCTATAAGGGCAAGAAGGCGGGCCGCCGCACGGTCGTGGCTTTCGACGCCGACATGCTGGGCGACGAACGCCACCGGCGCTTCATCGAGCGCGAATTGCGCGCGGCTTTGCTGATGGACGAGCTGGAACTGCATTACCAGCCGGTCTTTTCGGCTGCGACGATGACGATTAAATCGCATGAGGCGCTGGTGCGCTGGCGGCACAAGGTGCGCGGCATGATCCCGCCCGGCCAGTTTGTCGGCATTGCCGAAGAGAGCGACCTGATCGACCGGCTGGGCGATTGGGTGCTGCGGCGGGCCTGTGCCGATCTGCCGGCTCTGGGCAGTGACTCGGTGGCGGTCAATGTGTCGCCGGCCCAATTGCGCCACGCCGATTATGCCGCCCGCTTTGCGGCCGTGCTGGTGGAAACCGGCACCGATCCGCGCCAGATCATTGTCGAAATCACCGAGACCGTGCCGCTCAATGCCGGCGGCGTGGCCATGGCTAATCTGGAGGCCTTGCGCGCCATGGGCGTGCGCATCGCCATCGACGATTTCGGGGCCGGGCATGCCAGCCTGCAATATCTGCGCGGCTTTGCCTTCGACATCATCAAGATCGACCGCACCTATGTGGCCAATCTGGCCGATAGCCGGATCGACGCGATGATCGTATCGGCCATCTGCGACATTGCGCGCTCGCTGCCGGTGGAGGTGATTGCCGAGGGCGTCGAGACGCCGGAGCAATTGGCCAAGCTCAAGCTGGCCGGCGTGACCGGATTGCAGGGTTTCCTCTTGGGCCGGCCCGCCGCCCTGATGGAGCGGCGGGCGAGCGCGGCTTAGGCCTCGACCCCATCCCGCGCCGCCTTGATGCGATTGCGTTCCTCGTCGGTCAGATCCAGCCGCGTCAGCTCGGCGTCGAGCAGGATGGGCAACTTGCTGCCGGCATGTATCGCAGCCAGCGCTCGGCCTTCGCCATTCAGCCAGAACGGCTCCTGCTTGCGCGACATGCGCGAGGTGAGATTGGTGCCACGCTTCTTGCCGGGCCGGGGTAGGGCATAGGTGACCGCCTTGGCGCCCACCACGTTGGACATGCCCACCACAGTAACCGGAACCGGGGTCAGCGGCAGCGCCTTGCGGGCCAGCCCGCGCACGCGGTCGGCCCGGGCGCCCTTGAAGAACAAAGCGGCGCCGAGCGCGCCCGAGCCCAACACGAAGGCCGCGCCCACAATGATGCGGTTCCACAGCATGTCGAGCCCCGGGCTGAGGCCGACGATCTGCGGCTTGTCGGCCGAGCGGACGACCTCGACCTCATAATCCTTGGTGCCGAAATCGACGAACATCAATTCGATGTCGCGTTCGAAGGTCTTGCCCTTGACTGAGTAGGTCACATGCGCCGCGCAATCGGTGAAGATGAAGCGGCGGGTGGTGCAATGGCCGTCTTCCACGCTGGAATCGTACACCACGACCGGGTTCTGCGAGATGATGATGTCATTATAGATGCCCGGCGCCTGCCAGACGGCGATGAAGCCGGCAATGCCCAGCAGCAGCAGGCCGCCCAGATAGGAGAAGATGCCGGGCACGATGCCGGTCTTGGCCAGTTTGAGAGGCCCGGTGGGGAAGGCGGAGGCGAGATCGGTCATGAGCGAAGTCCGCTTTATCGGTTTGAACGCACCCGGCGCGTCAACTGCAAGGCAGCAGTGCGCATGACAGGCTGGCGACAGCTAGCCTTCTGTCGTAGTTGCGTCTAGTGCTGGCGAAGCGATATAAAGGCGTACCAGCCAGTTCGGTGCAGCGGGGAGCAAGCAGTTGGATTTGAAGCGCATAAACGAGAATGTCAGTGTCTCGGGGCAGATTCAGCCCGAGGACATCGCAGCGCTCAAGGCCCGGGGCTTTACCACCATCATTAATAATCGCCCCGAAGGCGAGATCGCCGGACCAGCCGGACGGCGCCGCAATCGAGGCGGCCGCCAAGGCGGCGGGGCTGAGCTATTATGCTATTCCACTGGGCCGTGAAGGGGTGAACCCCGCCATGGTCGAGGCGACCAAGGCCGCGCTCGAGGGGAGCACAGGCCCGGTGTTTGCTTTCTGCCGTTCGGGAACGCGCTCGACCACTTTGTGGGCGCTGAGCCGAGCCGGCGAGATGGATGCGGGCGAGATCATCGCCCGGGCGGCTGAGGCCGGATACGACATGAGCCATCTGGCCGGTCATCTCAGCCGCGACTAGACGGCTATTCTTCGGCGGCATGGCCGGGCGACCGGCCCGGCCCCATTCCAGACTGAGCCGGATCGCTCCCAGCGATCCCACGACCCCTCCTGCTCGGAATTCATATCGATGCCCATCAAGAAAATCCTCGTCGCCAACCGCAGCGAAATCGCCATCCGCGTGTTCCGCGCCGCCAATGAATTGGGGCTCAAGACGGTTGCCGTGTTTGCCGAAGAGGACAAGCTGGCGCTGCATCGCTTCAAGGCCGACGAGGCCTATCTGATCGGCAAGGGCAAGGGCCCGGTCGAGGCCTATCTGCAGATCGAGGAATATATCCGCATTGCCCGCATTTCGGGCGCCGATGCGATCCATCCCGGCTATGGCCTGCTCTCGGAAAGCCCCGAATTCGTCGATGCCTGCGAGGATGCCGGCATCATCTTTATCGGCCCAAGGGCGCAGACCATGCGCGACACGGGCAACAAGGTCGCCGCGCGCAATATGGCGATTGCCTCCAAGGTGCCGGTCGTGCCGGCGACCGATGCGCTGCCCGACGATCCGGCTGAGATCAAGAAGCTCGCCGCGGAAATCGGCTATCCGCTGATGCTCAAAGCCAGCTGGGGCGGCGGCAGGCGCGGCATGCGCCGCATCATGGATGAAAAGAGCCTGCTGTCGGAAGTTTCCGAAGGCAAGCGCGAGGCCAAGGCCGCCTTCGGCAAGGACGAGATGTATCTCGAAAAGCTGGTCGAGCGCGCCCGCCATGTCGAAGTGCAGCTGATTGGCGATGATCACGGCAATCTGGTGCATCTGTTCGAGCGCGATTGCTCGGTGCAGCGGCGCAACCAGAAAGTGGTGGAGCGGGCGCCCGCGCCCTATCTCGACGACAAGGTACGCAAGGAGCTGACCGACGCCGCCGTGCGGCTGGGCAATGCTGCCAACTATCGCGGCGCCGGCACTGTCGAATTCCTGATGGATGCCGATACCGACAAATTCTACTTTATCGAGGTCAATCCGCGCATCCGAGTGGAACATACCGTCACCGAGGAAGTGACGGGCATCGACATCGTCAAGGCGCAGATCCACCTGCTCGATGGCGCGGTGATCGGCACGCCCGAATCCGGCGTCCCGCTGCAAAAGGACATCCATCTCAACGGCAATGCCATCCAGTGCCGGGTGACCACTGAAGACCCCGAGCAGAATTTCATTCCCGATTATGGCCGCATCACCGCCTATCGCGGCGCCACCGGTTTTGGTGTGCGGCTCGATGGCGGCACGGCCTATGCCGGGGCGGTCATCACGCGGTTTTATGATCCGCTGCTGGAAAAGGTCACCTGCTGGGCGCCCAGTGCCGAGGAAGCCATTGCCCGCATGCACCGCGCCTTGCGCGAATTCCGCATTCGCGGCGTCTCGACCAACTCGGCGTTCCTCGAAAACATCATCACCCATCCCGATTTTGTCGAGAACCGCTATACGACGCGCTTCATCGATACGACGCCCGAGCTGTTCAACTTCAAGCCGCGCAAGGACCGCGCGACCAAGCTCTTGAGCTACATTGCCGACGTCACGGTCAATGGGCATCCCGAAGTGCGCGACCGGCCCCGTCCGCCGGCCGAGGCGGCGGCGCCCGTATGTGCCCGAATTCCCGCCTTTGGCCGCCATCGATGGCAGCCGGCAGGTTTTGGATCGCGACGGTCCGGCCGCGCTCGCCAAATGGATGAAAAAGCAGAAGCGGGTGCTGTTTACCGACACCACCATGCGCGATGCCCATCAAAGCCTGCTCGCCACCCGCATGCGCAGCTATGACATTACGCGCATTGCCCGGGCCTATTCGCGGGGCCTGCCGAACCTGTTCTCGCTCGAATGCTGGGGCGGGGCGACCTTTGACGTCTCCATGCGCTTCCTCAACGAGGACCCGTGGGAGCGACTGGCCAAGGTGCGCGAAGGCGCGCCGAACATCCTGACCCAGATGCTGCTGCGCGGCTCCAATGGCGTGGGCTACACCAATTATCCCGACAATGTGGTCAAGTTCTTCGTTGCCGAGGCGGCCAAGGGCGGGGTGGATATTTTCCGCGTGTTCGATTGCCTCAACTGGGTCGAGAACATGCGCGTCTCGCTCGATGCGGTACTCGAGGCCAACAAGGTCGCTGAGGGCGTGATCTGTTATACCGGCGATCTGTTCTGATCCCGACCGCTCCAAATACGACCTCAAATATTATGTCGGGCTGGCGCAGGAGCTGGAAAAGGCCGGCGTGCATGTGCTGGGGATCAAGGACATGGCGGGGCTGCTCAAGCCCGCTGCGGCCAAGAAACTGATCTCGACGCTGCGCAATGAAACCAGCCTGCCCATCCATCTGCATACTCACGACACGTCAGGCGCTTCGGCGGCGACGGTGCTGGCGGCGGTGGATGCTGGGGTCGATGCGATCGACGCGGCCATGGATGCGCTATCCGGCACCACCAGCCAGCCCACACTGGGTTCGCTCGTGGCGGCTTTGGCCGGTGGCGAGCGCGACCCAGAGCTCGATTCCAAGGCGATCCGCCAGATTTCCTTCTATTGGGAAGCCGTCCGCACGCAATATCGCGCCTTTGAAAGCGATCTCAAGGGCGGGGCGTCCGAAGTCTATCTGCACGAAATGCCGGGTGGGCAGTTCACCAATCTCAAGGAACAGGCACGCTCGCTGGGGCTCGAAACCCGTTGGCACGAGGTCGCCCAGACCTATGCCGACGTCAACCAGATGTTCGGCGATATCGTCAAGGTGACACCCAGCTCCAAGGTGGTTGGCGACATGGCTTTGGCCATGGTGTCGGCCGGGCTGACCCGCGCCGATGTGGAAGACCCCAAGCGCGACATCGCCTTCCCCGATTCAGTAGTCGGCTTCTTTGCCGGCGATCTGGGCCAGCCACCGGGCGGCTTCCCTGCGGCGCTGCAAAAGAAGGTGCTCAAGGGCAAGAAGGCCCTGACCGAGCGGCCCGGCTCCTATCTCAAGGATGTGGACCTCGAGGCCGAGCGCAAGAAGATTGCCGACGAAGTCGGCCATCCGATCGACGATTTCCGGCTGGCCTCGTATCTGATGTATCCCAAGGTCTATGCCGATTTCGAAAAGACCCGGGATCGTTACGGCCCCACCGAAGTATTGCCGACGCCAGTCTATTTCTATGGCCTGCATGAAGGCGACGAACTGCTGGTCGATATCGAGAAGGGCAAGACGCTGGTCCTGCAATATCTCGGCCGCGCCCCCACCAATGAAAAGGGCGAAGTGCGGGTATTCTTCGACCTCAACGGGCAGCCGCGCACTATCCTCGTGCCAGACCGGCTCAAGGTGGGCGAGGTCAAGCTGCGGGCCAAGGCCGTGGTGGGTGACGCCAAGCAAGTCGGCGCCCCCATGCCGGGCGTGATCTCGACCCTCGCCGTCAAGGAAGGCCAGAAGGTCACCGCCGGGGACGTGCTGTGCTCGATCGAGGCCATGAAAATGGAAACCGCCATCCATGCCGAGGTTGATGGGGTGATCGCCGAACTCCTGATCAAGCCGGGCGACCAGATCGACGCCAAGGACCTCTTGGTCCGGTTCGAATAAGCTAAATCCGGCTCCCATGGCTTGGGCAATCCTGCCGAAGTCATGGGCGCTGATTTCGAACAGGCCAAAGCGCATCTGGTAGCCCCAGTTCGTCCGGCCGCGGGTGAATTCGAGCTGGTCCAGCAAGGGGGCGATTGGCGCGTCGGCCGCTTCTGACATAGTCCACGTCGCGGCGATAGGCCGTCCCACCGCCCATTTCGCCGGCATAGATGTCGCCCGGTTTCACCCGGCCGATCAGCGTGAAGGCCTGCAATTTATCCTTGCCGCGGAAAGTTTCGGTGGGAGAATAATAGATCACGCCATCACCGGGCGAGAGCCGGCGCAGTGGCGCGGCCTTGCCGTGATTGACCTGCATGAAGCCGGCCTTGCCCTTGCGGGCATGCTCAGCCGAGGCCACAGCTATCCAGTATCGTTCCATACCAATTCTCCTGCCGATGACGCCATCTAGCAGGAGCAGGTGTCAGAAAATGGCAGTGGCCACTAAAGCCGCCGCGCCCGTCCATCAACCGTGCGCTCATTGCGCTCGCGCGTGTCGGCACGCACCGGCACCGGCAGGCAGGACACAATCCAGCTGACCATCAGCGGCACCGGGATCAGATCATCGGCCCAGCCCAGCAACGGGATGAAGTCGGAAATGATATCGATCGGGCTGACCAGATAGAAGGCCACGAAGGCGGTGGCCGCCTTGAGGTAAAAGGGCGTGTGCGGCGACATGAACGCCTGCCAAAGCAAGACCACTTCCTTGCGGAAGAGCATGATGCGCGGAATGAAGCGGGACGTCAGGAGCTTGAACATGCACCATAGATGGTTGTGATGGGGCCGGGTTCAAGATGGTAGGACAATTGTGATCCTGACACGTCTTCGCCATCATCAATCAGAAACATTGCGCCGATAGCCTTGGAGGCTTATTTCTGCGCCAACAGCTTTAGACAGGTGAATGATGGCGGGTCCGGCGGCACGCAGGCAATCGGTGGGTGTGGATGTCGGCGGGGTGCTCGTCGGCGGCGGTGCGCCCGTGGTCGTGCAATCCATGACCAATACCGACACGGCCGATATCGATGCGACGGTCAAGCAGGTGATGCAGCTGGCCCGGGCCGGTTCGGAGATCGTGCGGATTACCGTCGATCGCGATGAAGCGGCGGCGGCGGTGCCGATCATCCGCGATCGGCTGGCCTTTATGGGCTATGACGTGCCGCTGGTGGGGGATTTCCACTATATCGGCCACAAGCTGCTGACCGATCATCCGGCCTGTGCCGAGGCCACGGCGAAATATCGTATCAATCCGGGCAATGTCGGCTTCAAGGCCAAGCGCGATACCCAGTTCTCGACGTTGATCGAGATTGCCAATCGCTACAATAAACCCGTCCGCATCGGGGTGAACTGGGGTTCGCTCGATGAAGAATTGCTGACCAAACTGATGGACGAAAACGCTGCCTCCGTGGCGCCGATTTCAGCCTCCGCCGTGCAGCGCGAGGCGATCATCCAGTCGGCGCTGCTATCGGCGCAGCGCGCCGAAGCACTGGGCATGGGCCGCGACAAGATTATCCTCTCCACCAAGGTCAGCGACGTCCAGCATCTGATCGCGGTCTATCAGGACTGGCGGCGCGCTGCGATTATGCGCTACATCTGGGGCTGACCGAGGCGGGCATGGGCACCAAGGGCGTCGTGGCCTCCTCGGCCGCCTTGGGCATTTTGCTGCAGCAGGGCATTGGCGACACGATCCGCATTTCGCTCACTCCCGAGCCGGGCGGGGATCGCACCACCGAGGTCAAGGTGGCGCAGGAATTGCTGCAGACCATGGGCTTCCGCCAGTTCCTGCCGGTGGTCGCCGCCTGCCCGGGTTGCGGGCGCACCACCTCGACCACATTCCAGACCACGGCCAAGGATATCCAGGACCACCTCTCTCATTCCATGCCCGAATGGAAAGAGCGCTATCCCGGCGTCGAGGGTCTGTCGGTGGCGGTGATGGGCTGCATCGTCAACGGCCCGGGCGAGAGCAAACACGCCAATATCGGCATCTCCCTGCCCGGCACCGGCGAAACCCCGGCCGCGCCTGTGTTCGTCGACGGCGAAAAAGTCGCCACCCTGCGCGGCGCCGACGTGGCCGACCAGTTCAAGGTTATGGTGGCCGATTATATCGAGCGCAAATTCGGCCGAGGGCAGAAGACGGCGGCGGAATAGGCTGGATCAGCCGGCTTCGGCAGCGACTACCGGCGGCTGGCACGCATCCACCCATTTGCCGCCGCACAGTTCGGCCAGCCGCGCGACGCTCAGCCGCACCGAGGCGTGGGTGGAGCCGCCGGCTGGGATGACCAGATCATAGACCTTGAGCGAAGCATCCAGATAGATCGGCAAAGCCTGCGGCAGGCCGAACGGGCAGACGCCGCCGACACGGTGGCTGGTCAATTGCTCGACCTCCTCGGCGCCCAGCATGCGTGGGCGGCCACCAAAGGCGGCTTTGGATTTCTGGTTGTCGAGCCGCGCATCGCCGCGGGTCACCAGCAGCAATACCTCGTCATTGACGCGGATGCACAGCGTCTTGGCGATCTGGCCGGGCTCGACGCCATGCACAGCGGCGGCCAATTGCACCGTGGCGGTCGAGTGCTCGGTGACTTCGACGGCAAGATCTGGCGCGCGGGCGGCGAGGTCGGCTTGGACGGAGGCAAGGCTCATGACATTACTCAGAAGAGGCTGGCGAGGCGGGTTTCGAACTTGAACCGCGTTTTCTCGCGGATCGGGGTGGCGAGCGCCCGGCGCATGAAGGCCGGGTCGATCTCCCGCGCGCCATCGAGCGCCATCAATTCGCTGACCGTGACGCGCTCGCCGGCATAGCGCTCGTAGCTAACATCCATGCCCGTTTCCACCGCGCCCGGCGTCAGCACACGGCAATAGGCGCCGGGGCGGTTGGCGCGGTGAAAGCGCCGGACCCAGCCCATATCGCCCATGCGCGCGGCAAAGGTCATGCAGGGCGTGCGGTGATAGGTGACTTCCAATAGCACCGCGCCGATGGCAAAGCGGTCACCAATGGCCACGTTACGGCCCTCTATGCCGCCAAGCGTGAGGTTTTCGCCAAAGGTGCCCGGCGCGATGGATTGATCCAGCTCACTGGCCCACCACAGATAGTCATCGGCGAAATAGACATAGATGGCCTGATCGCTGCCGCCGTGATGCTTGCGATCGCAAATGGCGTCGCCCGCCATGCCCAGCCGCTCGATACTGGCGCTCGTGACCGGCGTCTTGACGATGCCGGTCAATGGGGAATAGCCGGGAATATGCTGGGCCGTACCGAGATTGATGCTGAGCAACTGGGCCATGGCTCAGTTTTCCCGGCTGGCGAAATAGCGGGCCGTGGCGCGCAGGCCATCGGCCTTGGGGCCAAAGGTGCGCAGCGCCGATTGGGCAAAAGTGACGGTGGCTTTCAGATGCTCGCGCGCCTCGTCCACGCCGACGCGGGCGACCGGGGTCTGCTTGCCCTTGGCCTCGTCCTTGCCGGTGGCCTTGCCCATGGCCTCGGGCGTGGCGGTCACGTCCAGAATATCGTCGGCCAGCTGGAAGGCGCGGCCGGCCGCTTCCGCATAGGCGGTGAGCGCGGAGAGGGCGCGCGGATCGGCCCCACCCAGAATGGCGCCCATCCGCACGCTGGCGCGGATCAGTGCGCCGGTTTTCATGGCCTGCATGGTCGCGACATCATCGCCCGAAAAGCCGCCCGCTTCGCCCTCGATATCGCGCATCTGCCCGCCCGCCATGCCACCGGCACCGCTGCCGGCGACCAATTCGGTCACCAGTGCCACGCGGGTGGCCGGATGGGGATGGCATTCGGGCGAAGCGAGCAGGCCAAAGGCGTGGGTGAGCAGCGCATCGCCGGCCGAGATTGCGGTGGCCTCATCAAAGGCCTTGTGCACGGTGGGGCGGCCACGGCGCAGGTCATCATCGTCCATGGCTGGCAGGTCATCATGGATCAGCGAATAGCAATGGATCATTTCGACGGCGAGGCCGGCGATGAGCGCGGCATGGGGCGGCACATTAAAAATATTGGCGGCCTGTCGCACCAGCAGCGGGCGCAGGCGCTTGCCGCCGCCCGGGCTGCCATGCCGCATCGCCGCGATCAGCCGATCGGCGGCCGGGCCGGGGCCGCTCAGGCGTTCGGCCGTCAATTGCCGGTCGAGCGCGGTTTCCACGGCCGAGGCGCAATCGGCAATGTCGGCAGCAAAATCGTACATGGCTCGTTGCTAGCCGGTCGCAGGATTTGCCGCAAGCATCTGCGCCACTGGAATGTCCGCCGCGCCTCGGTTAAGGCATTGCCATGGCACGACGAAGCAAACCCAAGGGCATCTGGCGCATCTTGCGTCCTCTCGGCATGCTGGTCGCCATTCTTGTTGCCGTGCCGCTGGTGCTCACCCCGGTCTATCTCATCGTCGATCCGGTTTCGGTGCCCATGCTGGAACGTTATGTCACCAGGCGCCCGGTGGTGCGGGAATGGCGCGATATCGGGGAGATTTCCGATCGCCTCAAGGCGGCGGTGGTGCTGTCCGAGGATGGGCAATTCTGCCGGCATTGGGGTGTCGATCTGGGTGCCCTGCGCGACGAGGTCGAGCGCTACATGGCGGGCGAGGATGCGCGCGGCGCCTCTACCATCACCATGCAGGTGGCGCGCAATCTCTTCCTCTGGAATGGGCAGAGCGTGGTGCGCAAGGCGCTCGAAGTGCCGCTGGCTGTTTATGTCGATCTGGTGCTGCCCAAAAGGCGGATCATGGAGATTTATCTCAATATCGCCGAATGGGGCCCCGAAGGACAATTTGGGGTGGCGGCCGGGGCGCAGCGGGCCTTCGGTATTGAACCACAGAACCTCGATTGGCGCACCGCCACGCTGTTGGTGACGGCCCTACCCAATCCGATGCTGCGCCAGCCGGGCTGGCCCTCGGGCGGCATGCTGCGCATTGCCGGGATCGTGCAAAACCGTACTCAGCAATATGGCGACCGCGCCAGCTGCGTCGGGGAGGGTGGACGGCTGGCGCTGTGAGGGGCACGGTAACCGCCTCATTCACCGGGTCTCCCTCGGGCCTGACCCGAGGGCCACTCGCCGCATATGCCGAATTGAGAATGGCCCTCGGGTCAAGCCCGAGGGAGGCGCTGCAGGTGAAACAGAGGACATTGCCGGCCCCGCTGTTCACAGGGTCCATTCCACCACAAAACCCACTAGCCAAGCCCCCTGTCTTGCTCTATAGACCCGGTCAATCCCAACAGAGATAAGTCTCTGGGCCGCTTTGGCAGCGCAACGATATTGAATTCGGAGTACCGACCATGGCAGTGCCAAAACGAAAGACCTCGCCGATGAAGCGCGGCTTCCGCCGCTCGGCCGACGCTCTTGCCAACCCAACCTATGTCGAAGACAAGGATTCGGGCGAGCTGCGTCGTCCGCATCACGTCGACCTCAAGACCGGCATGTATCGTGGCCGGCAGATTCTCGACGTCAAGAAATAAGCCGAAGACGAGCTGCAGCATGCGCTCGGATTTGTAGATAATGCAACGGCCGGTCCCGATGGGGATCGGCCGTTTTGCTTTGACCATGCCGCCAAAAAGAAGCGGCCCACCCTCGGAGATTTCCATGAGCATGCGCGTTGAATCGGACTCGATGGGCACCATCAATGTCCCGGATAACAAATATTACGGCGCGCAGACGGCACGAAGCTCGGCCAATTTCGACATTGGCGGGGAGAAAATGCCCAAGGAAATCGTGCATGCCTTCGGCATTCTGAAAAGGCGGCGGCGCTGGCCAATAACAAGCTAGGCCTGCTCGACGACAAGACGCGCGACCTGATCGTTGCCGCCGCCGATGAGGTGATTGCCGGCAAGCTGGAAGACCACTTCCCGCTGGTCGTGTGGCAGACCGGCTCGGGCACGCAGTCCAATATGAATGTCAACGAGGTGATCTCCAACCGCGCCATCGAGCTGGCCGGCGGAACCATGGGCTCCAAAAGCCCGTGCACCCCAACGACCACGTCAATATGAGCCAGTCGTCCAACGATACCTATCCGACCGCCATGCATATTGCGGCCGTCGAGGCGCTGGAAAACTACCTGTTTCCGCGCGTCGAAAAGCTGCGCAACACGCTGGCTGACAAATCGGAAGAATTCATGGATGTGGTCAAGATCGGTCGCACCCATTTGCAGGATGCAACGCCCCTGACCCCGGGCCAGAAATGAGCGGCTGGGTCGCCCAGCTCGATCTGGCCGTGCAGGCCATCAAGGTCACCATTCCCCAGCTCAAGGAGCTGGCGCTGGGCGGCACCGCCGTCGGCACGGGCCTCAACGCCCATCCCGATTATGCCGTGGCCGTGGCCCGGAGATCGCCACGCTGTCGGGCCATGACTTCGTCACCGCGCCCAACAAATATGCCGTCATGGCCGGCCATGACGCCTTTGTCGGCACTTCAGGCGCGCTGAAGCAACTGGCTGCCGCCTTGATGAAGATTGCCAATGACGTGCGCTGGCTCGCCTCGGGCCCGCGTTCGGGTCTGGGCGAAATCACCATTCCGGAAAATGAGCCGGGGAGCTCGATCATGCCGGGCAAGGTCAATCCGACCCAGTCGGAAGCCATGACCATGGTGGCCGTGCAGGTGATGGGCAATGACGCCGCGATCGGTTTTGCCGCGAGCCGAGGCAATTTCGAGCTCAACGTGTTCAAGCCGGTCATTGCTTACAATTTCCTGCAATCAGTGCGGCTGCTGGCTGATGCATCGCGTTCCTTCAACGACAATTGCGCCATCGGCATCGAGCCTGATCGCGCCCGCATCAAGGAATTGGTCGACAAGTCGCTGATGCTGGTCACCGCGCTCAATCGCAGAATTGGCTACGATAACGCCGCCAAAATCGCCAAGACCGCGCATAAGAACGGCACCACCCTGCGCGAGGAAGCCATCGCCCCTGGGCCTCCTCACCGGCGAGGAATTCGACGCCGAAGTAAAGCCCGAACAAATGGTCGGCCCGCTCAAGCTGAAGAAGTAAGGCGGCTCCCCCAACCACCGCATCTCCCTCGGGCTCGACCCGAGGGCCATTCGCCGCACGCACGATCCACAGACGACCACTTGCGAGGAGGTGAGGGGTAACCGCCCCCTTCACCTCCACACCCGCCTCTGGCATGGTGCGCGTTCAACCACCGGAGCGGTGCCGTGACCGACACAGTCTACATTCCCCCCAATGGCCATCGGCCGGCACGGCGCGGGCCTTTTATTCCCCCGCTGCTGGCGATTCCCTTCGTCCTCTACAATGTGGTGGCGTTCCTGTTCTTCGGCGGCAATCCCGCCGGCTGGACCAGCGGCCTGTTCATCATCCCGATGTTTTCGGGCACGCCCCAGGCGGTCACGGCAGGGGATTTCCTGCTAGTGATCTCGGTGTTCCTGCTGTTCTTCGAAGTGCTCAAATCCACCCGCAGCGCGCAGTCCTCGATCCTCAGAGCACATGCTGTCCATGCTGGTCTTTGTAGCGTTCCTCGTGGAATTCCTCGTCGCCGGCGCCGCGGCCAGCTCGGTCTTCTTCATCCTGATGGTGATGAGCCTGATCGACGTGGTCGCCGGCTTTACCGTCTCGATCACCAGCGCCGGGCGCGACGTGACGATGGGCTAGAGCGTTTCCAGCAAAAGTGGCCACGGTTTTGCGGTTCGGAAACGCGACAAACAAGGAATTGGAGCCATTTCAGCGTTACGGTGAAATGGTCCAGTAATCCCCGCTAGGCCAGCAGCGATTTACGATAGCCCGGCGGCATGCGCCGCTGATTGGCCCAGGCGCGGCTGGCATAGATGCCGATGGCGCCTTCGAGCGGCGGGCGCTGGCGGGGACGCTGCTGGCCCAATTGCGCCCGGCCGCTCAGCAATTGGCTGACGAAAGCCGCTCTGGTCTGGCTGCGCAGCAGCTGAGGGTTTGGGGCCCGCCGGTTCGAGCGCGACCGGCAGTCCCGAAATATGCGGCCCGATTTCCGTCTCAAAATCAGCCATTTATGCCTCGCCTGTATCAGGGCGGGCCAGAGTGTCTCGGAATGGGACGGGGGCTCTGGCGCGTTACCCTATACAGGGCAAACGTTATGCCAGATGCTAACAGTCTGTTAACCTATTGCAGCACGAAAGCGGTGGATTGTCAGAAACTATCCTTGCCCTTGCGCAGGGCAGCAAACACCTCGGCGGGCGCCGCACCCTCCAGTCCATAATAGGCGGCGATCACCTTATCATCAGCCCGCAGGAACGGATTGGCGGCCTTCTCGGTTCCCGGGCTCACCGGAATCGTCGCCTTGCCGGCCTGCCGCAGCGCCTTGACTTCCTCGGCCCGCGCCTGCAGCGCCTCGGTTGTCGGGGTCGACCGACAGCGCAAAGCGGGCATTGCTCTCGGTATATTCGTGGCCGCAATAGATCAGCGTGTCGTCGGGGAAGTCGCGTAACGCCTTGATTCCGTTCCACATTGGCTCCGGCGTGCCCTCGAACATCCGCCCCACGCCCAGCGAAAACAGCGCATCGGCAGTAAACAGATGCTTGCCGGCCTTGTCGTGGAAAACGATATGACCCAGCGTATGGCCGAGCGCGGCATAGATATCGAACACCGTCTCGCCCGGGGCGACGGTATCGCCCGCTTCCACCAGTTCATCGAGCCCGGCAATCTTGTCGGCCTCGGCCCGGGGCCAACGACCCGCACGCCATAGTCTGCCTTGAGCTCGGGAATAGCTTCGACATGGTCGATATGGTGGTGGGTGATGAAAATATCGGTGAGCGTCCAACCCCGATAGAGCAAGGCGTTCTTGATGGCCGCGGCTTCGGGAGCATCGATGGCGGCGGTGCGACCGGTGGCGGTGTCGTGCACCAGATAGCCAAAATTGTCGCTGCGCGCCGCAAAGACGTCGACGATCAAACCCATGAAACCGCTCCTTGAATAGATTACTGCCCGAAAGCTAGGTGCGCGCACCTGACATGGCAATCACCCATTAGACAAGTTCATCGCACTGCGGCAAAGTCGGGCCATGACGAGCGATGTCACCCGCCTGATTGGCTATTACAAATCTCCCCAGGCCGGATTTCGCGCACGCTGGTGCGCGAACAGGTGCTGGGCCCGGCTGGCGATGTGGCTGGCCTTCGGGTTCTGGGACTGGGCTTTGCCACGCCCTATATGCGCTTTGCGCTGGGCCGAGCGGAGCGGGTGCTGGCCTTTATGCCGGCGCGGCAGGGGGCTTCGGCCCGGCCGCGCGAAGGCCCGTCCCATACCGTCTTGTGCGACCCGCTCTGAAATGCCGCTGACCGATGCTTCGATCGATCTGACCATTGCCGTGCATATGCTCGAGCATGTGTCGGACGATGAGGAATTGATGCGCGAATTGTGGCGGGTGACCGCGCCCAATGGGCATCTGATTCTGGTGGTGCCGCGGCGGCGCGGCATCTGGGCGCAGCGCGACAATACCCCGTTCGGTTCGGGCAATCCCTATTCGGGCGGGCAGCTGGAAAAGCTGTTGCGCGACCATAGTTTCGTGCCGGTGGCTCGGCGGGACGGGCTATTCCTGCCGCCCTTCCAGTCTTCGCTGGTGCTCAAATCAACGCGCTTTTTCGAAGGGGTCGGGCGGTTGTTCGGCCCGGCGATGAGCAGGGTGATCTGCGTGCGGGCGCGCAAGGAGGCGTTTCCCGCCATTCCCCGCCGCAAGCGCGAGGAGCGCTCGGTGCGCGTGCCGGGCTTGAGTGCGGCCACAGCGCGCCGGGGCTAGTGCTTTCCTTTGCCATAGCGCGCCAGTTTGACTATGGTCCGCGCGGTTTTGATCCCCATAAGCAGCACCATGTCCGACGATCTTCGCCCCACGCCGCAGCCCGGTATCCTCGACATTTCGCCCTATGTGCCCGGCAAGTCCGGTGCGCCGGGCAGCAAGGTCGTCAAGCTCTCGTCCAACGAATCCCCGCTGGGGGCCAGCCCCAAGGCGATTGAGGCATTCCGTTCGGTCGCCGATCATCTGGAAATCTATCCCGAGGGGTCCTCGAAAATCCTGCGGACAGCGCTGGGCGAGGTGCATGGCATCGATCCCGAGCGGATCGTCTGCGGCAATGGCTCGGACGATCTGCTGCATCTGCTAGCGCAGTGCTATCTGGGGGCGGGTGATGAGGCGCTGATGAACCAATATGGTTTTTCGGTCTATCCCATCATTACCAAGGCGACCGGCGCCAATATCGTGATGGTGGATGCCGCCAATTACACGGCCGATGTCGATGCGCTACTGGCGGCCGTGACGCCGCGTACCAAAATGGTCTGGCTGGATAACCCGAATAATCCGACCGGCACCTATCTCAGCGATGCCGAAGTGCGCCGGCTGCATGCTGGGCTGCGGCCCGATATCCTGCTCGTCATCGACAGTGCCTATGCCGAATATGTGACGGCGGCGGACTATTCGGTGGGGCTGGAGCTGGCGGGTGAGGCCAGCAATGTGGTCATGGTGCGCACCTTCTCCAAAATGGGGCTGGCGGCAGCGCATTGGCTGGATGGTGGGCCCTGCCCATGTCGTGGATGTCATCAACCGCATTCGCGGGCCGTTCAACGTCAATCTGCCAGCGCAACTGGCGGGGGCTGCGGCAACGCGCGATGTTGAATTCACCGCCCGGCTCAAGGCGCATAATGCCAAGTGGCGCGACTGGCTGGTGAGCGAGCTGGATGGCAATTACATGCATGTCGTGCCCAGCCGAGCCAATTTTGTCATGGTGCTGTTTCCCGATGCCGAGCATGCGGCGCTGGCGTTCGAGGCGCTGATGGAGCGTGGCTTGATCGTGCGCGAAATCGGGTCGTCCTATGGCATTCCGCACGGTTTGCGTATTTCTATCGGCAGCGAACAGGCCATGATTGGCGTTGCCGGCATTCTCAAGGCATTGGTGAAAACCGCATCATGAGCGTCAAATTCCGCAAACTCGCGCTGATCGGCATTGGGCTGATCGGGTCTTCCATCGCGCTGGCTGCCCGCCGGCAGGGGTTGGCCGAGGTGATCGCCATTTCCACCCGCAAGAGCGAGACGCTGGAGGAGGCGCGGGTGCTCAATCTGGGCGATATCTATACGCTGGATGCGGCCGAAGCCGTGCGCGGCGCGGATCTGGTGATCCTTTGTGCGCCGGTGGGGGCCTATGAGGCGATTGCCAAGGCGATCGGGCCGGCGCTGGAGCCGGGGACGATCCTGTCCGATGTCGGGTCGGTCAAGGCGCATGTGGTCAAGGTTGTGGGCCCGCATGTTCCTGCTGGCGTCAGCTTTATTCCAGGTCACCCCATTGCGGGCACCGAGCATTCAGGGCCGTCGGCCGGTTTTGCCGAGCTGTTTGCCGGGCGCTGGTGCATTCTGACGCCGCAACCCGACGTGCCGCCGGCACAGACCGAAAAGCTTGCCGCTTTCTGGGAAGGTATGGGCAGCGATGTCGAGATTATGGAAGCGGGGCACCACGATATGGTGCTGGCCATTACCAGCCATATTCCGCATCTGATCGCCTACAATATTGTAGGTACGGCGGATGACCTCGAAACAGTCACCAAGTCCGAAGTCATCAAGTTTTCTGCCGGCGGGTTCCGTGACTTTACCCGCATCGTGGCCTCCGACCCAGTGATGTGGCGCGATGTGTTCCTGACCAATCGCGAAGCTGTGCTGGAAATGCTGGGGCGGTTTCTCGAAGACCTTTCGGTGTTGCAGCGGGCAGTCGATAGCGGGGATGGTCTGGCGCTGGAATCGATCTTCACGCGCACGCGGGCCATTCGTCGCTCGATCATTTCGGCGGGCCGAGAAACGGCTGCGGCCGATTTCGGTCGGCCGCATGAGGCGCTGCCGGCGCCCGCCGCTCCACTCTTTGTACGAGAGCATGGCGGGGGCGACGACGCTTAATAGAGCGGCGGGATAGAGGCTATCGGCACGAGGCCGGAATAGATGCCGCCGGCACGGAAGTTGAGCTGGTTGGCATAGGCGCCATCGGCGCCGGGCGTGCCGAGCACCGGGGTGCGCCACGGCTCGGCCAAGAGGGGGCCGATGCGTTCAGCTACGCCGGTGGATTTGATATCGATCTGGCCTTCGACTCGGCCGGCATCGTCGAGCTTGAGGTCGCCGCTGGCGTCGAGCGTCGAGGTGCCATCGCTGCCGCGCACTGAGACGACCTTGAGCCGCCCGCCCGCTTGCTGCCAGAGCGTGAGCAGCAGCGGATCGCCCCAATTGCGGATGTCGTCGGGCAGCCCGTTCAGTTCGAGTTCGATTTCGGCATTGGTGTCGGTTAGTGTCAGGCCGGGATAGGCCGGGTTCTGGGCATGGACATAGCCGGCGAGCGCGGCGAGGTGGCGTTCACTGTCATGCTGCTCGGGAATGTCGAGCAGATGGGCCTCGATCAGCGGGCTTTGCGCCGAGACACTATTGCCCATCAGCGTATCGGACCAGACCATATCCTTGCCGATGATGGAGAGCCGGGCGATGCGCCAGTCATCCACGCGGATACTGGCTTCCAGCCCCGACCAGACCAGCGTATTGCGCAGGCCGGTAAAGGCGTCGGTGATGCTGGCGGGCCCCATCGCCGAGGCCGGGAGATGGGTGGGGCGATAGACCATGATGCTGGCGCGAATGCCGGGGATCTCGGTCAGCAGATCGCCGCTGGCGATTTTCGCATCGGTGCAATCGACATCGAAGCGGAAGGGGTAGCCGCCAATATTGAGCGTGCCGCAGGTGAGCCGCGGGCTGATCACTCCATCGGCCCGGGCCTGAGCTTCGATATTCTGCCTGATGATGCTGGCAAGGACCAACCAGTGCGGCGCTCCGAGCGAGAACGACAAACAGCACGGTGCTGCCGAGAATGATGATTCGCTTCTTCATGGGGAGCACTCTTATCCTCGGCGGCGCTGCGCGGTAAATCCGTTCAGCGTGGGTAAATCCGGGTCGATGTATAGTGGCATGGCAGCTAGATGCGGAGGGCCGTTGCCGCAATCGCGCAGCTTCACTAGGATTCTGGTGTGGATATGACACTGAACGCACAATTGAGCCCCATCCGAACCCATTGGGTGTTCGGCTATGGCTCGCTGATCTGGAACCCCGGCTTTGCCCATGTCAGCGCGCAACAGGGCTTGCTGCAGGGCGCGCATCGCTCGCTTTCGATCATTTCAATGCATCATCGTGGTACGGCCGAACGGCCCGGGCTGGTGTTCGGGCTGGCGCGGGGTGGAGCCTGCCGGGGCATGGTGTTTGAGGTGGCCGATGCCGATTGGGCGGCGGTGCGGGCGTATCTGGAAGAACGCGAGCAGGTCACTTCGGTCTATCGCGATGTGATGCGCCCGGTGCGGCTGGCCGATGGGCGGACGATCAGCGCCTTGGCCTTTGTGGTCGACGAAGCCCATGAACAATTTGCCGGGCGGCTGTCGCTTGAGCAGCAATTGGCCATGGTGCGGGCCGGGGTAGGGTTGTCCGGCCGCAATGTGGATTATGTGATCAATACAGCGCGCCATCTGGCGACGCTTGGTATCCGAGACCGGCAATTGATGGCGCTGGTCGATATGCTCGAAGCTGACACGGAAGCGGCTTAGGCCGCCCGGGCGGCCATGGGTTCGGCGCCTTCGAGGTCCCAGATGGTGCTGAGGCGTTCGGAATCGGCGGCGGGGAGACGAGACGGAACACCCGGTCGGCGCAATCAAGCGCGAGGCGGAAACGGGTGCGGCTCATCGGGTCGTTGACGAGGTCGGCAGTCGAGCCGACCCAAAGCACGTGGCTGCCCTTGGCGATGATGTAAAGCTCGGCTTCGCCCATAGCAAAATGTTCGAGATTCTCGCTGACCAAGTCATAAGAGCGGCCCGAACGGCCCTGCCAATTGGTCCCACGGCTAAAGCCGTGCGTCACAATCCTGCCCTCAACCATGCCAGCCATTGCCGTGTCCCCTGTTCAGTAGAACAAGAACAAAATTAGAACAAAATGCCGTAGCTGTCAAGCCGGCACCCCTGTCATACCTACATCTATGTATGTGACAGCAGATTCTGTCAATATATAGTGGTATGGGCCTTTAGGAGCGCGAAGCCTTGAGAGCATCGATCCTGCCGCTGAGATCGGGGTCCGGGGGACGCGAGAGGCCCTTTTCCGTCGCAGCGAGAATCAGGTCAGTCGATTCGGATTCGATGGCTTTTTTGAGTCGGGCGGAAAAGACGTCTGGCGGCAGGCCCGGTTCGATGGCGGGCAGGAACTTGGCTTCGGCCATGCCGAGCCAGATGACCGAGCTATTGCGGCCCCAGAACAGGCCGGAATTGAGCGCCACCGGCACGACGGGCACGCCCAATTCGCCATACATGCGCACAATACCCTGCCGGTAATCGGGGGGCGAGCGGGGCCTTGCGGGTGCCTTCGGGGAAAATGACGATGCGGCAACCACGATCGATCGCGGCATGGGCCTGTTTCATCATTTGGGGAATGGCATCGGCGCCGCGGCGGCGATCGACCGCGATGCAGTCGAGCGAGCGGGCGGCCCAGCCAAAAAGGGCAGGTTCATCAGCTCTTGCTTGATGATGTAGGCGGGCCGGCCGGTATAGGGGAAGACGGCGAAGACGTCCCAATCGGACTGGTGCTTACTGGCTATGATGCAGCCGCCGGGCGGGATGTTCTCGGCGCCGGTGACGATGGTGCGCACCCCGGTCAGCACGCGCAGCAGCCACACATTGGAGCGGCACCAATATTTGGCCGGGGTCCGAGCCAGGTTGGTGCGGCGGCGCGTGATCAACCAGAACAGGCCGATAATGATGGCGATAATGGCGGTCTGGCCAATGAACACCACATAGAACAGTGCTGTACGGATCGCCTCGGATGAACTTCAAATCGGACCTCTCTGGCGCAACAGGCGGCCAGCTTCCGCAGCGTTCTTAATGGGCAATGCCGCTGCTGGCGAGATATTCCCGCAATTGTGCAAGCTGATCGGCGCTCAGTAGCCGCTTGGGCAGCATGCGATAGATGCGCGGGCCTTCAAAGAGCAGGATGATCTTGTCGTTTTCGAGCCGAGAATGCAGGTCCGCCCAAGGCAGCAGGTTCTCACCATATTCGGAGCGGAAGCTGAGCCCTTCGGGTGACCAGCTATAGTCGACAGGCGCGCGCAGGGTCTTTTGCGAGGCAAAGGCACGGCGGGCGGCGCGCAGGCCCTGGATCAGCGTTATGCCTACGATGATGCAGATGGGCAGCACGGCTATGAGGATGATGATCCCGGTAAAGGGGATGGTGCCCGCCCCATCAGTGCCCAGAGAAATCGCAATCAGAGCGATGAGCAGAAATAGCCACATGGCGCCAAAGCGCAGCAGGGTGGAGCGGCGCAGCAGGAACGAGGTGCCATAGAGCCGTTGGGCGGCAACGGCGTCGTCTTCGGTGAGGGCGACAGTGACGGGCTGCATAATGCTATGAGGTCTCGCTGAGATAGCGGCGCACGGTCATGCGCGAGGTGATGGCGGTGAGCGCCGCAATGACGGGGATGACAGCGACGATACCGATCAACCCATCGACACCCAAGGCAAAGCGTCCGAACAACACACCCATCTGCGCACCGGCTTCGCTGGAGAGCATATTGCCCGCCGCCGTGCCGATGGCGGCGAAAAAGAGCAGGGTTGCGGCCGTACCCAGCAGCCCGCCTTGCAGGCCGATGGAGAGGAACCGGCCACGGAACTCGCCGGCAATGAAGCGGTTGGAGGCGCCGATATAGTGCAGCACGTCGACGATTTCGCGATTGCTGGCCATGGCGCCGCGCGTGGCAAAGATGATGGCGAGCACGGTGGCGACCCCGATCAGGGCCAGTACCATCAGGCCCGAGAGCACGATGGTTCCCGCCATAGTGTTGAGTTGCTGGCGCCGGGCGGCGTGGGTGTCCGGGCTCGCGCCTTTGATCGCCTGAAGATTGCGGGTGAGCCCTTCGATGTCGGCATCGACCGGATCGGCCAATTGCACCACGACGAGGCGGGGGATTTCGATGGCGGTGAGGTCAAGGCCCGCGCCCAACCGGGGCTCGAGCAGCTTCTGGCTTTCCTCGATGGTCAGAGCGCGGGCGGAGGCGACGCCGGGCGTGGTCTGCGCCGGGAGACCGCAGTGCGCAGGTTGGAGTCCATGACCTCACCCTCGACGGGGCGGATCTGGATGGTGAGCTCGCGGCCAACATCGGAGGACCGAGCAATAGCCGATTTTTGTACCAACACGACGCCGCCCAAAGTGACGGCAGAGAGGAAGCTCATAATGGTAATCATGAGCAGCAGGGTGCGACCGGCGACGCTTTTTTCCGGGACGATGGGGGCCGCGCCACGGCGGCGGCGCAGCAGGGCGAAGACTTTGGCGGCGCGCTCAATCATGGATCACCAGCTCGCCCTTACTGAGCAACATGCGGGGATAGGAGAATTTGTCGAGTAGCGGCAATTCATGGGTGGCCGGGATGATCGTGGTGCCCAAGGTGCGATTGAGTTCGGCAAACAGGTGCACCAGCCGGCTCGACAGTTCCGGATCGACATTGCCGGTGGGTTCGTCCGCCAGCAGCACTTTGGGCCGGGCGATGACGGCGCGGGCAATGGCGGCGCGCTGCTTCTCGCCGCCCGAGAGCAGGGAGGGCAGGGCATTCATGCGCTCACCCAGCCCCACCCATTCGAGCAGCTCGGTGACATTGGGGCGGTATTCGCTTTCGGCTCGGCCCAGCACGCGCAGCGGCAGGGCGACGTTTTCAAAGGTCGTCAGATGATCGAGCAGGCGGAATTCCCGGAACACGATGCCGATATGGCGACGCATCTGCAACAGGCGATCTCGGCCGAGATCACTCACATCCTCGCCGAACATGGTGACCTTGCCGCGCGAGGGCTTGAGCGAAAGCAGCAGCAGGCGCAGCAGGCTGGTCTTGCCGGCGCCCGAGGGGCCGGTGAGGAAATGGAACGAGCCGGGCTCGATCGAAAAGGTCAGGTCCCGCAAGATTTCGGGACCATTGCCATAGCGCAGTCCCACATCGGAAAACTCGATCAAAAAAGCAGGCTCCCCACTTGTCCGCCGGCCGGCGCGCCTGAGGGCAGATCAGCCATGGTGCGCATCATAACAAAGGCGGGCGCCCGATGCGGCTGGTGTGAGCCATTGCCCGCAGGAAACGGCACAATTGTGGTGTTTTGCCTGTCCGATCGCGTGGTTTGAGGAGTTTTAACCCCATCGGCATAGGTTCGGCGGGCCGCATTTATGTTTTACCCTCATTGTCTGGCCCGATGATCATCACCTGTCCCCATTGCCAGACCAAGTATCAGGTGACCTACGAGGCCATTGGCTCGGCGGGTCGCAAGGTGCAATGCGCCTATTGCCAGCGCGCACGGCAACAAGAGCCAGCGCGACCCGAGCCCCCGACAGAACCGGCCGACCAGCTATTCGAGGCCATGGCCGAGGATGGACTGGACGAAGCGCTGGCGGCCGAGGAGCGGGCGGTGGCGGCCGAACTGGCGCAGCGGCTCGCGGCCGAGCAGGAGCACGAGACAAAGCGAGCCGGTGAGCTCGACCCGGCTGTCGTTCGCAAGCGGCAAAAGGCATTTTTGCGCCGGCAGAGCGCGCTGATCGCCCATTTGCCGCTGGCACGGCTGCGGCGGGCGGCGCGGGTGGGCGGCGCGCTTATCCTCTGCGCCTTGATTGCGCTGTTTTATTTCGGCCGCGTGCAATTGGTCGAGCGCATTCCCTCGATGGCCGGCGTCTATGCGTCGCTGGGACTAGGCGTTAACGTGGTGGGGCTCGATTTTTCTAATATCACTGCGCAGCGGGCGTTGCGCGACGGCAAGGACGTGCTGATCGTTTCGGCCCAAATAGTCGGGCTGCTCCCAGAGCCGGTGGCGGTGCCAGCGGTGGTGGTGACACTGCTCGATCCGGCTGGCGCGGCCATTTACGAGTGGAGCGTCACTCCATCGGTGCGTGATCTGATGGCGGGCGAGCGCTCGAGCTTTGATACGCAATTGACCCTGCCGCCCGGGGAGGCCGCGCGCATGCGGCTGAGCTTTGCGGCAACGGCCGCCAATGCGGCGCCGCGGACCTCCCCGCCGCGCCAGACAACACCTATATCGGGCAATGCCGGGCCTTCTGCGCCCCGGGCCCCCATTCCTCCGGAGCATCCCTGATGGCCCGCATTCTTGTTGCCGAAGACGATCCGTCCGTGCGCGCCTTTGTGGTCAGCGCATTGACTATGAAGGGCCACGACGTGGTGGCCGAGGAGGATGGCGGATTGGCCGCCGAAACGGCCGATGAAGAACAGGGGCGGTTCGACCTGCTGCTGTCTGACATCAAGATGCCGATCATGGACGGCATTGCGCTGGCGCTGCATGTGGCGGCCAAGTACCCGGCTATGATCATCGTGCTGATGACCGGCTTTGCCGACCAGCGCGAGCGCGCCCATGGGCTGGATGCCTTGATCTATGACGTCATCGTCAAGCCGTTCACGCTGGCAGATCTTCTGGCCAAGATCGATGATGCCCCGGTGGGCAAGCCGGTCGAAGTGGTGTCGCTGGGCCGGCGGGCGCTGGAGCAGTAATCAGGCGACTTGTGGGCGCCAGCCGACCGCGACCTCTGCCGCCCCATCGGCAAGGAAAGCGCCCATGGCGTGCGCTTCGGCCTCGACCTCGGTCTTTTCGACCTTGCTGAGCTTGCGAAAGGGCGCGAGTTCGATGGTGAGGCGGGCTTTGGTCCGGTTCACGGTCCAATTGCCAGCGATGAAGCCATCAAGCGTGAAGGTCGCGACATAACCGTTTACCACCACCATGCGCTCGCGGGCGTAAGACGGCTGCAGGCGGGAACGGTCGGCAAAACCCAGAAAGACATTGTCATAGTCGGGCAGGAAGCGGACGGGCGCGGGCGTGTCGGGGTCTGGGCGTGGCGCGTTGGGAAGGTCGTAGAGCACGCGACCGTCTTCGCCGCGGAATTCCACCAATTGTTGGCGCACCGCGTCGAAAGCCGGGGCGAGGCGGGTGAGGCCGCACCAGGTCTGCATGTCCTTGACGCTGGCCGGGCCATAGGCGGCGAGATAGCGCAAGACCAGTTGGGGCAGGGGGACGGGATCGGACAGGCCCCGGCCGATCCATTTCTCGATGCGCATCAGCAGCGGCGCGCCGCCATGGCCCCAGATGCGGGTGGGCGGAATTTGGATCAGCGTTTCGGCGCCCTGCACCACTTGGGCCAGCACGAGCGGATCGCTATCGGGGAAATGTTCGAGCAGGCGCCGGCCGAGCTCGCCGGCAGTCATGGGCATTTCATCAAGGATGGCGACACCACGGCGGTTGACCGCCAGACGATCCGCATTGATGGCGCGCGATTTGGCGACCGAACTGAAAGTGCGGTCCAGCACGGGCTGCATGAGCGGGCGGATGCCACGCATATCCGGCACGGTATGCAGATGCAGCGTCGTGCGCATGGTGGTGGCGCGGAGCAGGGTTTTGTCGGCGATGAGCGTGGTCAACGCGCCATGGGTGAAGCCGGCGATGCGGTTCCAGAGCGCAATATAGGGCGTGTTGGTCGTTTGCGCCTGCAAGCCCAGCAGGAAGGCGAGGGCGTCGGGAATGGCGATATCGGCGCGGTCCAGCATCCATTGCCGGGCGAGCGTGGCGCGGTTGAGCTGGCGGTCGGACAGTGTTTCGGGCATGGCCGTCTCCTCGAGTGAGAGGACTATGCCCGAAACGGTCTGACAAGGGGTGTCAGCAGGCGTTCACAGCCAATCGGGGACGCTGTCCAGCGCGATCAGCTCATCGAGCGACTTGCGCGGGCGGATGACGTGGAATTTGTCGCCATCGACCAGCACTTCGGGGATCAGGGCGCGCGAATTATAGGTCGAGGCCATGACCGCGCCATAGGCGCCGGCGCTCATCACGGCCAGCAGATCGCCTTCCTTGACGCCGGGCATGGTGCGGGCCTTGGCTGTGTAATCGCCCGTCTCGCAGACCGGGCCGACAATATCAGCGGTGATCGGGGCGAGATTGGAGTGGTTGACCGGCTCGATATCGTGATGGGCTTCGTAAAGCGTGGGGCGGATCAGATCGTTCATGGCCGCGTCGACAATGACGAAATTGGTGCCGCCTTCCTTCACATATTCGACCTTGGTGACAAGGATGCCGGCATTGCCGACCAGCAGACGCCCGGGCTCGATGACGAGCGTCACGCCCAATTGGCCGACCTTGTCGCGCACCACGGCGGCATAGGCATTGGGTAAGGGCGGCGCGGCTTCTTCGTGGCTATAGGGGATGCCGAGACCGCCGCCGACATCGACATGGCGGATGTCATGGCCATCGGCACGCAGCGCTTTTACCAGTTCGGCCATCAAGCCAAAGGCATTGCCGAAGGGTTCAAGATCGGTGATCTGGCTGCCGATATGCATATCGACGCCAACCGCAACTACATTGGGCAGTTCGGCAATGCGGCGATAGACTTCGAGCGCGCAGGCATAGGGAATGCCGAACTTGTTCTCGGCCTTGCCGGTGGAAATCTTGGCATGGGTGCGTGCGTCCACATCGGGATTGATGCGGACAGAGACGCGGGCGGTCTTGCCCATGTCGCTGGCAACCATGGAGAGGCGTTCGAGCTCGGGCTCGCTCTCGACATTGAAGCACTTGATGCCGGCTTCCAGGGCCGCGGCGCATTTCGGCGACGGTCTTCGCAACGCCGGAAAACACGATCATGTCCGGCTTGATGCCGGCGGCCAGAGCGCGTTCGAGCTCGCCCAGCGAGACCACGTCGGCGCCGGCGCCTTCCGACGCCATCAGCTTGAGCACGGCTCTGGTTGGAATTGGCCTTCATGGCATAGGCCAATAGGGTCGGGATGCCCTCGAACGCTGCTTTCACCACGCGCACATGGCGGCGCAACGTGGCGGATGAATAGACGTAAAACGGCGTGCCGACCTTTTCAGCCAGCGCGTTGAGATTGACGTCCTCGGCAAAAAGGGTGCCGTCGCGGTGTTCGAAATGGTGGACCATTTTAGTTCCCGGTCGTCCCGCATCCACAAGGACGCGGTGGGTGTTGCCCGTTTCGCGACGACCTCTACGGCACCGCTTGGGAAAACGAAAGCAAGACTTATCGATTCAACGCATAAGCGGCCTCGATCCGCTCGGCGACCGGGTTTTGCAGCTGCCAGAGATGGGGGTCGTGAATGCCCATATCTTCCAGATGCCGCACCGTGGCGAAGAGATATTCGGCCATGGAGCCACGATTGCCGACCGCCTTGGCCAGCACATCGGCAATGGCTTCGACGGTGAGGCCGGAAATGTAGCGCCCCGAATGGCGGTCAATGCAGAAGGTGATGGCGCGGATCGTGCGCTCGCCGCTTTGCACATTGACCCAGCGCGGGGAAAGGCGGAAGGCAGCCAGCCCATTTCGCGTTCGAGCAGCTTTGTCAGGTTTTCATCGATCCGGTCGGCGGGCAGGCGATAGAGCACGCCCTTGCAGGCGCCACCGCGGTCGAGCGCCAGCATGAGGCCGGGATTTTCGTCGCTGCCGCGGAAGCGGTTGTTCCAGCCCGGGCAAAAGGCGCGATGCCAGCCGCGCACCACGCCAGTGCGCATTTCGACAAAGTCACAGGCCGGTTTCCAGATCAGTGAGCCATAGGCAAAGAACCAGACTTCGCCGGTGTGGGGTTCGGTACCCAGCAGCGCGTTGATCGTGGCGTTGTAGTCATCGCTGGTTGCCAGCCGCATTCCCTCGGGGGCGGGGGCATTTCGTCGGAAGGCGAGGCGGGTTGCACAAGAGAGAGATGACGCTCGGATAGGCGCATCTGTCGGGTTTTGGCTCGCATCGCTCCGTCCAAATCAGTTCAACACCGATATGGTGGGGCCAGCAGCGGGGTTATTCAACCCCGCCATCGCCATGGCCGCCATGCTTTTTCTTTGCGGGGCTTGGGATCATGCGGCTCACCCGTGAGAATGGTCTTCCAGCGGGCAGCCCGGATCAGCACATTGGCGGGCGCGGTGCCGCCATAGGACTGGCGGGCGGCGACCGAGGCTTCGACGGTCAGCACCTTATGGATGCGGCTATCGATACGCTGGTCGATGAATTTGAAGTCCTCGATGGTGAGGCCTTCCAGCCCGCAATTTTTCTGCTCCGCCGGGGCCACGATCTGCCCGGTAATGTGGTGAGCATCGCGGAAGGGAATATTGAGTTCGCGCACCAGCCAATCGGCAATGTCGGTGGCGGTGGAAAAGCCCGCAGCGGCCGAGACGCGCATGCGCTCGCGATTGGGCACCATGTCGCCCACCATGCCAGTCATGGCGGCGAGGGATAGCGAGAGGGCGTCGAGCGCGTCGAAGGCGACTTCCTTATCTTCCTGCATATCCTTGGAATAGGCGAGCGGTAGGCCTTTCATCACCACGATCAGCGACGTCAGTGCGCCCAGAATCCGGCCGATCTTGGCGCGGACCAGTTCGGCGGCATCGGGATTGCGTTTTTGCGGCATGATCGAGCTGCCGGTGGTGAATTTGTCGGAGAGGCGCACGAAGCCGAATTGGGCGGAGCTCCAGATCACCATTTCCTCGGCAAAGCGCGACAAATGCATGGCGCAGATCAGAGGCAGCTGCCGGGGTTTCGAGAATGAAGTCGCGGTCGGAAACGGCATCGAGTGAATTGGCGGTGGGGCGGTCAAAGCCCAGCTGTTCGGCGGTGCGCTCGCGATTGATCGGGTAGGGCGTGCCGGCCGGGGCTGCCGAGCCGAGCGGGCTTTCGTTGAGCCGCTTGCGGGCGTCGAGCAGGCGGCCGGCATCGCGGCCGAGCATTTCGACATAGGCCAGTAGGTGATGGCCAAAGGTCACCGGCTGGGCGCTTTGCAGATGGGTAAAGCCGGGCATGATGGTCTGGGCTTCGTCTTCGGCCTTGTTGGCCAAAGCGAGCTGCAGGGTATGCACCTGCACGACCAATGTATCGATGGTGTCGCGGACATAGAGCTTGAAATCGGTCGCCACCTGATCGTTGCGCGAGCGGGCGGTGTGGAGGCGCCCCGCGGCATCGCCGATCTTTTCGCGTAGCCGCGATTCGACATTCATGTGAATGTCTTCGAGTGCACGCGAGAACGTGAAGCTGCCACTCTCGATTTCCGCCAGCACCTCATTTAGACCGGCCACGATGGCGTCGCGATCTTCCTGCGTCAGAATGCCCGTCTCGGCGAGCATTGTGGCATGGGCGATTGATCCGGCAATATCCTGGCGGAAGAGGCGCTGATCGAATCCGATCGAAGCGTTGATTTCTTCCATGATGGCGTCGGGGCCAGTGGCGAACCGGCCGCCCCACATCTTGTTGCTCATCGCTGGTTTCCGGAGATTGCATGTCTGACAATAGCGCACCCCACCAACCAGCACCAAACCGCTCGCGGCTGTTCATCACGCTGGCTGTGGCGGGAGTGGCCGTAGCTATAGCGGCGTGGATCTATCTCGGCAATGCCGCCGGCGCCAAGGAATGTCCGGTACAGGCAGAGGCTGCCGCAACCATCGACAATGCCGCCAAGGGCGAGCTCGCGGCGCTGATGGGGACCGGGGAAGGACGCGGCTACAAGAGTATGGCGTTCAAGGACGCTACGGGCAAGGACATGAGCATTGCCGATTTTTCCGGCAAAGCGCTGCTGGTCAATTTCTGGGCCAGCTGGTGCGTGCCGTGCCGCGCTGAAATGCCGGCGCTTGATGCCATTGCCACCAAATACAATTCGGACGCCTTCATGGTGCTGCCGATTAATCTCGATATCGGGGAGGGTGGTCTGGAAAAGGCCAAGGGCTTCCTCGACGAAAACCACTTTGCCAATCTGCCGCTTTATGCCGATAGCAGCTTTGCCGCTTTTGAACGGCTCAAGCGCGAAGCGGTTGCGGTGGGCCTGCCGGTGACGCTGGTGCTGGACGAGAATGGCTGCGAGCTGGCGGTGCTGCAGGGGCCGGCGGAATGGCATTCCCCCGATGGCGAAGCGGTCGTTGAAGCGCTGGTGGGGCTGAAGAGCTAGATCAGCCGATCAACCACGGCGCCCGAATCAATCACCGGCGCCTTTGTGTCCCCTTGGGGATTGAGCAAAGCGGCCTTGGCCTGTTCTTCGGCGGCGGCGATGCGCAATTGTGCAGTGAGTTCGGCGACCTTGGCGAGTTGGGCCACGGCGGGCGTGGCGCTGCGGTCGACGATACGGTTGATCATGGCCGGCGGGCTAGTGCCGATGGAATTGCTCATGGTCAGGCCTGCTTATCGATCTTGAGCCCCCGGCCCGGCGGCGGAGCGGCAGGCGCGGATTGCAGCAGGGTATTGAGCAGTGTCGCTTCCGAGTCGTGGGTTTTCTTGAGAACGGCCATTTGCACGGAATTCTGCGTCACAGCAGTCCGCATGGTCACCATTTGTGTGGCGAGATCGCTATCCATCGAGCGCCCCTTCTGGGTCAGTAGCGTCTTAGGCTACGCCGGAGCGGTAAACAAAGGCTTGGGACATGGTGGCAATTTTGTAAAATTGCCGTTCAGTCCGGCGGTCAGCGTCCGCCCCAGAACACGACTTCGCGCCGTTTGAGGCCGGCGGCCGGGATCACGCCGGTAGCAAAGCCGCCCAGATGGGCCCACCGGGCGACCGATTCGGTCGAGCCGATCACCACATAGAAGAGCTGCGTCGCCACCCAGAAGCCCAGCATCCAGAAGGCCGGTACGGGCAGGGGAATGGGGATGATGATGCGCGCAAGCACGAAGACGCGGGCATGGGGGAAGAGCAGGATATAGGCGCCCATGACGCCGGCTACCGCCCCCGAGGCCCCGATTAGCGGGCCGTTGGCATCGAGATTGAAGGCCATATGGGCCAAAGCCGCGCAGATGGCGCAGATCAGATAGAAGGCCGGGAACCGGACATGGCCCATGGCGTCTTCGATATTGTCGCCGAAGATCCAGAGGAACAGCATGTTGCTGAGCAGATGCAGCCAATCGGCATGCAGGAACGCGTAGGTGATCAGCGTCGCCCAATCGGGCAACCGGGGCACGGGCTGGGGATAGAGATTGCGCACGACGATGGGGATCATGCCGAAATCGATGGTGGCCTGATCAAAGGCCGCCGGGGGCAGCACCGACTGGAACAGGAAGCAGAGAATCGTCAGGGCCATCAGCCCATAGGTTACATAGGGAAACCGCACATGCCTTATGGGGTTGGTGTCATGCAGCGGCAGGAACATGGGTCAGCCGCCTTTCGCCACGTCGCCGTGATTACCCGGCACCCAGAGCACATCCTTGGCGCCATTGGCATTGGCGACGCGCCAGCACGAACAATAGATCGGAAAGGCGATTGAGATAGCGCACGGCCTCGGGATTGGTGTCGGGCTCGGCGGCCGCGAGTTGCACGGTTAGGCGCTCGGCGCGGCGGGTCACGGTGCGCGCAATGTGGAGCGCCGAGGCGAGCGGGGTGCCGCCGGGCAGCACGAAGCTTTTGAGTGGCGCTATATCGGCGTTGAAATGGTCGATCTGCTTTTCCAGCCACTCGGTCTGTACCGCGCGGACCCGCAGGGTCGGGTGGGGTGCATCAGGCTCGTCGGCGCCGGGCGTTGCCGAGTCCGAGCCGACATCGAAGAGATCGTTCTGCACGCGGGAAAGCAGCATATCGATCTTGGGCATGGAATTGGTTTGCAGCCGCGCATGACCGACAAAGGCATTGGCCTCGTCCACTGTGCCATAGGCCTCGACGCGCAGATCAAATTTGGGGCGGCGGGGGCCTCGCACCAGCCCGGTCGTGCCGTCATCGCCGGTCTTGGTATAAATGCGGTTGAGCTTAACCATTTTTAGCCCCGACCGCCGCCGAAGAAGTAGAGCGCGCCCAGCAGCAGCACCAGCGCCACGGCACGGCCGATCACGCGCAGGCGCATCAGTTTCTGGCTGGTATTGCCCGGACCGCCCTTGAGCATATTCCACAGACCCATGCCCAGCACGATGACGACAAAGAGCAGGGCGAGCGCGATGGCGATATTGAGAAGGGTTTCCATGAAAGTCCTGCAAGCGTTCCGGGGCTGGCGCCCCTACGAATCCGTATTGCCGATATAGACCGAAAGCCCCTCGGCCAGCGCATCATAGATGGCACGAATTCGGTGGCTGGTGAACAATTCCCTGTGCGTGGTGAGCCAGACTTCGAGCGGGGGATGGCAAGATCAATCGGCAGGGCCACCATGCCGGGTGTTTGAGCGACCAGCCCGGCCTGAGCAAATCCCACGCCCGGGCCCGCGCGCAGCAATTGCCAAAGCTGGGTCTGGCTGTCCGAACGCAAGAGGAATTGCTCGCGCTTGAGCGGGAAGCCAGCCTTTTGCGCGTGAGCGATGATGAGATCGGACCGGTCCAGCCCAATTAGGTCGTGGTCGTAGAGATCGGTCGAGGTTTTCGGGGTGCCGCGCCGATCGAGATAGTCCTGATGGGCGACCGGGACCATGGGGATTTCGCCGAGCTTTTTGGTCACCAGTTCGAGCTGGTTGGGCCGGAACATGCGGATGGCGATATCGGCTTCGCGCAGCAGCAGGTTTTCTGCCGAATCGGTGGGGACGAGTTCGAGCGCGATGGCGGGATAGCGCTGGCGGATGGCGACCAATAGGTCAGGCAGCACGTAATTGGAGACCATTGTGCTGGCAGTGATGCGGACGGTGCCGCCGAATTCGGCTCAGGCGCCTTCGGCCGGGATCGCGGCTTGCGCCAAAGAGGCCTGCGCGGCGGCGACCGGCTCGTAGATGCGCAGCGCTGCGACATTGGGCTTGAGGCCGCTCAAGGTGCGTTCTGAAGAGCGAGAGGCCCAGATCATATTCGAGGGTTTCGATATGGCGGCCGACAGTAGGCTGGCTGATGCCCAGCTCGCGCTGCGGCCGAAAGCGAGCCGTTGGCGACGACGGCAGAGAAACTTCGCCACAGGGCCCAATCGGGTTCTCTATTCATTTTTGAATGGCGATCCGAAGATAATGGCGGATTTATCGACGATAGTGAATGGAGGATGCTGTGTCCATCGGCAAAGGAGATGCATGATGAGCACGGCAAAGATCACAGTTCTGGGTATTAACGGCCATATCGGCCACCACGCGGCCAAGGCGTTTCGCGACGCGGGCTATAGTGTCACCGGCTTTGGCCGGAGCAATCGGATGCCGATTGAGGGCGTCACCTTCGTCAAGGGCGATGCGGGCAATGTTGCCGAGATCGCGGCGGCCATTGCCGATGCCGATATCGTGGTGAATGCGCTCAACTTGCCCTATGACAAATGGGACAAGGGCCGCGCCGAGGCGCAACTTGCCGTTGTGATCGCCGCCATGGGCGATAGCGGCAAGACCATGATGTTTCCGGGCAATGTTTATAATTATGCGGCGATTGATCGGCGCATGACCCCGACATGGCCCAGCATCCGCAGACGCCACGCGGCGCCATTCGGGTGCGGCAGGAGGCGATGCTGGCGGTGGCATCCAAGGCCGGCAAGTTCCAGACCATCATCATCCGCGCCGGCGATTTTTATGCGCCGGGCAATGCTGGCGACTGGTTCGACCGAGGCCATGCTGATGGATGCCAAAAAGGGCAAGGTCTACTACATGGCTGATCTCGATGTGGGCCATGCTTGGGCCTACCTTCCCGATCTGGGGCGGGCCTTCGTCGCGGTAGCCGAGCAGCGGCAGAGCCTTGGTGGCTTCGAGACGTTCCACTTTGCCGGACATTACGAAACGCATGGCGCGATGCTGGCGGCCATTCAGGCGGCGGCGCCTGCCCTGCTCAAGGCAGCGCAATTGCCCCGGATAATGTTGCAGGCTATGGGGCTGGCGATGCCGATGATGCGGGAGATCGTCAAGATGCGCTATCTCTGGAACAATCCGATGGAGCTGGTCGATGCCCGGCTGGATGCCATCCTGGGCAAGGAGTTCGGCACACCTTTCGCCGAAGCCGTGGCGGCTGCCACTGTGCCGTTCTTCGCTGACAGGGCGGCCTAGAAGCCCAGCTCCCGACGGACGTCTTGAGGTGTCCAGCCAGCGTCGCGCAGGCTCGCCAGATTGGGCGAGCCTTTTGATTTGCTGAGTTTCTTGCCCTCGGCGTCGAGGATCAGCCGGTGGAAATTATAGATGGGCGAGGGCAGGCCGAGCAGGAACTGCAGCAGGACATGCAGGTCGGTGGCCGCCTCCATGTCTCGGCCGCGGGTGACGTGGGTGATGGCTTGGGCGGCATCGTCGATGACGACGCTGAGATGGTAGCTGGTGGGTGTGCCCTTGCGCTGCAACACCACATCGCCCCAGCGCTCGGGCCTTGCATAACGCAGTTGTGGGCGGTCGGTGACGAGCGGGCCGACAATGGTAAAGGTCAGCATGCCGGTTTGGGCGGTGGCTTTTTCGGTGTCGAGGCGGAATTGCACGGGATCGCCGCGTTGCAGGCGCTCGATCTGCTCGCCCCGATGCAGATGCCGGCAGGTGCCGGGATAAAGCGGGGCGCCATCGGGGTCACTGCCCTTGGCCTTGGCGGCGATATCGCTGCGCGAGCAGAAGCAGGGATAGAGCAGGTCGGCATCGCGCAGGCGATTCGCCGCCTCGGCATAGATGGGGAAGCGCTCGGACTGGACCATGACTGGCTCGGGCCAATCCAGACCCAGCCAATGCAGGTCATCGATTATGGCACGGGCAAATTCGGGTTTACAGCGCTCGGGGTCGGTGTCCTCCATGCGCAGCAGGGCCGTGCCGCCCAGCAGTGCTGCCGCCTGCCAGTGTAAAGCGCGGAAAAGGCATGACCCAGATGGAGCCTGCCATTGGGGCTGGGCGCAAAACGCAGGATAGGTTTGGACGATGGCGAAGACATTGCAGCTTGTGTACAGTAGACAAATGTCTTCGTCACCGCGCATTGATAGTGTCCAATCCATCGTCGGCCATCTCGACGTGCTGGTCGAGGTCGATCCACGATTGGCCGCTATCAGGGCGCTGACCGGCGAGGTTCAACCTCGCATCGACGTGGCTGGTTTTGCCGGGATTTCGCGCATTGTCTGCGGGCAATTGCTGTCGGTGGCGAGCGCCGCGGCCATCTGGGCACGGTACGTGCAAGTCGAGGGGGCGCTCGATCCGGTGGGCTTTCTGAACCTTGATGAGCCCACGATCCGCGCCGTTGGCTTTTCGGGCGGCAAATACCGTACGGTGCGGGCGATTGCCGAAGCCATGGCCTCGGGCACGCTGGATTTCGATCATCTTGAGACCCTGCCGGCCGAGGCGGCAGTGGGGTATCTGACGGCCCACAAGGGAATTGGTCCCTGGACCGCGCAGGTCTATCTCATGTTCTGCTCCGGCCACCCCGATATCTTCCCGGCTGGCGACTTGGCCTTGCGCAAGGCGGCGCAGGATGGTTTGGGGCTTGAATGCCTGCCCGAAATTGCTGAACTGGCAGAAAGCGCTCTTGCACGGGCGCCACATCGATCCGCAGCTGCCCTGTTGCTTTGGCGGTATTATGCGGTTTGCCGCAACCGCGAAGGCATTCTGGGCTGATCACGGCGGCGCAGGCGCAGATTTTCCGCAGGGCCGGAACCGGACAGCAAAGCCAGCTGTTGGCCTAGTGCCTTCCTGATGATGCAGCCGTGCATCATCGCCGGCCGAACGCCACCCGGTGACGTCGTAAAGTCGTCGCCGGGCTCTTTCCGTCTTGCCACAATGGCATCCACATGGCTGATATGGCAGTGCGGCAAACTACAGCGTCGATGGACGCGGGTGGTTGCAAAATGACTGAGACTTCTCCGCAGGATCTGACCGATCTGTCGAACTACCTCTATGGCGCGGTGTTCGATGACACGATGTGGGCCAAGGCGGCTGAGGTGGTGCGCCGCGCCACCAATAGCCAGCATGCGGCGCTGGGTTTCTTTGACTCTCAAACGCGGCAGCAATCCATGCTGCATGGCGATTGCGCGCCTGAGTTCGAACATAGCTACCGCGATCTGGTGGATATCAATCCATTGGCCCGCCCCATGCAGATGATGGCGCTGGGCACCGCGCTGGTCGATCAGCAGGTCGTGGCCCATGATGATTTCGAGCGCTCCGCCTTCTTTGATTTGTGGATGCGGCCACAGCAGATGCATAGCGCCATGATCCACAAGATCAGCACGCGGCGGCATCAATGGCTATCTCGCGCTCAACCGCGGCGGCAGGGCTGATAAATATGAGCGGCGCGAACTGCAGGTGATCGATGAAATCGGTCCGACGCTGGCGCACGCCCTCACCTTGCGCGTGCAGTTCGGCAGCCGCACCATGGAGCAGACGGGGCAGAAACTGGGCGGGCGCGGTATTGGCTGGGTGGCCGTGGCCGGCACGGGCGGGCTGGTCTGGGCCAATGACGCCGCCGAGGCTTTGCTGGCCGAGCCCGGTTCGGCCATCAGCGGGCGGCAGGGCGCGCTGCGGCTGGTTCACCCCCTGCAGATGCGAGAATTCACGGCGGCCTTGCAGCGCGCAATTCGCCAGTGGAGAGCATTGGCACGGACATGATCGCCACGCATCCTGAAACCGGCAATGCCATCGCATTATCGATCATCCCGGCGCGCAATCTTTTCGTGCAGGGTCTGCCCTGCCTGCAGGGCGCCCATATTGCGTTGCGCGATCTCTCCGAACGCCTGCCGCCCGGCTTCGAAGACCGGATCCGCGCCATGTTCGACCTGACGCCCAAGGAGGCGGCGCTGGCGGCGGCTTTGGCGAGCGGCCGGGCGCTGGGCGATGTCGCGCGCAACAATGGCGTGTCGATCCTGACCGTGCGCACGCAATTGGGGCATCTGTTCCGCAAGACCGATACCAAGCAGCAGAGCCAGCTGGTGTCGCTGCTGCTGGCGGTGGAGCCATTGCCCCAAATGTAGGCTCTGGCGGCTGGATTTTCACGCGCTGGCGGGGCAGGGTGCGGCGGTCACTTTCTGGAAATTCCTCATGCCCGCAAAACTCTCCGGTCCCATGCTTGCGCCCAAATCGGGCGCGCAACCCAGCCTCGCTGTGGTGCTGCTGCATGGCTATGGCTCGGATGGGGCCGACCTGATCAGGCTGGCGCCGCATTGGCAGGATATTTTGCCGGATGCGCTGTTCGTATCGCCTAATGCGCCTGAGGCGTGCCGGGTCAATGGGTCGGGCTATCAGTGGTTCGATATCGATTATGAAGGCGATCGGCTGGCCAGCCGGCAAATGGGTGTGGTGCAGGCGCGGCCGGTGCTGGTCGAATTCCTCAACGATTTGTGGCACCAAACCGGAGTAACGCCGCAGCGGACCATTCTGGTAGGGTTCAGCCGGGGCGCGATGATGGCGCTGCATGTGGGTCTGTCGCTGCCCGAGCCGCTGATGGGGATCATAGCGTTCTCAGGCGCTTTCTTGCCGGCAGCGGGGTTTGCCGAGGGGAAGTTTGCCAAGCCGCCGGTCTGTCTTGTGCATGGGGACATGGACCCGGTGGTCGATCCTGAGTTCAGCGCCGATGCAGATGTGGCGCTGCGGCTGGCGGGGTACGATGTGGCCTATCATGTCAGCCACGGCGTGGGGCATGGCATTGCGCCAGATGGCTCGGCTTTTGCCGGTGCGTTCATCGCCAACCAGCTCAAAAAATAATCGCGCATTGCTCTGCACGTGCCCGCTTCACAGCCCTGACACAAAGGGCCTAGTATAAGGGGGCTATGGACTTACTCGATTCCCGTTCCGGGAGACTCAAGTGACGATCCACGTGTCGCCTGAGGCCTGTCCCGCACTTGTTCTGAACGCCGACTTCCGGCCGCTCAGTTACTATCCCTTGTCATTATGGTCTTGGCAGGATGCGATCAAGGCTGTGTGCCCGGATCGCGTCAATATTGTCAGCCATTACGATACGGTCATCCACTCGCCCAGCTTCGAAATGCAGCTGCCCAGCGTGGTGTCGCTCAAGGATTATGTGAAGCCGGCGCGGCATCCCGCGTTTACCCGATTCAACGTTTTCCTGCGCGATCGCTTCCAGTGCCAGTACTGCGGCACCAAGGACGATCTGACCTTCGATCACGTCATTCCGCGCTCCAAGGGCGGGCTGACTACGTGGGACAATGTCGTAGCCGCCTGCGCGCCATGCAATCTGCGCAAGGCCAATCGACTGCCCAGCGAAATCAAGATGTATCCCCATCAGGCGCCGTATCACCCCACGGTGCATGATCTGCACAATAATGGCCGGGCCTTTCCGCCCAACCATTTGCACCAGAGCTGGCTCGATTATCTCTACTGGGATATCGAACTGGAGCCGTAAGAACGAAAATCCCGCCGAGCTTTGGCCGGCGGGATATTCCATCATATTAGCGATGCCTCAGGCAGCCCGGGTAGTTGCGGGCTTTCGGCCGGCAATAAACGCGCCGAAATAGCGGGTGATCATCGGCACGATCAGCAGGACGATGGTGGTTGCCATGAAGGGCACCAGCACGAGGCTCCGTTGCCAGATTTCCCAGCCGGCGGTGAGCGGCATCAGGATATAAAGATAAAGGGTCACGACCGGATAGACGGCCGGGGTCATGACTGCGGCCATGCGCAGGCGCGCAGCGAGAGAGGGCTTCATTTCCAAGCTCCATTGAAACGGTACGTTTCGTTATATATGAGAACGATACGTTTCGTTCAAGTCTTTTCTTTCATCCGGTTTTGCCTGATATTGCAGCCATGACAGAGCCGAGCGCAGACGATAGCGAGGAGCGCCGCCGATCCATCGGGGCGCGGCGCAATCCCGATACCCGGGAGGCCATTCTCGACGCCGCCCAAGCGATCGTGGAAGAGGAGGGCATTGCCGGCTTTTCCATCGAGGCGGTGGCCAAGCGAGCACGGGCCGGCAAGCCGACCATCTATAAATGGTGGCCGGGCCGGACGGCTTTGCTGCTTGAGGTCTATCACCGGCACAAGCCGGCCAATGTGCATATGGATACCGGTACGGTAGAGGGCGATGTCATCGCCTTCTTTAGCGGCGTCTTCGCCCATTGGGGCAATACCGGGGCCGGCCGGGTGTTCCGCTTTATCGTCGCCGAAGCGCAGCGCGACAGAAGCAGCTGCCGCTTCACTGCGGACCTATGCCCTCGAGCGGCGCCAGCAATCGGGAGAAATTTTTGAGCGGGGCGTGGCGCGGGGCGAGCTGGCGGCCGATATCGATACGGGCTCGGCTGCCGACATGCTGGCCGGGTTTGCTCGGCACAGGTTGCTGACCGGGCGGCTGATTGCCGACCCGGACGAGCTGCGGCAGGTGGCCCGGCAATTGGTCCGGGGGCTGCTGGCCCCCGGAGCATAGCGACGCTTACTGCGCGGCGGGAGCGGCTTCGCCTTCGCCCGCAGCGGCGGCCGGCTCGGACTGCGCCTTGACGGCGGCGTCGAGGGCAGCGTCAGGAATGTCGATGGTAACGCCTTCCATCAGCTTGGCGACCGTGCCGTCAAAGGTGGTCATCAGCAATTGCTGCTGCAACTGGCTGGCGACCTGCTCGAAAGTAGGCGGAGCGGATTCGCGTTTTTCTTCGAGCTTGATGATGTGCCAGCCGAACTGGGATTGTACCGGCTCGGAAACCCGGCCGATTTCGGTCAGGGCGTAAGCAGCCTCCTCAAAGGGGGCGACCATCATGCCCTTGCCGAAAAAGCCCAGATCGCCGCCATTGGCTGCGCCCGGATCGATCGACTTTTCCTTGGCGATAGTGGCGAAATCGGCGCCGCCATCGAGTTCGGCCTTGATGGCCTTGGCTTCTTCTTCGGTAGCGACCGGGATGTGGCTGGCGCGGATTTCTTCGGCCGGCTTGAAGTCTGCAACGAGCTTGTCATATTCGGCGCGCACGGCTTCTTCCGTCACCGAATTGGCAATGGCGTCAGCGAAATAGGCGCGGCGCAAGGCGCGTTCTTCAAGATAAGCCGAGCGCTGCTTGAACAGGGGCGTGTCACCCATGCCGGCATCGCGTCCGGCCTTGGCCATGACCTTCATGTCGATCAGTACGCGCAGCAGGAACGGACGGCGCTGGTCGGCCGGCATCTGGCTGAGTTCTGGGTCAGGTCCTCGGCGGCAAAGCTCAAATCAGCCTCGGTGATGGTTTCCCCGCCAACCGTCGCCACCACAGCATCGGGCGACACGGGCGCGGGCGCCTCGGCAGCAGGAGCCTCGGCGGCGGGAGCGGGAGCCGCGTCTCGGGCGAAAGCAGGGGCGACAGCATTGGCCGCCATGATCAGCGCCAGCACGCTGGCAGTCGTGGCAAGGCGCAGGGTCGAAAAGGACATCAGGACATTCTCCTTGGCCGGCGCATCCGGTGGCGCTGGGCTCGTTACTGGTCGGCCTGCCCTCACACGGCATCGGGGCCAAAATGTGCCGCGCCGCTACTTGTGAGGAGACGGCGGCAGGAGAGAGGCCTAATTGCCGGTTTGGGCCGGGTTTCCGGCGGGCGCAGGAGGTGTCGCCCATTTCGGCGGCGTTGACAAGACAATGGCTCGCTCTTACATCTCACGCGCTTTTCAAGGCCTTTGGCAAGGCAACGGATAATGACGTCCAGACTTGCCAAGGGAACAAACGAGATCGTGAAGCCGCAACGGCTTTGTCATCGCGCCGACGAGGCCAGCCGGGTAAGGTGCCCGACCGAGACCGCCTAGGCCCTGCGCGCCCGCGCCGGTGATCAAAAAAAGGACCTGACATATGGCACTTGCTGCGCTCGCCCGGCGGATATTCGGTTCTCCGTCCGATCGGCACGTCAAGCGGTTCCGGGGCAAGGTGGATGCGATCAACGCACTCGAGCCCGAATTCGCCAAGATGACCGACGACGCCCTGCGCGGCATGACGGCCGAATTCAAGGCGCGGCTGGAAAAGGGCGCCAGTCTCGATGAATTGATCGTGCCCGCTTTCGCGGCGGTGCGCGAAGCCAGCAAGCGCGTGCTGGGCATGCGGCACTTCGACGTGCAGCTGGTCGGCGGCATGGTGATGAACGAGCGCGGCATTGCCGAGATGCGCACCGGCGAAGGCAAGACGCTGGTGGCGACCCTGCCGATGTATCTCAACGCCCTCACCGGCGAGGGCGCGCATCTGGTGACGGTCAACGATTATCTGGTCAAGCGCGACGCGGCTTTGGATGGGCCAGATCTACAATTTCTGGGCCTGTCCTATGGCGTGATCGTGCATGGCCTGACCGATGCCGAGCGCAAGGCCGCCTATGGCGCCGACATTACCTACGGCACCAATAACGAATTCGGTTTCGACTATCTGCGCGACAACATGAAATATACGCGCGAGCAGATGGTGCAGCGCGGCCATGCCTATGCCATCGTCGACGAAGTGGACTCGATCCTAATCGACGAGGCGCACGCCGCTGATCATTTCAGGTCCGTCCGAGGATCGCTCCGATCTTTACGTCAAGATCGACGAGCTGATGGCTATTCTGGACGAGGGCGATTTCGAGATCGACGAGAAGCAGCGCTCGGCGACCTTCACCGATGCCGGTATCGAAAAGCTCGAAGAGCGCTCGGCCGCCGATGGCCTGCTCAAATCGGCCTCCATGTATGACGTGGAAAACGTCGCCCCGGTGCACCACGCCAATTCGGCACTCCGCGCTCACAAGATGTTCCGCAAGGACAAGGACTATATCGTCCACGACGACGAAGTGGTGATCATCGACGAATTCTCCGGCCGCATGATGCCGGGCCGCCGTTATTCGGAAGGCCTGCACCGAGCGCTTGAAGCCAAGGAACACGTCAAGATCCAGCCAGAAAATCAGACGCTGGCCTCGATCACCTTCCAGAATTATTTCCGCCTCTACAAGAAGCTGGCCGGCATGACCGGTACGGCCTCGACGGAAGCCGAAGAATTCGCCGATATCTACAAGCTCGACGTGGTCACCATCCCCACCAACGTGCCGGTGGCGCGTAAGGATGACGAGGACGCCATCTACCGCACGGCTGCGGAAAAGTTCGACGCCATCGCTGATCTGATCAAGCAATGCCGGGAGCGCGGCCAGCCCGTACTGGTGGGCACGACCTCGATCGAGAAGTCGGAAATGCTGGCTGAACTGCTGCGCAAGAAGAATGTCGGCTCCATGAACGTGCTGAACGCGGTCACCACGAGCAGGAAGCCTTCATCGTTGCCGATGCCGGCCTGCCGGGTGCCATTACCATTGCCACCAATATGGCTGGCCGCGGCACCGACATTCAGCTGGGCGGCAATCTCGAAATGCGTATCGAGAAAGAGGCCGCCGGGCTGGAGGGAGAGGCGCGCGACGCCAAGATCGCCGACATCAAGAGGACTATTGCCGAGGACAAGGCCAAGGCGCTGGCCGCTGGTGGTCTGATGGTGATCGGCACCGAGCGGCATGAAAGCCGTCGTATCGACAATCAGCTGCGTGGCCGTTCGGGCCGTCAGGGCGATCCGGGCCATTCGGCCTTCTTCCTGAGCCTGCAGGACGATCTGATGCGCATCTTCCCGGTGGAGTCGATGGATTCCATGCTGGGCAAGCTGGGGCTGGAGCAGGGTGAATCGATCACCCATCCCCGGGTCACCAAGGCCATCGAGCGGGCGCAGGGCAAGGTCGAAGCGCGCAATTTCGATATCCGCAAGAACATCCTCAAATACGATGACGTGATGAATGATCAGCGCAAGGTGATCTTCGAGCAGCGTATCGAAATGATGGATGCCGAGGACGTCAACGAGACGGTGGTCGATATGCGCCACGATCTCGTCGAGACCCCGGTCGGCAAGGCCATTCCGCCGCGCTCTTATCCCGAGCAGTGGAATACCGAGCAGCTGGAAGCGGCCGCCAAGACCTATCTCAATCTCGACGTGCCGGTGAAGGCATGGGCCGAGGAAGAGGGGATTGATGCGGAAACCGTGACCGAGCGGCTAATCGAGGCGGCCGACGCGGCTGCGGCGGCCAAGGAAGCCCAGACCCTGCAGGCGTTTGAAGCCGCCGGTACGCCCAACCCGACCGTGATGCGCCGGTGGAAAAGACCATCCTGCTGCAGTCGATCGACGGGCTGTGGCGCGAGCATCTGGTGACGCTGGATCACCTCTCCAAGGTGGTGGGCTGGCGCAGTATCGCCCAGCGCGATCCGCTCAACGAATACAAGCAGGAGGCCTATGAGCTGTTCCGGGCGCTACTGACCAATATGCGCGAGCTGGTGACCACCCAGCTCAGCCATGTCGTGCTGCAGCCGCGCCTGGTGGCGCCACCGGCGCCCGACCTTTCCTGCATTCGCGAAACCCATATCGATCCGCTAACCGGCGAGAACGATGCCGATGGCGGCGACACGATTGCAGATTCGCTGGGCGCGGTGGGCAGCGATCCTTCGTTGCGGCCCGTTGATCCCAAGCTGCTGGTCGGCGTGTCGCGCAACGCGCCTTGCCCTTGCGGCTCGGGCAAGAAGTTCAAGCATTGCCACGGGGCGTTCTAGGCTTCGATCTGGTTGGATAAGCAAAAGCCCGGGCAGTGATGCCCGGGCTTTTTGTTGGTGCAGGGATTGGGCGTGGTTAAGCCGCCGCCCTCAGCACTTCACGCGGATTTCGGCGAAGCCGGTCGTGCCGCCGTCGCCGGAAGACATGACGCTGATATTGCAGGTGCTGTCGGGCAGCGGAATGGTGGCGCCGGAGGCGATGGTGGTGCCGCCGGCCGTGGTGATGAAGCCATTTTCCACCACGGCGATGTCCACTTTGGCGGTGTTGTTGCAGATCGGATAGCTGTCGCCGGCTGAAACCGGGATGCGCATGCCATCGGGCAGGCAATCGGCATTGGCGGCGTTGGCGGCCGGGCTCGCAGGCGTTGCATCCGGTGTGGCTGGAATGGCAGGCAGGGCGGCCGGGGCTGCGCTGCTGCGCCAGTTCTGTTCGAGAATGGCCAGACGGTTGGCCGAGTCCTGCAGGGCCACGTCATTGCCGGCTGGGGCCGGGGTGGGGGCCGCGGCGCCCTGCTGGCCATAGAGCGCCGAGCTGAGACGGATCTGGGCGATGTCGGTGGAGATGCGGGCGATATCGCGCTGGGTCTCGGTATAGACCCAGCCGGTGGCCGCAATGGCGGCTACCCCGACCGAGCCCACGACAAAGCTCAGCACCCGGCCGATGACCGGCTGGCGGGGCGGTTTTCGGGTGCCGGGGAGAAGCCGTAGCCGGCTCTTCCTTGGAAACGCCGCCCAGTGTCCAGGTGTCTTGCACTGCCAGGTCTCCATCATGCGCCAGCGCGTTGTCATCGCGCCGGAATACGGCCCAAGCATGATGCTCAGCCAAATTGCTCGCGCTGATGTCGGCGCCGGTTAGCTGCGCTTCAAGGGCGAATAGCGGGGATCGGGGCGATTTTTCCGCTCATGACCGGCACGACATCGGCGTCCTTGCCGCCGCCAAAGACATTGCCCAAGCCGCCAAACAGCCCCGTGACAGCGCCATTAATCGCCTCGCCGCGCGCCTTGATGGCGGCCTGCTCACTGGCCCGGCGCTGGGCAGCGGTCTGATGGCTTTCAATCGCAGTGGTATCGGCGGCCTGCAGCGCCGGGAGTTGCGGGCTGCGGGTCACCGGCGGGCAGGGGCCCAGCGCGTCGAGCGGGGTGCGGTTGCCGGCGTTGAAAATATAGCGCCCCTCGCAGACATCCCAGACCGGCGGGGCCTTAGTCAGTTCTGAACAGGTCCGAGCCTTCCTTGATGTTGCGCCAGAAATCGAGATGCGGGCTGGCCACGTTCTGGGCCAGCTTGGTGCTGCTCATGCGATAGGGCAGGATCTGAATCTGGAAGCTCGGGTTGCCGCCCTTGAAGGTCTCGCGCGCCAAGGCATAAATCTCGGCAATGCCTGCATCGGTCATGGCAAAGCATCCCACCGATTTGCAGTCGCCATGCACCATCAGATTGGAGCCGGTGCGGCCATGGGCGCGGTCGAACTTGTTGGGAAAGCCGACATTGAAGGCCGAGTAATAGGATGAGTTCGGGTTCATCAGGCCGGGGGTGATGGTGTAAAACCCCTCAGGGCTCTGATAATCGCCTTCCTTGACCTTGGGGCCCAGCGCGCCCGAATAGGCGCAGATGGCGTATTGCTTGAACATCGCATATTGGCCCGATTTGGTGCGTTTCCACACCTCGAGCACTTCTTCCTGCTTGAAGACGCGAATGACCATGGGCTCGGCGGGCGAGGAGCCGATACGGGCTAGGCCCGCCAGCGTTTCGCTCGACAGCGGCCGGTTGGCCCTCTCGTTGCCGCCCTTGACGAAGCCGGTGCAGGCAACGAGCCCGAAGGCCAGCCACAGCAGGATAATCAGCGAGCAGATATTGCGCAGAAGCGTGGACACCGGGAGCCGCCAGATGATGCGATAATTTGGGGTGACCCTTAGCGGGCCATAGTTACCGCAGCATGAGTATTCGCGGTGAACGATTCCTTACCATGCCGAAAAATTGGCTGGAAGCGGAGCCGTTCACGCGAAGATGTGATGGCTGTTCTAAAGCGTCGTTCCGATGGCCAGGAATTTTTCGCGACGGTGCTCGTGGGTTTCCAGCCGCCCCTTGCCGGCAAAGTCGGCCGAGAACTTGTCGATGGCGGCGCTGGTGGACGCCATGATCTGCTCGGGGTGGCGATGAGCGCCGCCGGTGGGCTCGGGAATGATGCCATCGACCACGCCAAAGGCCAAGAGATCGGCCGAGGTGATCTTCATGGTGGTGGCGGCGTCTCGGGCCTTGGCAGCGTCTTTCCAGAGGATCGAAGCGCCGCCTTCGGGGGAAATCACCGAATAGATAGCGTGTTCGAGCATGAGCACGCGATTGGTGGTGGCAATGGCGATGGCGCCGCCCGAGCCGCCTTCGCCGATGATGATGGCAAGGTTGGGCACGCCCAGTTCGAGCGATTTTTCGGTGGAGCGGGCAATGGCCTCGGCCCGGCCGCGCTCTTCGGCGCCGATGCCGGGATAGGCGCCGGCGGTATCAACGAAGGAGATGACCGGGATGTTGAAACGGTCGGCCATGTCCATGATGCGGACGGCCTTGCGATAGCCTTCGGGGCGGGCCATGCCGAAATTATGCTTGAGGCGGCTTTCGGTGGAATTGCCCTTTCTCTGGCCGAGAATGGCGACGGGCTGGCCGTTGAACCGCCCGAAACCGGCCTGTACGGCGGAGTCTTCGCCGAATTTACGGTCACCCGAAAGCGGGCTCCACTCGGTGATCAGACCCGTGATGTAATCGGAGAAGTGCGGCCGCTGGGGATGGCGCGCCACACGGGTTTTCTGCCGGGGCGTCAGCTTCTTATAGATCTCGACCAGCGCCTCGTCGGCGCGGCTCGACAGGCGATTGACTTCCTCGTCGATGGACACAGCTCGGTCGGTCGCGGCGAGCGACTTGAGTTCGGCGATCTTGCCTTCAAGATCGGCTACCGGCTTTTCGAAATCGAGATAAGACTGCATCCCACCGCCCGTTTGGGGTCGTTTTGCTGCGACCAAGTAAGTAGGGGGCTGCTCTTGCGCCCCAAAGTGGCCGGAAAGTGGCGACCGATCACCTCCGAGTCAAGACTACAACGCGAATGCGCTTAATCGGTGCACATTTGGCTAACATTTCGAGCGCCGCACAGCCACCTATTTCGCCAGATCACTCAAGGGATGGTGTTGCTCCACAAGGCTGCGCAGCTTCTCGTCGAGCACATGGGTATAAATCTGGGTGGTTGAGATATCGGCATGGCCGAGCAGCATCTGCACGACCCGAAGGTCGGCGCCCCCTCCGAGGAGGTGGCTGGCAAAGGCATGCCGCAACACATGCGGCGCGACGCGGGCGGAGCTGATGCCAGCCCGGCCAGCGAGCCCCTTGAGGTCACGGGCAAAGACCCGGCGGGAAAGATAACCCTCGGCGCCGGTGGCGGGGAAAAGATAGGCACCGGGCTCCAGCGTCTTGAGATAGACGCGGATGGCGTCGTGGGCGCGGTCATTGACCGGCACGACGCGCTCCTTATTGCCCTTGCCGATAATGGTGATGAAACTGGCGTCGCGCATCACGGCAGAGCGTTTGAGGCTGACCAGTTCGGAAACGCGCATGCCGGTGGCGTAGAGCAGTTCGAGCAGCAAATAGAGCCGCAGGGCGGCGGCCTGCTTTTGCGGGGAGCCAGCGGCATTGGCTTCGGCTTCGGCCGTAGTCAGCAGCGTGTCCACCTCGGCGATGGACAGCACTTTGGGCAAAGCGCGCCGGCTTTTGGGGCTGGAGACGATGCGGGTTGGATCGTCGCCGCGCAGATTGTCGGCACAGAGGAAACGGTGGAACTGGCGGATGGCCGAGAGGCGGCGGGCGCTGGATGAGGCCGACAAGCCCCGGCTGCGCAGGTCATCGAGATAGGCGGTGACGGTTTCGCGCGGCGCGGTGAGCAAGCTCTGCTTATGGGCTTTGACGAAGCCGGCATAGTCGGTGAGATCGCGCTGATAGGCTTCGATGGTGTTTTTGGCGGCGCCGCGTTCGGCTGACATCATTTCGAGGAATGCGCCGATGAGATGATCCCGGTTCACGGCGTGGGCGCCACATCGGTGGCGGGTGCCCGGCCGGGCAGGGTGGGCTCACCGCCGCCCAGCAGGTCGCGCTGGGGAATGCGGATCGTGGTTTCCTTGGGATTGGGCTGCACATAGGTCACCAGCGCGATCATGCCGCCATAGACCGGGCCGGCGAGGAACAGCAGAATGATGATCAGGCGGATGAGCGTGGGCATGGCGATCCGGCGGTTGAACTCTTTGCGTAAAATTGCCTGCAAATGGTTTCCATCTGGTAGGCATAGTCCAGTTTGCCAATTTTGCCTCCTCGAAATGAACGAAGCGCCCGCATGTTCTTGACAGGCAGGACCGGGACGGCTTGATAGCGCGCAGATAGACTTGGAGCCCCAATTGAGCCGACCCGATCCGGCAAAACGGCAGGCCCGCGCCGAGGAACTTGCCGCCCTGTTGGCCGGCAGGCCGATTGTGCTTGTCGGCATGATGGGGGCGGGCAAGACGACGGTGGGGCGGCGGCTGGCCGCCAAGCTCAATCGGCTGTTTCTCGATAGCGACGAAGAGATCGAAAAAGCCGCGCAAATGAGCATTCCCGAGATCTTCGAGCAGCGCGGCGAGCCCGAATTCCGCGCCGGGGAAACGCGTCATTGCCCGGGTGCTCAAGGACCCGGACATTATTCTGGCGACGGGCGGCGGCGCCTTTGTCAGCGAGGAAACCCGGGCATTGGTCAATGCCGAGGCCATCTCGGTTTGGCTCAAGGCTGAGGCTGATATTCTGTTCGAGCGGGTGTCGCGGCGCTCCAACCGGCCCTTGCTCAAGACGGCCAACCCGCGCCAGACGCTCGAAAAATTGATCGCCGAACGCTATCCCATCTATGCCGATGCGCATGTGACCGTGCTGTCGCGCGATGTGCCGCAAGACGTGGTGGCTGCCGATGTGATCGAGGCCGTGCTGGCCCATCTCAAGAATTAGGACTTTTCGCTCATGGCCGATATTGCCCACAAGGTTCACGTTGCACTGGGCGAGCGCGCCTATGACATTCTGATCGGCGACCGGCTGATCGACGAAGCCGGGACGATCCTGGCCGAACGCTTTGCCGGCCGGCGCTTTGGCATCATCACCGATGAAAACGTGGCCAAGGCGCAATTGCCGCGATTGATCGCCTCGCTCGATGCAGCGGGACTGGGCCATAGCGAGATCGTGCTGCCGGCGGGGAAAGCACCAAGGGTTGGCCGGGGCTGCAGGCGGCGGTCGAGGGCATATTGGCGGCACGGCTCGAACGCGGCGATCTGGTGATTGCGCTGGGCGGTGGGGTGATTGGCGATCTGGCAGGGTTTGCCGCCTCGATTGCGCGGCGCGGCATGGATTTCGTGCAAATGCCGACCTCGCTCTTGGCCCGAGTCGATAGCTCGGTGGGCGGCAAGACCGGGATCAATTCGCCCCATGGCAAGAATTTGATCGGGGCCTTCCATCAGCCGCGACTGGTACTGGCGGATTTGTCGACACTCGACACCTCGGCGCCCTGCCAATTCGCCTCCGGCTATGCCGAGGTGGTCAAATATGGGCTGATCGACGACGAAGACTTTTTCTTCTGGCTCGAGGAAAAGCGCGAGGAGATTTTTGCCGGCGGACCGGCGCAGGGTGAGGCGATTGCCCGGTGCTGCGCGCATAAGGCACGGGTGGTGATCGAGGACGAGAAGGAATTGGGCGTCCGGGCGCTGCTCAATCTGGGGCATACTTTTGGGCATGCGCTGGAAAAAGACACCGGCTATTCCGACCGGCTGCTGCATGGCGAAGGCGTCAGTATCGGCATGGTGCTGGCGCATGGTTTCTCGGCCGGGCTCGGTCTGGCGCCAAGCCGAGATACCGGGCGGATCGCAGCGCATTTGAAAAGTGCCGGCCTGCCAACCATATTGGGTGATATCGAGGGCGGGCTCGGCTCGACCGAGACCTTGATGGCCGCCATTGCGCAGGACAAGAAGGTCTCGCGCAGGGCGCTGACCTTCATTCTGACACGCGGTATCGGCAAGGCCTTCATCGAAAAGGGCGTGGCGCCGGAGGCGGTGTCGGCATTTCTGGATGAGATGCGATAGGCTTTTCTTCCTTCTCCCCCTGTGGGAGAAGGTGACCGAAGGGCGGATGAGGGGTTGCCTCCGCTGACATTGAAGCGTGGGGATGGCTCCGCACCCCCTCACCCTGATTATTTTTCTGAAGGAAGAATGATCGTCCCTCTCCCACAATGGCCGAGGGTAGAGGTGCTAAAACGACCCATCCACCGGCAAAACGTCGATGGCCGGGGCATGCACCGGGCCCTTGAGTTCGATTTGTAGCGCGTCCATGACCGCGCGGTGTTGCATGACGCGGCTTAGACCGTCAAAATGACGGGTCGTGATTCTGACACGAAAATGGGTTTCACCACCCTCCCGCCACCCGGCGTGACCATGATGCTGGCTCGACTCGTCGATCACATCGAGGAAAGCGGGGGCAAACTTAGCGGTGAGCTTGGCTATGATGGTCTGTCTGGCGGACATCGTGGCAGGTTCCTTTGGTCTATTGGCAAGTAACTAGGCGAGAATGAAACTGCAATCCAAGCTGTTCGATAACATTCGCATCAGGCCGCGCCGGGAAGAAAAGCCCGCGCCGGTGGAGCAGATCTGCGACTGGGAAGGCTGTGACCGGCCCGGCACGCACAAGGCACCCAAGGGGCATCGCAGCGAGGGGCAGTATCATCATTTCTGCCTCGAGCATGTGCGCCACTACAATACCGCCTTCAATTTCTTCGCCGGCATGGAGAAGGACGAGCTGGAAGAAGCGCTGCATACCCCGCCCAAGGCCGAGACCCGCAAGAGCTTTGCCACCGGGCAGGCCGGGGCGCGCACTGCGCACGGCCAGCACGGCAGGGCTGCGGCCGGGCGACAAATATGGCGATCCGTTCGGGGTGTTTGCGCGCTACCGCCATCGGCAGGCGCAGACGCCGGCCTCCGAGCGCGCCAAGCCGCTGCATGAACCGGACCGCCGGGCACTCGAAACGCTGGGCATTATGGGCCATGCCAAATCGGAGCAGATCAAGGCTGCCTACAAGACCCTAGTCAAGATCCACCACCCCGATGCCAATGGCGGCGACAAATCCTCCGAAGACCGGTTGCGGACCATCATCGTGGCCTACTCCCATCTCAAGAAGGCGGGCTTCGTCGTGAAATAGCTGTCTCCTCGCGCGAGGCAGCAGTGAGCAATGCACGGCTACCCCCGCTGTCACATTGCTGCTATAGAGCGCCCGTCTTTTCGTTCTCCCGCCTCGATTTTCTCTCCTTCCTGCAAGAGCCCTCCAATGAGTGAATTCGCCAATCTGCCCGACACCGACTACAAGGCCCGGGACCTGTTCGGGATCGACACCGACATGGTGGTCAAGGGCTATGCCGAACGCACCAGCCATGTGCCCCCGATCGACCCGGATTACCTGTTCGACCGCAACACCACTTTGGCGATCTTGGCGGGCTTTGCGTTCAACCGCCGCGTCATGGTGCAGGGCTATCACGGCACGGGTAAATCCACCCATATCGAGCAGGTCGCAGCGCGGCTGAACTGGCCGCTGGTGCGCGTCAATCTGGATAGCCATGTGTCGCGTATTGATCTGGTCGGTAAGGACGCGATCGTGCTCAAGGATGGCAAGCAGATCACCGAATTCCACGATGGCATTCTGCCATGGGCGGTGCAGAACAATGTTGCGCTGGTATTCGACGAATATGACGCCGGCCGGCCCGACGTGATGTTCGTGATCCAGCGCGTGCTTGAAGTCGTGGGTCGTCTGACCCTGCTCGACCAGAATCGCGTGATCGTGCCCCATCCGGCATTCCGGCTGTTCTCGACCACCAATACGATTGGTCTGGGCGATACGTCAGGGCTCTATCACGGCACCCAGCAGATCAACCGGGGTCAGATGGACCGCTGGAGCCCGGTGACGACACTCAATTATCTGCCGCATGACAAGGAAGTCGGCATCGTTTTGGCCAAGAACAAGGGCTATGGCGAGACCGAGAAGGGCAAGAAGCTCGTGTCCAACATGGTGCGGCTGGCCGATCTGACGCGCCGGGCGTTCATCAATGGGGACCTGTCCACCGTGATGAGCCCGCGTACAGTGATCACTCGGGCCGAGAATGCGCAGATTTTCGGCGGCGATATCGGCTTCTCGTTCCGGCTCACCTTCCTCAATAAATGCGACGAGCTCAGAGCGCCCCGTGGTGGCTGAGTTCTATCAGCGCGTGTTCGGGGAAGACCTGCCCGAGTCGTCTGCCAATCTGGCGGTGACGGCTTAATCCACGCCCCCAGAGGTCGTGGCTCACTGGATCGGCTCATGGCCCAGAATATCTATGACGACGCCAAATTCTTTGAGGGTTACAGCCAGTTCCCGCGTTCGCGCCGGGGACTGGCTGGGGCTCCAGAATGGGCGTCGCTTCGGGGCATGTTGCCGGACCTGACAGGCAAGCGCGTGCTTGATCTGGGGTCGGGCTTTGGCGCCTTTTGCCGCTTTGCGGTGGAGGCTGGTGCTGCCGAGGTGGTGGGTGTCGATCTCTCGGAAAAAATGATTGCCAGCGCCAAAGAGCGCGGGCCGGACCTGCCGATCCGCTATGAGCAGGCCGATCTTGAGACCTATGTCCCCCAGATTGGGGCCTATGATCTCGTGTTCTCCTCGCTGGCCGTGCATTACCTCAGCGACTTTGATGGCTTTGCGGCCAAGGTGCGTGATGCGCTGGTGCCGAATGGTGCCTTCGTCTTTTCGATGGAGCATCCGATTTTTGCGGCGCAGGGCGAGCCTGAATGGCTCGAGTCAAACGGCCAGCGGGTCTTTGCGCTGAGCGATTATGCGCGCGAAGGCGAGCGGGTGACCAATTGGGTGGTCGAGGGCATTGTCAAATACCACCGCAAGATGTCGACCATGGTCACTGCATTGCTGGTGGCAGGTTTTGTTATCGACGCCATGGATGAATGGTCGCCCAGCGCGGATGACCTCAAGGCCATGCCCGGCCTTGCCGACGAAATTATACGGCCCATGCTGCTGCTGATGGCAGCACATAGACCAGACCAAGAACACTAAGCCGGACCGAACCTCATGGCACAGCCTCCTCGCAGCAAAGCCAATAGACCCGACCAGACCCGAGTCTTCAAATCGGCCATGGGTGCGACCGTGCGAGCCATTGGCGGCAAGGCGGATCTGGAAGTGACTTTCACCTCCGACCGGCCGCTGCTGACTTCGGACAAGGCCCGGCTCGCCAATCTGCCGCGCCTGCCGACCCGGCGCGACGTGGCTATTGCCCGCGGGCAGGGCGACGCCATGGCGATGCGGCTGGCCAGCCACGATCCCGAAACTCACCGCAAGCGCAGCCCCATGGACCCCATGGCCCGCGCGGCATTCGACGCGCTGGAACAGGCGCGGGTCGAGGCTTTGGGCTGCGTGCGCATGCCGGGCATGGTCGGCAATATCGGGGAAATGCTGGAAGACCGGCTGTTCCGCGCCAATTTTGCCGAGGTGGATGACAAGGGCGATGCGCCCATTGCCGAAGCCTTGGGGCTGTTGCTGCGCGAGAAGCTGGCCGGCGTGCCGGTGCCACCCTCGGGGCACGCGCTGGTCGATCTGTGGCGCAAAGAGATCGAGGACAAGGGCGGCAAGTCGCTCGACGATCTGCTGACGCGCTACGAGAACCGGGACGAGTTCTCCAAGGCCGCCAAGGCGCTGCTGCGTGACCTGAACACGGTGCCCGAAAGCGAGCTGGACGATCCGGACGCTTCCGACGAGGAGAGCGACGACAGTCAGGAACCCGATGCCGGGGATAGTTCGGACAAGGCGCCGGAGCAGGGCGAGGGCGAGAACGAAAGCTCGGATGCCGATCAGGACCAGCAGGCCGGCGAGTCGGAAGAAACCGGCGATGTCGAAGGCATGGAATCGGACATGGCCGATACCGATGAGGACGCGGCCGCCGAAGCCGGCGAAGACGCGCCTATGCCCCCTGCCCGCCAAGGATGGCGGGGAGCGCCTCTCCAACCAGTTCCAATACAAGGTGTTCACCACCAAGTTCGACGAGATCGTCAAGGCGGCCGAATTGTGCCCGCCGGACGAGCTGGATCAATTGCAGGCGCTGCTCGACAAGCAACTGGAAAATCTGGCGGGCGCCGTGGCGTGACTGGCCAATAAGCTGCAGCGGAGGCTGATGGCGAAGCAGAATCGATCCCGGCAGTTCGATCTCGAGGAAGGCCTGCTGGACACGGCGCGGTTGACCCGAGTGGTGACCGACCCGATGCAGGCTTTGAGCTTCAAGGTCGAGAACGACACCGACTTCCGCGACACGATCGTCACGCTCCTGATCGACAATTCCGGCTCGATGCGCGGGCGGCCGATCACCATTGCGGCGATCTGCGGCGATATTCTTGCCCGCACGCTGGAGCGGTGCGGGGTCAAGGTCGAGATATTGGGCTTCACCACTCGGGCTCGGAAGGGCGGCAAGAGCCGCGAGGCATGGCTGGAAGCCAATCGGCCGGCCAATCCGGGTCGCGTCAACGATGTGCGCCACATCATCTACAAGGCGGCGGACGAGCCGTGGCGGCATGCGCGGCGCAATCTGGGCCTGATGATGCGCGAAGGCTTGCTCAAGGAAAATATCGACGGCGAGGCGCTGGAATGGGCGCGCAAGCGGCTGATGGCGCGGCCCGAAGCCCGCCGCATCCTGATGGTGATTTCCGATGGCGCGCCGGTCGATGATTCAACCCAGAGCGTCAATGCCGGCAATTATCTGGAAGCCCATTTGCGGCAGGTGATCGAGGATATCGAAACGCGCTCGCCCATCCAACTGGTGGCCGTGGGTATCGGGCATGATGTGACCCGCTATTATCGCCGGGCCGTGACGCTGCTTGATGCGGAAGAGCTGGCCGGCGCACTGACCGATGAATTGGCGGCTTTGTTCGACGAAGAGCCGCCTGCCCAATCGCGCCGGCGCGGCCGCGGATGAGATGGCTTGCTGCTGTCGGAGTCGCGGCGCTGCTGGCAGGGATACAGCCCGCCACGGCCGCCGAGGTGACAGTCAGCGCCGTCCAGATCACCCGCTTCAAGGAGAGTGCGCTCGACCAGAAGGTGGACAAACTGATCTGGCGGGGCGGCATCGCCCTGGTCAGCCGAGAGGATACCTTTGGCGGGCTTTCAGGGTTGACCTTTACCGGGCCGGACCATCGCGCCGTATTTGTCAGTGATCGCGGCAATTTCGTTTCCGGGCAATTGGCCTATGACGATGCAAACCGGTTATTCGGCTTTATCGGCGTCACCATCGAGCCCATGCGTAATTCCAAGGGCGATCCGCTGCCCCGGCAATATGCGCGGGATGCTGAGTCTGTGGATATCGTTTATCGCAACGGGCTGCCGGTAGCGGTGCGGGTTGGGTTCTGAGCATTTGACGCGGGTGGCCGATTTTGCACTGGACAATGGCGTGCCGGGTGGGGCCGCGCGCGAGGTGCCGATCCCCGATTGGCTGAGCGAATTGCGCACCAATAGCACGCTGGAATCGGTGTGCGTGGCACCGCAGGAATCCCCCATTGCCGGCTCGACGCTGTTGCTCACCGAGGGGGCGTTCGACGCGGACGGCAATCACCGGGGATGGTTGTTGGGGCAGAGTGACAAGGGGCCGGTGAGCTATCGCTCTAGTGCGGCGACCAAGCCCACCGAATGCGCCTTCCTGCCCAATGGGGACCTCTTGGTGCTCGGAACGCGGCGTGTCGTTCCTGAGCTTTTCCATGGCGCTGCGTCGCGTGAAGGCGGCCGAGGTGCGGGTGGGCAATGTGATGGTGGGCGAAGTGCTGCTCGCGGCCGGAGGCGGGGAGGTCGACAATATGGAGTCGCTGGCGGTTTATACCGCCAAGGATGGCGAGACGCGGATCGTCATCGGGTCGGATAACAATTTCAATGATTGGCAGCGGAGCCTGCTGCTGGAGTTCGCTTTACCGCAATAGGCCAACCCTGAGGCGGCCATTGCCACGGGTCACCCCGGCCTGTGCCGGGGGTGACACCGTGTTTTGGCGCGGCCTGTTCACGCACCCACGAGAGAAGCGTCCTTACGCCCGGCGCCAAGCGGCGGCAGGGGCATGATCTTGCCCATCAGGGCGCGGTAGGGGGCCAGTAGCAGCAGGGCGGCGAGGAACTTTACCGAGAAATCGCCAGAGGCCAGCGAGATCCAGAGCGGGACTTCGGGGCCGATGCCGAGCCGGGGGCCGGGAAGGCCAAGGAGCCGTCGGCAAGGCCAAACAGCAGGTCGATGCCGACGAGAGCCGGGGCGAAGGCGACGGTAAAGAAGATCGTGGTATCGATCATCGAGCCGAACAGCGAACCGGCCAGTGGCGGCAGGAACCGAGCCACGGCGGCGCGCAGACGCGAGAAGATCGCGATATCGAGCAACTGGCCGATGAGGAAGGCTGCGGCCGAGGCCGGGGCGATGCGCTGGGTGGTAGCAGGGCCGCCTTCGGCGTTCCAGGGCAGCGGATGGTAGCTGAGATAGAATGAGAGCCCCGGGCCGACGAGAAAGCCGACCGGGACGACGAGCCGGGCATTGCGCGGGCCGTCATAGCGGTTGGTGAGGTCGGTGACGAGGAAGGCAAAGGGGAAGGTGAAAGCGCCCCAGTCAACAGGTCGGCCGAGTTGATCGAGCCCAGCCGGGCCTGCAGCGGAAAGAGCACCGGGATATTGGACGCGGCAACCACCACGACCATGGCGGCAACGGCCGCCAGGAAACGAGCAAGCATCAGAATGCACCTCAATGTAACCGCGGCCCGGCAGCAGACCGGCGCGGATGTTCGTCTTGGCCATCATAGCGCAAAACAAAACCGCGTGGACACGTCATCCACGCGGTCAATTCTTAAGTCGGCCGGTTCGCTTAGACAGCGAGGGCGGCGCGAACTTCCTTCTTGATGCCCCGGGCGAGCGTGGACAGCGTGTCGTCGCTCTGCTTGAGCAGGAAGGCGTCAAGGCCGCCGCGATGCTCGACGGTGCGCAGGGCTGCAGCCGAGATGCGCAGCTTGACCGGACGGTTCAGCGCGTCCGAAATCAGCGTCACATTGAGCAGGTTGGGGAGAAAGCGGCGGCGGGTGCGGTTGAGCGCGTGGGACACATTGTTCCCGGTCATTACGCCCTTGCCAGTCAGTTCACAGCGACGTGCCATTTGGAGATATCCTAATTTGTGTAAAGGTCCTACGTGGCGGCTCAATACCGCGACGGGCCTCGATTGTTGTGAAATCTTGGCCGCTCTTTAGAGAAAAGGGGGCGCGTCAAGAAGACAGCGGCCGCAAACGCCCGTGATTGCCTTGCATGGGCCACAAGGGCACGGCAATTTCATCACTAATAGTGATTCGCTGCGGCGTCCGGGCCTGCCTGCTCGCCCCCAAAGTGTTGAGACGACGCGCCCGTGACCTATTTCCGTTCCGCTTTCGCCGCAATGGCCCTGATGGCCGCGACGCCCGCTCTGGCCCAACAGGTGGATGCCCGGGCCAGCTATGTGCTGACCCCGGGCGGCATCAATATTGCCATGATGGATGTCGAGCTTAGCGACAATGGCTCGCGCTATGCGCTCGATCTTTCCGCCAATGTGGCAGGGATGGGCGCGGTAGTGGCAAGCGGCACGGCCAGCGCCCATGCCTCGGGCAGTTCGGCTAATGGGCTGGTGTCGCAGAGCTTTAATCTCAAGACGCGGGCCAATGGCGAAGCCTTTGGCGTGGATGTGTCCTTTGCCGGCGGCGAAGTCAGTGCCTTCAAGGTCGAGCCGCCGATCACCGATACCTATGACCGGGTGCCGCTCGAGCGCCGGCATCTGACCGGCGTGGGCGATTTCCTTTCGGCCTTCGTCGTCAAGGGTGGCGCCCTCGACAAGGGGCTGTGCCAGCGCAAGCTCAATATCTTTACCGGCGTCGAGCGCTTCAATATTGCTATGAGCTATGCCGGGGAAGACGAGGCCACCTCGCCGCGCACGGGCTATCAGGGACCGGTCGTGGTGTGCAGTCTCGACTATCAACCGATCTCGGGGCATTTCACCGAATCCGAAATCACCAATTACCCGGCCGACAAGAGCCGTATCCTGATGTGGTATGCGCCGCTGGGCAGAGACGGGCTATTTCTGTGCCCTATCGGGTATTGCTGGGCACCAATATGGGGGATCTCTCCATGGTGCTGACCAGTATGAAACCCTGACGCTTCGTCCCGTTTCTGATACGGTCAACGGGTTTTTTGCCAAGATCGTGGCCAGAGGCCCGGTATTTGTGGGGCTGCACTGTTAAGTCAGTGCAACCCCAGTGCTTTTTGCGATTAGCGTTTCGTTCAGACTTGGCGCAAAACCGGCAATCTTCATGCTTTGGTGATGGAGTTGAACGGGTTTGGCGGGCAGCGGCCGGGTTCTTGGTGGTAATGCTGCCGGCTAGTGGGCGGGCGATGGGGCGGGCCACCAGATGTGGTGGAGAACAAAGCCGCATTGGCTGATTCTCTGCCGTTCCTTCCCTGTTCGTTCCGGGTTTGGTTCAATGGTGAACGCGGGTGGAGCTGATGGCGCGGAATTGTGCCGTTTCGGGACGGGAGGGTGCCCGAGCGGCCCAACCAACCACGGTGTCATTCCGGCGCAGGCCGGAATCCACGCTGAAGATCATCCCGGCGCTGGATGTATACGGATTGCCACGGACATGGATTCCGGCCTGCGCCGGAATGACACCGTGGGTGGGAGTTGGCATTAGCTGCCCTGTCCCCGGATGGGACGGTCAATGGGGGATATAATCAATCTTGGCGCTGAGACCAGCAGGCCCGGGGCAGCGAAATCTCAACGGAGAAGAAATTCGTGCCCAGTCGCGATTTACCTTTGCTTCAGACATCGCGAAAAATCGTGGATTTTCATGGTTTGGTAGCGGAGTTGAACGGCAATTGGCGACCGGCGACAGAATAGCGGTCGCTGCATTCGCGTCTGGTGGGGCGCGGCGCTTCGACCCACTACCAGTGGTGGAGAACAAACCGGGATTCAGTGAGTCGCGCCGATTCGGTTCTGTTTCGTTCCCCGGCTGTTCTTGCCATTAAGCAGGGTGACACTTGTGTCGTATTGAGTGTGCATTTGTGGGACAGCCCGCTGGGGGCTCGTAACCGGACAAAACTGCCCCTACATTGGCGGCGATGACTTTTGCACCCTACCAATCGGTCAAGGCGATTCTCGGCCCGACCAATACCGGCAAGACCTATTTCGCCATCGAGCGGATGCTAGCCCATCCGAGCGGGATGATCGGGCTGCCGCTGCGTTTGCTGGCGCGCGAGGTCTATACGCGGGTGGTGGAGCGGGTCGGCGCGCAGGCCGTGGCCCCGGTAACCGGGGAAGAGCAGATCGTGCCGGCGCGGCCGCGCTATTGGGTCTGCACGGTCGAGGCCATGCCGATGGATATCCATGTCGATTGCGTAGCGATCGACGAAATCCAGACCGCAATCGATTTTGACCGCGGGCATGTGTTTACCGACCGGATTTTGAATGCGCGCGGCAGCCAGAAACCCTGCTGCTGGGTGCCGCGACCATGGCGCCGGTGATCCGAAAACTCCTGCCCAATGCCGATATCGTGGACCGGCCGCGCTTTTCCCAGCTGACCTATGCCGGCTCCAAGAAGATTTCGCGCCAGCCGACGCGATCAGCCATCGTCGCCTTCTCGGCGCGGCAGGTCTATGCCATTGCAGAACTGATCCGGCGCGAACGGGGCGGGGCTGCGGTGGTGATGGGAGCGCTCTCGCCCCGCACGCGCAATGCGCAGGTCGAGCTTTATCAGAATGGCGATGTGGATTTCTGGTGGCGACCGATGCCATCGGCATGGGGCTGAACCCGGATATCCACCACGTCGCCTTTGCCGACGACACCAAATTTGACGGGCATCAGAGCCGGCCCCTAACTGCGGCAGAATTGGGGCAGATTGCCGGTCGGGCAGGGCGCCATGCGCGCAATGGCACGTTCGGGGTGACCGGGGGCACTGAGGGATTCGACGAGGAAATGGTCGTGGCGCTCAGAAACCCACGATTTCGAACCGGTTAAAGTGCTGCAATGGCGCAACAATAGGCTAGATTATTCATCCATCCCCGCACTGCTCGATAGCTTGGAACAAAGCCCGGAAAACCGCAGTTTGACGCGGGTTCCAGTGGCCACGGACCAGCGGGCGCTGGAATTTGTGGCCCTGCAATGAGGCAGGCAAACTAGCGCGTGGTCTGGACGGGGCGCGGCTGTTGTGGGAATGCTGCCAAATCCCTGATTATCAGGGGATTTCTCCGGCCAATCACGGGGAAATCGTCACCCGAATTTACTCGGATTTGAAACGAAATGGAAAGGTCGACGCGGACTGGATTGCCGAGCAGGTTCGCTTTTGCGACAATGTCAGCGGGGACATCGATACGCTCAGCAACCGGATCAAGCAAATCCGTACTGGACGTTTGTCGCCAATCGGAAAAACTGGCTTGCAGACCCTTCACATTGGCGCGAAAAGACCCGAGACATTGAAGACCGCCTGAGCGATGCCCTGCATGAAAGGCTCACTCAGCGGTTCGTCGACCGGCGCACGAGCGTCTTGCTTCGCCACCTGAAAGACAAACGTATGGCATCTCCCGAGATCAATGAGCGTGGCGAAGTTCGGCTGGAAGGCCATCTGATCGGCACACTCGAAGGCTTCCGCTTTACCCTTTCCCGCAATGACGGGGACGTCGATACCAAGGGCTTGCGGGCGGCCGCCGATCACGTGGTGGCGCCCGAAATCCACAATCGGGCCGACCGGCTGGCCGGGGCGCCGAACGAGGAATTCGTGCTGGCGACCGATGGCAAGCTGCGCTGGAAGGGCGATGTCGTCGCCGAACTGATTGAGGGCGATGCGCTCTATCGGCCGCGCATCCTGATTCTGGCCGATGAGACGTTGACCGGGGTGGACTCGGAACGCGTGCAGGACCGGTTGAGCCTGTGGCTGCGCCATCACATCAATACCGTGCTCGAAAGCGTCATGGCGCTCGAAGCGCCTGCCGATATCGAAGGCGCGGCGCGGGGCATTGCCTTCCAGCTCTACGAGCATCTGGGGCTGTTGCCGCGGGCGCAGGTGGCCGACGAGGTCAAGGCGCTTGACCGGGACGTGCGCGGCAAGATGCGCAAGCTGGGCATCAAGTTCGGCGCCTATCACATCTTCCTGCCGCTGGCGCTGAAGCCGGCGCCGCGCGAATTGGCGCTGATTCTGTTTGCGCTGAAGCATGGCGGCATCCGCCAGCCCGGCGTGACGGATATTCCCCATATCGTGCTCTCCGGCCGCACTTCGTTCTCGGTCGACCCCGAAGTCGATACCGGGCTCTATGAGGTCGCTGGCTTCAAGGTGGCGGGCAAGCGGGCGGTGCGCGTCGATATTCTCGAGCGCCCGGCTGATATCATAAGGCCACTGATCGCGCTTGATCCGACGCGTCATCAGGGCGATGTGCCTTTGGGCGCCGCCGAGGGCAATGGCTTCCGTGTGACGGTTGAGATGACGTCGCTCTGGGCTGTTCGGGCGAAGATTTCGCCTCGATCCTGAGTTCGCTCGGCTATCGCGTGAAGCGTACGCCTAAGGTTGCTGCGCCCGTCGCGGCGGAAGCCAGTGCGGAAGCGCCGGCGCTTGAAGAAGTGCTGGCGGAGAATCCGGCATCGGTGGACGCTGTCGCCGAGGCGCCACTGGAGGCTGTTGCGGCCGACGCTGATGCGGCTGTTGTGGTGCTTGAAGCCGAAATTCCGGCGACCACGATCGTTGAAGCCGAACCGGCGGTAATTGCTGATGCGACCCCGGCCGAGCCGGAATTCGATGAAGTCTGGTTCCCGGGTGGCAAGCGGCCCGAGACCAAGCGGCATGAGCATCGCCGCCGTCCCGAGGGCGAGAATCGGCAGCGGCCCGTGGCCAAACGCCGTCCCGAGGGGGAAGTGCAGGACCTGACCAAAGCCCAGCACCTCAATCCCAAGCCGAAATTCGAGCCGCGCGGACGCAATGACAACCGCAAGTTCTGAAAAGCCGCGCGACGAGCGGCCCAAATTCGACAAGCCGCGGCCCGAACAGCGCGAGGCCAAGTTCGATCCGGACAGTCCCTTCGCCAAGCTGGCGGCCTTGCGCAACAAGAGTGCGGAGTAGCGATTGACAGGAACCGGCGCGATCCCCGTTCTGCAAGGAGCGGCTCGACAAGTTCCTGTTTTTCTCACGCGCCCTCAAATCGCGCACGCTGGCGCAAAAGGTCATCGAGACCGGCGCCATCCGCGTCAATTCCGAACGCACCGACAAGAGCGACTACAAGGTGGGCGCGGGCGACGTGCTGACCATGGCGATCCATGGCCGCATCATGGTGTGGAAGATCCTCGATGCCGGTGTGCGGCGGGGGCCGGCCAGCGAGGCGATGACACTCTACGAGGATCTTTCGCCGCCCGCCTTGCCCAAAGCAGAGCGCTCGCCCTATGACGCGGCCATTGCGCCGCGCGATGAAGGGGCAGGGCGACCGACAAAAAAGCAGCGACGCTGATACGGACCGGCTCAAGGATGGAGAGGCCTGATATGTCGTTCGGCGACATCCCCACCCTCACCACCGAGCGGCTGGTGTTGCGCGCGCCGGTGCTGGACGATTTTGCGGTCTATGCGCAATTTCTGGCCTCGCCGCGTTCGCGCTATATGGGCGGGCCCTATGCCAGTTTCGCGGCTCGGGGGCTGTTCTGCCGCGACATTGCCTGCTGGCGGCTGTTCGGGCATGGCGCGTTGATGATCGAGTTGCGCTCGAGCGGAGGATGCGTGGGGCAGGTAGGGATCAATCATGGTCCGCTATTCCCCGAAAAGGAGCTGGGCTGGCTCGTCTATGCCCCGCATGAAGGCCATGGCTATGCGCTGGAGGCCGCCCGCGCCCTGCGGGACTGGGCCTTTGCCGTGCGCGGACTGCCGACACTGGTGAGCTATGTCGATCAGGATAATGCGCGGTCCAAGGCATTGGCCGAGAAGCTGGGCGCCCGGCTCGATCTGGATGCGCCAAGGCAGGACCCGGAGGATCTGGTCTATCGCCATGTGGCAGGATGATCGGCTGGGCGGGAAAATTTGCTGGCCATTGCCGGATACGGGCCAAACCCTGCCCCGTCCCGATCTTGCGGGGAAAGCCAAAAGGGTTTAGCACCGCAGCCGTTGAGACCATCCGGCCCCGTCCCTCCCGGCGCCGGACCATCGTTCGGGACTGCCCAATAGATGACCTATATCGTCACCGATAATTGCATTGCCTGCAAATACACCGACTGCGTTGAAGTGTGTCCGGTGGACTGCTTCTACGAAGGCGAGAATATGCTGGTCATCCATCCGGACGAGTGTATCGATTGCGGGGTCTGCGAGCCCGAATGCCCGGCCGAAGCGATCAAGCCCGATACCGAAAGCGGGCTGGATGAATGGCTGGCGCTCAACACCAAGTTTGCCTCCATGTGGCCCAACCTGACCGAGAGGCGCGATCCGCTGCCGCAGGCCAAGGAAAAGGACGGCGAAGAGGGCAAGTTGGCGAAGTATTTTTCGGAAGCTCCGGGCGAAGGCGACTGACGAATAGGCCTGCGGGCTGGATGAGCGAAACCCACGGTGTCATTCCCAGCAAAGCGGGAACCTCCGTTTAGGGACCCGGCAAAGCAAACAGGGGTTCCCGCTTTCCTGGGAATGACATTGTGGATGGGTTTCACAGGCACTCGCTGCGCCACATCCCGGTCACATTGGCTGCAGTTCCACGACGGCACGAATCCGCCATTGATTCGTAGTTTTTGATTTTGCTGAAATTTTGTGCTATGGTCTCACTATATGCAGTTGAGCCCGTCACCCAACCCGTGCCTCAAGGCACGATTTTTTTGACACAACATCGGTGTGTTGCCCGGCCTCCGGGGAAAGCGGACCCGGAAAGCCATGGGGTTTTTGCTGCGCGCAGCGCCCACGATTTGGGCGTTTATGAGTTTGGAATGGACGGTCCTTCCCGCGGGGAACTGTCCATTTGGGGCGTCAACAAGGAGTTCCAAGACTATGGTAGCCAAGAAGTCACAGCAGCGGCTTGGGTTCAAGACGGGCGAGTATGTTGTCTATCCGGCGCATGGCGTCGGCGTGATCGTCTCGATCGAGGAACAAGAAGTCGCCGGCCTGACCCTTGAGTTGTTCGTCATCAGTTTCGAGCAGGACAAGCTGACCCTTCGCGTGCCCGTTGCCAAGATCAAATCCGTCGGCATGCGCAAGCTGGCCGAAGAGGACATGGTCACCTGTGCACTCACCACGGTGACCGGTCGTGCGCGCGTCAAGCGGACCATGTGGTCGCGTCGCGCCCAGAATACGAAGCCAAGATCAATTCGGGCGATCTGATCGCCATCTCCGAAGTCGTGCGCGATCTCTATCGCTCCGAAGAACAGCCCGAGCAGTCCTATTCGGAACGCCAGCTGTTCGAGCAGGCAATGGACCGCATGAGCCGCGAAATCGGCGCCGTCAATCGCCTGACGCTGACCGAAGCCGTGCAGCTGATCGAAAAGAATCTGGCCAAGTCGCCCAAGCGCACCAAGGCTGACGCTGCCGAAAGCGACGAGGAAGCCGCCGCCTAAGCGGATGGTCCAAAGGAATACGGAAAGGCCGGTGGAGACACCGGCCTTTTTGTTTTGCATGATGCCGGGCGAGGGAGGCGATTGCCATGATGCTGGATCAGCAACAGGTCGAGACCGCGCTTGCCGGGCTTGCTCTGGGCGAGATAGTGGCCATGACGGAACTATCCGGCGGGCACGCTGCCGTGTTCAAGCTGGACCTCTCGGACGGTCGCGCCGTAACCCTTAAGGTCTATCAGGCCGATCACACCAAACCGGACAAGGACGCTTTTGCTGCCGCGCAATTGCGCTGACAGGGACCTGCCCATTGCGCGATACCTGCTAGTCGATGACAGCAGGAGAAAATTGCCATTTGGGTTTGCGGTCACCAGCTACCTGCCCGGAGTTACTGCGGGCTTGCTCAAGAACCATCCCGACATTGCCAGTCTCTATCACCAGACCGGCGCGCTATTGCGTTCGCTGCATGAGATAGCCATGCCGGCCTATGGCGCCTTTGACGCGCAGGGCATTGTTGATCCGCTTGCGTCCAACGCGGATTTCGTCCGTCGAATGATCGAGCATAGTTTTGAACGGTTTGCCGTCATGGGCGGCGATCCTGCAGTGGCCCGGCGGTTGCGCGAGATTGTCGAGGCGCGTTTCGTGGTTATTGTCCCCCACAGCAAGGGAGCGGTTTTCGCGCACGATGACCTGCATCCCAACAATGTGCTGGCCGTGGAGGATGCGCGGGGCAAGCTGGTGTTGAGTGGGTTGATCGATTTCGGCAATGCGCGCGGCCGATCCGGTACTCGATCTGGCCAAGTGCCTGTTCTGCTCGGAGCATGACGCGCCGAGCAGCACGCCCCATATCCTAGCCGGCTATGGTCCCATAGAGCACCCGGACCCTCAGGGCGCCATCTGGTATTATACGCTGCTGCACCGCGTGACGATGTGGTGGTGGCTGCGCCAGATCGGTGTCATTGCGACGGCTGATACGCCAAGCGAATTGATCGATGATTTTGCGGGCGATGGCAGGATAGTACGCCATTCCCATTGCCGGGTTAACCCTTGAGCACATCCCCTAGTCTGGTGGTGGCACTCCCGGGTTTGAGCGGCTTTTGCTGGTTTTCGTGTGGGGCCCAGCCGGAGAGCCAGATGATGTCGAGCGTGGCGCGGATGCGGCCATCGGGGTCGGCGTCGCGCTCGGCATAGGCGCTGGCGGCGGCGGCGAGCAAAGCGGGCGTGGCGAGGCGCCGGGGGCGGTCGGCCGGGGGTTGGCGGCGCCGAGGGATTTGAGTTCGGCCATCAGCGCGAAGGGATTGGCGTAGCGCACGATATGGGTTTCGACATCGGCGACGGGCAGGGCTAGGCCAGCGCGCTGCAGCAGGCCGCCGGCATCGCGCACTGGATCATTGGCGCCACGCGGGCCGAGGCGCCGCCGGTGACGAGGCTATCGGCCGCGAGGAAGGCTTCGCGCAATTCGGTGAGGGTATCGCCACCCAAAGCCGCAATGGTCAGCAGGCCATCGGGCGCGAGAATGGCGCGCAGGCGTGCGATATAGCCGGGTACGTCGTTGACGGCCTGCAGGTGCAGCAGGGAGACGATGAGATCGAAGGGGCCTTCGGGCAGATCGGCGAGGTCATCGGGGCCGGCAAAGGCGGCGAGGCGCTGATAGGTGAAGCCTGCGCTGGCCGATTGGCCCGTCATGGGCAGCACGTCGATATCGGGGCCAATGATCAAGGCCCGGGGGAAATCGTGGATCAGCGTGCCCAGTCGGTCTTCGAGATCGCCCAGCACCGAGTCCATGACGAAATTACTTGCGTCAGGCGCGCGGCAGGCCGGTGGCGGGCAATCAGCGTGGTGTCGAAGATTTTGGGCGGATTGGCCATAAAGGGGATTGCCGGGTTTTGTGCGCGTGGCAGGATGGCTCGTTATGGAGAGCGCCGACGAGCTTGTCAAAACCACGCCTTTGCATCGTCGCCTTGCCATGGGCATAGGGCGGGCCGGACGGCTGCTGCTCGATCAGCTATATCCGCCGGTCTGTCTGAGTTGCGAGGCGCCGACGGGCATGGCGGATACGCTGTGCGCCAAGTGTTTTGCTGCGCTGCGGCCGATCACGGCGCCGCTTTGCCCGGTGCTGGGCCTGCCATTCGAAGTGGCCTTGGGGCCTGATGCGCTATCGGCCGAAGCGATTGCCGATCCGCCGCCCTTTGAACGGGCACGGGCGGCTCTGGTCTATAACGATCTGGCGGGCACGCTGGTGTCGCGCCTCAAATATGGCGATCGGCCGGAGCTGGCGCGGTTCTGTGCGCGGCTGATGGCGGGGGCGGGGCATGAATTATGGGCGGATCGGCCGATTCTGGTACCGGTGCCGCTGCATCCGGCGCGGTTGCAGCGAGCGGCGCTACAATCAGTCGGCGGAACTGGCGCTGCAGCTGGCAAAGCTCACCGGGCTCGAGTGTGAACTGGGACTGGTGCGGCGCGTCAAGAAAACCCGGCAACAGGTGGGGCTGAGCGGGGATGGGCGGGCGCGCAATGTGGCGGGGGCCTTTGCGGTGGATATCGAGCGGCTGGCGCGACGGGCGGGAAGGCGCGTGGTTTTGATCGACGACGTTTACACCACCGGGGCCACTTGCAAAGCGGTGGTGCGGGCGCTCAAGAAAGGCGGCGTCGAACATATCGATGTGATGAGTTTTGCGCGTTGTGATCGCAGCAAAAATGCCCATATAGTAACAGAAACCACCGCAGCTTTCGGAGAGCGCAGATGAGCAGAATCGAAATCTACACCACCCCGACCTGTCCTTATTGCCACGCGGCCAAGGCGCTATTGAGCGACAAGGGCGTGGATTACACTGAGATCACGGTGCTCGACCCCGATCTGCGTGCCGCCATGACGGAGCGCGCCCATGGCCGCCGCACCGTGCCGCAAATCTTCATCGGGGACACCCATGTCGGCGGCTATGACGACATGGCTGCGCTTGACCGGCAGGGCGGGCTTGATCCGCTGCTGGCCGACTAGCATTTTTGCCACGGCGTGGCACCCGGGACCAAACATATGAAAATTGCTGCCATTCAGATGCGCTCTGGGATGGACCCCGACGCCAATCTTGCTGCGCTTGAACCCATGATCGCCGAGGCGGCTGCGGCCGGTGCGTCCTATGTGCTGACGCCCGAAGTCACCATGATCTTTGCTGAGAATCGTGAGGGGTTGGCCAAGGTGGCGGCGCCATTTGAGGGCCATCCGCAATTGGCGCGCTCGGGGCGCTGGCGCGGCAGTACGGCATTCATATCCATGTCGGCTCGCTTGCCGTGCCGCTCGAGAATGGGCGCTTTGCCAATCGCAGCGTGCTGTTCGGGCCCGATGGGGCAATGGTCGCGGCCTATGACAAGATTCATCTGTTCGACGCCGATATTGCCGGGCTCAATGCCTATAAGGAAAGCGCCACCTATAGAGGCGGCGAGACGGCGGTGACGGCGCCGCTGGGGGAATTCACCACGGGCTTTTCCATCTGCTACGACATGCGCTTCCCCAAGCTCTACAATGCGCTCGCCAATGCGGGCGCCACACTAATCGCGGTGCCGGCGGCGTTCACAGTACCGACGGGGCAGGCGCATTGGGAAGTGCTGCTGCAGGCGCGGGCTATCGAGACGGGTTCCTATGTCATCGCCGCGGCGCAGGGCGGGCAACATGAAAATGGCCGGGCGACTTATGGGCATTCCATTGTGATCGACCCCGGGGGCGGATCGTGGCGCAACTGGCGCATGACGAGCCCGGCGTGTTGGTCGCCGATATTGCGCCTGACTCGGTGGCGGACATACGTGGCCGTATTCCGGCTTTGGCCAATGCGCGCAATTTTGCCCTGCCGGATGCATTGCAGGGCTGATCTTATGACCTATATCATTGAACAGACGGGCGCAGCACGGGCGCCAAGGACGGTTCTGTGATTCAGTATTCCCTCAATTGCGACAAGGGCCACCATTACGACGCGTGGTTCAGGAATGCGGCGGCCTTCGACGAACAGCAGGCGCGCGGCATTGTAAGCTGCGCCGTGTGCGGCTCGGACAAGGTCAGCAAGGCGCCCATGGCGCCCGCCGTGGCGCGCACCGACCAGCAGAAGGTTTCCCTCAGCTCCAGCCATCCCGAAGCGGCCAAATTCCGTGAGCTGCTGCGCGCCTATCGCCAGAAGGTGGTGAGCGAGGCCGATTATGTCGGCGACAAATTTGCCGAGGAAGCGCGGAAGATCCATTTCGAGGAAGCCGAGGCGCGCGGCATTTACGGCGAAGCCACCCGTGACGAAGTGGTCGCGCTGGCCGAAGAGGGCGTGGAGTTCATGCCGCTGCCGGACCTGCCCGAAGAACACAATTAGCGCCCTCGGCGCCTAGAGCGAACACAGACCTCACCCTGAGCCTGTCAAAGGGCGAGGTCGTGCCGGCATCTTTTCAGCGATGCTGCCTACCCTTCCGGCGCCGTCTTGGCGCATTCAAGCGGAGACTTCAGAATGACTAAACTTGACGCAGCTCTTTCGGGCAGCTTTGCCATTGGCGGGGACCTCAAGGTCAACCGGCTCGGCTTTGGCGCGATGCGCATTACCGGCCCCGGCATCTGGGGACCGCCCGCCGACATCGAGGCGGCCAAGGCCACGCTGCGGCGCCTGCCGGATCTCAATGTCGACTTCATCGATACGGCAGAAAGCTATGGTCCCTATATCAGCGAAGAGCTGATTGGTGAGGTGCTGGCGCCCTATGCCAAGGGCACCATTGTCGCCACCAAGGGCGGCCTGACCCGCACCGGGCCAAATGAATGGCCGCAGCTAGGGCGGCCGGAATTTCTGCGGCAGGGCGCTATCCTGAGCCTGCGCCGGCTCAAGATCGAGCGGATTGATCTCTGGCAGTTGCATCGCATCGACGCCAAGGTGCCGGCCCGCGAGCAGTTCGAAACCATTGCCGAGCTGCAAAAGGAAGGCATTATCCGCCATGCCGGCCTCAGCCGAGTGAGCGTGGCCGAAATCAAGGAAGCCCAAAAGTACTTCAAGGTCACCACGGTCCAGAACCTCTACAATTTCGCCAATCGCGAGAGTGAGGATGTGCTGGACTATTGCGAGCAGCAGGGCATCGGCTTCATCCCGTGGTTCCCGCTGGCCGGTGGTGATCTGGTCGAGGGACACGCCGAGGCCAAGGCGATCGTGGCCAAACACAATGCCTCGCCCAGCCAGATCGCCCCGGCTCGGTTGCTCAAGCGCAGCCCGGTCATGCTGCCCATTCCGGGCACCGGCAAGGTCAAGCATCTGGAAGACAATGTCGCCGCCGCCGCGATCACGCTGAGCGACGAAGACTTTGCCACGCTGGACGCCGTGGCCAGCAAGGGCTGACCAGTCCGGGCTTGAGACTTCTCCGAGGCCGGCAGCGCAATGCGTTGCCGGCCTTGCTCGTTTGGGCGAGCAGAAAGCGGCTATTGCAGCTGTCCGGCGATTTTGGGGGATTAGGTCGGTTCGATAGGGAGGGTGGAATCCCCGCTATCGAACCTGACCAACGAGCAATCTTGGCAGACCACTCGAGGGCTGAGCGAGCCTCTAGCACGGCTCGGAGGCGGTTGTCACGCAAATGTCGTGTTAAACCGGCAAGCGCCGGGCTTTGGCTCAATCGGCTTTGAAGGGCACGTCACGTTTGGCGGCGCCCAGCGTCAGGCGCAACCAGAAATTGCGCAGAGGCAGTAGAATATCGTGGGCGATAAAGTCAGGAAAATTGTAGTGGGCACGGCGCCAGAAATTGGCTTTGTCGATGAGGTCGCGATGCCGTCGCGTGCCTTCAAGATCGCTGTTGGCGATGCGATCGGCGCGCTGGCCGAGCCGATCTTCCTGAATGACCGGGGCGGGAACCAACTGGCGCACCACCAGATCGCGGGCGATCGGAGCATGGGGATTGAACAAGGCCCGGTCGGTGAGGTCAAACAGCACCTCTTCGCCAGCCAGCACCCGCTCGGCACCCTTGCAGGAAATGACATAGCCGGCCGCAGCGCCGCCGGTGCTCAACAAGCGATGCATGGCAAATTCGCCGATCTCGGCGTCACCGCGGGGCAGGAGGCGCATGCGGGTATTGGTCGTTTCTGAGCCGCAGAATATCGACCTGTGGCGCCGCCTGCTCGAATTGATCCAGCAAGGCCGGCAGCGATGGCGCCGGGATCGCGTCATCTTCAAAGATGGCGGCGTATGGCGCGGACGTAGCGAGGAATTGGCGCATGGCCTGTAGATGGCTCAGGCTGCAGGCCAGTTCACCGTCGCTCTGCCGGGCGTGAGCCGCGGGGTTGCAATAGCGTGCCCGTTGCTCGGGGGTGATCGCAGCCGGTGTCAGCGCTTCGACGCGCTCATGGCGGAGGCCCAAGCCGGTAAAGCGCTGTTCCATAATCGCCCGCCGGTCGGTCCGGCGGGCCGAGTTGATATAATAGCAGCGCAAGTGGCTCAGAAATCCAGCTTGCCGAGGTCGCGTACGGCGCCTCTTGCCGCCGAGGTGGCGAAGGCGGCATAGGCGCGCAGGGCTTGGGTCACGTTGCGCTTGCGCGGATGGGCCGGCTTCCAGCCCAGCGCATCCCGGTCGTGGCGGCGCTGGACGAGTTCGTCGTCGGTCACCAGCAGGGTGATGGTTCGGTTGGGGATGTCGATCTCGATCGTGTCGCCTTCACGGACGAGGCCAATCGTGCCGCCTTCGGCCGCCTCGGGGGAGACGTGGCCGATGGAGAGGCCCGAGGTGCCGCCGGAGAAACGGCCGTCGGTCAGCAAAGCGCAGGCTTTGCCCAGACCCTTGGATTTCAGATAGCTCGTGGGATAGAGCATTTCCTGCATGCCGGGCCGCCGCGCGGGCCTTCATAGCGGATGACGAGGACGTCGCCTTCCTTGATCTGGTTGGACAGGATCGCCTTGACGGTATCGTCCCGGCTTTCGAAGACGCGGGCCGGGCCGGTGAATTTGAGGATGGATTCATCAACGCCCGCGGTCTTTACGATGCAGCCATCGATGGCGATATTGCCCTTGAGCACAGCCGAGCCGCCATCCTTGGAGAAGGGGTTTTCGGCCGAGCGGATCACGCCATTCTGACGGTCCAGATCAAGTTCGGCCCAGCGGTTGGACTGCGAAAAGGCCCAGGTGGTGCACGCACGCCGGGGGCGGCCATGTAGAAATTGCGCACGCTTTCCGAATTGGTGCGGGAAATATCCCACTTGTCGAGGGCATCGCCCATGGTCGCGGCGTGAACCGTGGGTTCGCTGCGATTGATCAGCCCAGCGCGATCGAGCTGACCCGGGATGGCGAAAATGCCCCCGGCGCGGTGCACGTCTTCCATGTGCACGTCGGCCTTGGCGGGGGCAACCTTGCTGAGCACGGGCACCTTGCGGCTGAGCTTGTCGATATCGTCCATGGTGAAATCGACGCCGCCCTCATGGGCCGCGGCCGGGATATGCAGCACGGTATTGGTCGAGCCGCCCATGGCGATATCGAGCGCCATGGCGTTTTCGAAGGCGGCCTTGGTGGCGATGGAGCGGGGGAGCACGGAAGCATCGTCCTGCTCATACCAGCGCTTGGTGATGTCGACGATCAGGTGGCCGGCTTCTCGGAACAGGCGCTTGCGATCGGAATGGGTAGCAAGGGTCGAGCCATTGCCGGGCAGGCTGAGGCCAAGCGCTTCGGTGAGGCAATTCATCGAATTGGCGGTGAACATGCCCGAGCACGAGCCGCAGGTAGGACAGGCGGCTTCCTCGACCGCTTGCACTTCCTCGTCGGTATAATTGTCGTCGGCCGCCATCACCATGGCGTCGACCAGATCGAGCGCCTGCAGCTTGCCCTTGAGCATGGCCTTGCCGGCTTCCATCGGGCCGCCCGACACAAACACCACGGGGATGTTGATGCGCATGGCGGCGTTCAGCATGCCGGGGGTGATCTTGTCGCAATTGGAAATGCAGACCATGGCGTCGGCGCAGTGGGCGTTGACCATATATTCCACCGAGTCGGCGATCAGGTCGCGACTGGGCAGGGAATAGAGCATGCCGTCATGGCCCATGGCGATGCCGTCATCGACCGCGATGGTGTTGAATTCCTTGGCGACGCCACCGGCCGCTTCGATCTCGCGGGCCACAAGCTGGCCGAGGTCCTTGAGGTGGACGTGGCCGGGCACGAATTGGGTGAAGCTGTTGACCACGGCAATGATGGGCTTGCCGAAATCGCCATCCTTCATGCCCGTTGCCCGCCAGAGTCCGCGGGCGCCGGCCATGTTGCGGCCATGGGTGGTGGTGCGGGAACGATAGGCAGGCATGACACTTCCTCGGGCTTTGGCGCCGGTTTGGCCGACGATGGTTGATCTTCTTTAGACCCATTCCGGGGCAGGATCAATAAAAAACCGTACTGTACCGTACGGTACGGATGGGTTTTGATGGCGTTGGATGACGGTGAGCGCAGGCGGAAGCACCGCCCGGCTGCGGTTATCGAAAAGACGGACGGACCCCGAGACGGCATTCGCCTCGTGAGAGTTAAAAAATGAGACGCATGCCGCCTCGGGGTGCCAGGACTTTATCGGACGGCGCGATCACAGACCCCAGCGTTTGCCGTAGCGCCCGCCCGATTGCCTCGTCCGCTCGACCCGGAGCAGAGCGCGACCCCCACTCCCCCGGCTGGCCTCCGGACGCTCGTCGCTGCAGCGCCGCCCGTATCCCGGAAGATGGAGGGAGTATGCGGGGGATTTGGGGCGGGGGATAAGTTCTTTTGGCCCCCTCGGGGCAGTGTTTACTCTTGGCGCATCAAGAATGCGGTGTCATTCCGGCGAAGGCCGGAATCCATGTCCGTAGTGATCAGCACACATCCAGCGCCGGGATAGCCTTCAGTATGGATTCCGGCCTTCGCCGGAATGACACGGTGGGTGGTTTGAGCCTCGAGTGCCCCCTTGAGGGAGGCGATGGAGCGGATAGATCGGGGCTCTCGCCACCCCTCCCTTGCCGGCCATTCGAGCGTAGCTCTCATGGCCTTTCTCGCTCAAATCGCTCCACTGGAGCGATTTGTCCCTGCGGGCCGCTCCAAAGCCCATCAAGGGGAGGGTGAAGCCGGTGGGCCGGAGGGATGGTGCCCCCAATAGTCAATCAATCACGGTGTCATTCCGGCGCAGGCCGGAATCCATGCTGAAGGTCATCCTCAAGCTGGATGTGTGTGGGTCGCCACGGACATGGATTCCGGCCTGCGCCGGAATGACGCCGTGGGTGGGGAGGGATTTGAGCGACATAACGGGCCGGTGGATTGGGTTCTCATACCCCCACCCCTGTCACCCTCCCCGCGAGGGGGAGGGTGACGACTGAGATATTGGGGGCTATCCATCCGATAGATGGGTCACCCGCCCAACCATCCGAGAATGCGGTGTCACTCCGGCGCTGGTCGGGACCCATGTCGCATGGTCCACGGTTGCGCGTTGGGACGCCGCGCCGCCTACGGCAAAGGGCCCGATACTGGAATATCGGGCCCTTGCAGTGTCCTTTGACGTCGCCCTGCACAATTTGTCGGGCGTGCAGGGCGGTCATTATTTAGACGGCATCCAGATCGGCGCCGGTTCGATCTTTGGTGAGCAGCAGCGCAATCCAGGACACCAGCGCGCAAGCGGCGATGAAGATCGCGACGGGGATATAGCTGCCACCATAGGCGAGCATCAGCGCGGTGGCGATGAGCGGCATGGGGCCGCCGACCAGCGCAGCGCCGAGCTGATAGCCCAGCGACATTCCGGTATAGCGAATGTCGGCGGGAAACGCCTCGGCAAGGACGGTGCCGATCATGGCGCCATAGGTTGGCCAGATGACCGCCAGACCCACAAAGATCGTGATCCCCACCAGCGGCAGTGAGCCTTGGTTCAGCAGCCAGAAATACGGCAGGATCCACACGATGATGGCAATCGTGCCGCCGATGAAAACGGTCTTGCGGCCAATTCTGTCCGACAGCGCACCGAAGAACAGCATCATCGGAAAGGCGCAGAGCGAGGCCAGCAAGACCAGCGTCAGGATGGTCACCCGGTCATAGCCGAGGTCGACCAGATAGGAGATGGTGAAGGTGGCGTAGAGGAAGAAGGTCGAGGTTTCCACCGCCTTTGCGCCGATGGCGATAACCACTTCACGCGTGTGGGTGCGGAACGTCTCGACCAACGGGATGCGCTGCTTCTTGTTGGCTTCCAGCACCTTGCGGAAGGACGGGGTTTCGTCGACGCGATTGCGGATATACATGCCCACAAAGACCAGTACGATGGACAGCACAAACGGAATGCGCCAGCCCCGGGACAGGAAATCCTCATTGCTGAGCGTATAGCTGAGTGCCGAGGTGATGGCATTGCCAAGCGCCGTGCCAAGAACCGCTCCGGTCTGGGGCACGGCGCCGAAAAAGCCGCGGCGTTTGCGGGGCGAATATTCCACGGCCAGCAGCACAGCGCCGCCCCATTCCCCGCCCGGGGCGATGCCCTGCAGCAGCCGCAGAATGGTCAGCAGGATCGGCGCCAGCACGCCAATGGTCTCATAGGTTGGCAAAAGCCCCATGGCCACGGTGGAAAAGCCCATCAGTCCCAAGGTGACCGCCGTGGTTTTCTTGCGGCCAATGCGGTCGCCAATATGGGCGAAGATGACGCCGCCAATGGGCCGGATCAGGAATGCCGGGGCAAAGGAGGTCAGTGCCAAAAGCTGGCTGACGACGGGGTCTTCGGACGGGAAGAAGAGATTGCCGAACACGATGGCCGACATGGTCCCGTAGAGAAAATAGTCGTACCACTCGATTGTCGATCCCACTGCGGAACCGATCAAGGCGCGGCGGCGATCAGCATTGGAGACCATGTCCTCCTTTGCCGCAGGCATGGATATATCGTCAGCCGGATATACGGACATCCGTTTCCTCCCTCACAAAATTTTCAGAAAAGCCTTTGCCTAACCTCCGGGCATGAGAGGCCGTTGGTTCAGAACGAAGCTTCCAGCATGGCGAGATAGTCCTCGCCTGTGGCCTCGCGCGGGTTGGTTTTATGGCTATGGTCGGCCGGGGCGCCCACAACGATCCGATCAAACAGGTCGCGCGTTACGCCCAATTCCTGACAATCTGGTCGGCAGGCCGATGGCCCGTGTCATATCGGTGATTGCCGCTTCCACGGCATCGGATGAACCCAGCCCCATGGCCGCTGCGATCCGGGTGAATTTGTCCTCAGCAATCGAGGTCGGCGCCGCGCGATTGAAGGCCAGCACGGCGGGCATGAAGATGGCGTTGAGCGTGCCATGGTGCAGGCGAGGATTGATGCCGCCCAGCGCGTGGCTCAGGCTATGCACGCAGCCCAGCCCCTTCTGGAACGCCATCGCGCCCATGGTTGCGGCAATCGCCATATTGGCGCGCGTCCCGATCGTCCGGCTTCTCGGTCGCCGTCTGGATATTGGCCCAGCTTCGACGCAGGCCTTCAAGCGCGATGCCATCGGCGGGCGGATTGAAGGAGGGTGCGAGATAGGTCTCGATGCAATGCGAGATTGCATCCATGCCGGTTGCCGCGGTCAGCATGGGGGGCAGGCTGAGCGTGAGGGCCGGATCGACAATGGCGGTTTTTGGCACCAGATAGGGCGAGAGCAGGCCCACTTTGCGCCCGTCATCGAGGATCAGGATGGCGCCGCGCCCGACTTCTGCTGCCGGTGCCCGCAGTGGTGGGGATGGCGATCGTGGTGAAAGTCCGGGCCGTGATTTTTTCGAGCCCGCCTTCGATTGCCGCAAATATCTTCAGCGCGCCCTCATGGGCGGCCATGACTGCGACTGCCTTGGCCAGATCGAGCGAGGAGCCGCCACCGATCGCCACGATGCCATCGGCCCCGGCCTGCCGGAACAGGGCCGTGGCCGCCCGGACTGCGGCTTCGTTGGGGTTTCCCGGCGTTTCGTCGTAAATTCCGGCCGGGGGCGCGCTGAGCATGGCTGTCAGCTGATCGACAAAGCCCGGGCCGCGAACGCCCTTGTCCGTCACGATGAACGGACGCGCAATGCCGGCCAGCTTGAGCTCGTCATTGATCGTTTCGAGCGCTCCAAAGCCGAACTGGACCCCGGTCACGTAGCTGATCAAACCCAAAACGGCCTCCCTTGGATATTCCTAATTGCTATTTCCATTATGCCGTTTCCGGCATTCTTTTGCGATGTCTGGAAATTTCGGCCCAAACTATCGCTGAGCAGCGGCTTGTAAATCCGATTTGTTTGCATAGAGGTATAACCAAAAGGAAATTCAACATGCTGACACGCCAGATGCCCTTGCTCAGATTGTCACTGCGCCAGATGCAGCTTCTGGCTGCCATCGATGACAATGGCTCGTTGAAGCGATCGGCAGAGGTCATCGGCATGAGCCAGCCCGGGGCGACCAAAGCCCTGCAGGAAGCCGAGCATTTGATGAGCCGGAAACTGTTCAACCGAACCAATCGCGGCCTGACCCCTACGCCGGCCGGCGATTGTGTTATCCGCCACGCCAAAACGATGCTGGCGCAGCTCGGCACCCCGGAGCAGGAACTCGATCATCTGAGTGGGGACGAATGGAAACGGCTGCGCATCGGCACGATCATGGGCGCCGTGCCCTATGTGACCGAGGTCATCCACCGCTATCTCAGGCGCTTCCCGCAAACCTCGATCGAGATTATCGAGGACACCAGCGTGGAGATGCTGCGGCAACTGGACCGCGGCTTGCTCGATCTGGTGATCGGGCGAAGTTCAGTGAGCGCAACGCCCCAACTTTACAACGTGACGCCGTTTCACGACGAGCTGCTCACCGTGGTTGCCAATGCTGCGCATCCCCCGGTGGGGCGGAAACGGGTGCAACTGGAAGATCTCAGCGAGTCGCGCTGGATCGTCTATACCGCATCGATGCCGATGCGACTTTTGCTGGAGCAGGAATATCGCCAATCCGGATTGGCCTTTCCGGCGAGCCTGCTCGAGACACGCTCGGCTCTGACCACTATGTCGCTTATTCAAACCGCCCCCAACACGATCGCCTTGCTGTCCAGCGATGTCGCGGCCTTCTTCGTCAATTTTGGGATGGCGCGGGTGCTGCCGATGCATCTGCGCTCAAAGAGCCAGCCCTACGAAATCATCACGCGCCGCTCCTATGAGCTCAGCGAAGAAGTCGTGGAATTTACCAAGGAAGTCGTGGCTGGCGCGATGCCCCGCCTTTAAACGGACGGTGATCACGCCAGTCCACATCCTGCGCGTCCTAGAACTTGTAGCGCAGGCCCGGGGTGGCGGCATTGGAGCCGTCGAGATTGGCGATGGTACTGAAGCCGCCGGAGCGGTGCTGGACGCGGCCGAGGACTTCCCAATTGGGAGCGGCAGCGTGGGAAATAGCGATTTCGGGGCCGAGATAGTACAGGAAGGGTGCACCATCCTCGCCATTCTGCTCGGCGCGTGTCGCTTCGGCGCCGATGAGGTCGGTGACCACTGAGAAGCCGCCCGTGATCGATGTGGCGATGGTGAAATCGCCCAACTGCCAGCCGTCATAGCGGATCACGGCGCCGGCCCATGCCTCGGCCGAGCTTTTATCGCCCGAGCGAGCACCGAAACCGGCTTCGACACCGAATTTGAGGCCCTGTGGGACTCGGTGGAAGAATTGCTGATAGCCCATGCCAACGAAGAAATTGCTCTCGTAGTTGACGTTCCAGAAGGCCAGCGTGTCCCCGAAATAGCCATCCGAGAAGGGGCCGCCCATGACGAAGACATTGCGCTCGACAGAGTCGGTCGCCTCCCCGGGCTTGAGCCACGGGAGCAATGCTTGCCAGCAGGATGCAGGCCGAGGGCAGGGCGAATTTGAGCTTCACGATAGTTCCAGAGCTTGGGTCGGCGGGCGGCGCCTGGACTAGATTGGGCGCACCACATTAAAAAATTATGTCCGGCATAGGGCGGAGGTCAATTTGAAATCCGGGTGATCAGCCAGTCGCTGGAGGCACATGCCTCATCGGCGCAGACATTGGCAAGCCACAAAGCGCCATTGGCAAAACCGACGCCCTCATCGGTGACGATCAGATCGGCATAGGCACGGCCGGCAATCGCCTCGATGGTCTGGGGCAGCAGCAGGGCATCGAAATTGGCAATGAAGTCTTCCGGCGCGAGAATGTCGTAAAGTTCGCCATTGGCGGCGACCTCGAAAGGATAGCTGCCCATCTCCGCCAGCGTCTGGCTGTCGCCTTCGGCAAAGGCGGTGGTGAGGGCCGTGAAATATGCGTCGAAATTGCCCGCCTCTTCGATGCCATAGACGCCTTCAAGCGCGGCAAAGACATCGTCGTCGGTCTGGGCAAGGGCGGGGCTCGCGGCGAAGGCCAGCAGCAGAATGGCAGCCAAGATGCGCATGAAATCTCCTCGGATGAGCAAGCTTAGTGTCACAAAGGACGCTCGGCCATGACCATGTAATTGACGCCCATGTCGCGCGAGGCGCGCCATTCGTCGGCCAGCGGGTGATAGACCACCCCGGTTTCGCCAGTGATCTTGAGGCCGTTGCGGGTCAGCAGCGCCTTGATCTCGTCAGGGGTGAGGAATTTGTTCCAGTCATGGGTGCCCACCGGCAGCCAGCGCAGGACCCGTTCGGCGCCGATAATGGCGAGTGCATAGGCGCGGGCGGTGCGGTTGAGCGTGGCGGTCAGCATGAGGCCGCCGGGCCTGACCAGATCGGCGCAGCTTTTCATGTAGAGCGGCACGTTATCGACATGCTCGACCACTTCCATGTTGAGCACCATGTCGTATTTTTCGCCTTTGGCGGCGAGGGCTTCGCTAGTGGTGGTCTGGTAATCGATCTCAAGGCCCGATTGCTCGGCATGCAGCCCGGCAATGGTGATGTTGCGTTCGGCCGCATCAATGCCGGTAACGCTGGCGCCCAGCCGGGCCAGCGGCTCGCAGAGCAGGCCGCCGCCACAACCGACATCGAGGATGGTCAGGCCCTCGAAGGGGCGCATGGCGCCGCCGTCACGGCCGAAACGGGTCAGCAGGTGATCTCGGATATAGGCCGAGCGCACCGGGCTGAATTTGTGCAGCGGCTTGAACTTCCCCTTCGGATCCCACCACTCCTCGGCCATCGCGGTAAACTTGGCGATCTCGGCGTCGTTGATGGTGGTCTGGGTCATGGCGCGGCTCCGTTTGGTCTCCATATGCCCTCTTCGCCGCAGGGGAGGCAAGGCGCGCGGGTCGCAGGCGACGGATCGCAGTTGATCGCGCCTCGGCTTTGTCGTATGTCCCGGCGCGAATTCAGAGCGTACCGGCGGGTTCTGCCGGAGGAGCGGGGTAGGGTCTTGGCCCGTATAGTCGTCAAGTTCGGTGGCACTTCAGTCGCCACCGTCGAACGTATTCGCTGGGCCGCGCGCCATGTGAAGCGCGAAGTCGATGCCGGCAACGAGGTGGCGGTCGTCGTCTCGGCCATGTCGGGCAAGACCAATGAACTGGTCGGCTGGGTCAATGAAGCCAGCCCGCTGCATGATGCGCGTGAATATGACGCCGTCGTTGCCTCGGGCGAGCAGGTGACTGCGGGCCTGATGGCCATTGTGCTGAGCGAAATGGGTATTCAGGCGCGCTCCTTCGCCGGCTGGCAGGTGCCGATCCGTACCGATGACGCCCATGGCGCGGCGCGGATTACCGAGATCGACCCCACCGAACTCAACAAGCGGCTGAGTGACGGCTGGGTGCCGGTGATCACCGGATTTCAGGGCATTTCCCCGCATGGAAGGGTGACAACGCTGGGCCGGGGTGGGTCGGACACCTCGGCGGTGGCCGTGGCAGCGGCGATCAAGGCAGATCGCTGTGATATCTATACGGATGTGGACGGTGTTTACACGACCGATCCGCGCATCGTGCCCAAGGCGCAGCGGTTGACCAAGATTTCCTTTGAGGAAATGCTGGAAATGGCTTCGCTGGGCGCCAAGGTGCTGATGATCCGCTCGGTTGAGATGGCCATGGCGCATAAGGTGCGCCTGCTGGTGCGGTCGACCTTTGATGACCCGGACGCGCCACAGTTGGCGCCGGATGGGAGCCCGGGCGTTCCTGGCACGTTGGTATGCGATGAGGAAGAGATCATGGAAAAGCAGATCGTTTCGGGCGTGACGCTCGCCAAGGCGGAAGCCAAGATCACCCTGCGCGACGTCAAGGACAATCCAGGCGTGGCCGCCGCCATTTTCGGCACGCTGGCCGACCGGGGCATCATCGTGGACATGATCGTGCAGAACATTGCCGATGATGGGGCGACCACCGACATCACCTTCACCGTGCCCGATAGTGAATATGACAGGGCGATCAAGACGCTCAAGGATGCCGGCGATCGCATCGAATATGCACGCATTTCCGGCTCCAAGGGCGGGGCAAAGGTCTCGGTCGTGGGGGTGGGCATGCGCAGCCATGCAGGCGTTGCATCTTCCATGTTCAAGGCATTGGCCGACAAGGGCATCAACATACAGCTGATCACCACCTCGGAAATCAAGACCTCGGTGCTGATCGATGAGCAATATGCTGAGCTTGCGGTTCGGGCTTTGCACACCTATTACGGTTTGGACAAGAAGGACGCCTGAGATCAGTTGAGGGGATCTCGGCCGCTCCTTTAAGCAGGGGGCGGCTTTTGCGGGCCGCCAATAAGGCATGGTAACGTCCATAGGCGGCCCGAGGGTGCTGCTGCGGCAATTGCGCGAGACGATGGCGGAGCCCCGGCGAGCCGGAGCGGCTCGACAAGATTGTCTCGCTCATCGCCGAAAATATGCGCGCCGATGTGTGCTCGTTCTATGTGCTGCGCGATGACGGCGCGCTGGAACTGTTCGCCACCAAGGGCCTCGCTAAAGAATCAGTGCACATGACCACGCTGCGGCTGGGCGAAGGCCCGGTCGGGCTGATCGCAGCCGAAGCTGAGCCGCTATCGCTGGACGATGCGCCCTCCCATCCCGCCTTTGCCTATCGCCCCGAAACGGGCGAGGACCGCTATTTCGCCTTTCTGGGCGTGCCGGTGCTGCGGGCCGGGCAGACGCTGGGCGTGCTCGTCGTGCAGAATGTCGAGCGGCACAAATATGGCGAGGACGAAATCGAGGCGATGCTGACTACGGCCACAATCTCGGCCGAGATGATCGCCACCTCCGACTTCGACAATCTGATCAAGCCGGGCTCCGATATCGATCTCAGGCGTCCCCGCATGTATACCGGCGTCAGCTTCACCGACGGCATTGCCACGGGCACCGTGGTTCTGCACGACCCGCGTGTCGTGGTGACCAATTTCATCGCCGAGGATACCGAGCAGGAAAAGCTGCGGCTCGAATCGGCGCTGGAAAAGATGCGCGTCTCGATCGATGCCATGCTCGACCATGGCGATATGCAGCCGAGCTCGGATCACCGCGAGATTTTGGAAACCTATCGTATGTTCGCCAATGATCGGGGCTGGGTACACCGGCTGACCGAGGCGATCGATAATGGGCTTTCGGCGGAAGCCGCCGTCGAGCGGGTGCAGAACGATACCCGCGCGCATGCTGCGCCAGACCGATCCCTATATTCGCGATCGGCTGCATGATCTGGACGATCTGGCCAATCGCCTGCTGCGGGTCTTGACCGGGGATGGCCACGCGCTGGGGCGCAAGGAATTGCCCGAAAACGCTATTCTGGTCGCCCGCAATATGGGGCCGGCCGAACTGCTCGAATATGACCGCACCAAGCTGCGCGGCGTCGTGCTCGAAGAGGGTGGCGCGACCGCGCATGTGGCCATCGTCGCGCGTTCGCTGGGCCTTGTGGCCGTCGGGCAGGCACAGTCGATTGTCTCGATGTGCGAGACGGGCGACGAGATCATCATCGATGGCACGGCCGGCATCGTGCATCTGCGGCCGACGCCCGATATCGAACAGGCCTATGTCGACAAGGTGCGGGTCTCGGCCCGGCGCCGCGCGCATTATGCCGCGCTCAAGGACAAGCCCTCCATCACCAAGGATGGCGTGGATATCACGCTGCTGCACAATTCAGGCACGGTGGCCGACCTGCCCATGCTGGACGATACCGGCGCCTCGGGCGTCGGCCTGTTCCGCACCGAATTGCAGTTCATGATCGCCTCGCGCCTGCCACGGCTGCCCGAGCAGATGGAGCTTTATGCCGAGGCCATGGCGATTGCCGGGGACCGTCCGGTGGTGTTCCGCCTGCTCGATATCGGTGGGGACAAGGTCTTGCCCTATCTGCGCTCGGCGCAGGAGGAAAACCCGGCCATGGGCTATCGCTCGATCCGGCTGGGGCTGGATCGGCCGGGCCTGTTGCGCACCCAGATCTGCGCGCTGCTGATGGCGGCCAATGGGCGGCCGCTCAAAATCCCGGTGCCCATGGTCACCGAGACGTTTGAATTCCTGCAGACCCGTATGGTGGTGCAAAAGGAAATCGAGCGGCTGCGCCGCGCCGGCAAGCCGACGCCATCGCGGCTGGAACTGGGCGCCATGGTGGAGGTGCCGTCGCTGTTGTTCGAGCTCGATCAATTGCTGCCCGAGGCCGATTTCGTTTCTATCGGCTCCAACGATCTGGTGCAGTTCCTGACCGCATCGGACCGGGCCAATCCACGGGTGTCCAAGAATTACGACCCCATCGCTGCCGCGCCTGCGGGCCATTCGCATGGTGGTGGAAGCGGCCAAGCGCTACAATATTCCCATCACCATGTGCGGCGAGCTGGCCGGCAAGCCGCTCGAAGCACTGGCACTGATGGCCATCGGCATGACGCGGCTTTCCATGGGGCCGGCCTCGATCGGGCCGATCAAGGAAATGGTGCTTAATCTTGATCTCAAGCCGATTCAGCAATCGGTGGGCGCAGCGCTGAGCGAAGGCGCGGACGGGGTGACGATAAGGCAATTGCTGCAAGAGTGGATCGACAAGCAGAACCTGCCCGTCTAGCGCGCCCGATCTCCACGCCATGCCGGCCTGCAAATGGCACCTTTCTGCGCTTCCGGTGCTCACGTACCGATGTACGCTCCGCTCCGGTTCTCGAAAGGCACCATTTTCGGCTCGGCCTGACATGGATCTTGGCGCACGCTAGTACCCCCACACTTGCGATCCCGCTGCGTTATCCCTAAAGCGTGCCTGTTCCAGACTTGAAAGCATTCCTCATGGCATCTCTTCCCCGAGACAAGCTCGACGCGCTCGAGACGCGGTTTCAGTATGTCGAGGCGGCTTTGTCGGGTGGGGCCGGGCCGGATGAATTCGTCAAATTTTCCAAGGAACATGCCGAACTCGCGCCAATCGTCGGCGAGATCCGGGCCTATAACAAGGCGCTGAAGGATCGGGCTGAAGCCGAGGACCTGCTCAAGAGCGGGGACAAGGATCTGGCCGAAATGGCCCGAGCTGAGATCGAGGAGCTTGATGAGAAGATCGAGGCTTTGTTCCGGGCCGTGCGCATTCTGCTGCTGCCCAAGGACGAGGCGGATGAGAAGTCGATCATTCTCGAAATCCGTGGCGGTACCGGTGGCGACGAGGCCGCCTTGTTCGCGGGTGACCTGTTTCGCATGTATGAGCGCTATGCCGCCAATCACGGCTGGAAGGTCTCGGTGATGGAAGAAAGCCCCGGCGAAATGGGGGCTTTAAGGAAATCATCGCCAATGTTTCGGGCAAGGGCGTTTATGCGCGGATGAAGTTTGAATCCGGTGTGCATCGCGTGCAGCGCGTGCCGGCGACGGAAGGCTCGGGGCGCATCCATACCTCGGCAGCCACCGTGGCCGTGCTGCCGGAAGTGGAAGACATCGACATCGAAATCCGCAATGAGGATATCCGCATCGATACGATGCGCGCCTCGGGCGCGGGCGGGCAGCACGTCAACACCACCGATTCGGCGGTGCGCATCACCCACATTCCATCGGGGCTTGTGGTGACCTCGGCGATGAAAAGCCAGCACCAGAACCGCGCGCAGGCCATGCTGGTGCTGCGCTCGCGGCTTTATGAAATGCAGCGAGAGGAACGCGACAGCGCCCGCTCGGCCGAGCGCAAGGGGCAGGTGGGGTCGGGCGATCGCTCCGAACGCATCCGCACCTATAATTTCCCGCAAGGGCGGGTCACCGATCACCGGATCAACCTGACGCTCTACAAGCTCGACAAAGTCATTGCCGGCGAAGCGCTGGACGAATTGATCGAGGCGTTGATCACCGAAAGCCGAGCCGAGCAATTGGCGGCGATGGAGCAGGCCAACTGAGCGTTCCTCCCACGATCGGCGCGCTGTGGCGCAGCTGGCGCGATGCCCCGGACCGGCAGGGTTCTGCCTCGGCGGGGCTCGATGCCAAGTTGCTGACCGGCCATGGACTGGGATTGTCGGCGCTCGAGATGGCGCTGCGCGAAAACGAGCCGGTCGAGGCGGAAGCCGTTGAGCGGATCGCGGCGCTGATGCGCCGGCGCCTGACTGGCGAGTCGGTGGCGCGGATCATTGGTGAACGCGAATTTTATGGCTCGGCCTTTGCGCTCAATCGCGCCACGCTGGAGCCGCGGCCGGAAACCGAATTGCTGGTGGATATGGCGCTGGACGTTTTGCCGAAGGGCGGGCGCTTGCTCGATATGGGCACCGGCACGGGGTGCATTCCCATATCCGTGCTGGCCAACCGGGCCGACGCAACTGGCGTGGCGACCGATTTGAGCGCTGAAGCCTTGGCGGCGGCGCGGGGCAATGCCGAGCGGCACGGGGTGGCGGATCGACTGGATTTTCGTCAAGGCAGCTGGTTCGGGGCAGTCGCTGCCGCGTCGCGGTTCAATCTGATCGTCTCCAATCCGCCCTATATCAATTCCGCCGTCGTCGAGACGCTTTCCCCCGAAGTCCGCGACTTCGATCCAAGGCTGGCACTGGATGGCGGGCCCGATGGGCTGGCGCCTTATCGCATTATCGTCAAAGAGGCTGGCAACTGGCTCCAGCCGGATGGACGCGTGCTGGTCGAGATCGGCCGTGATCAGGGCGAGGCGGTTGCGGCACTATTCCGGGCCGCCGGATTTGGCCCCGTCGCAGTTCACAAAGACCTTAATGGCCTTGACCGGGTGGTCAGCGCACCATGTTTAACCAGTTAGCGAGGCGATAAAGTGCGCCGCGCAATTAATGCTGGCAAAGACCGGCCGAACAATATAGTTTGCCCTTGCTGTCAACGGCGCATCATGGGCGCCACGGCGACACGCCACCCGATCATTTCCTGAGGCTGCAAGGTGCAGCGCGGTTCCGGCAGAGGCTGGAGCGACGCAGGATAGGTCAGGATTATATGGCAACGCTGCTCGACGGTGTCGGTCTTCATGAAGCCAGATAGAACCCCATGTTTCGAGCGCAAGCTTGGCTGGGAGTGGCCAGACCGTGCAGATGCCGGTCCGCCAGACGTGTGACGCTTATTTTTCTAGAGTTAGATAAAGCGACCAGATGAGACCCAATAATCAGAATAAGAACCGGCAGCGTAGCCGGAACGGTGGACGCAAGCACGTCAACCCGTTGTCCCGCAATTTCGAGAGCAATGGTCCGGACGTAAAAGTCCGCGGTAACGCTGCTCACATTGCGGAGAAATATCTCCAGCTCGCGCGACGCGCAATCGAGCGGCGACTCGGTGATGGCGGAGAACTATCTCCAGCACGCCGAACATTATTTCCGCATCGTCACTGCCGCCCAGCAGGCCCAGAATGGCCAGCGGCCGGATGGCCAGAGCCGGGACGACGATTTCGACGACGATATGCCCGAGATGAACTCGCGCTTCGCCTCGCCCCAGCCCATCCAGCAGCCAAACCAGCAGGGTGACGGCGACGAGCAAGGCGAGGGCGATCGCTCCGAGCAGCCGCAACAGCAGCAGCAGGGTGAGCGCAACAATGAGCGTGGCGATCGCCAGCGTCGTGACCGCCGAGAGCGGCCGCGTCAGGAACGCCCCCTGTCAGGAGCGTCCCGCCGAACAGCAGGAACAGCCCCAGATCGCCGCCGCGGTCGCCGAGCCAATTGCCGAAGGCGACAATAATGAAGCATCGGCCGAACAACAGGCCGAGGGCGAAGCCCGCAAGCCCCGCCGTCCACGCCGCCGCCGTCCGGCGGGTGGCGATGCCGGCGACCCGGCCGGCGCGCCGCAGCCTGATGTCGGCGAATTGCCGGCATTCCTGACCGGCAAGGCCGCAACGGCAGCGGAATAATCCGCACCAGACAATTTCCAAGGCCGGGCAGCAATGTCCGGCCTTTTTGTTTGCAAAGGCCTCCCCATATATCTGTCGTGATGAACCAGCGCCGCTTGTCGGGCGTTTCATCAAACGACGCTTCCGCCGCGTGTTTTGGTGCCTTTGATGGGCCAGAGCCGCGGGCGAGATCAGGAGAGTTGCATGAATATCGAAAAATACACCGAGCGGGCGCGTGGCTTCATCCAGAGCGCGCAGACCATTGCGCTGGGCAAGGGGCATCAGCAATTTGCGCCGCTGCATCTGCTCAAGGTGCTGCTCGACGACGATCAGGGCATGGCCAATGGGCTGATCGAGCGCGCCGGGGGCGACCCCAAGGCAGCGCGGGCGGCCGTCGAGGCGGCCCCGGCCAAAATTCCATCCGTATCGGGCGACGGTAGCCAGCTCTATCTGAGCCGCGAGATTGCGCGCGTATTCGACACCGCCGAAAGCGCGGCGCAGAAGGCGGGCGACAGCTATGTCACCGTCGAGCGCCTGCTGCTGGCGCTGGTGGTCGAAAAAGACACCGATGCGGGTAAGATCCTGAGCTCTGCCGGCGTGACGCCGCAGGGGCTGAACACGGCCATCGAAGCGATCCGCAAGGGCCGCACCGCGGATTCGGCATCGGCCGAGAATAGCTATGATGCGCTCAAGAAATATGCGCGCGACCTGACCCGAGATGTGCGCGAGGGCAAGCTCGACCCGGTGATTGGCCACGACGAGGAAATTCGCCGCACCATTCAGGTGCTGAGCCGTCGCACCAAGAACAATCCGGTGCTGATCGGCGAGCCCGGCGTGGGCAAGACGGCGATTGCCGAGGGCCCGGCCATCCGCATCGTCAATGGTGATGTGCCCGAGAGTCTGAAAAACAAGTCGCTGCTGTCGCTGGATATGGGCTCGCTCATTGCCGGTGCGAAATATCGCGGCGAGTTCGAGGAGCGCCTCAAGGGCGTTTTGAGCGAAGTCACCTCTTCGGATGGGCAGATCATTTTGTTCATCGACGAAATGCATACCTCGGTGGGCGCCGGCAAGGCGGATGGCGCGATGGATGCGTCCAACCTGCTCAAGCCTGCTTTGGCGCGGGGCGAGCTGCATTGCGTGGGCGCGACGACGCTGGATGAATATCGCAAATATATCGAGAAGGACGCGGCCCCGGCCCGGCGCTTCCAGCCGGTTTTTGTGGATGAGCCAAGTGTGGAAGACACCATCTCGATCCTGCGCGGCCTCAAGGAAAAGTATGAGCTGCATCACGGCATTCGGATTTCCGACTCGGCCACGGTGAGCGCAGCGACGCTGTCCAATCGCTACATCACCGACCGCTTCCTGCCCGACAAGGCCATCGATCTGATGGACGAGGCGGCGGCGCGCTTGCGTATGGCCGTCGATTCCAAGCCCGAGGCGCTGGACGAACTTGATCGGCGCATCATGCAGCTCAAGATCGAGCGCGAGGCTCTGCGCAAGGAAGACGATGACGGTTCGCGCATCCGGCTCGAACGGCTCGAAGGCGAATTGGGTGGGCTCGAAGAGCAGGCACAGACCCTGTCGGCCAAATGGCTGGCCGAAAAGGATCGCCTGCACGGTAGTCAGAAGCTCAAGGAAGAGCTCGACGCGGCGCGCAGCCAGCTCGAAATTGCCCAGCGGCAGGGTGACTCGGCCAAGGCCGGGGAGCTGGCCTATGGCGTCATTCCAGAGCTGGAAAAGAAGATCAAAAGCGCTGACGAAGCCAATGGCAATGATCCGTTGATGGCGGCAGAAGTCGTGACGCCCAGCGACATTGCGCAGGTCGTTTCCCGCTGGACTGGCATTCCGGTGGACCGGATGCTGGAAGGCGAACGCGACAAGCTGCTCAAGATGGAAGATGCGCTGGGCTCCCGCGTCATCGGGCAGGCTGAAGCCGTGGCGGCAATTGCCCGCGCGGTGCGGCGCTCGCGCGCCGGCCTGCAGGACCCGAACCGGCCGATTGGCTCGTTCATGTTCTCGGGGCCAACGGGCGTTGGCAAGACCGAATTGACCAAGTCGCTGGCGCAATTCCTGTTCGATGACGAGACCGCCATGGTGCGGCTCGACATGAGCGAGTTCATGGAAAAGCACTCGGTGGCCCGCCTGATCGGCGCCCCTCCGGGTTATGTCGGCTATGACGAAGGTGGCGTGCTGACCGAAGCCGTGCGGCGCCGGCCTTATCAGGTCGTGCTGTTCGACGAGATCGAGAAGGCGCATCCGGACGTGTTCAACGTCCTGCTGCAAGTGCTCGATGACGGGCGGCTGACCGACGGGCAGGGGCGCACGGTCGATTTCCTGCAATACGGTGATCATCCTCACCTCCAATCTGGGGGCCGAATATCTGGTCGACCTCAAGGATGGGGAATCGGTGGAGCTGGTGCGCGGCAAGGTGCTGGACATGGTCAAGATGGCGTTCCGGCCCGAATTCCTCAACCGGATCGACGAGATCCTGCTGTTCCACCGGCTGGGCCGCGAACATATGGGTTCCATCGTCGATATCCAGTTCGGGCGCTTGCAGCATCTGCTTAAGGATCGTGACATCAATCTCGAATTGACGCCGCGGGCCCGCGAATGGCTGGCCAATGAAGGCTATGATCCCGCCTATGGCGCGCGCCCGCTCAAGCGGGCGATTCAGCGGGCGGTGCAGGACGGGCTGGCTGAGGAAATCTCGGCCGGCCGGGTCAGCGATGGCTCCAATGTGGTGGTCGATGCCAATGATGACGGCATCGTGCTGCTGCCGGGCGGCCCCGCCACGGCCGACGCGGCAGCCTGATCAGATACAATGGGCCGGTCGAAAGATCGGCCCATTTTCTTGATCGCCGCTTGCGCGCCGGCTTTCCGCGTGGCAGAACAAATGAAGAACAAAGAGGAGCGCAAAATGAGCGACAAGATCGACTATATCGAGTTTCCCTCGACCAATCGGGGGCGGACCAGCGCATTTTTCCAGGCGGCATTCGGCTGGGGCCTGACCAGCTATGGTCCCGATTACGATGGGTTGAATGACGCGGGCATTGATGGCGGTATCGACCGGGCCAGTGGCAAGGTTGCCGCGACCATGGCCATTGTGCGGACCGACGATCTCGATGCGGCAGAGCAGCGGGTGATCAAGGCCGGCGGCGTCATCACCGAGGCGCAGTTCGATTTTCCTGGCGGCAGGCGGTTCCACTTCCGCGAGCCGGGCGGAAACGAGCTAGCCGTTTGGGTCGCGCGGGAATAGGTTGTTCATCCAAGGGTTGAGGGACCTCCAATGAGCCAGGATATTGCCGCGCTGCAAAGCCGGCACTTCGTGCTGATCGCGGCAATCCCGGCCTCGAGCATGGGCTTTATCGATGGTTCGGTGATTTCGATCGCCATCCCGGCCATTCGCGCCGATCTGGGCGCCACGCTGGCCGATGCGCAATGGATCAGTAATGGCTATCTGCTGTTCCTGTCGGCGCTGATCCTGCTGGGTGGCGCCGCCGGCGACCGGTTCGGGCTGCGCACCACTTTCGGCTGGGGCATCGTGGCGTTCGTGCTGGCCTCCATGGTCTGCGCATTGGCCCCGACCCCGCTGGTTCTGGTCGTGGCGCGGGCAGTGCAGGGCGCCGGCGCGGCCTTCATGGTGCCCGGCAGCTTGGCCATCATCGCCAAGGCCTATCCGCGCGAGGAACGCGGCAAGGCCATCGGCATCTGGGCGGCTGCGTCCTCGCTCACCTCTATTGCCGGCCCGATCATTGGCGGGTTCGTGCTGACCGCGTTCGGCGATTGGAGCTGGCGGCTGGTTTTTGCCATCAACCTGCCGCTGGGCGGCATTGCGCTGGCCTTGCTGTGGTTCAAGGTCAGGGCGGACCGGCCCGAAGCCGGACGGCGGCTCGATGTCGTGGGCGCGGCCTTGGCCACGCTGGCCTTGATGCTGATTGCCTATGGCCTCACCGGCGATGGCAGCGAAAGCACACCGGGCCTGTTGCATATGGCAGCTTTCGTCGGCGCCGGGCTGGTGCTGGGCGTCATTTTTCTCGTCTGGGAAGCGCGTACTACGGCCCCCATGCTGCCGCTGGGGCTCTTTGCCAATAAAGCGTTTTCGGGAGCGAACGGGCTGACCTTTGCGCTCTACTTCGCTGGGCGGGGCCATGTTCTTCCTGCCCATGACCATGATTGGCGGTTGGGGCGTCACCCCGGCCAATGTCTCCTCGGCGCTGCTGCCCATGGGCGTGCTGCTCACAATCCTCTCCTCGTTCAGCGGCAAATGGGCCGATATGGTCGGTCCGGCGCCCTTGATCGCATTGGGTTCGCTGATCGTTGCTGCGGCCTTCGCGCTGCTGGGGATCACCACGCCGCTGCATAATGTGTGGTTTGCCGTGCTGCCCTGTGTCGCGCTTTTGGGGCTCGGCATGGGGTTGGTCGTTTCGCCCCTGTCGACGGCCGTCATGACCTCGGTCGCCGATCACGATACCGGCGTCGCCTCGGGCGTCAACAATGCCGTTGCGCGTGGCCGGGCTCATGGCCGTGGCCTTGCTGGGGCTGGTGGTGGCTTCGGTGTTCGAGCGTGCACTGGGCAGCGCTGCCGAATTGCCGATCTTCTTCGGCCTGCCAGCGAGCGGGTTGACCGAAGCCGAAGAAGCCATGCGCCTCGCCGCGACCGACGCAGCCTTTGCCGCTATTGCCTATGTCACCGCCGGATTGAGCTCGGTTTCAGCAGCCATTGCCCGGCTGACACTGGAGCGGAAGAACCTGCCGGCCCGCGCCTAGCGGCTGGCCGTATCGGCCTGCGCTACGGTGACCGGGGCGGGATCGCGCGCCATCAGATCATTGATCTGGGCCACGGTTTCCTTGAACTTGCCGTCATAGCGCTGGGCCGGGGAGTTTTCCTTGGGCAGCTTGACGCTGAGCGGATCGACCAGATTGCCGTTGATATGCATTTCAAAATGCAGATGCGGACCAGTCGATTGACCAGTCGAGCCGACATAGCCGATCACCTGGCCCTGCCGCACCCGCACGCCCGGCTTCATGCCATCGGCAAAACGCGACATGTGGCCATAGGCGGTTTCTGTAGCCGTTGACGTGCTTGATCTCGATCTTGTTGCCATAGCCCGATTGCCATCCGGCCAATTGGATCGTGCCGTCGCCCGAGGCATAGATCGGTGTGCCTGAGCGGGCGGCCAGATCGACGCCGGTATGCAGCTTCCGCGTATGGAAAATGGGATGAATGCGATAGCCGAAGCGCGAGCGCAGCGTGCCCCCGCCTTCAAGCGGCCGGCGGGTGAGGAAGCGTTTGCCCGTCTCGCCATCGGGATCGTAGAAATCCACCATGCCGTCATCGGTGCCGAAGCGATAAAGTTGGCGCGTGGTCGAGCCCAGCGTGAGGCCAACATAGAGCAGCTGCTTGCGGCCCGTTGCATCAGGCGCTGATTCCAGCAGCTCGATGGAATCCCCTGCCGTGATGCGCTTGTTCATGTCCACGTCATAGGCGAACATGCCGATGATCCGCTCGATCGTGTCATCGTCCAGATCGTGCTTGCGCCCGGTCTCCCAGATCGAACGATAGATCGAGGGGAGATTGGAAACGTTGATCTGCTCGGCGTCTTCCTTGGGGAATTGCACGAAATCGGGCGCCAGCCCGACCACATATTGGCCCGTATCGGTCAGCGCCACGGTGGCAATATGTGGATCGCCCGTCGTGCCATCGGGCCGGTAGATGCTCATGCGATAGGGCACAAGGCTGGTCGAATTGGAATTGAGCGGCCCGTAAAGAATGCGCAGCCGGATGCCCGCCGGCAGGCTGGTCGCCGGAATGAGGTTCTTGAGCGTGTTCTCGACCATGGCGATCTGATTGGCGGTAAAGCCGTTCTTGGCCAGCGTGTCGGACAGCGGGCCCACTTCGCGAATGGTCAGGAAACGCTCGGTGCGGCCCAGCGTGGTGTCCGAGGCAACCGTCGTCTTGGGCATGATGGTGACGTTCTCGGCCACCCTGCCCAGCACATTGCTTGCGCTGCCCGGCATGGGGCTGAGATCGCGCACGCTCGGGCCAAGCGCGGCATAGGCCAGCGTCGGGGAGGCGGCGGCGTCATCATAGAAGGTGGATTCAACCACGGTGCGGACATAGTCGGCCGCCGATTGGTCGGAAATGGTGGCCTGCGGCACAAAGCTTGCCGGCATGGCGGCGAGCTTGACGGCGACTTCGCCCTCGACCTGCGCACCATAGACATCGGTATTGACCTCGACCGCATTGGCCGACTCGATGGGCTGGGTCGCATTGAGAATGGCCACCGGATCATAGGTGGGCACATCGTCCGACAAGGCGGTGGCCGCCGTCGCGAGCGTGGCGCGGATCCGCACGAAAGGCTGGTTGCGGATGATATCGCGGCCATCGACATTCTGGCGGATGGAGGCTTCGATCACTTCCGGGTCGGAGCGGGTGGCGGCGACTGGGCGGATGCGGGCGGATTTGGCTGAGATATCGGTGGGCGCCTGCGCCTCGCGCTTGGGGGCGGCCAGCTGCAGGGCTTCATAGGCGGTCGAGAAATTGCCCCGGCCCCGGAAGGATACGTAAAGCGCGGCACCCATCAGCAGAACGCTGGTCAGCCCAGTCATCACCGTGCCGCTCAGCCGGGCGAAGCTCAGCTCGCGCCCATGCGGAATCTCGCCGTCGGTCGATTGCACCGTCAGTGCCGGGCAGTCCTCAAAGCCGGTGGCCTTGAGCAAGGCGGCATGGCGGTTTCTCTGCGCTGCGTTCAACGCCCCATCCTTAGTCCGTTGCGGTAAGTCTCCGCCAATTCCGCTCCGAGGAAGCGGGAATTGAACACTCATGCGCGTAACGCGCTCAAGCGCATGGGCGCGGAGTCTATATCAATCCATGCTGCTGATCCAAAAAAAATGCGGCGAAACTGCGTTGGGTGGCGCTTCAGCGCGCTGAAGTGAACAGGATAGAGCCCCTTTCGGCAGTCCCGAGGCGGGCCAGAAGCCCATGCACTTGTTCTGCCGCGAGAAAATCCCATAATGGGTGGAACAGCGTGTAAGGCCTGAAATCTCTGGCACTTCAGTCGAGTTTTCCACGGCGGCTGCGGGCCCCCAGATGAGAAAATGTCATTTTTGTCATTTGGGTCGTTGACAGAAAAACGGGTGGCCCCTATAACCCGGTCATCGCTGAAGAGGGCGGCGCCAAACGGCGGCGAACGAAGCAGCAAGTCACTGAAACGAAAAGAAATTTTGGTTTCGAATTTACGCCAACGACGCTGAGTGTTCTGCACTCCCACTGATGGCGGTTTCTGACAGGGCAGACGATCTGCCGGGCAACCGGAACTGGATCGTATTTCCTGACGAAATTATCGAGGGCATGACACCCTCACCGACGTAAGGCCGCTTGGTCCTTGGGTCAGTTTTTTGACATTGTGAAGATAGAAGAAAGAGAAACGTGGACGGCGAGGTTCTTGCGGTTTGGTTCTTGGGCAACTGAGGATCGGACGAA
>CP104974.1:1045000-1050000 GCA_025452255.1 Devosia sp. A8/3-2
CGATGAAGGACGTAATACGCTGCGATAAGCGTCGGGGAGCTGCGAATAAGCTTTGATCCGATGATTTCCGAATGGGGAAACCTGACCATTTAGGTCACCCGAAAGGGAGCTAACCCGGGGAACTGAAACATCTAAGTACCCAGAGGAAAGGACATCAACCGAGACTCCGTTAGTAGTGGCGAGCGAACGCGGACCGTGCCAGTGGCCTCTTTGTAAGAACGGGAACGACATGGAAATGTCGGCCATAGTGGGTGATAGCCCTGTACCGGTAGAAAGCATTGAGGTCCTCGAGTAAGGCGGAACACGTGAAATTCTGTCTGAACATGGGTAGACCACTATCCAAGCCTAAGTACTCGTGCACGACCGATAGCGAACAAGTACCGTGAGGGAAAGGTGAAAAGCACCCCGACGAGGGGAGTGAAATAGTTCCTGAAACTGGATGCATACAAACAGTCGGAGCCCGCAAGGGTGACGGCGTACCTCTTGTATAATGGGTCATCGACTTAGTCTAACTAGCAAGCTTAAGCCGTTAGGTGTAGGCGCAGCGAAAGCGAGTCTGAATAGGGCGTTAAGTTAGTTGGATTAGACCCGAAACCGAGTGATCTAGGTATGAGCAGGCTGAAGGTAAGGTAACACTTACTGGAGGGCCGAACCCACGTAAGTTGAAAATTACGGGGATGACTTGTTCCTAGGGGTGAAAGGCCAATCAAACTCGGAAATAGCTGGTTCTCCACGAAAGATATTTAGGTATCGCCTCGGACGGACACCTTGGGGGTAGAGCACTGGATGGGCTAGGGGATCTCACCGATTTACCAAACCTAACCAAACTCCGAATACCCAAGAGTGATATCCGGGAGACAGACGGTGGGTGCTAACGTCCATCGTCAAAAGGGAAACAACCCTAACCTACAGCTAAGGTCCCCAAGTGGCAGTTAAGTGGGAAAGCATGTGGGAATGCTTAGACAACCGGGAGGTTGGCTTAGAAGCAGCCATCCTTTAAAGATAGCGTAACAGCTCACTGGTCAAGCGTTCCTGCGGCGAAGATGTAACGGGTCTAAAACTGCCCACCGAAGCTTAGGGTTTGCACGTTTACGTGCAAGCGGTAGCGGAGCGTTCCGTAAGCCTGCGAAGCGGTACCTGTGAGGGGCCGTGGAGGTATCGGAAGTGCGAATGATGACATGAGTAGCGATAAAAAGTGTGAGAGACACTTTCGCCGAAAGTCCAAGGGTTCCTGCGCAATGCTAATCAGCGCAGGGTTAGTCGGCCCCTAAGGTGAGGCAGAAATGCGTAGCCGATGGGAATCACGTTAATATTCGTGAACCGGTGGTAGTGACGGATCGCGCAGGTTCGTATCCCCTTATTGGATTGGGGGTGCGATGAGCCGGTTCCTGGAAATAGCTCCACCAATATTGACCGTACCCTAAACCGACACAGGTGGACTGGTAGAGTATACCAAGGCGCTTGAGAGAACTATACTGAAGGAACTCGGCAAATTGCATGCGTAACTTCGGGATAAGCATGACTTCTACGAGGGCAACCTTGTAGGAGTGGCACAAAAGAGGGGGTGGCGACTGTTTATCAAAAACACAGGGCTCTGCGAAGATGCAAATCGACGTATAGGGTCTGACGCCTGCCCGGTGCCGGAAGGTTAAAAGGAGGGGTTAACGCCCTGAATTGAAGCCCTGGTAAACGGCGGCCGTAACTATAACGGTCCTAAGGTAGCGAAATTCCTTGTCGGGTAAGTTCCGACCTGCACGAATGGCGTAACGACTTCCCCACTGTCTCCAGTATAGACTCAGCGAAATTGAATTCCCCGTGAAGATGCGGGGTTCCTGCGGTCAGACGGAAAGACCCCATGCACCTTTACTATAGCTTTACGCTGGCATTTGTGTCGGCATGTGCAGGATAGGTGGTAGGCTTTGAAGCAAGGACGCTAGTTCGTGTGGAGCCGCAAGATGAGATACCACCCTTATCGTCATAGATGTCTAACCGCGGCATAACAGTGTCCGGGACAGCGTATGGTGGGTAGTTTGACTGGGGCGGTCGCCTCCCAAAGAGTAACGGAGGCGCGCGATGGTGGGCTCAGGACGGTCGGAAATCGTCCGCTGAGTGCAATGGCATAAGCCTGCCTGACTGCGAGACTGACAAGTCGAGCAGAGACGAAAGTCGGTCATAGTGATCCGGTGGTCCCGCGTGGAAGGGCCATCGCTCAACGAATAAAAGGTACGCTGGGGATAACAGGCTGATAATGCCCAAGAGTCCATATCGACGGCATTGTTTGGCACCTCGATGTCGGCTCATCACATCCCGGGGCTGGAGCAGGTCCCAAGGGTATGGCTGTTCGCCATTTAAAGTGGTACGTGAGCTGGGTTCAGAACGTCGTGAGACAGTTCGGTCCCTATCTGCCGTGGGTGTAGGAATATTGAGAAGAGCTGACCCTAGTACGAGAGGACCGGGTTGGACGAATCTCTGGTGGACCTGTTGTGGCGCCAGCCGCATTGCAGGGTAGCTAAATTCGGACGGGATAACTGCTGAAAGCATCTAAGCAGGAAGCCTCCTTCAAAACTAGTATTCCCTTGAGAGCCGTGGAAGACCACCACGTCGATAGGCCGGGTGTGGAAGCGCAGCAATGTGTGAAGCTTACCGGTACTAATAGCTCGATTGGCTTGATCGTTCTCATTAATCTATGTCCGCATAGATTGTGAAATGTTCGATCGGTTAGAAACACCAGACCAACACTCCTTGCATGGGAGAGTTGTTGGTCCAATACAAAACAAAAACCAGAATTCACACCGTATGTTTTTCGCTGACCTTGTGGTTCTTGCGAGGAGCCCAAGACCCGATCCCATCCCGAACTCGACCGTCAAATTCCTCTGCGCCAATGGTACTAAGTCTCAAGGCTTGGGAGAGTAGGTCGCTGCAAGGTCTGCCAAAAACATCCGGTTCTCAATACGCCAGTCGAATACAAAAACCCCCAGTCAGAAATGACTGGGGTTTTATGTTCGGGGGTGATGACAATGGACAAGGCAAAAATTGGTGGCGAGGCATCAATAGCCATGCTGAATGCCGATTTTCCGGACTTGATGCTGCACACGCTTACTCAAAGCCAAGCCACGGAGCTACATAGCCTTCTCCAGCAGAACCGCGATCACCTTACCGCGCATGGCGACTATACCGACCAGTGGCTATGTCCTATGAAGAACTCGAGGCCGAGCTTGCCATCGGCGATCACAGCAATCTGCGCTTTGGTCTCCTCCTGAAGGGAGAGCTTATCGGCCGGATAGATCTGGTTCCGGTGGATCCTCCAAAATATGGGCTGGGTTACTGGCTGGCCGAGAAGGCGACGGGTAAGGGCTATGCGACAGCCGCGCTGCAAGCGCTGATCGGCTTTGCCCGTTCGGACCTGAACGCAACCGACATCTATGCTGGCGTTACCCGTGGTAATCTGCGCAGCGAGGCCCTGCTCGAGCGGGCCGGCTTTCTTCCGGTCGCAGATTTTGACAGCTATAGACGGTTTCATCTTAGCTCGGCGTAGAGGGAGTTTGGCATGCTGAGCGATAGCAAGGATCTGACCATTCTCGCCGCACTCGGTGCTTCGAACGCTCCGTTGCTCGGCGAGGGCGGCGAAGCTCGGGTCTATGCCCTCGGCGATCACCGGGTTTTGCGTCTATTGCGACTGGCGCGTCGTCTGCCCAGCAGCACGCGCGCCGAACTCCTCGCGGAAATCTCCGCCGGCCGCGGCAAAATCGGCTTTGCGACGCCCGAAGTTGAGCAGAATCACCGAAATTGAAGGCCGCGTTGCAGTGATCGAGCGGCTGCTGCCCGGCATTCCCTTCTCGCAAGCATTGACCACGGCGCAGGGCGAAGAGCGGCGGCAACTGTTGCTTGACTATCTCGATGCGGCAAGCCAGATCGGTGACATCGCGGTCAAGAGAGATTTCTTCGGCGATCTCGGCTTGGAGCGCGCCATCCGGCGGCCCAGCTATCAGGGTTATCTCAGCGCACGGTTGGCGCTGACCCGCTCGCTGCCGGGACCGCTCAGTCATTTGCCGACCGACAATCTTGCTGGCATTCCGGACTGTTCAGCCGGCGCGCTCGTGCATTTCGATATCTTCCCCGGCAATGTCCTGGTCGATGCCGACCACGTCACGGCGGTGATCGATTTCGGCGCGACCTCGATGATTGCCGATCGCCGGCTGGATTGCTGGTCGGCCGTCGCCTATCTCGATTCTGGAATTGTCGCCGGAGGCGAATGCGCAAGACCGCGTTCTGGCTCTCGATTGGCTGGAGCGGCGTGGGCTCGGCGTCGACTTCGCCGCCGCCAAACGCTGGATCGCCAGCTATTGGTGTTTTGCCCATGATGACCCAAAGGTCAGCGCACGGTGTTCGTGGATCCTGTCGCCATAGAGGGAGCAGCGATTCGGTCCCCCTCGACAAAGGAAAGAGCAGGCTTGATTCTACCGTCCTCTGAGCGATGCGTACTGGTAGGAGGGAAGCTAATGCCTGATGCTGATGTCTTTCGCAGTCTCGAACAGGCTTTGCATCGCCCGGAAGTCCGGAGTTCTCGTGACGCCGTCAGCGCGCTATTGGCCGATACGTTCAGGGAGTTCGGTAGCTCCGGCAGAGTTTATGATAAAGCCATTGTCGTCGACGCCTTGGCGCAAGAGACGCCCGACATTCGGGCTCCGCTTCCGGTGATTCTTGATTTTGCCGCACAGGCTCTGGCGCCTGACCTTGTCCCGGTGACCTATCGCAGTGTCCGGCATTCCACGGGGGACGACGTGGAACAGACCGTGTTGCGCAGCTCAATTTGGAAGCAAGTCGGCGGCTCGTGGCTGATGCTATTTCATCAAGGGACGCCTGTTCCGTCCGCGCCTTGAGCTTGCCCACACCGCCCGGCCCAGTATTTCGGATCGGACGCGAACTTGAATTTCGGGATTGCTGCGGCATTAGTTTCACACCTTGCGCGCTACGAGGGCCTTCATATGCAGACTGGTCGC